>JBEKFZ010000080.1:0-18522 GCA_050013075.1 Thermoguttaceae bacterium | reverse complement strand
CCGCCATGCAGCAATTCCTCCGCTCGACCGGTTCGGTACTCAGCAGTCCCAATCAAATTCCTTTCATTGTGCAAGGACTCCGGACCAGTCTGGGAATGCACAACATCAGCGTTAACGGAGTTTCGCCCAAAACCCACTTCGCCCAGGTGATGGTCGAAGCCGATTATCGCATGAAACTGATCGGCATCGGTTTGGAACGTCCGCCCGTTAAACTGGTCAGTTACGTGGATCGGGCCAGTGCGAGCGACGTCAGCCGCAATGCCCTGCAGCGCTGGTTCTTCACGCCCGATTATCAATGCGTCCGGGTGAGCACTGACACTTTAGCCATGGAACTCGTCGGCGACGGCGTGAAACTGGTGGGCGAAAACGAACTGGTTTCCTCCGGCGGAGAACGGCAGGTCGCCGGCATAAACAAGGCCAGCCAGGCCTTTGTCATCGGTTTCACTAAAATATATCCGGAACTGGCCGATCGAGCGCCCGTTTACGCCGATCTCAGAAACCTCATCGACATTGCCATTGCCGCGGCCTTCATCCAACAGCAGGACTATTACACCAAAGCCGGTTGGAAAATGGAGTTTCTCGGCGACGAAAACGCTTTCCCCGTCGAAACATACGATATTCCCAAGACCGTGGAAAGCACCGTTAACGCCGTTATAAAAAGCGGCCGCCTGCTGACGCCCATCGGCGGCGGCGTGGAAATCCAACCCCAAAAGGCCCTGGAATCGGATAAACTCCTGGCCGATGAAAAGGGCAAAGTCGCCAAAATTCGCCAGGAAACCAATATCAATCTGGCCCCCGGTCAGTGGTGGTGGGATTAAGAGCCTATCCCAAAAGTCCCCTCTCCTTTTGGGAGAGGGTTAGGGTGAGGGCATTTCATGATATTGTTATCCATTAAAAATCTCGTTTGGCCATAGACTCTAAGCCTTATTGATAATCGGACAACTATCCAATAAAATAAGTCGATATGAAAAAAAGGGGAAATGGATAATTCTTCATATCAGGAGATGTGCACATGGACATGAAGGTCCTATATATCGAACTTTACGTTTCTTTCCTGCTGGCAGTCATCGTTTACGTGTTAATGGAGTTGTTTAAAGTCGAGACGGAAAAAGCCCCTTCGGGCGATGAGCGGCAACCGATAAACTTCCCCCGATTCTCTATCTGGCTCGTCGGCATCGGAGTATTTCTGGTCGTAATGGGCTGGTTGACGTCCTTCGGCGTTAACGAGGCGGTGAAGTATTTCACGAAATCCAGCGACTACGAAAATGGGATTATCCTCGCCGCCAAGTGGCTTTTCTTTCCCGGAACGATCGCCGTGGCGATAAGTTTGTTGATTTTCGGGTATAAAGCCGCGATTCATCCTCGATCGCCTTCCTGGTTCAACCTCGCCGGGATCATTACCATTGCAATCGGCATCCTGGCGTTCTGCGCCAGCGCGGCCGTGGGATGCGTGGTAAGAAATATAAACTCCGAGACCACTCCCGTTCCGGAAGTGGTTTTAATCACCGGATTGCTGAACCCGTTCTTCTTCGTGGGCGTCCCCCTGGGCTTCTATTGGCTGTACAGAAGCAAACAGCCGTCCGCTCCTCGGGGGAAATAGATCGGAAAAGGTGTCAGAAAGGTGTCAGTCATTATTTTGTGTTTCCTTTCATGGACGGCCTCGAAGGAAAAAGGCGCCAGTTGTCGGATAACTATCGCAATAATTTGTGAACTAATATGCCGACGGTTGTACGGATGCGTACCCAAGTCGATCTTCGAAGGCTCTCTAATTCCGCCTGAACAAGTTCATGTTCTCTGCCCAATTCTTCCAGTTTAAGCTTACATTGGCGCAATTCCTCCTCGTATGCATGTAAGCTTTGCTGCAATTTCTGCTCACGTGCGCGGAAATCGTCTTCGATACGCCACAATCGCTCGGCCGAAGCATATCCGTTGGAGGAACCGGACATTTCCAAAGGCATGTTAGGCACTAGAAATAAGTCGTATATTTCCGCTCCATAACTGGTCAGATTGCGGCGCTCGATCTTCCCGGTTCTTTGCGATACGCGATAGATCCAGCAGTGAAAGTCGTCCGGTTTGTCGGAAGCGATATTGTTTAACGTTCCCGTACTGCGGGAGAAGCGCCTCAAGGCACTCGCGCCGATGTATATAAAATCGTCGTCAAATACCAGCCCGCGAACATATCCGTCCAACTGCATCAGCACTTCATGCTTTCCGCCCGGAGTGTACTTATGCAACAGACCGGTTTTTGATTCGAGCCAATAGATGCCGCCGCGCCAAGAAAACAGCGTGTGTGGATGCTCGAGCCGGTCGCATACGACCTCGCCCGTGTTGATATTGATTATTTTCCCCATCCGGCTTGATTGCCAACCATCCGCCGGCTTATCGCCAAAGCATGATATGTATGTTTCTCCATTGAGATTACAAACTGAATTTAAGTGTATCTCATCCTTATCAACGGAATTGCATTGCCGCCAGAACTCGGACTCGACGATTGTGGAATCATTCTCCGATACTCTGGCAAGGTTGACGCAATTTCGAAACGTGTCGGCAACCAGGAATCCGCCGTCGTACGGCAAGATGGAATGTACGTCCCGTGAGATCGGCAATGGATAAACGGCCGTCGCTTTGAAATTCGCGTCCAATTTGATAATACTGGAGCCCCTGCCTTGCCACACAACCCAGTAATGGCCCTTTGCGATTGCGATTCCAGTGGCGCCTATGCAATTAGTCACCAATGGATCCATTTTGATCCATTGAAAATTGTCATTTTCAAATTCATAGGCGCCGAGTATGAAATCAAATGGCGAAACATTGCAGAAACTGACGAGAAGACCTTTCATTTTCCATTCTCCGACCCGTCGAAAGCTCCGACTAGATAGGCAACTATTCGCAAGGCCGCCTTCTCAGACAGCGAATGGGCAATCTATATTGAGAATAATGGATAGTCAATGCCTTTAAGGAAATACAGTTAGAGCGTATCGCAACCTTTCGCAGTATTTGTCCTATAATGCTAGCTTATAAGTACGTTTTTCAAACATCAACAACGTTCCCTGACGCTTTTATTGCAATATAAACAATCTGGGAAAATTGCGTGGTGGGCATTTACATAAATCGGTCTGGCTTTTTAGCCCTTTAGCCGATAAAAAATACCGTTTACCAAAGGCTGGAGGCTATAGACTGGAGGCTGGAGGTTTTACGAGGGGCTGGGGGCTAGAGGTTGGAGTTTAAATTTTGGGCAGATTCAAAGTAGTTACTGACAACTGATAGCTGATTACTGAAAACTGATTACTGACAACTTTCATGATCCTTAAAGAATGTAAATATCCGTCCGATCAGCGGAACGCTTTGGAGTCGCCCGACGCGGCACCAGCGGAGAAGGGATTGGGTAATTTATTTCGTCTCCCGGGCGGAATCGTCAAGTATGTAATCAAGACCCCGCACGTGTGGATTCCGCTGGCGGCGCTGGTTTTGGCGACGATGATTTTTTGGATCACCGATGTGGATTATCTGCTTTCCCAGCCGTTTTTCGTGGACCAAAGTTATTCCACGAAATCGGATTCGCACTGGCCGCTTAGGATCGCCGAGCCTTGGAAATCGCTGTACAATTTAGGCGTTTATCCGGCTTGGATTATTGGCGCGGGCGGATTGCTGGTCTTTTTGTCTAGTTTTTTGTGGGCAAAGCTAAAACCGTACCGGGACGCCGGATTGTTTTTTGCCCTTTTGCTTGCCCTTGGCCCGGGCTTGCTGATAAACGGCATATTGAAACCGTTTTGGGGCCGGCCGCGTCCGCACGACACAATTCCCTTTAGCGGTACGGATAAATACGTGCGGGTCGGAGCGATAGGCAACGGGAGCGAAGGGGCTTCGTTTCCATCGGGCCACGCCTCGATGGGCTTTTACCTGATGGCCCCTGGATTCGTGCTCTATCGCAAACGCCGCCGCCTGGCAAAAATGTTTTTCGCCCTTGGGCTGGCGGGCGGGACGATCATGGGTTTGGCCCGAATCGTGGCCGGCTCGCACTTCGCCAGCGACGTGGTTTGGTCGGCGGGCATAGTCTATTTCACCGGGCTGGCCCTTGCGGCGCTGTTTCGCTTTGGGGAAGAAGAAACGCCCGATATTGAAAACAAAACCCCGGGTGTATTCACCCGGGGCTAAATAAGAGCCTGTCCAAATACCCATGTTTGTCATCCTGACGGGCACCGACGCGCAGCGTTGGTCGGCGAAGGATCTTGATAATAAAGGCTAGATTCTTCGCTTCGCTCAGAATGACGACCGGTTTTAGAATAAGTTCTAGTATATTTCCGAGGATGCCGGATCAGTATTACCCGCCCATGCCCGGTTCTATTCCGCCCAGGGCTTTTAAAATTCCTTCCTCCAATTCCAGCCTGACGCGTGCGCCGTTTGTAATGGGTTGCGAAATGATGGTCAGGTGATCCTTGCCTCCTGATTTTTCCAAAGTGTCCGCCATTTTGTCGGCCACGGCCTTGGACTGGTTGTCGTCGGCAACGGCGGAAACGAACTTGGCGATTTTCAGGGCCGACACAACGATCTCAGAGGAGGGGATTTCCTTGCCGGCCTCGCTTAGCGACTTGTCGATGGCTTCTTTAAGCGTTTTAACGGCATCGCGTCCGGCGGCAACAAATACCTGCTTGTCGCCTATGCCCAGGACAACGTCGAGCGTGTCGCCAGTCAGAGCGGCCAACTTCGGATCGGGAGTGGGCATGGAAAAGGTATGAAAGCGGATGTCTTTATAGGTTTCCGCGTTGAGTTTAACGAGTTTCGCCGCGTCGGGATCGTTTTTCTCGGCCTCGGCGTAGAGTTTCTTGAGGATGTCTTCGAGTTTCGTACCGTCGGCCACGATGCTGCCTGCCGCCAGGGTTATCGCATTGGGTTCCAACACCAAGACCGCGCCGTAATCGGTTTTCTTCAGTTCGATGGTTTTAATCGCCACGTCAAACAATTGGTTGAGCACGTCCGAGGCCAAATCGAGTTGATCCTTGGGAAGGTCTTGCTCTTTTAGTCCGTCCTGGGCCGAGGCGCGGATAATATCCAAGGTTTTTTTTGCGCGGGCGACGTCTTCGTCGGTACAAGTGGAGGTGGCGTTGACGGTAACGGCGGCGCCGGGGAGTTTAAGCCCGGCGAAATCGGTTTTACCCGGCTTGACGGCCGCTAGTTGCGCGGCCAGGTTGGTGCCCGGTTTGGCGGTCAGTTCCACATCCAGATAGGCACTGCTGGTTTGCCGATCAAGGGTTACGCCCAGCATCACTTCGTCCAATTCCTTGGACAAGGTTTCGATCTGCTCGATATTCTGCTTCATCATCTCGGGCTGCATCGAGGCTTGCGCGAGCATGGGCAAAACAGAGAGCCATTGTTGCTTCAGCGAATCGGGTATATTCTTTACCGACGCCCGCGCGGCCAATAGATATTTTTTGGGCATATCGCCCAGCAAACTCGCCGGATCGTTCGACACGGCGGCGAAAGTTTCTTTTTTCTGGACAATGTACGTCCATTTGCCCTTTTGCGTGACATACACGTTTTCCGGGCCAAGTTGTACCTCATACACGCCGTCTTCGGCCTTCGGACTTTCGCCCGTCGCGGGGTTTTTCATCAGCTCCATCAAAGGCGCCAAATCGCTGATGGGGAGAAAAGCGTAGGCTGTGAATTCTTCGCTTCCGTCGTTTAGCAAGACCAAGCCTAAAGGCTGTTCTTTATCTAACCCGGCCAGACCTTTGCCCTGGGTTACCATGGCTAACATGCCTTCCGCCATCTGGGCAAGTTCGGGCCTGCCGGCAAGCTTGCCGATCGCCTCCACGTCGGCCTTTAGTTCGCTATAACCCGAAAACGATACGGTAACAACCTGTTTCAGATCGGCGGCCGCACTCATGGGCAAAGCCATGCTCAGGGCGCTCAACACCAGGATGGCATAGAACATCGGATAAAAAATCTTCTTCACAGGCGTTTCTCCTTTGGATACCTTGGGTTAGTTTTTACGAGTTAAGACACTTATATTTCCGGAAGTTAGCAATTTTACGTTAAAAAACTATTGGTTGTTAGATTTAATTCGCCGGTAATTTTAGAATCTTGGTTTTCAAAAAAAAAGAAAGCCGTATCGGATGGAGCAGATTCTACAACCAAGAGGGGGGGCTAAAAGAGTATTCCCATACCCCTTTGGTATGGAAAAGTAGGATGGATTGGCATTAACGCTCGCGGAATGTGATTCGACCTTTGCTCAGATCATAAGGGGACAGCTCTACCCGGACTTTATCGCCGGGCACAATACGGATGAAATTCTTTCGCATCTTTCCAGCCACATGGGCGATTACCGTGTGGCCGCTCTCCAATTGCACCCGAAATCGGGTATTGGCCAGCGCTTCAGTCACAGTACCCTCGACTTCAATGGCTTCGTCTTTTTTGACCATACAGCGATCCCCATACCTATCCCCAAACCAGCTTGTAACTAACACCCGATCCCCCATCTTACCATTTTCCCGGTATGCGTCCAGACCAGGGAAAGGAAATAAAAGGGGGCTGGAAAAGGGAATCGGGTAGTGATCTTGGGAAGTTCAGAGATCGAGAATTGCAGCAAACGTATCAAGACCACGTCGCCGGGCTTCATTGATTAAGCTCCGGTTTAATATCTGCTTCGTTGTATTCCGGCTCGTCGCTGCCGTATGCCTTGGCCAATTGTGATTGGCCGAATTGCCGCCAAGCCTCGCTCTCGCCTTGTGTACTTAAAAATCTGGCGAAATCGACGACCTCGCCCAAGCGATTTTCGGGCAGTTCCACTAGGATCTGTTCCAAGGCTTCTTTTGTGGTCACTATATATACTCCGAGAACTCATGCAAGCCATTTAGATAATTTTATTATATCATTTTGCCGGGAGACGAACAATCTAACCAATTTACTGCAATATCAGTATTGCCGCGCCTCCGGCCAGTGGAATGGCGAACAGAATGAGGATTTGCTTTAATAAATCCCGGCCTCCCAACAGACCGGCGAGCATCGATTTCGATACCATGTTGGCCATGGCGGCCACGACGATCAATCGCCAGCCCACGGTCGCCATGATCGTTTGGTCCGTCAGCGACATCCGCGCAGTGGAAAGGGTGATGGCGTCCATTTCGGTCAGTCCGGACAGTCCGGCCACCATATACAATCCTCCGCCGCCGATGAATTGCTTGGCCGCGGCCAGTGCAAACAGCACGCCCACGTACATAGCCCCGAAAACCAAGGCCGATTTCATCTGCGTGGGATTTTTTTGTTCGGGCATGGGCTTAGGGTGCTTGCGATTGCACAACCAAATTATCGCCGCCGGCAGGAACGTCAGGCCCATCAAAATGCCCACCGGAGAGCTGACTTTAGGCAAAAAGTCGGGCGATACGACCAGCACCGCAATCAACACCCTGACATAGGAAACCGTCGAGGCGACCATAATCACAATGGCCGCCACGCGCCGGTCGATGAAATTGTCTTTTGCCTGCTGGGAATAGCTCACCGTGGTGGCGGTGCTGGAAATGGCCCCGCCCAGAACTCCGCCCAGCAGGATTCCCGCGTTGCCGCCGAAGAATTTATAAACGATGTATCCGCCCAGGCTCATGCCCACGATGAGCACGACCATCAACCATGTTTCAAATGGATTGAATACGTCCAGTTCGTGTTTGGCCAGTCCCAGGAATTTCGAGGGTCCGAAGTTTTGATCGGACAACACCGGCAGGATAATGCAGCTTATAAGCACGAATTGCATTATCGCCCGCAGGTCCTCGTCGCCCAGTTTTTTGGCGATGCCGTGCAGTTCGCCTTTGAATTGCAGCAAAACGGCCACGCCTCCGCCCACGGCCACGGCCACGACCATCGGACCGACGGCCAGGTACGCCCCGACGGCGAACATCACCAGCATAGCCACGTCGGTGGTTGTTCCGGTATGGGGTTCCGCCTGGCGGAGTTGAGGCAAATGGCCGGCCATAATCACGGCCACAACCCCCAACATCGCGGCGGGAACCACCCACGCGCCCAAGGAGTAGGCCAGTAATGCCGAAAGCGTTCCCAGCACCGTAATCAAGGGGAAGGTCCGCATTCCGGCAATGCCCGAGGCGGCATGTTCGCGCTGCAAACCCACCAACAGGCCCAACAGCACGGAAATCCCCAACTGTTGAAAAATGCTCGATTCCATGATGAAATTCTAGCACTTTTTAAGGCCGAAGGCAGAATTCAGAACGCAGAATGGAAAATATGGAACCGGAATGAAACCGCTTGCGGTTTCGCGAATACGTTCACATTCAAGTGGGCAGTAAACTGCCCACCCCTCACTGCCCACTGCCCACTAAGAAACAATCCGATTTTTGGCATCCAATCGCACGACTATGGGCTTGATCTTTCGGGCTTCCTCATCGGAGACTGTGCAATAAGCCAGTACGATGACAATGTCGCCGGGCGATCCCAGCCGGGCGGCCGGCCCGTTCAGGAGCATGGTGCCCGATCCGGCCGGGGCCTCGATGGCGTAAGTTATAAGCCGTTGGCCGTTATAAAGGTTCAGCACATGGACCTGTTCGCCGGGCAATATGTTGGCCGCGTCCATAATTTCCCGGTCGATGGCTATGCTGCCCTCGTAATCCAGATCGGTGCCCGTTAGCGTGGCCCGATGTATTTTCGACCGTAACATGAACCTTTGCACGCCGAGTCTCCCAGTCAAAATATCTATTTTGTCTAAAATAACGCCCAATCAACCGTTTATTGGGCCTCGGGTAATGAATGTCGTGAAACATTGCCAAAAACACCGGTCGCAAGCGACCGGGCTAAACAATGAACACGACATTTATTACATGACATTCAATAGCCGCGGCACTTATGCCGCGGGTTGTTGTCCGAGTTATACAGTATGGCACCCATATCTAATTATTTCAACCGACAAAAAAAAGCGGAAAGAGGAACAATAGAGTCCTCTTTCCGCCAAAATAGGTCCGTTTAAACCGGGTGATGTTTCGAGACTCGCCTGACGGGGGGATGAAGCGATCCCGACGTTACCGGTTGTCACGGACTAATTATCTGAAAAACATAGAACCTTTCAGCCAGTAAAAAACCCACGTCTCTTGCCCTTTTATGGCTGGTACGCTACTACTAGTTAAACACCGGACTAAATCACAAGTTTCGGAAAAATTTCTTACGTCACATGGGCGGGAAAGTCGTAAGTAAAGCGGAGCTAAGTATGCACTTGGGTTTCTTAATCCCAAAACTACCCATTTTACCTCAATAGAATCTAAAATAGGCACCTTACCGGTCTATATCAACTAAGCTAAAGGTGTTGCTAAATGAGCAAAACCGCCTATCTCACGGCCCCTATCGCCACCGACAAGATGCCGCCCGGCGTCCCGTACATCATTGGCAACGAGGCCGCCGAACGCTTTTGCTTTTATGGAATGAACACCATCTTGGTCACTTATATGACCGAGCGATTACTCGATTTGTCGGGTCATCTTGCAGTCATGTCGCCCGAGAGGGCCAAGTCCACTTATCACTTGTTTGTCGCGGGCGTATATTTTTTCCCTTTTATTGGCGCCATCATTGCCGACGCTTTATGGGGAAAATATCGAACAATTTTTTATCTTTCGTTTGTCTATTGTTTTGGATGTGTTGCCCTGGCGGCGGATCAAACGCGCTTGGGATTGTTTTTAGGGCTGTCCCTGATTGCCTTGGGATCGGGGGGGATAAAATCCTGCGTCTCGGCGAACGTGGGCGATCAGTTCGGCTCAAGCAATCAACATCTCCTGGAAAAAGTCTTTGGATGGTTTTACTTTTCAATTAATTTCGGCTCCTTGTTCTCCGTGCTCCTCACACCCGTTCTCTTGAAACATTACGGACCGCGCGTCGCCTTCGGTGTACCGGGTGTTTTAATGATTACCGCCACGTTTATTTTCTGGCTTGGCCGGAAAAAATTCGTGCACATTCCACCCAGCGGAGGGCAGTTCATTAAAGACATTTTTAGTAAAGAGGGCTTGCAGGTTATCGTCAAATTGGGAGTGATTTTTTTAGTGTTTATTGCCATGTTTTGGGCTCTGTACAATCAAACTTTTTCTTCTTGGGTCCTGCAGGCAAAATCGATGGATCGGCATGTGCTCAATTTCGAGTGGGTGCGATCCTTGGAAGATAAAATGGTCGGCGCGGGATGGACGTTCGTAAAAGGTCTGGCCGATTGGGAAATGGATCAAAACCAGGTTCAGGTGGTGAATTCGCTTTTAATTCTCGTGCTGATACCATTATTCGGCTACGTGATATATCCCGCCATGAACAAAGTTTTTCGGATGACTTACTTGAGAAAGATTTCCATAGGCATGTTTATTTGCGCGCTTTCATTCGCCTTATCGGCCTGGATCGAACAAGGCATTCAGGACAAGACTCGTACTTCGGTCTATTGGCAACTGTTAACTCTTTCCACGATTTCCATCGCGGAGATAATGGTTTCCATCACCGGTTTGGAATTCGCGTACACTCAAGCGCCGAAAAAGTTGAAGTCCTTGGTCATGGGATTGTTTTTGCTCTCGCAGACCGTGGGAAACTCGTTCACCTCGGCCGTAAATTTCTTTATCGAAAAACCGGACGGCACCAGCAAACTGCCGGGTGCAAGCTACTATTGGTTTTTCACCATCACTATGCTCGTCACAGCCGTGCTGTTTGTTATCGCAGCCTCCTTTTACCGGGAAAAAGCCTATATTCAAGACGAAGATATCGGTCAAGGAGAAAAACAATGAAAGACATTGTCGCCGACGCCGGGCTGGTTGCCTGCTGCGGCCTGTATTGCGGGGCTTGCCGGGCGTATCTCCGCGGCAGGTGTCCGGGCTGCCGGGAAAACGACAAGGCAACCTGGTGCGGCGTGCGCAATTGCTGCAAAACCAATCAATTTGCATCCTGCGCCGATTGCAAGGATTTTCAAAACCCAAGCGAATGCCGTAAATTCAACAACTGGATATCAAAAATATTCGGATTCATTTTCCGTTCCGATCGCGCGGCCTGTATTTGCCGGATTCGGCAATTGGGACTCGAAGGTTACGCCGCCGATATGGCGAAAAACAAACGGCAGACAATCAAGAGAAAATGACTATATAATAAAATTCGGCCGCGAATGCGTCACTTGACGTGTCATTGCTAGGCCGATAAAATTGTGGCGCGTGGCGGAGAAATAATAGAAAGCGCTTATGGCATCGATAGTTGCATCCGACCTGCTTGTCGCACAACTCGAATTGGCCGACGCACTGCGCGCCGGGAAGGATACCATGTTTAATCCGCAGGATTTGCCGGGTCGTTATGGGCGAGTTATTCGCGCATTGGATCATTTACTGAAGACCACCGGCTGCGAGGCCGTTGTGGCGGGCGGCTGGGCGGTTTGGCGGCACGGATATCTGGGACGGGTCACCCAAGACGTGGACATCGTTGTGCCCGCCGCGCGAATCGAGGAACTGCTGCGCGTGGCGAGCATGGGCGGTTTCGAGGTCCTGCCCGCTTCCGCCGGAATCTGGCCCAAGCTCCGTCACAAGGAAACGGACGTTGGCATCGACATTTTACCGGAAGGCGCGACGCCGGGAACCCGGTCCAATCCAGCCCCGACCACAATTCCGCATCCTTCACGCTTGGGCGCCCAACCAGGACGATTGAACTATATAGGTTTAAACGGCCTGATTGAATTAAAACTCGCCGCCGGACGCGCACGCGACGAAAGCGACGTGGTGGAACTTTTACGGGCAAATCCAGACCAGGTCAATGCCATCCGGGAACATCTCGCCCGCGTCAACGATCGTTACGCAAGGAGTTTCGACGACTTGTCGGCCCGTGCCCAAGAACAAACTGACCGCTGAAATCAGTGCATCAATCGCGCAGCGCGTGGATGAAATTGAAAAACATTCGCAGCAAAAACAAGAGCGGGCCCATTATCGCCAGGCAGGCGAGCATGGCCAGGGCCACAAACCAGCCCAGGGCAAAGATCTCCCGGGCCCAGTCCCAGATCGGGGCCCAGTAAAGAATAACAACCAGCGCCGCCAGGCATAGAAATGGACCGTAAGGGATTTCCCTGTCGCGGAGGAAAAAATATCGCAACAATCCTACGACCAGCGCGGCAAATGGAGCCAGGAAAAATACGATCAAACAGGCTTGCCAGCCCATAAACGCCCCGATCATGCACATCAGCGTCACGTCGCCGAAGCCCATCGCCTCTTGATTCAACACTCCGCGGCCGATGATGCGGACGGACCAAATAATTCCTCCGCCCGCGGCCATGCCGGCCAATGCGCTAAAAAGCGCCCTCCAGTTGTCGCCGCCGTGCCGCCAGACGCCCGCGATCAGCACTGCTCCAACCGCGCCCATGCACAATACCCGGTAAGTGTCGCGGTGGCGCACAATCCGCGTCCAACACAGCCCCAAGGCCCTTAGCCGGCCGTGGCCGGCGTACCAGGTCCGCGGCAAGATAGCCAGGCACCACAGTACCCAACAGGCCAGGGCAATGGCCAGCGATCCGCCGTTGGGCGACCCGCCGAGCCAGGCCGGCCATGAGTTGGGAGAAGTGATGCAGAGAAAGTCAAAATTCCATCCGCCCGTAAGAAGCTGACTCACGTCGGGAAGCAACGACCGCGGCCATAAAGCGGCCAGAAATAATCCGGCAAGCGTGCCCGGCCTGGTTACGGCGTCGGGAATGATCTTTTCATCGGCGTCGATAAGCGATGCCGCGAGCATTAGCCAGATTAGAACCGCGTGTGCCACATACTGCTCATGTAATATGGAAGGCCACTCCGGCGGCAAGGCGGGATTTGGAAAGCGGGAGATGTCGGCGGGAAATAGCGCGCACATGCCGATTTCCCAATAATAAAGCCCGGCCAGTCCCAAGCCGCAAAGCAATTCCACCAGCAGCGGGCGGATCCAGAATCCTGAACCATGTAAAGGCGCCTCGCGCCGCAATCCCAGCCAACCGAAGATCGGCAGGCGGTCGGACCAACGCCGGGCAGGCGCGGACGGATGGGGCCGCATCCACGGACTAATGGGGCGCGGATTCCATGCCAAGCCATACACGGCCAGGTTCGCCAAGGCTCCAAACGCCGTCCCGGCCGCAAACAGCAAGATCAGGCGGACTTCCATGGGGATGGCGGGAATCCAATTCACGGGCGAAACTCCATCCGCTAAGAAAAACCCGTTCCCATATAGGAGCGTGGGAACTGGAAAACGATGCAATTGAATTGTTTAGCCCGGGCACTTGTGCCCGGAGACTCCGGCCTATTGCACCGGTCGCGACCATGCTGCGCATGGTGCCCACCGGGCTAAACGAATGATCCCTTATCTATATGAGTATTAATAGTTTACACTTTTAGCAAATCAAGGCTGTTCAGGATTTCCGCGGTTAATTCCTGGGGGGTGCGATTTTCGGTGTCGACGGTGAAATCGGCCGTCTCACGATACATCGGCTCCCGCCGGGCAAGCAGTTGAACTATCTCTTCCAAAGGGGTGTGGCCAGTAAGACTGGGACGTCGCTCCGGAGTGGCGGCGTCGCCGGACATGCGCTTTAGAATGATTTCCGGCCGGGCAGTCAGCCACACCACTTTGCCGCTTTGCCGCATTGTTCGCCGATTTTCTTCGCGCATTGGCGCTCCGCCGCCCGCGGCCAGCACGAGCCGATCGCGGCGGCATATTTCGGCGATGACTTGGGCTTCCAAATCGCGAAATGCCGGCTCGCCGTCTTCGGCAAAGATTCGGGCGATGGTCTTGCCCGAGAGCCGCTCGATCTCCACGTCGGCGTCGACCCACTGCCATCCCAATCGGCCGGCCAAAAGTTCAGCCAGCGTGGTTTTGCCGGTCGCTCGATAACCGATAAGCGTGAGAATCATCAATACTTTGCCGCTCCAATCGCCCGGCGAATGGTTTCGCGCATCACTTCGGCCGGACCGTCCCGGCCGGTGAAAATTTTGAATTGCAGGCAGGCCTGGCGCACGAACATGTCAATGCCGGTTATTACGGTGCAGTTCCGGCCGCGGGCCTCTTTTACCAAAAGCGTGTTTTCGGGATTGTAAACCACATCGAAAACAATCATCGAGGGGCGCAAATGGTGCTTGTCGAAAGGTGTTTCGTCCACGTTCGGATGCATGCCCACGGGCGTGCAGTTAAACAGCAAATCGGCGGTAACAGTATGCCGGGCGCCCCAGTCGACGGAACGGCAATTAAAGTTTTTCGCCAAGGTCGCTGCTTGGTGCAACACGCCGTCGGAAACCACCACTTGCACGCCGCGGCGGCTCAGTCCGTAAATGATCGCTTTGCCCACGCCGCCGGCGCCGAGCACCAGTGCGGACTTGCCTTGAAGTGGATTTTCCCTTTTTTCCTGGGGGTTGTCCGCGCGCAGGACATCCTCCAAACTGCTCATGGCCGCGTGATGGTCGGTGTTGTAACCGAGCCGTTTTTGGCCCTCGAAAACCACCGTATTCGCGGCCCCGATGCCGCGCACAGAGGCGTCAACTTCGGTAAGCTTCTTTATAACGTCTTCCTTGTGAGGAATCGTGATGCTCAGGCCGCGGATGCCGAGTTGTGGGGCTTCGTCGATAAACCGCGATAAATCCTCGCGCGGCACGCGGAAGGGAATGTAAACCTTGTTCATCCCGTAATGCTGAAAGGCCGCGTTGTGAATCAAGGGGCTCAGACTGTGCCCGATGGGATCGGCCGCTACGCCGTAAACCTCCGTATTGGCGTCGATCTTGTCGTAGTTGTATACTTCCATCATCTGCTGGAAGGTGAGCTGGCCGGGCGCCATCGCCCGCTCGTGATGAAACGTGGCAAATGTGATCGGAGCGCCGAATTTGCCGGCCAGGATCCGCGACGGTATGCCGATGTCGCCCATGCAAACGCCGATGGTCGGCACTTCGCTTTGCCGGATCATATCGAGCACCCGCAGGTTGTCGTGCGGATGGTTGGCCATGACGGCGATTTTCACGATGTCCGGGTCCAGGCCGCAAAGGCGGCGATGGATTTCCTCCAGGTTTTCCGGAGTTTTGCGAAAGTCGTGCATGCTTACGATACGCTTGCTCCGGCCGAAACGCGGGATCATGCCGGCAATGTCGTAATCAAGATCGACGTACTCCACGCCTTCGGTGATGGCCGTGCGCAACAACAATTGGCGTTGTTCCTCGGAACCGGAAAACTTGCCCCCGTCGGCCATGCGGCGGCAGGTTATAAGCACCGGACAGGGCCGATCGGCCACCAGGCGTTTCACGTTCACTTCGCCGTTGATGTAATCCAAACGCAACTCCACCAGTCGAGCGCCTTGCTCGACCAGGTGTCGATGTTCCGCAATCACGTGTCGATGACGGCCGCGGCCTATGCTGACGCAGATCATAAACCTAGGTGATAGGGATTAGAGATTAGAGGATAGGGGGTAGCTGACCGTTGAAAAAAACCAGGTATTTATTGGGTGTCAGATAAATAATGTCGTGTTTTCTCCTCAGAGCCGGGCCGTGCCGGCCCGGAGTTGCCGGGGCGACACGCCCCGGCTCTGATTTCTCATACGACATTCATTACCTGAGACTCAATAGCGCCGGGGGAATACACCCGGGGGAAAATAAACTATTCCATCCGCCCGGATGCCTCCTTGGATTACTTCTTGGATGATTCTTTTTTGGCCGGCTTGGTCGGCTTGGCCGGTTCGGCGGCGGCAGCGGCTGGAGCTGCGGCAGCCCCTTCGGCGCCCTCTGCTCCTTCCTCTTCTTTCTTCTTTTTCTTTTTCTTCATGGTCAGCTTAAACACGCGGACTTTAGGCAGGCCAAAAGGATCGTCGCCCTCCTGCCAACGGTCGGCCGTTTTGAGCCGCTGGATTCGCTCGGCCCGGGTAAGCACGCTGCGGGCGCGAACCAATCCCAGCCGTACCTTAAGACTTTTATCCATCGTCATGAAACTAGGTCTCCTCGATGTGCGGTATATCTTGACTATTTCACCATGTTGGGGCGGCAGTTAAACTGCCGCCCCAACATGGTGGCCCAGGGCAAGGCCGGGAAACAACTTAGTATAAATAACCTTGCCAATACCCGCAATAAGGCAAAAAGTATATCCAATTGATACAGTTTGATTTCGCTGATTGACATACCACCCAATAAGCGGAAGCTGATAGGCCGAAAATGGTAGTATCTTGTGCATTGCGCCTATCTTTTTGCTCAAAATCTATAACCACGAACAAGCCGTTGATGAAGCCCATGCTAATCTAAACAGTTTCTTTTACAGATAGTCAGAAATTCGGGTGCCATGTCCACGCTTGCGTGGCCATGATCGTGGTCTGATTGCACTTCCCACATGCCCACGACGAGCGTGATCGTGGCACCGGGCACTAGTTTTTCATCCGGTTACAGCAACACACTCTAATCCACAAACTGGCCCCAGAATGGGTTTTTAAAAAAGTGATTTCTAATATTGGAAAACAGGATGATTGGGGCTGGAAAGTCAGGCCTCAACAAGGAGCAATGGAATGACTATCGAAAAATGAACAATTTTCGGAACTCAAGAACCCGGTGCGGCTCTCCTCAGTCACGCATGCGCAATGGCAGGCAACGTCTAAGCGGCCGTCGTCTTGCTGTCCGAATTTGACTTCCTGTTAGGGCCTCCTTGCCTTCCATTTCACCCGTTGTTCCAGAACCGGTAATCGGAAGAGCCCTGCGGTCAATTCCCCGCCGACCAGGGGCAGTGGGCCAACTGTCCAGAATACTGCGGATTTGTCGCCGGGAACTTTCGTGCGATTGTAGGGATTGTAGGGCCGCGGGCCCCAAAGACGCGAGGTCTGCCATAATCCATAATGTTGTAAGCTATGGTTCTGGTAGAGTGTTGCATTGCGTGCCATCGAAGGAGGCAGGTCGAACGGCATGAAAGACAGACATACCCTACCGGTTTTGCTCCTCGTTTTCGTCGTCCTGGCCGCAGGCATCGTCGCGGCAGGCGGCCTTCTCTACCGCAGCCAGCGCGACAGTTGCCGAACCGAGGCAGAGCACAAACTGGCCGCCATTGCCAATCTGAAGGTGAGCGAACTCTCGCTGTGGCGGAAGGAACGTTTGGAGGAGGCCGGCATGTTCTATCAGAACAGCGCCTTCTCGGCTCTGGTGCGGCGCTATATCGAGCGGCCGCAAGACTCGCCTCTGCAAGAAGAGCTTCGGACCTGGATCAGCCACTTCCAGGTGAGCTATCACTATGATCGAGTTGCTTTGCTCGACGCCGCTGGCAACAAGCGGATCTCAGTTCCCGACACAGATGAGCCGCTCTCTTCCGCTACGAGCCAGAAAGCCAGTGAAGTCCTGCGTTCGGGGCAACTGACCTTCGAGGACTTCCATCGAAATGAGTATTCCCAGGAGATTTACCTTCGCCTGCTCGTTCCGATTCTCGACGAACAGGATGGCGGACGCCCGCTCGGCGTTCTGATGTTGAGGATTGACCCGAGTGTCTACCTCTACCCCTTCATCCAACGTTGGCCGACGCCCAGCGAGACGGCCGAAACCCTGTTGATCCATCGGGAAGGAAACGAGGCCGTCTACCTGAATGAACTTAAGTTTCGGAAGAATACGGCCCTTGCCCTTCGCGTATCGCTTGACAACACAAACCTTCCCTCGGTGAAAGCGGTTCTGGGCCACGAAGGGATTGTGGAAGGTGTTGACTACCGGGGCGTGCCCGTGCTGGCGGCCGTGCGAGCCGTGCCCGATTCTCCGTGGTTTCTAGTGGCCGAGATCGATGCCGCGGAAGTGTACGCGCCGATGCGCGAGTGGCTTTGGCTGACGGTCATTTTCGTATGCGCCCTGCTGTTTGGCGTGGCAGCGGCGGTGGGATTCGTCTGGCGGCAGCAGCATGCCGCTCTCTACCGGGAGAAGTATGAAACCGAACACAAGTACCGCGCGATCGTTGAAGCAAGTGCCGATGGTATCCTGATGGCCGACATTGAAACGAAGATGCTCAAGTACCCGAATCCGGCACTTTGCCGGCTGCTCGGGTACACCGAGCAGGAATTGAACACGATGGCCGTGGCGGACATTCTCCAGAAAGACACTTTGCACAACTCCCTGGCGGAATTTGAAAGACTGGCCTGCAACGAAGGCAAGGGTCTTGCACAGGACATTCCATGTCTACGCAAGGACGGCGCAGTTGTCTATGCGGATATCAACACGACCCATGTCACTATTGGCGGCCGGAATTGCCTTGTGGGCGTCTTCCGCGACATCACCGAGCGGAAGCAGACGGAGGAGAAGCTCTTGGAGCTTAAGGCTGTTGTGGAGCAGACCGTGGACGGCATTGCCCTGGCCGACCTGGACGGGCATATCCGCTTCGTGAACGGAGCTTGGGCCAGGATGCACGGCTACTCTGTCGACGAACTAATTGGCCGGCACTGGGGCATCTTCCACACGGGAGAGCAGTTAGAACGTGTTTGGAAAGGTCTTGCGGAGCTAGAAAAAAGCGGGTAAATATACGCGCTGATGGAAGCTAGGCAGTTTTTTCACAACGGAGGCATAGGCATGGAAGCCAACTACCCGACGGACCTGA
>JBEKFZ010000079.1:0-19017 GCA_050013075.1 Thermoguttaceae bacterium | reverse complement strand
GTGGACGGCAGTTAGTTGGGGGAGTAAAATCGCCGGAAATACACTGCTGAACAAGTCAGCAGTGACACCCATGCCGATGATTCATGGTTTGCCTAAAGGAGCCGTCTGCTGATAAGTTCCGATGTAAGCACTGGTAGAGCCCGTGGCACACTTCGAGAGTGCCGCGCTGTTGTCCTCACATTTAAGACAATATTTCCATGTTCAAGGTCTTTGTAGGTTCCACTGTCTACGATCTCCTCGACGCTCGAGCAGAAGTCGAACAGCTTCTGCGCGATATGCGTCTTGTTCCCGTACTTTCGGGCAGTGCGACCTCTGACTTTCAGCCACTTCCTGATAGAAATTCCATCGAGACGTGCCTTGCAAATCTTCGAAAATGCGATGCAATGATTTTCGTTTTATGCAAGCGTTATGGGCCGAGTCTAAAACCAGCGGGCTTTCCCGACGTATCGGCCACGCATCTTGAGTATGATGAAGCCAAGAAGACTGGTAAACCAATTTACATGTATGTCCGAGATCGCCTTGAAGCCGACTACCATATCTCCAAAAAAAACAGAAAGAATGATGTGGAGATGTCGTGGGTGCGCGAGTCGCAGGATCGCAAGTTGTTTGACCTTTTGGGCGAACATCGCAATCTCGCACACAGCAAACATAAAAGCAATTGGATCGACACATTTCGGGATTCTGTCGAATTGAAGGCCCTCATCAGGCGAGATTTCGGTCCGGTTTCGTCACGGAATGAGTTGAAAACACTTATTATGGAAAACAAAGTGCCCATTGTTGATGTGAAAGTAGATGCAACACCTCCGCAACGTGGCGAAATGGTAATCAACATCCGTCTGCGAAACGTTGGTACCGTGCCAGCATATCGGCTTTCCTGGAACATTGAAAACCGCAAGAATGAAGGCCATGAGATACCTGTTCTCGCACCACAGCAGGAGACGAATCAGGCACTTGTATATGGATATGCTGGTCGAGATTTGGAATACAGTATGAGGATTACTTATTACATGTCCCAGGGGCATTGTGTGTGTGACGAATACACTGTTGGTGTGCGGGGTATAGGTGCAACAGTGATTGCATCGGGCGCTACCTGCCACGGCAAGACATATCATGTGGCGTCGGAAGAATTGCTGCCCTTTATCATTGCCGAGGACAAATGACCAGACTATTCATCATGTCAAGGTAAGGAACGCCCGGGTGCCACTGCCGGCTTGCCCAGCAGTGCCTTCCTGCCCACAGTCCACCGCCCACTGCCCACCAATCACCGCCCACCATCCACCGCCCACTCTCTCCTGTCCGCTTTTATTCATCCTTCATCCCTCATCCTTCATCCTTCATCCCTCATCCCTCATCCCTCATCCTTCATCCTTCATCCTTTCCTTCATTCTCTCTGTGTCCTCCGTGCCCTCTGTGGTAAATCCGTCCGTCCTCCAGCCCCCTAAGCGACAAATCCCTTTGTAAGCCTTAGCTTGCAGCCAAGTGCCGCTGACTGCAATCATCGCAGGCTTCCGGAATTGTTCCAAGAAATGAAGAAGCCCGCAAATAAAATTATAAAATGCGGGCTTCTTCTATGTAAATCCACAGATCATTTTGCATGATGTTTCACAAAGAGATGCGTTTCATCTTTGCAGGCAAATTCAGTATATATTATCCGCGCAAAAATGATGCTGTAGAATTATCCGATAAGTTCTCTCGAAAAGACGGTACGTCAACCTTGTGATAAGCTGTCCGTCGCAGTTGACTGACCATTGAAGGCGGCGTATCGGCCTTCACTCAAAGCACTCTTTTTCCTTCTATGCTAATTCTATACGTTTTTACCTGCTGGTCAAGCATTATGCAGAATAATTTTTTGCTGCCGAGACGTGGTACCCACGCCCGAAAGAATAACTCGTTTTTAGGGATCATCCAATGAGTTCCTGAAGCCGCGTTTGGCCGGGGATGAATGGTTTGGAAAAGTGCGTTCCCACTCAGGAGCGTGGGGACGAGTGAAAAAGTGCCGTCCCACGTAGGAACTTGGGTAAAAGTAAAACTATTCCCTAATCCCTATTCCCTAGCCCCTATTGATAAGCGTTCGCTTTCAGATACTTGTCCACGGCAGCGGCGGCCAGGCGGCCGTGGTTTATGGCGTGGACTACAAGCGATGCGCCCCGCACGGTGTCGCCGGCGGTCTTATCGCTATCGACTCCGCCAGATTTTTACTATAAGCGGACGCCTCGATTGAGGACATGGGCGGCGAAACTGGCGGTTGGGGGATGATCCAATGATTCCGCAGGAAAAAAGTGGATTTCAACTTCATCGCCGGATTGTTCTCGGATGTCCACGCCAAGGCGAACCCTTTCTTGAAAACCGAATTGACTTGCGTCTTCGATGAATGCGGCGACGTCGATGTCGCTAAGATCATCCGGAGTACCGCTAACCCGGGAACCGAATATATAAGCTGCTCGTACCCGGACTCGGCGGGCTACGACACGGATCGCTTCTTGGGCTTTTTCCTTGATTAGATCATTGAGAATAGCCATTCGACGACTTTCTCCGTTCGTTGAAGTGTATGATGAGCAATTTCAGGCCCTGCAAAAGCAAGAATGGTTTCGATTTCCTCAGGGTATCGCGATTGGATATAGTATTCGGAAAGTTCGCGCATCAGCAGCGATTGTTCCGCGTCGGGCTCCAGCCCGGCCCGCCTGACCAGTTACATAAGGTTATGAATTCGAGGCGGCATCTCACCAGTCGTCTTTGCAATCACTCCCTTGAGCATTTTTTCTACCGCTTGCTGACAGCAGAATAAAACGTAAACAAAACGGCCGCTCTGCAACATTGCCCGCGCGGTTTCTAGATCATAGTTCCCTTGTTCTGACCAGCGCCGGGGAATGTCGATGCCCATATATGCTCCTTATTATTCATTCTACTCCGAATTCCAGATATCACAATCCCCAGAATTATTATTGATATACGTTCGTTTTCAGCCACTTGTCCACGGCGGCGGCGGCCAGGCGGCCGTGGTTTATGGCGTGGACTACAAGCGATGCGCCCCGCACGGTGTCGCCGGCGGCGAATACGCCGGGCACGGTGGTCATCCAATGTTCGACGATCACGTTTCCGCGCCGGTCGAGTTGCAATCCGAGTTGATCTATCAAGCCTTCGTGCGCCACGTGCAAAAAACCCATTGCCACCAGCACCAACTCGGCGGGAAATGTGAAATCGGTGCCGGGCAGTTCCTTCATTTCCCAGCCCTTTGGACCGGAGACCCAATCGACTTCGCAGCCCTGTAGATTAGTGACTTGCCCATTCGTGCCCGTCAGGGCCTTGCTGAGTGCGCTCCAATGGCGTTGGCATCCTTCTTCCTGCGAGGAAGAAGTGCGCATGATTTTGGGCCAATTGGGCCAGGGTGTTTCGGGATTTTTGCCGTCGGGCGGGCGGGGTAGGATTTCCAACTGCCTGACGGATAAAGCGCCTTGGCGGATCGCCGTGCCCACGCAGTCGCTGCCCGTGTCGCCGCCGCCCACCACGATCACGTGTTTGCCATGAGCGTGGATGATCGGCTGCCGGCCGTTTACGCTCGCGTCGCCGGCCACGCGGCGGTTTTGCTCCGTCAGATATTCCATGGCCAGGTGCACGCCGCGTAGATCGGCGCCGGGCACGCCAAGCGGCCGGGCTTTTCCGGCTCCCATGCAAAGCACCACGGCGTCGAAACGCGCACGCAACTCGGTTCCGGAAAGGTTTACGCCCGCCTCGACGTTGGGCTCGCATTGCACGCCTTCGGAAACCATTTGTTCCAAGCGGCGGTCGATTACGTGTTTCTCCATCTTGAAGTCGGGAATGCCGTAACGCAGCAGCCCGCCCAGACGGTCGTCTTTTTCAAAGATCACCGCTTGATGGCCCAGCCGGGCCAATTGCTGGGCGGCGGCCAAACCGGCCGGTCCGGACCCGACCACCGCCACGCTCCGGCCGGTCTTGCTTTTGGGCTTTAGCGGCACTACCCAATCTTCCTTGAACGCCCGTTCGGCAATCTGGTACTCGATATGCTTGATTGTGACCGGATCGTCGTTTACCGACAGGGTGCAGGCCGCTTCGCACGGGGCCGGACACACCCGCCCGGTGATCTCGGGAAAGTTGTTCGTCGAATGCAGGTTTTCGGCCGCTTCGCGCCAGCGGTTGCGATAGACCAGATCGTTGAATTCGGGAATGCGGTTTTTTACCGGGCAGCCCAGCGCGTGACAATACGGAATGCCGCAGTCCATGCACCGCGCGGCCTGCTGGGTAAGGATGCGGGCGACCAGCGGGCGGTCGATCTCGTACCAGTCCTTGATCCTTTCGGGGATGGGGCGATGGCCGACTTCGACCCGTTCATATTCGATGAATCCGGTTGGATTGCCCATGATGCTATTCCTTTTTGTAGGACGATTTTGAAAATCGTCCTACAATATGCCGTGAAACCGCAAGCGGTTTACGTACAAGTGGGCAGTAAACTGCCCACCCCTAATCCCTAATCTCCAATCCCTAATCTCCAATCCCTAAATTCTATACACTTCCTCGGTGGCGGGTGTTTGTTCGCTGCGGACTCGCTCGTGTTGGCGCATTTTTTCCAGGGCCTTGCGATAGTCGATGGGCATGACCTTGACGAACTTTCCCGACATTCCCCGCCAGTTGTCCAAAATGCGTTTGGCTTGCGCGCTGCCGGTCAACTGATAATGTCGGCCGACGAGTTCCCGGATGACCCGCTGATCCTCGGCTTGCCGGATGGACTCCAATTCGACCATGTCCAGATTGCACAGGGTGTCGAAGAGTTGATTTTCGTCGAGCACGTATGCCACTCCGCCGCTCATTCCGGCGGCGAAGTTCCGGCCGGTGCGCCCTATGACCACCACCACGCCGGCGGTCATGTATTCGCAGCCGTGATCGCCCAGGCCTTCGACCACCGCGCGGGCGCCGCTGTTGCGCACGGCAAAACGTTCGCCGGCCAGGCCGTTGATGAACGCCTCGCCGGAGGTGGCTCCATAGAGCAGCGTGTTGCCGACGATGATATTTTCCTTGGGATCGAACGTCGAGCCGGGCGGGGTGATAACCACAATCCGCCCGCCGGATAGTCCTTTGCCCAGGTAGTCGTTGGCTTCGCCGGTCAGTTGCATAGTGACGCCGGGGGCCAAAAACGCGCCGAAACTCTGACCTGCCGTGCCGGTGAAAGCAAGTTCGATCGTGCCGTCCGGCAATCCGGCGCCGCCCCAGCGCTTGGCGATCCGGCTGCTAAGGATCGTGCCCACCGCGCGATGGATATTGCGGATGGGCATCTCTAAGCGTGCGGGTTTTCCGGTTTCGATCGACGGGCCGATCTTTTCCAGAATTTCCCAGTCCAAATGATTTTTTAGAGTATCGCCTTGCGGTCGCACGCAGCGCGGCGGGCAGCCGTTTGCGTTGAACGCGGGCTGTGCGAATACCGCCGAGAAGTCCAGTCCCCGCGCCTTCCAGTGATCGATCGCCTTGCGGCAGGCGAGCCGGTCCGCGCGGCCCACCATGTCGTCGAACTTGCGGAAACCCAAGCCGGCCATGATCCGTCGGACGTCATCGGCGATGAAGGTCATAAATCGCACCACGTATTCGGCCTTGCCGGCGAATTTCGCCCGCAGTTTCGGGTCCTGGGTGGCGATGCCCACCGGGCAGGCGCCCAGATGGCATTTGCGCATCAGCAGGCATCCCAGCGTGACCAGGGCCGAGGTGCCGAAACCAAATCGCTCGGCCCCGAGCAATGCGCCGATCACCACGTCTCGGCCGGTTTTCATCTGTCCGTCGACTTGTACCACGATCCGGTCCCGAAGGCCGTTTAAGACCAAGGTTTGCTGCGTTTCGGCCAAGCCGATTTCCCAGGGCGTGCCAGCGTATTTGATCGAGGAAAGCGGGCTTGCCCCGGTGCCGCCGTCGTGACCGGAGATCAAGACCTCGTCGGCATTGCCTTTTGCCACGCCGGCCGCCACCGTGCCCACGCCGACCTCGGATACGAGCTTTACCGAGACCTTCACGCCCGGGTTTGCGCACTTCAGGTCGTAGATCAATTGGGCCAGGTCCTCGATGGAATAAATGTCGTGATGCGGGGGCGGCGAAATCAGCGACACCCCGGGCGTGGCGTGGCGCAATCGGGCAATTTCCTCGGTCACTTTGTGGGCGGGCAGTTGTCCGCCTTCGCCCGGCTTCGCGCCCTGGGCCATCTTAATCTGCAAAATCCTGGCGTTGACCAGGTACTCGATGGTCACGCCGAACCGCGCGCTGGCCACCTGCTTGATGCCGCAATTGAGCGAATCACCGTTGGGCAAGGGCTTGTATCTACCCGGATCCTCGCCGCCTTCGCCGGTATTGGAGTTCGCGCCCAGCCGGTTCATGGCCAGGGCCAAGGCCTCGTGGGCCTCCTTGCTTATCGAGCCGTGCGACATCGCCCCGGTGTAGAATCGCTTGACGATTTCGCTCGTCGGTTCGACGTCCCCCAACGGCGCCGGTTCACCGGGCACAAACTCGAACAGCCCGCGCAGCGTCATCAAGTTTCGGGTCTGATCGTTTACTGCCCGGGCGTACTCGGCGTAAATTTCGGCGTCGTTTTGCATCACGGCTTGTTGCAACTTGGTGATCGTTTCCGGGTTCCAGAGGTGATTTTCGCCATCCAGCCGATATTGATACTCGCCGCCGAAATCCAGTTCCAATTCGGCAGGCAATCTTGGTTCATAGGCCGCGTGGTGTCGCATTAGTGCTTCGCGGGCGATTACGTCTAATCCGCAGCCTTCGATTTTCGTAGCCGTGCCGGTAAAATATTTGTCGATCAGATCGCGGCTTAAGCCCACGGCCTCGAACTGCTGGGCGGCATGATAGCTCCGCAGCGTGGAAATGCCCATCTTGGAAATGGTCTTCAAAATGCCCTTTTTCACGGCGGTTATGTATTGATCGGCAAGCTGATCGGCCGGCGCGTCTTGCGGCAGGTCGCCGTCGGCGTGGAGTTTGTTTATGGCCTCGAAGGCCAAGTACGGATTGATCGCGTTGGCCCCATATCCGCAGAGCATGCAGAAGTGCATGACCTCGCGTGGTTCGCCGCTTTCGACCAGGATGCCGGCCTCGCTCCGCAGCCGCCGCCGCAACAGCCCGTGGTGCAACGCCGAGACGGCCAGCAGGCTGGGAATGGCGGCCTTGGCGGGCATGATGCCGCGGTCGCTTAGGATCACAAGCGATGCCCCGCCGGCAATCGCCGCCTCGGCCGTGTCGATCAACTCGTCCAAAGCGACGGCCAGCGCCTCGGCCGGATCGTCGGCATCGGCCCTGAAAAGCGCAGGCAGCGTAACGGCTCTGAAATCAGGCCTCTCGGCCGTGCGCAACCGATCCAGGTCTTCGTTGGTCAAGATGGGATGCGTAAGTTTCAGTTGCCGGCAGTGTTCGGGGGTTTCGGCCAGCAGATTCCGCTGCTTGCCCGTATACGCCATGAGCGACATCACCAGCCCTTCGCGCAACGGATCGATGGGCGGATTGGTCACCTGCGCGAACAACTGCTTGAAATAATTGAATAACAATTTGGGCCTGTCCGATAGCACGGCCGGCGGAGTGTCGGTGCCCATCGAACCGACCGCTTCCTGAGCAGTGGCGGCCATGGGCGCCAGGACCATCAGCAATTCCTCCCGGGTGTAGCCGAAGGCCCGCAAGCGCTGCGCCAGGGTTTTTTTATCGACGGGGGCGGGTTTTGGCGGCTGGAACAAGCCCCTTAATTCAATGCGATTTTCCTCCAGCCAGCGGCGGTAGGGTTTTTGCCGGCTAATCTTGCCCTTGATCTCGTTATCCACGACGATCCGCCCTTCCTGGGTATCGACCAGGAACATGCGGCCGGGCTGAAGACGGCCTTTCTCTTCGATTTTCTCCGGCGGGAACTCGATTACACCCGCCTCGGAGGCCAGGACGCACAAACCGTCGGTGGTGACCAGGTATCGGCAGGGGCGCAGCCCGTTGCGGTCCAGCGTGCCGCCCACCAGCCGGCCGTCGGTAAAGACCATCGCGGCCGGGCCGTCCCAAGGCTCCATTATCGCGGAGTGATATTCGTAAAAAGCCCGCTTGTCGGTGGAAATGTGATAGCGCTGTCCAAACGCCTCGGGAATCATCATCATCAAGGCGTGCGGGGCCGATCGGCCGGCGTGTACCAAAAGTTCCATGCAGTTGTCGAACGAGGCCGAGTCGCTGCCGCCAGGTTGAAGTACGGGAAACAATTCCGATATGTCGCCGGTCAACTCGGGCGCCGACATCGTTTTTTCGTATCCTTGCAGCCGATTGGCGTTGCCCCGAAGCGTGTTGATCTCGCCGTTGTGCGCGATCATCCGAAACGGTTGAGCGAGCCGCCAACTGGGGAACGTGTTCGTGCTGTATCGCTGATGCACGATGGCCAAGGCGGTTAAGACGTTCTTGTCGGCCAGATCGGGATAGTATGCGAACAACTGCGGGGCCAAAAACATGCCCTTGTAGCAAATCGTGCGGCAGGACATGCTGGGAATATAAAATTCCTCTGCCTGATCGCCCAAAGCTTGTTCCACGCCGCGCTCGGCGCGGCGGCGGGCGACATATAACCGCCGTTCCAGTTCTTCGTCCCGGCGGCCATCGCCGTCGATAAAGAGCTGCCGGATGGCAGGCTCGGAATTCCGCGCGATATCGCCCAGGCAGGCGTTGTCGGTCGGCACGTCGCGCCGGCCTAAAACCCTAAGCCCTTCGTCTTCGATCTTCTCGAAAAGGATTTTTTCGCAACGCCGTCGAAGTCCCGCATTGCGAGGTAAAAAAATCATGGCTGCGCCGTATTGGCCCGGCTCAGGCAAGGTAAAATCCAAACCGGCGGCACGGCTGATAAAGAATTCGTGGGGGATCTGCATCAGGATGCCCGCCCCGTCGCCCGTCGATTCGTCGGCCCCAGCGGCCCCGCGGTGCATAAGATTCAAAAGCACTTGTTTGCCGTACTGGACAATATCGTGATCCCGGCGTCCGGATATATTGACCACCGCGCCGATTCCACAGGCATCGTGCTCGAACCGCGGATCGTATAAGCCTTGGGCTTTGGGTAGAATGGACATAGTGCTCTTGTGTGATTAAAATGCCGTTTTTAACAATCTATTATAATATTATCATTAGATTTTGAAATGTCAATGGCAAGACATTATAAGAATATCTAATAATACTATGAAAACACCGCGGTTCCTTTACTTTGATCTTGGCATGGTGCTGTTGGAGTTTTCCGTGGAGCGAATGCTCAGGCAAATGGCCGCGGTGTCGGGCGTTAGTCCTGAAGCGCTCAAGGAAATTCTCTTTGACCGGGGCCTGATGAAACAATACGAAACAGGGAAAATTTCCACCCCGGAGTTTTACGAGTTGTATTGCGGGCGGACGGGCACAAGGCCGGATTACGACGCGCTTTGCCGGGCCGGGTCGGAAATTTTCTCGATTAACGTACCGATGTTACCCATCGTGGCCCAACTCCGCCAGGCCGGTTACCGGCTGGGAATTCTATCGAACACCTGCGAATGTCACTGGCAGTATTGCATGGAGCATTACCGTTTTGTTAATGAATGTTTTCAGGTGCATGTCCCGAGTTTTCAAATTGGGGCGGTAAAACCCGATGCTGCCGCGTTTCGCGCCGCCGCCGAACTGGCCGGCTGCCGCCCGGAGGAGATGTTTTTTGTCGATGACATTCCCGCCCACGTCGAGGGCGCAAAGGCAGTTGGCATCGATGCCATACACTACAGTTCCGCCGCCCAAGTTGCCGCTGAATTGCGTCGGCGCGGTATTCGTTTCAATTATTGAGCGGCGTTTAAATATCACCCAAACACCGGCTGCAAGCGGCCGGGCTATTGAGAATCAGAAAATTAATGTCACACACAATAGCCGGCGGCTAACAGCCGCCGGCGGGAATTCACTCATATACCGGCGATCGTTGACCGCCGGCTAGTGACATTATTAACCTGAGACTCAATAAACCTTAACCGCCGGTTAAGCGGAGTACGATCCAATCGGCTAAGGTCGGCCAGATTTGGGCAATGATGAAAAGCAATCGGGCCGATACGGGAACGATCAATTCCGGTCGGCGGCGCCGGCAGGCGACGAGGATGGCCTGGGCAAGTTTTTGCGGCGATAAGACGGATGCCTTTACGCCCGCTCCAGGACGCCGGGCGATCTCGGGCAGGTCTTCCAGACCTTCGAAGGGATAGAGGCGGGGATTCATGCGTTTGATCGGGCCCGGGCAAACCAATAGCACGTGCAAGCCCGACCGTCCCAGTTCCAATCGCAATTGCTGCGAATAGGCCGCCACGGCGAATTTGGTTGCCGGATATGCACCCACCCAGCGGGCCGCCGATTTGGCCGCCAGCGAACCGATGTTCACCACGTGGCCGCGCTGTTTAAGCAGATGCGGCACTGCCGCGCGAGTGCAGCGGACCAGAGCGATCAGATTAAGTTCCATTAGGTCGCGGAACTGTTCCGGGGTGGTATCGAGCAACTTGCCCCGCATGGACCGGCCGGCATTATTCACCAGTACGTCGAGTCGGCCGAATCGGTCCAGGGTTTGTGCGAACAGCCGATCCACGTCGTCTTGGCGGGTGATATCGGCATGGACGCCTAGAACGTCGAATCCGGCGGATTGCATTTCCCGGGCAGCGCGCGTGAGGGGTTCGGTCTCTAAACCGGCAATAGCCACCTTCGCCCCTGCCGAGGCAAAGGTTTCGGCGATCACCCGGCCGAAACCGCTGGATCCGCCTGTAATTAAGGCCACTTTATTATGCCAGTAAGACATGGCCCAAGCATACCGAAGTCTTTAATCGGGGACCAGGGGGAGGCAAACACACGGATGGGGGAAAATGAAGTTACTAGCGATGCCTGCGTCTTATGAACCAGTACGCCAGGCTAGCACCGGCGAGGAGGACAAACGAACTGGGCTCAGGTATTTGCAATAAAAACAGCCGCTCGTAGGCATCTTGCCCGCCGGCGCCGTCGGGATCAAAAGAACCGACTCCGGCAATCCAGCCCGTGTCGCTGATGCAATCGGCATAGTTCAGTGTCCAGCCGCTGGCCGGGTCGATCAACGTGTTAAGATCCACGGCCACGTTGTCCGCGCCCCAATAAACTGCACGATCACCATCCTGCCCGTTGCCTGAAGTGCCGTACTTGTAGGCATGTCCCACGATTATGCCTGAATTATTAATTGCATAGGCATCGCTTACATCACTGCCGCCCAGGTTGCCCAATTCGATGGCAGTAGTGTCCGAGGCGTCCCAGCGCACCGCACGACCGCCCAAATACGTACCCGAGGCATCGTACTTTATAGCCCAACCCACGGCCGTGCCTGAGTCGTTGATTGCCACGGGGCTAGTGTAAGGTATTCCAGTGTGTGTGCCGAGATTTCCTAGTTCAGTGGCCGTGCCCGAGGCATCCCACCGTACAGCACTACTGCCCAGGTAGTTGACAGAAGCATCGTATTTTTCAACCCCACCTACAATTGTGCCTGCATCGTTGATCGCGCGGGCAGAACTTGATTTTATTACATTTTTTGTTACTAAGTTACCCAGTTCAGTAGCAGCGGTGCTCGAGGCGTCCCACCGTACAGCGCGGGAGCCAATACCATTACCGAAAGTATCCACCTTGTAGGACTCCCCACGGCAGTGCCCGCGGCATTGATCGCCCAGACATAGGAGAAACTTATTCCCCCATTAATGTTCCGAGGTTGCCAAGTTCCACGGCCGCTGCGACCGAACCGTCCCAGCGGACCGCCCGTGTTTCAACAATGGGGCCCCCGTTGTCTGGACTATCGGATAATTCTGTATATCCCACGGCCGTGCCGCTGTTGTTTACTGCTTTGACGAAATAGGCACGAGATTGGCCTTCGGCCATTGGAAATGAGTCATTTGTTGGTCCGCCATAGACCGTTAGGTAACCGGCATGAACGGGTGTTGCACCGTTAAACACCAACAAGATTATCGCGGCCAGTGGGATAAGTATGTAGGATACTTTCGATGTCAGATTTAGTTGGATGAAATTCATTTTCTCTCACCATGGTTAAAAAATGTTGTGGTTTTTAGGAACCGGTAGCCATTGCCAAAGGATGCAACTGTGTATATGTGCTGGGAACTGACCTAAAACAATGGTCAGAATAAGAAATCACGGGGGCAGATTCTAATGACTTATTTGGGAATTGCTTGCCCGTGTCCAAAATACGCTGCCTCGGTGTTGTAATTAATGATTTGTTTTCGCAATTTCGGAAAAACTTTCGCTATGTAATAGACGTGCTTTCGTGATGAAAATATGTAAGTATTTTAACTTATTTATTGCTTTTCTGCGAACCCCTAAATAGTAAAAACAATTAATAACGGGCTAAGTTGTGACTGCTCTTGGCCTGGGCGGGCGGGTGAGGATGTAGGCCATTAGCGCCACCAGATTGCCGATAAGCACAAAGGCCGCCCAGACAGTGGCGCGTTCGCCATGCTCTTTGGCGTCTAAAAACACCCAAAGAGGCAAGGAAAGCCAGTAGATAATCAAACTTATAAGTCCAGTAAGTACAACACTCTTATACACCCAACCAATTTCGGCGGCCGAGGCAAGATATGCCACGCCGAGAATTGCCGGTTGGCTGTTAGACAATTGGATAGGGCGAAGCAAATGGCGGAGAATATCATTATGCTCGCCTTCGCGCCTTATGGCCGAGGCCGCAAGCAACCACATCCGGCTGGTTGCGTTTAATGTTTCTTCAGGCAGCGCGGCCAGAATACATTTTGTATCATCAGTTGCCAGCTCATCGACAGTGCTGCCCGTGGGCGTGAAATATGCACCGCCTACGGTCCTGACGAATCGACCGTCAGGTCCGATCAGCCACAGCGAGGCTATATAAGGCTCATGTGCGGCCTCTTGCATGGCTTTGATCAATTCCGGATCATCGACCGAAGAAGGATGAAGTTCTGTCAATTTAGTTACGGTTGCCTTTACTGAAGGAATCGTCTGGCCCGTATCCACGCGTAGCGGCGTGAGCAACAGCCAAGTAACGATCGCACAAATGACCGTCACTAACGGCGCCAGCAGGGCGAGGGTTGTCAATGCAGTTTTAGATCTATTAAACATAACCCCTCCTGATCAGAATAATGATAATTGCTATGGGAATGAACAAAATGTTCAGAAATACAGCGGAAGCCACAAGCAGGCATAGTAACGTCATATTTAGGCGCATCCCGGTCCAGTCAAACTGCACGGCCAGCCATGCGGCCAGAAAAAACACGATACCGACAATCGCGATCACGATCCACTCTGGAAATACGGACCCCGACTGCCTCCTCTGTAGATGATAAGCCAAACACTCAAACATGCGTGCATGGGCAGCAGGATCAGGACGAGTTTCGGCGGCAAAACCGGCTTGAATCAGCCGCGCGACGTTGTCGTCGATATGTTCACGGGGATCGTTCATCGTCTCACTCCGTATCTTGTTGTGATATTCGATCGCGAAATGCGGCTTTTGCCCGGGATAAAATCGATTCGGCCGCCTTGTAACTTTTGCCCAGCAGTTGGGCTACTTCCTCGACGCTGCGCTGCTGGGCATACCTGGCTGTAAGTGCCGTGCGATATTCCGCGGGCAACTCGGCCAGCGCCTCTACGACCCGCAACCGCGTCTCGCGCCTGGCGAGAATATCTTCCGGCAGCGGTCCCTTTTCCAAGAGCTCTGCCAGTTGCTTGTTTGATATTTCTGAAAACACCACGGCCGGTTGCCCACGGCAACGCAAGCGGTCGGCGATCTTGTGCCGGGCAATGCCGCAAAGCCAAGTAAAGAAGCGACTCTGTTTGTTATAACTTTCCATGGATTGAGTTGCCGCCAACAGCGTGTCTTGCCATATCTCTTCGGCATCCGCACGCGAACCGCCCAAATAGTGGCAAATAAAGGCGAATAACGGATCGGCATAACGCTCGTAGAGCAAAGCTAAAGCCGATTGATCGCCAGCCGCTGTCCGTCGGGCAAGAGTCAAGTCGTCTTCTTGGTTGTCCGGGGTCTTCATGGGCTGGATCGCCGGTGGATCCGCATCTCCTTCCCTTGATTGGTCGTCATTATGAGCAGGAATCCTTCGCTGCGTTGTTTTTCATACTCAGTGCCTATTCTAAAAACAGATACAGTTGGTAAGACAATACCAAAATGCCCTTACCCTAACCCTCTACGGGCACCGCGCAGCGGTCGGGAGAGGGGACTCTTGGGACAGGGAATGCGGCCCTTGTTGTGTGAAATCCACCCCGTTTTGTGAAATCTGCGGTAGACTGTATAATTCAATAAACAATTGACTGTATCTCGGAGTTGAGCACTGTGCGGATTATTAATTACCCACATCCGGCCTTACGCCATAAATCGAAACCGCTACGCAAGATAGATGCTGATTTTAAAAGCATCGTCCGCGAAATGTTCGATTTGATGTACGAGCACAAGGGCCTTGGTCTGGCGGCGAATCAGGTTGAATTGCCCTATCGTTTCTTCATTATGAATCTGGAAGGCGATCCGGCCAAGGCCGAGGAGTTCGTGTTCATCAATCCGGTGATCAGCCGGCGGCGCGGCACTGCCGAGGGAGAAGAAGGCTGCTTGAGTTTTCCGGAAATATATGCCCCGGTAAAGCGTTCGGATAAGATCGTCATTTCGGCCTACAATCTTAACGGGGAAGAGGTGAACTACGAACTAAACGGCATGTTCGCCCGGGCGGTTCAACACGAATACGATCATCTGGACGGCGTCTTGTTTATCGATCGACTGAGTGAGGCGGCATTGATGGCCATCAAGGATGCTTTATCCGATCTGGAAAGTGAATTTCAAGGCCAGCGCCATCGCGGGGTGATTCCCAATGACCGTCAAATCGCCACTAGACTGGCGGAGTTGGAATCGCTGAGGACGTAAAAAAAGATGAATGATGAAGGATGAAAACAGCGGATAGCGGATAATTAGTGGTGGGCAGTTTACGAAAACAGTTGATTATAAATAATTAGGGGTGGGCAGTTTACTGCCCACTCAGAACCGTATACTGATCCGATTATCGTAAACCGTAAACTGTGAACCGTGAACTGAAAACTGTAAACAATGATCTGAAAACCGACAACTTTTCATGCGCTTAATACTAATGGGAACCGGGCCGTTTGCAGCGCCGACTTTCCGGGAACTCTATCGCACGCATCACGACATTGTGGCCTTGGTCACCTCCCCGCTTCGTTTTCACCCAGGGAAGGAGCCTCCGTCGGTGGGCATTGTGCGGGATATCGCCCATCAACATGCCGCGCCCATTTTCGATCCGGAAAACGTCAACGCCCCGGAATCGCTTGCACAACTATCAAAATATAACGCCGATCTGATGGTGGTCTGCGATTACGGACAGATTTTGGCGGCGACAACTTTGGCAACCGCCCGACTGGGAGGCATCAATTTACACGCTTCCTTATTGCCAAAGTATCGAGGCGCCGCGCCGATTAACTGGGCTATTTATAACGGCGAGACTAAAACCGGCGTAACCGTCATCCACATGACGCCCAAAGTGGATGCCGGACCGTGCATCGCCCAGGCCGAAACCGACGTCGGCCCGGATGAAACCGCGGTGGAATTGGAAAAGCGGCTCTCGGAATTGGGCGCCTGGCTGGTGCTGCGCACTATCGACGCCTTGAAGGCTGGCAATTTGGAGGTTTTGGCCCAGGATCCCGCCTTGGCGTCCAAGGCCCCCAGGCTGAAAAAGACCGACGGGCTGATAGATTGGTCCAGGCCCGCCGCGGCGATTAAAAACCAGATTCGGGCCTTGGAACCCTGGCCCAAGACGTACACCTTCTGGCACGGGCAAAATGGCCCGCCCATGCGATTGATCTTCGGGACCGTGGCAGTCGAAGATCATGCCGGCGGCGCTTTTCCGGGCACGGTTCTGGAGGCCGCTGAAGGCCGCCTATTAATCGCGGCCGGCACCGGCGCCGTGGCGCCTAAAAGCATCCAGCCGGTCGGCAAACGCCTGATGTCAATCGACGAATTCCTCCGCGGCCACCGGATTCAACCGGGCGACAGGTTCGGAATAAATCAAGTTCAAACTTCATAGATCTAGTAATTATCCCTTAAAGGCCTTAACAAACTCTTCTGGATCAACACCGGCCTGTCGGAGTATTCCCGACAAAGTACCGACCTTCAATTCGCGATGTAACGGCACCACGCAACCCTGACTACCTCGACGCATTACAACATGGCTGCCTCGCTGGCGGACTTGAGAGAAACCAAGTCTTTGCATAACGGCTACGCATTCCCGTCCACTGAGTCGAGGCAGTTTAGGCACTGGTAACCTCAAAAGTGGTCAATAATGATTGACTACTTGCCTTAAGCGGAAATTCTTCCAAGTAAAGTTCGGTGGCTTCCTTGAGGTTGACCAATGCTTCGTCGATGGTTTCGCCTTGAGTTGTAGTGCCTGTTTCCGGGTTAAAGGCTACATAGCCGCCATCTGGATCGGAGGTTAAGACCGCGGTTAGTGTCTTGTTCATAAAAAAATCTTCTCATTATTATTACATCAACGAAGGGCTGAATATCGATTGGGATATTTCCGGGCAGTGGAAATCTATAAATAGTATAGCTAAATACCGCCTGTTTACAAGCAAGATAAAAATCCCGTATCGACATTAGATCGCAACTAAGGAATTAGGGATTTGGGATTGATTTCTTTCCTCCCACCCCCGCTTTCTGCCGTTTGCGTTCTATATTGCTCTCGTCAGGGGCTGTAATGATGTGTTAAAATGGGTTCTTTACCCGCCACCCATCTTGTCAGGAGGCCAAACCATGGGGAACATGGATAGTTGGGACGTGACTCTGCTGGTGGTCGCCGGTTATTTGGCTATCGTGACCCTGGTGCGCCTGATGGTCCGGCGTCGCAATCAGGTTTATGCGGAACTCCGCCAAAAAGCGGAAGATGAGAAACGTAAGCAAGTTCAAACCGATTTGAAAGCCCGGCGCCAACGAACCGCATAGGCTTTAGGCCGGAAGCCGGAGGAAAGGATGAGGGATGAAGGATGAGGGATGAAAACTCCATACTGTAAACTGTGAACTGTATACTGTAAACCAATATTTAATAGCTGTCTGCTGATGGCTGATAGCTATAAAAAATGTCCAAACGCCTTTACATCGAGACGGTCGGCTGCCAGATGAACGTGCTCGACAGCGAGTTGGTCGCCGCCGCCTTGATCGAAGCGGGCTACGAACCGGTCCAATCCGCCCGCCAAGCCGATGTCATCTTGTTCAACACCTGCAGCGTCCGACAACATGCCGAGGATAAAATCTACAGTGCCTTAGGCCGGCTGAAAAACGTCAAAGTGCATCGGCCCGGCACGATCATCGGCGTCTTGGGCTGCATGGCTCAAAAAGATAAGGAGCGAATTTTCCATCGCGCCCCGCACGTGGATCTGGTTGTCGGACCGGGCCAGTTGCGGCAAATTCCTGCCATCCTCGAACAATTAAGCTCGCGTCCCGCAATTCTCCCCTCTCCCGACCAACCGACCATGCTTCGCATGGTGCCCGTTGGTGCCCGGACAGGGACCGGGGGTGCGCGTCCTGAAACTCTCCCCTCTCCCGACCAACCTTCGGTTGGTGCCCGGAGAGGGGCCGGGGGTGAGGGCCGGATTTTGGAAGTTAGCCTCGATCGCAAGGCCGGCACTCGTTCGAGCGTGAGCGATAGTTTCCAAAAATTCGATCCGCACCGCACCGCCGCCGTGCGGGCAGTGCCGCATCAAGCCCTGGTCCGCATCATGTTCGGCTGCGACAAGTTCTGCTCCTATTGCATAGTGCCCAGCGTGCGCGGACCGGAACAGAGCCGGCCAGCCGACGAAATCGTCGAAGAGGTCCGCCGATTGGCTTTCGACGGCTGCCTGGAAGTAACGCTAATCGGCCAGACCGTGAACAGTTACACCGATAACGCCAACGGCCGAACGACGCGACTTTCCGATTTGCTCGCCCGGCTGCATGAAATCGGTGGCATCAAGCGTCTGAAATTCGTGACGAATTACCCAAAACACATGACCGACGATCTGCTTACCGCCGTCCGCGATTTGCCGAAAGTCTCGCCGTATTTGCACGTTCCCGCCCAAAGCGGATCGAACGAAGTATTAAATCGCATGAAGCGCGGTTACACGGTCGAGGAATACGGCGAAATGCTGGCAAGAATACGCGAAACGATCCCCGGCGCGGCCGTAACCAGCGATTTTATCGTCGGTTTTTGCGGCGAAACGGAAGACGATTTCCAGAAGACTGTCGAACTGGTGCGCCGTGGTCGATTCAAAAACAGCTTCATCTTCAAGTACAGCCCCCGGCCCGGCACCAAGGCCGCCGAACTTTACGAAGACGACGTGCCCGAGGCGGTCAAGCGCCGGCGGAACAACGAACTTCTGGCGATCCAAAACGAGGTAAGCCTTGAAGAGAATCAACCGCTGCTGGGCCGCACCGTGGAAATTCTTGTGGAAGGCCCGAGCAAAGTCAGCCGCAAAAATACCGCCGATGACTCAACCGTGCAACTAGTCGGTCGCACCGTTTGCGACAGAATCGTAGTCTTCGACGGCCCGCGCGAATTAACGGGCAAAATAATACCGTTGAAGATCGAAAAAGTGGATGCGTTTACGCTGGTCGGATCAGTTTTCAAAGATAAGTAGAGAATCTATAATAAATAGAAGAGTATAAAAAGTGGACCAGTTTTTTTCTTGGTTATTGTCTTAATGAGAAAAGCTATGCCCCCTTTTTACTCCTTTATGGGCACTTATGGAAACAGCCATTGGTATCACCTTGGTAGTCGTATGGTGTGGATTGGGATTTGTGGGGGCAATAATTCGGGCTGAGAAAGGCTATGAAGGCGACAGTTGCGCCGTAGTTTTATATGGCGGCCCTTTATATTTTTGGGTGTTCGGCAGAATTAGTGGGTAAAAGTTTGTAGCATGGATAGTTTTACATTGGATTCGGGGATGGATTTTTTTAGGAATAAGAGGGCAAATGAATAAATGAGAAAGACGGTCCTGGCG
>JBEKFZ010000078.1:0-19062 GCA_050013075.1 Thermoguttaceae bacterium | reverse complement strand
GAACTGACCGAGAGCAGTGAAGCGATGATCCTCGTGTGCATGATTCACCGTATGTTGCGCCATCTCAAGCCGGCCGAACTGGCTGCTGGATGGGAAATGTGACTTTCCAAACACGTTCTGAGACTCAGTAAACAAACTAACCACTAACCACTATATAAAAAAATGTTCGACCGATTATTTCATCTGACGGAAAATAAAACCACGGTCCGCACCGAATTGCTGGCCGGGATGACGACTTTTCTGACCATGGCGTACATTATTGTTGTCCAGCCGGCGGTGCTTTCGGGCGGGATGTTCAATAAAGCGACGGGCATGGATTTCGGCTCTGTTACCACGGCAACATGCCTGTCGGCCGCGTTGGCCACGATCGTCATGGGTCTTTACGCCCGATATCCAATCGCCCAGGCCCCGGGCATGGGCGAGAACTTCTTTTTCGTTTTCAGCCTGTTGCCGGCGGCCGGGATGATGATCGAATCGCAGATCAAAGCCGGAACGCTTCAGCCCAGCTCGACCACGCCCTGGCAGATCGGCCTGGGCGTGATCTTCTATTCCGGCGTGTTGTTCCTATTGCTTTCGATGCTGGGCGTGCGCGAAAAACTGATGGAGGCCATAAGCCCCAGCATGAGAAACGGAATCGCCGTGGGAATCGGATTGTTCATTGCCTTTATCGGACTGCAATTCACCCACCTGGTAATTCCCGATCCGGGCACCTGCGTGAAAATGAACGTGCAGTTTTCTTCGCCCGACATAATTGTCTTTTTCTTCGGGCTGATAGTGACGGCGGTTTTGCACGCCCGGCGGGTCCGTGGATCGATTCTTTGGGGCATTATCGCCGGCGGATTGCTGGCCGTGGCCTTGTGTCTTGGCCTGCCGTATTTGGGCCAAGGGGTAATGCACTACAAGCCCGTCGCGGAATCGATGCTGATGACGAAATTCGCCTTGCCGGCAATAGGCCATTATTCCGACCTGGCGAATCTGGTTTCCGCTCCGCCGAGCATCGCGCCGACGTTTTTCAAGATGGATTTAATCGGGGCCGCGTCGTGGCCCATGCTCCCGTTCATTTTCGTCTTTTTGTTCATGGTCTTGTTCGACACGCTGGGGACATTGATCGGCGTGGCCGAGCAGGCCGGATTCATCAAGGATAATCGCCTGCCGCGCGCGCATCGGGCGCTTATTTCCGACGCCTTGGGCACCGTGGCCGGCGCGGCCCTGGGCACCAGCACCGTGACCAGTTTTATCGAAAGCGCATCCGGCGTGGAGCAGGGCGGCCGGACCGGTTTGACCGCCCTGACGGTCGCGGCCTTGTTTTTGCTGGCACTGTTTTTCAGCCCCATAATCGCCATAATCGGCAGTTATCCGCCCATCACCGCGCCGGCCTTGGTCGTGGTCGGCGCAATGATGATGACCAACATCACCAAGGTGCAGTGGCGAAATTACGCCGAAAGCATCCCTTCGTTCCTGATCATCATCGGCATCCCCATGACGTTCTCCATCGCCGACGGATTGGCCCTGGGCTGCATCGCCTACCCGATCATCAAACTCTTGGCCGGTCAAGGCCGCGACGTGAAATGGTTGATGTATATTATGGCCGTGGTGCTGATTGTATATTTCGTGCTGGTGGTGAAATAGGGTTCAAGTGGGCAGTGGACAGGGTTCAGGGGGCAGGGTTCAGGAAAAAATAAGGGGTGGGCAGTTTACTGCCCACTCACAAAAGTAAAAAGGCGGGCCATGAACTGGGGACAGCGGGCAGTAGGCGGCATGAAACCGCAAGCGGTTTCCTTCATCCTTCCCCCTACAGCCTACAGTCTAAAGCCTACAATCTACAGCCTATGTTGATACATTGGGCAAATCTGCCATAATAACCGGCATGACAGAAACTAATCGGCATCCTCCGGCGGTTTTGATAACCGGGGCATCGACCGGCATAGGCAAGGCGTGCGCATTGGAACTCGACCGGCGGCGTTTTCGGGTTTTTGCCGGGGTCCGTACTGAAGAAGCGGGCGAGCGTTTGAAAAAAGCTGCCTCGTCGCAGCTTACTCCGCTGATGATCGACGTTACCGATGCCGCCTCGATCTCCGCCGCCACTTCGCAAATCAAGGATCAAACTGGCGATTGCGGCCTGGCCGGATTGGTGAACAACGCGGGCATAAGCGTTTCAGGCCCCTTGGAAATCGTTCCCATTGCGGAACTCCGCCGTCAATTGGAGGTAAACGTCATCGGGTATGTGGCGGTGATGCAGGCCGTTTTGCCTTTATTACGAATAGCCAAAGGGAGGATTGTGAACATGGGTTCGATTAGCGGCGCATTGGCTTCACCATATTTAGGACCGTACTGCGCCTCGAAATTCGCCATGGAAGCGATCACCGATGCCCTGCGCATAGAATTGCGTACTTGGGGCATTCAGGTTTCCATTATCGAGCCTGGACCGATTGCCACGCCTATTTGGGAGAAATCCTTTGCCGCCGCCGATCAGCTTGCCAACACCCTTCCCACTGAGTCCATGGCGCTTTATGAGCCGGATTTGACAGTAGTGCGGAAAATGATTGCTGAAATCGCAAACAAGGCCGAACCGGTCGATATGGTGGTCCAGGCGGTGGTCCACGCATTGACCGCGCCTAAACCCAAGACCCGATATTTCCTGCATTTTAGAAATCGCATACTTTTCCGTAGTTTTAAGCTCGTTCCGGACGTAATCCGCGATTGGATCGTCCGCCGCGTCATGGGGCTGCCATAACCGGCCAAATATTTGTTATTTATCCCCTAATCGGCCGGACTTGTCTAATCCAACTAAACTATGCGATCGGAAGTTTTAACGTAATCCTTAACGCTTCCGTAACCTGCGTCGAATTGGTAAAATGTAGAATTTTAACATGCTGACCGTTCATTCGTAGTATTATTTCCTACAGAGTGGCAAGCAAGGATTAGACAGTGAGTATCCGCAATTTAGATAAAATTTTCGATCCGCATCGTGTGGCTGTTATCGGAGCCAGCGACACTCCGACCAGCGTGGGCTATACCGTACTGCGAAATCTCGTTGGTTCAGGATTTCGAGGCGTTGTCTATCCGGTGAACCCCAAGCGGGAATCGGTTCAAGGCATTCAGGCATATAAGGACATCCCCAGTTTGCCACATGCCCCGGATTTGGCGGTGATTTGCACGCCGGCGACAACGGTGCCCTTGATCGTGCGTCAATGCGGCGAGGCCGGAACTCATGGTTTAGTAATCATCTCCGCCGGATTCAGGGAAATAGGAACCGAAGGCAAAAAGCTCGAGGATCTTGTCTTGCGCGAGCAGAACAAGTTCGACGGCATGAGAATTCTAGGCCCGAATTGTCTGGGCATCATCGTGCCGGGCATCAATTTCAACGCCAGCTTTGCCACCGCCTCGCCGGCCAAGGGACATATCGGCTTTATTTCCCAGTCCGGAGCGCTTTGCACCTCGGTTTTGGATTGGGCTTTGGACGAAGGCATCGGCTTCTCCTATTTCGTATCGGTGGGCAACATGCTCGACGTTAGCATGGGCGATTTGATCGACTATTTCGGCTCGGCCACTGAAACCCGCTCGATCATCCTTTATATCGAATCCATCAGCGAATCGCGGGAATTCATGTCGGCGGCCCGGGCGTTCGCCAGAACCAAGCCCATCGTGGCCTACAAGGCCGGGCGATATGCCGAATCGGCCCAGGCGGCCGCCTCGCACACCGGGGCAATGGCCGGGGTGGATGCCGTGTACGAAGCCGCTTTCCAACGGGCCGGAATCGAACGCATCTTCCAAATCGAAGACATGTTCGACTGCGCCGAACTCCTTGCCCGCCAACAGCAGCCCAAGGGCGATCGCCTGGCGATCGTCACCAACGCCGGCGGGCCGGGCGTGATGACTACCGACAAACTGATCGAGCACGAAGGCAAGCTGGCGGCGCTTTCCCAAGAAACGATCGAAACATTAAACGAGCTGTTGCCCCTATGCTGGTCGCACAATAATCCCATCGACGTGTTGGGCGACGCCCCGCCGGACCGGTTCGCCAAAGCCGTGGAAATAGTGCTGAAAGACAAGAACGTCGACGCCATACTGGTGATTCTCACGCCTCAGGCCATGACCGATCCCACGGCCACGGCCGAAGCGGTCGGCAAGGCAGTCGCACACGCCCACAAGCCTGTTCTGGCTTCTTGGATGGGAGGCCGTGTGGTCGCCGAAGGCATCCAAAAGCTCAATGCGGCGGGCATTCCCACCTACGATACGCCGGAAAAGGCCGTTCGGGCGTTCATGCACCTGGTGTCTTATGCCAGGAATCTGCAAATCCTGCACGAAACTCCACGCGACATGCCTCTTGAATTCACCCTTGATCGCCAGCGCTTGCGCGGAGTGTTCGACACGATACTTACCGAAGGCGGCGAGATACTTTCGGAAAACCTCTCCAAGGCCTTTCTGGAAGCCTACGAAATCCCGGTCACCAAGCCCCAGGCCGCCCGCACCGCGGACGAGGCCGTGGAAGTCGCCCATCGCATCGGTTACCCGGTCGTTTTAAAAATTCATTCCCCGCAGATCACACACAAAACCGACATCGGCGGAGTGGTGCTGAGCCTGGGCAACGATAACCAGGTCCGCGAAGCGTTCAACAAGATTATCACACGGGCCAAGGAAAAACGGCCCGATGCCGAAATCATCGGCGTTACCGTGCAAAAAATGGTCACCTACCCCAACAGCTTCGAGTTGATAATGGGGACCAAAAAGGATCCCATCTTCGGCGCGGTTATCATGGTCGGCATGGGCGGCATCGCCGCCGAGGTGTTCCGCGACCGCGCCCTGGGCCTGCCGCCTTTGAACGAAGCCTTGGCCCGGCGGATGCTCGAATCCCTGAAATCCTGGCCCCTGTTGCAAGGCTACCGCGGCAAGCCGGGCGCAAACATCGACCGGCTGATCGAAATCATCATGCGGTTTTCCTACCTGGTGGCCGATTATCCCGAAATCAAGGAACTCGACATCAATCCCTTGTTGGTCACGCCCGAGGACGTGGTCGCCCTTGACGCCCGCGTGGTCATCGATCGCGACCTGGTAATCCACGCCGTCCGGCCTTACGCGCACCTGGCCATTCGGCCGTATCCGGAAGAGTTCGTCACCGAACGGAAGATGAAGGACGGCACCCCGGTTATCCTCCGGCCCATCAAGCCCGAAGACGAGCCCATGTGGCACGAACTGCTGGGAAGTTGCTCCACGCAGTCCTTGTGGTTTCGCTTCAGTTATCTATTCAAGCAAACCACGCACGAAATGGCCACCAGATATTGCTTTATAGACTACGACCGTGAGCTGGGCATAGTGGCCGAGGTCGAGGAAGAAGGACAGCGAAAACTGATCGGCGTGGGCCGGCTGGTCGCCGACATGAACCACGAAACCGCCGAATACGCCGTAATCGTCATCGACCGCTGGCACGGTCACGGCTTGGGCGGATTACTCACGGACTACTGCTGCGAAGTGGCCAAGAAGTGGGGCGTGAAACGCATCGTGGCCGAAACCTCGAAAGACAACACCCGCATGATCGCCACATTCCGCAACCGCGGCTTTGAGATCAACGACAAGCAGGAAGAAGACGTGGTCATTGTCAGCAAAAACGTGGTCTAATCGCAAAATAAGTCATTCTGAGCGAAGCGAAGAATCTATTTAGCTCTCAACCATCAGCTATCAGCCTATGGTCTAAATCCTACAGCCTAGACTTATGAGATCCTTCGCTACGCTCAGGATGACGTCTTTTATCGCTTTTCCAATTCCCAACTATTGATAATAACCTCTCCGCCCGGCGTTAGATTGCGAAGCTTATCGGCGATAACGGCCCTTTCGGAAACCGTGGCCGACGCCAGTTTTCGGGCCAAAATTTTCACCTTCTTCTGCCGACGACGGCGGCGCTGCAATTCTCTTTTTCGTTCGCTACAAGACACTTGATTACTCCTAAATTAGAATCATTCAACCCCCGGTGAACACACCGGCCATTTAGCCCCCGGTGAACATACCGGGGGTTTTGGTTGCGGCTTATGCCGCGTTAAGGGAATTGAAAAATTCTTTATAGCAAAGCCGCCCCTTACGGTCAAGAAGGCCGGTTTATATTTCAATTTGCACAAGACGACCTTCCCAGAGGCTAAATCCGCGGATAATTATCTTTATTCTTCCGCCGTTTATCAAAAGGAATATGCGGATTATCTTTCTTAACGTCAGGGCCAATTTTATAGTCGATAAGTCGGCCGATCTGTTCGATTTTGCCGGGAATTTGTACGTTTAAGTAACGGTCTATTGTGCCCAATAGCGTTTCCGGCAAGTTCGGCAATGCCCCTTCGACGAGAACTTGTACGGTTTTCCCTTGCAGACTTTCCAAATACTGTTCGGTCAATCGTTCGCCTATCCCGGCCAGGATGCATGCGCGTTGCTGGTGTATCCGTTGCGGAATGCGATTGGGCATCGAGACGGCCTCGGTGCCTTGCCTGGGACTGAAGCGAAATACGTGAATCTTGGAAAACCCGACCTCCTCCGCCGCCCGGCAAGTGGCGGCAAAATCCTCGTCCGTCTCGCCCGGAAAACCAACGATCACGTCGGTCGTCAAGGCCGGTAGATCGAGCCGGCCGCGGATTTCCTCGCACCGGTCGATAAACCGCCGCACCGACCAACGACGGCGCATCTTTTTCAAAATCGTGTCGGATCCGCTTTGCATGGGAATGTGCAAATGCGGGCAAATCCGCCGGGGATGATCGGCCATGACGTCGAGCAACTTGGGCGTGACCTCGGCGGCCTCGATGCTCGACAGCCGCACGCGAAATTCGCCCTCCAGGACAACGATTCGGCGGAGCAAATCGACCAAATTCAGTCCGGCTTGATCGAAATCCGCGCCGTAATGCCCCAGATGGATGCCGGTGAGCACGATTTCTGCAAACCCGGCCCTGGTCAGGCGGCGGATTTCATCGAGCACATCGTCGGCGAGCCGGCTCACAAGTACCGGCCGGACCAGCGGAATGATGCAATAACTGCACCTTTCGCGGCATCCGTCCTGGATTTTTACCCAAGCCCGATGCCGGCCTTCAAAATTGGATATGCCGCTTGGAATATCATCCAAACCCCGGCGGGCGAGCAAGTCGGGCAGTTCGCGTTTGTCCCGGATCACTTCGCGCACCCCGGGCAAGGATGCCGCTTCATCCGGCGCGCGCGTGGCAAAACAACCCATCACGATGATTTCGGCCCGGGGATTATTTTTTGCCAATCGGCGGACGATTTTCCTTGTTTTGGCCTCGCTTTCGGCCGTAACCGTGCAGGAATTGACCAGAATCAAATCCGCCGCCTCGCCGCCAATGGCCACGCGATACCCCAGGCGCAAAAATCCCTCCCGCGCATATTGCGTCTCATATTGATTCACCTTGCAGCCAAGCGTGACGGTTTTGAGGGTGGGCATCACAGTCACTAGAGCGGCCTACGGCCGCAATCAAAAAGTTTATGGTAGATGGTTATCAGTTTTCAGTTAACAGTTTACAGTTAAGAGACTTGATGTTGGAACTGTGATGACAAATTGCGCAAGTGGTTATAATTGTTAAATTTGCAATTTGAAATTTGCAATTGACAATTTGCAATAAAAAACATACGCAAAACACACTCAAACCTCGACACTAAGACTATTCCCCCGGCACGGGTTCTATTGTCGCCTTCATCGAGCCTTTGCAGGTGGAAATATAGGCGTCTTTGCCGTAGGCATGGATCTGATCGCGTTTCAGTTCGGCGTGTTCCTTGGTCGTGGTCAGCACGATTACCCGGCCCCGGGTATCGACTTCCTTGGCCATCAAAAACCCTTTTTCCACGGAGTAGCCGAACAATTCCATGAGCATGGCAATCACATATTCATAAGTATGATCGTCGTCGTTCCAAAGGATTACATTGTAGCGCGGTTGCCGTTTGGGCTGGGCGGAATCGCGCTGGTGTTGCTTTTGAACCGTTTCTTCCAGCGGCTCGACAGTTGCGGCGGCATACTCGGGCATATCAGTCTCCCGCTTCCAAACTGGAGGACAGGCATTCTTGCCTGTCTCTTTTTATCCAGACAAGGTGAGCCAGACAAGAATGTCCGGCCTCCTAATTTGGCGAGTTTATTTTGTTACGACTCCTTTTTCATGTAGAACGACTTTAAAAATCGTCAAACACACAGGCTAAAATAATGCCAAAACCCCCAATAGTCGCATTTCAAAGACGTTATTATACTATGGGATTACAATTTTATACAATTTGCTCCCTGCCATGAGGTATTAAATTAATATGACCGCAATAGATCAATATTTGGAAGAAAACGCCTTGGACTTTGAAGACGAACTATGCCAGTTCCTGCGGATTCCCAGCATAAGTGCCGAAGCGAAGTGCAAGCCCGACGTTATTCAAGCTGCCCAATGGATTGCCGAACAGCTTAAAAGGCTGAATTTTTCCGCGGAAATCATCCCCACCGACGGCCATCCCCTGGTTTTTGCCCAATCGCCTAGAATTCCCGGCGCGGCCACGGTTTTGGTCTATGGGCATTACGATGTTCAGCCGGTCGATCCCCTGGAAAAGTGGATTACCCCCCCATTCGACCCATCGCGCCGCAACGGCAACCTCTATGCCCGGGGCGCATCGGACGACAAAGGCCAGGTTTTAACGCACGTCAAAAGCGCCGAGGCTTGGATAAAGACCCAAGGCAAGTTGCCCATAAACCTTAAATTTCTCATCGAAGGCGAGGAAGAAGTGGGCAGTCATGCCTTGGAACAGTTTTTTGAAAAGCATAGCGACCGCCTGGCATGTAATTGCGTGGTCATTAGCGACGGCAACCAATTCGCGCCCGGGGTCCCGGCAATTTGCTACGGATTGCGCGGAATCGCATGTTATGAATTGCGCTTGACCGGCCCGAACCGCGATCTGCATTCCGGATCGTTCGGCGGGGCTGTGACTAATCCGATCAATGCCCTATCGCAAATGCTGGCCGGCTTGATCGACGGCCGCGGCAGGGTTCAGATCCCCGGTTTTTACGACGATGTTGTGCCGCTTACCGAGCGTGAGCGAAAAGAGTTCGCGGCCCTGCCCTTTGACGAGCGGAATTTCTTCAAGCAAATCGGGGTTTCGGCGGCCGTGGGCGAAGAAGGTTACACGTCGATCGAGCGCCGTTGGGCCAGGCCCACCTTCGATATCTGCGGCATTTACGGCGGATATCAAGGCGAGGGGGCAAAAACGGTTCTGCCCTCCACGGCCGGCGCCAAAATCAGTTTTCGCCTGGTGCCCAATCAGGATCCCGCGAAAATCTCCGCCGGTTTGAAACAAAAATTAAATGAGCTTTGTCCGCCGGGCATACAATTCGAATTGATCGACTCGCACGGCAGCCGCGCGGTAATGGTCCCCTTGGATAGCCCTTACATCGAAGCCGCCGCCCGTGCCATCGAGCACGCCTTCGGCCGCCGGCCGGTGTTTACCCGCGAGGGAGGCTCCATACCCATAGTGGCCGATTTCAGCAACAAACTCAAAGCCGAATCGCTATTGCTGGGCTGGGGCCAAGACGACGATAATGCCCATAGCCCCAACGAAAAAATTTGCCTGGCCGATTTCCACCGCGGCATAAAAGCCAGCGCCCGGTTGTGGGAAGAACTGAGTAAAATAAAAAGGATGAAGGATGAAGGATGAATGATTAACATAAAAAACCGCTTGCGGTTTCGCAATAACCGTTGACCGTTATCCACCGCATTTCGCTCCCCGACCAACTTTCGGTCGGCGCCCAGTCGCGGCTTAACTGAAAACTGTAAACAGAAAACTGTAAACTCCCCATGCTCGATCGCAAGTTCATTCTGGAAAACGCCGAGTTAGTCAAACAAAACTGCATCAACCGCGGCGCGAAGGTCGACGTGGACCTCTTTGTTTCGCTCGAAGAAAAGCGGAAACAATTGCAGACCGAGGTGGAGAATCTCAACCGCTTGGCAAATCAGGTCTCAAAATCCATCGGTCAGGCAAAAGACCCAGCCGAGCGCGACGCCCGCAAGGAGGAAGGACGCCGGCTGCGGGAAAAAAATCAAGACATCCAAACCGAAATTGACGCCATAGCGGTCGAACTCGATAAAATCCACCGCTCGATTCCCAATCTTTCCCACCCCCAAGCGCCCGTGGGCGTGGACGACAAGTCCAATCTGGAACTGTTCCGCGGCAAAACCCCGCTGCCGAAATTCGACTTTAAACCGTTGGATCACGTGGAACTGGCCGAAAAACTCGACCTGGTCGATTTTGAAAGCGGCGCCAACGTAACCGGCCACGGTTTTTATTTTCTCAAAAACGAGGCCGTGCTCTTGGAACTGGCCTTGCAGCAATACGCCGTCAACGTACTCATGCGCGAGGGATTCACGCCGGTGGCCACGCCCGACATGGCCCACAACAGCGTGCTGGAAGGCATCGGCTTTATTCCCCGCGGGCCGGAAACGCAAATCTACAGCATCGAAAACACCGATCTGAGCCTGGTGGCCACGGCCGAGATCACCCTGGGCGGCATGTTGGCCGGCCGGACCATCGACGCCGAGGACCTGCCGCTGCAATTCTGCGGCATCAGCCATTGTTTCCGCACCGAGGCGGGCGCGCACGGCCGGGCCACGCGCGGGCTATATCGCGTGCACCAGTTCACCAAGATCGAGATGTTCGCCTTCACCCTGCCCGAGAAAAGCGACGCCATGCTCGACCGCCTCCGCGACATGGAGTGCAAACTTTTCGACGGCCTTGGCGTTCCCTATCGCGTGGTCGACACCGCCACCGGCGACCTGGGCGGACCGGCGTATCGTAAATTCGACCTCGAAGCCTGGATGCCCGGCCGCGGCGAATTCGGCGAAGTCACGAGCACCAGCAATTGCACCGACTACCAGGCCCGGCGACTGAACATCCGCTATAAAATAAAAGGCGAAAAAGGCACCCGCTTCCTCCACACCCTAAACGGCACCGCCATCGCCGTCAGCCGCGCAATCATCGCCATCCTGGAAAATTACCAGCAAGCCGACGGATCGATTGTCATCCCCGAAGTTCTTCGGCCGTGGATGGGCAGAGAAATTATTGCGGCAAGATAAATGTTGTTTGAGGTGTTTCGTCCCGTAGGGACGCTTGATCTTAGCCCAGCGATTCATCGCTGGGTTTCGAAGCATGGTCTAACCCTTTTCTCTTTTTTACCTCGTCCCGTAGGGACGATTGAAGTTCAAGCCCAAATATATCGCTCGTCGTATTCGATTCCGTGTTTCTTTAATATCCGTATAAATTCTTCTTGAAATGTCAGTTTTCGATGATGCTCTGCTTGGGCTTGGATGTATGCGACTGTCCGATCGACCTGCGATATCCCGACGCTAAAGGCTCCATAGCCTTCTTGCCAGGAAAATAGTTGGTGTTTGGGAAATGTCTCATGCACCCATTTAGACGATGCCCCTTTGACGAGTTGTAATGCCTTGGCAACGGATAGAGTTGATGATATCGCAATCAATAAATGAACATGATCGTCCACGCCTCCGATTGCCAATGCCTTCATGCCGTTTTCCCGGACAATGCCGCCCATATATGGCCAGAGTCGGTCTTGCAGTTCCGGAGTGATTATTTTTCGACGACCCTTGGTGCTGAAAGCACAATGGAAGAGTCCGCTGACAAATGAATGCGCCATGATTGCCCCTCATGGTATTGTTGTTGCCCAGTTTCAACCGTCCCTACGGGACGGAAAAAGGTTGAAAGAGAAAGTGTTTGTTGTGTAATTGTCCACCCTTGCAGTTCCGGAGTGATTATTTTTCGACGACCCTTGGTGCTGAAAGCACAATGGAAGAGTCCGCTGACAAATGAATGCGCCATGATTGCCCCTCATGGTATTGTTATTGCCCAGTTTCAACCGTCCCTACGGGACGGAAAAAGGTTGGAAGAGAAAGTGTTTGTTGTGTAATTGTCCACCCAGCGATGAATCGCTGGGCTAACGTCGGTCGTCCCTACGGGACTTGATCGGAATAAATAGCTCAATCTTCACCATAAAAAATCATAAGATCATTTTCTATATCTTTCCCAACACCTCTGCCGCGGATTTGCATAATTTAGCGGCTTCGGCTGCCGTGGGCGCCTCGGCCACGGCCCGGACTATAGGCTCGGTATTGCTCCCGCGGACCAGAAGCCAGCGGCCGGGCCAATCCAGGCGCAGGCCGTCGAGGCGGTCGGCTTTGGCGTCGGAAAAGTGTTTTTCCAACGCGTCCAAAGCGGCGGGTATTTTTTCCAGCGGCAGGGCGATCTTGGTCTTTACAATTTCGTAATGCGGCAGTTCACCGGCAATTTCGCTGATCTTCATTTCCCGCTCGGCCAAGGCGTCCAGGATCAAAGCCATGCCGGCGAAACTGTCGCGGACCAACACCACTCGCGGATCGATGGGGCCGCCGTTGCCTTCGCCGCCGAAGATCGCATTGTGGGCCAGCATCGCATCCACCACATTAGCTTCGCCCACTGCCGAACGATAAAACGGCACGCCGTATTTTTCGGCCAAATCCTCCGACATCCGGCTGCTCGAGCAGTTCGTCACGATCGGACCCTTTCGATGCCGCAGCACGTGGTCCGCGCACAGGGCCATTGTGTATTCTTCGCCGATATAGCGCCCGGTTTCGTCGATTACGCCCACCCGGTCGGCGTCCGGGTCCTGGCAAAAGCCGATGTCGGCCCCGGCTTCGGGCACGGCCTTTAGCACACCGGCGAGATTTTCGGCGATCGGCTCGGGCAGGTGGGCGAACAGGCCATTGGGCTCCTCGCCTAGTATCGTCAGATTGCATCCAAGTTCGTCGAGCAACCGCCGTCCCAAAGTTCCCCCGGCCCCGTGATTGGAATCCAAAACCACTCGGAAACGCCGCCGCCGGATCCGCTCAACGTCGACAATTGCTAAAACCGCCGATAAATGAGCGCTGACGGCATCTTCACAACGGAGACCTGCGCCCAACTTGTCGTGCGAAACCCGATCCGGTTTGGCGGTTCGATATCGCTCCAGCACTTGTTGTCCCAATCCGGACGGGATAACACGTCCCTGTGCGGAAAATAGTTTCAGCCCGTTATAGGGCGACGGATTATGGCTGGCTGTGATCTGTATGCCCCCGGCCGCCCGGCAAGTCATAACTTGCACGCCCACGGTCGGCGTTGCCATGATTCCGCCGTCTGTGGTGTTGCGTCCCACGGCCTGCAAGCCCGCCTGAATCGCCCGGGACAGCATATTTCCCGACGGCCGGCTGTCGCGCCCGATAAGAATATCGCCCGGCGGCGCAATGGCGGCAAAGGCCGTGACATAGCGCACGGCCACGTCCGGAGTAAGTGTCTGGCCGACAATTCCCCGCAATCCTGAAACGGTTATAATCGGTTCCGCCACGAATTTGTCTCCTTTATATTTTATGTGTTGCGCCAATAGTCAGAATTAACTTAATGAATAGAATATACATGATTATCTGAGGATTATCTCACAGATATTGTTTTTTTATAGCCCTCACCCTTACCCTCTCCCGGTGGGAGAGGGGATGAATTTTGCTGGCTCCCGGTGGGAAAAGAATTTTGTTTGCTCCCGGCGGGAGAGCGGAGAATTATGAAAGACCCGACAAAACCAGATATATTACCGGACGGCACCTTGCCCGGCGGACTGATGCCGATGCTCACCCAGGACGACGATCCGCGGGAAACGACCGAATGGCTCGATGCCTTGGACTACGTCATTTCCACGGCCGGACCCCAGCGTGCCGCTTATCTTCTGACGCGGTTGAAACACCAGGCATTTCTACGCAACGTAAAATTTACGGGCACTTCGACCACTCCCTATGTAAACACCATTGCGGTCGAGGATCAGCCGGAATATCCCGGCGACCGGGAAATCGAACGCCGCATAAAAAGCATCATTCGCTGGAACGCCATGGCCATGGTGGTCCGGGCGAACAAGGAAAGTCACGGCATCGGCGGGCACATTTCCACCTACGCCTCGGCAGCCACCTTGTACGAAGTGGCTTTCAATCACTTCATCCGCGGAAAAGAAGGCCCCCTGCCGCCCGATCAGGTCTATTTCCAGGGTCATGCCGCGCCGGGAATTTACGCCCGGGCGTTTCTCTTGGGACGGCTTAGCGAAGAACATCTGAAAAATTTCCGCCGCGAATTGCAACCCACACCGGGCCTGTCTTCTTATCCGCATCCCTGGCTGATGCCCGATTTCTGGGAGTTTCCCACCGTGTCGATGGGCTTGGGGCCGATCATGGCGATTTATCAGGCGCGTTTTAACCATTATCTTGTGGATAGAGGCATAAAGCCCGACGCCGAGGCCTCCCGGGTTTGGGCCTTCCTGGGCGACGGCGAGTGCGACGAGCCCGAATCGCTGGGGGCCATCAACCTGGCCGCGCGCGAACAACTCGATAACCTGATCTTCGTCATAAACTGCAATCTCCAACGCCTGGACGGACCTGTTCGCGGCAACGGCAAAATCATTCAGGAATTGGAAGGGGCCTTCCGCGGGGCCGGCTGGAACGTGATAAAAGTAATTTGGGGCTCCGCTTGGGATCCGCTCTTGGCCAAGGACAAGGATGGACTCCTGGTCCGCCGCATGGGCGAGGTCGTCGACGGCCAATTTCAAAAATATACGGTCAGTTCCGGGGCTTATATCCGTGAGCATTTTTTCGGCGTCGATCCGCGCCTGAAAGAATTAGTCGCCGACTTAAGCGACGAGCAAATCCTGAAACTCAACCGCGGCGGGCACGATCCGCTGAAAGTTTACGCCGCTTACAAAGCCGCCGTCGAACACCGCGGCTCGCCCACCGTCATCCTGGCCCATACCATCAAAGGTTACGGATTGGGCGAGACAGGCGAAGGGCGCAACGTAACGCATCAGCAGAAAAAACTCAACGAACAGGAATTGGTCGAATTCCGCCGCCGCTTCGACATTCCAATAAACGACGAGGCCGCCGCCCATGCCGAATTTTACAAACCGCCCCAAGACAGCCCGGAAATGCTGTATCTAAACGAGCGTCGCCGGGCATTGGCCGGTTTCGTGCCCCGCCGGCGTTCGCCCACCATAAAGCTCAAACCGCCGAAATGGGAGGATTTCGCCGAATACTTCGCCGGCAGCGAAGGACGCGAGGTCTCAAGCACGATGGCCTTTGTGCGATTGCTCACGCACCTGCTGCGCGACAAAAACATCGGCCGTTACATCGTGCCCATCGTGCCCGACGAGGCCCGCACCTTCGGCATGGAATCGCTCTTTCGCCAGGTCGGCATCTATTCGCACGTGGGCCAACTGTACGAACCGGTCGATTCCGATACCATCCTTTATTACCGCGAGGCGAAAAACGGCCAAATCCTCGAGGAGGGCATCACCGAGGCCGGCTCCATGTCGTCGTTCATTGCCGCCGCCAGTTCCCATTCCAGCCACGCAGTCAGCATGATCCCGTTTTTCATCTATTACTCGATGTTCGGTTTCCAGCGCATAGGCGACCTGATTTGGGCCGCCGGCGACATGCGCTGCCGCGGATTCGTCCTGGGCGGAACTGCCGGGCGAACTACGCTGGCAGGCGAAGGGCTGCAACATCAAGACGGCAACAGTCACCTCTTTGCCCTGGCCTATCCGAACCTACGGGCGTACGATCCATGTTATGCCTATGAAATGGCGGTAATCGTGCTCGACGGACTGCGTCGGATGTATTACGAAGAGCAGGACGTCTTCTATTACATCACCCTGATGAACGAAAACTACGCCATGCCCATTCTGCCCATGGGCTCGACCGAGGGAATCTGCCGCGGAATTTATAAACTCTCCCAACGCGATCTGGGGCTGAATAAAGCGAAAGTCCGCCTGTTCGGCAGCGGTGCTATCCTCCGCGAAACGCTCAGGGCACAGGAGTTGCTCGAAAAACTTTTTGACGTTTCCAGTACGGTCTATAGCGTGACCAGTTATAAAGCCCTGTATATGGACGGCCGAGACGCGGATCATTGGAACCGCCTGCATCCCAACGAAACCCCGCGCAAACCATACATAACTAATGTCCTGGAAGGCGATTCCGGCCTGATCGTGGCCGCATCCGATTATGTAAGCGCAGTGCCCCTTAGCATTTCCTCCTGGGTCGGTCCCGATTATGCCGTGCTGGGCGCCGACGGATTCGGCCGCAGTGAAGCCCGCAAGGAACTTCGCCGCTTTTTCGAGGTCGACGCCGAAAGCATCGCGCTCGCGGCCCTATATCAATTGTCCGAAAAAGGCCAATATCCCCGTGATAAACTAACATCAGCTATAAAAACTTTAGATATCGATATCAACAAACCAAATCCGATTTTGGTATGAATAGTAACTAATTTCACTTTCTCGCAAAGACGCAAAGATGCAAAGAATTATGATTTTAATTTTTCGATCTTACGAATAATCATTGTTATTAAATTGTTTTTTAATTTCCATAGGCTTTGTGTCTTTGCGTCTTTGCGAGAAACACATTTTTATTCCATTCTTAATAATATGAACATCGACTTCAAACTCCCCGAACTCGGCGAAAACATTGAAAGCGGCGATATTGTCAACATTCTGGTGCACGAGGGCGATGTAATCGCGGCCAACGACGGCGTTTTGGAAATGGAGACCGACAAGGCCGTCGTGGAAATCCCCTGCCCTTACGGCGGCAAAATTGCCAAAATTCACGTAAAAAAGGGCCAAACGATCAAGGTCGGGCAAACACTGCTAACTATTCAGTCCGAGGCCGAAACGCCTGCCGCCTCCCCGCCGCCCAAACCCGCTCGGCCCACTGTTGCCCCGCAGGAAACCGCCAAACCGCTGCCCGAAGCCGCTCCCGGTGCAAGCAAATCCATCCCCAGGCAAGCGCCGGCTGCTGCTGCCGATTCGCCGGTGGCTGCGGACATAATTCCCGCCGGCCCGGCATCGCGTCGCATTGCCCGGGAGTTGGGCCTCGATCTACGGCAAGTCGCCGGCACCGGCACCCGCGGCCGAATCACGCCCGAAGACGTCAAGGCCGCCGCCGCGCCGCAAGCCCAGCCGGCTACTGCCGGGGCCGCGCCCCAGCGCGTTATTCCGCCCGGCGAGCCGGGCTCTGACGCCTGGGGTCAAATCCGCCGCGAAAAGATGCCCAAAATCCGCCGCACCATCGCTGCCCAGATGACTAAATCCGCCTCGATCATCCCGCACGTCACTAATTTCGACGACGCCGACATAACCGACCTGGAGCATCTGCGGAAAAACATCCCACAAGGTTACATCGGCGCTGGCGTGAAACTCACCGTCATGCCCTTCGTCCTAAAGGCGGTGGCAATGGCCTTGCAGCAACATCCGACGTTAAACGCCAGCATTGACGACGAAAAGGAAGAGGTGATCTACAAGGAATATATAAATATCGGCATAGCCGTCGATACGCCCCGCGGCCTGGTCGTACCCGCATTGCGCAAGATCAACCGCCTCGGCATCCCCCAGATCGCCCAACAGTTGAACACCTTGGCCCAAAAGGCCCGGTCCGTGGCGTTTTCAGTCGATGACCTCCGCGGCGCCACTTTCACGGTCAGCAACATGGGCGCGATCGGCGGCATGTACAGCACGCCCATCATCAATCATCCCGAAGTAGCCGTTTTGCTACTGGGCCGCTCCCGTTGGCTGCCAGTGGTCCGCGATGAAAAGATCGAAACCCGCCTGATGCTCCCCCTAAGCCTATCCTTCGACCACCGCCTGGTAGACGGCGCCGCCGCCGCAAGATTCCTAAACGACGTGATCGACCTCCTGCAAAATCCGGGCAAATTATTGTTGGCAATATAGATATGGTTGCATGATATGCGCATACAGGGTATACATAGACAGGGGCGTTATCAATTATTGACAACTTCATATAAGATATTATCTTAGTTGCGGTTGAGCGATTGAGATGGAACTTTTTTCCACCTAAGAGTCCAAATCATTTTAGGTATTAACATGTCCAATATTCATTCTAATGGAGTTGACGCTTCTCCTGTGGATTCTGAGCGGACAAATCTCGAAATCGAAAAACTACGACTTGAAGTTCATAAGTTACGACATCCTCTCATAAGTAGTATTAAGGAGTTCGGCTGGAAAGATTTAACTGCAGTGATAGTCGCAATATTCGTTATTATGCTTGCCTGGATGACAGGCATTTTCAATGTGCGCCAAGAGCGTCTTAGCCTGGCAACCGATAAACTGCAAATTGAAAAAAGCAGATTGGAAGAGGGTAATGCCGAACTTGAAAAGGCTAAAAGCAACCTAATCACTGAAAGGAAAGATTTGGAAAGACAACTCCAGCCGATTAGAGATGAATTAAATACTTTTAAAAAAGAAAGCATATCGCTTCAAAAAGTCAGATTTGCAGGATTCCCAGATTTTGTTTGTTTTGTACGATTTCACGGCCTTGATCCAACTCATTACGAAGTTGAAATGATTGGGTGTAGTCCGTTTTCTTATACTCCAGATCAAATAAAACATTTAGATGAATTATTTGAATTGATGGCCGAAATACCAAGACTATCGTCATTAAAAATAAGAACCGTTCAATTAACAAAAGAACAGATGCGAAAGATTGGACAATTTAAGCAATTGACATCCCTAGTTCTTATTAGTGATGACTTAACGGATGATCTACTTGAACCTTTGTCTAATCTAAAAAATATAACTGTTCTTGGATTGGCACATAATAATATTCAGCATCCGACAATAATCACGCTTATGCCTGACCTCGATAGGGTGAGTTTCGGACATACAGACTTTGATGATAAGGGGCTTATGATGCTTACCCAATCAGCTCATCATATAAGGGAGTTATGGCTACGTAATACTAAGATTTCAGATGATGGAATCAAATATCTGAATGATCTCCATGAGCTTGTAGAACTATGGATAAGTAGTCCTACCTTGACTAAAACTGGATTGGCACAGTTTAGATTGAAAAAATTATGCTTGTGTCTAGATCTGCACTTTCCTAAAAAATGCCCAACTAGCCCAGTTTCCAATTTAGGATGATTTCGATAACTACTGAAAAACGCTGGAAAGAGTAAAAAACACTATGTGATAAAGGGATTTCAGTGAATCGTTTG
>JBEKFZ010000077.1:0-19515 GCA_050013075.1 Thermoguttaceae bacterium | reverse complement strand
GACAAACGATTCACTGAAATCCCATTATCAATAGTGTTTTTTACTCTTTCCAGCGTTTTTCAGTAGACATCGAAATCATCCTAAATTGGAAACTGGGAGAATTGGGCATTTTTTAGGAAAGTGCAGTCTATACTGTATAGCACTTAATATTCATCCTAGTAGAAAACCTGGCCCAAAGTAAGTTAGGTTATAATAATAAATGCCAACTGTATTAAGAATTGGCTCATATCGATTTTTATGCGGGAGATGCTGCTGAACCCATGCATGTCCATATTGAACGAGATGAATATATCGCCAAGTTTTGGCTTGATCCCATTAGACTTCACAACAGTGGCGGATTCAACCGAGTGGAAATCAGCAAAATTCATAAAATAATTAACGAGCACCATACAAAATTGTTGGAGGCATGGAATGAGTATTTCAGCGGCTGAAATCGAGATTCCAAGGGCTGAAGATATTACAGTAAAAGATGATACTTTGACTGTAGATCTAAGCGATGGAAGAACAATTCTGGTTCCATTGGAGTGGTTTCCCCGTTTGGTGCACGCAACTCCCGAAGAACGTAAAAATTGGAGATTAATCGGCAGGGGACAGGGTATCCGCTGGGAGGATATCGACGAAGACGTTAGCGTTGAGGGTTTATTGGCCGGCAGACCATCCGGTGAAAGCCAGGATTCGTTTAAAAAATGGCTAAATAAACGGCAAGAAAGCCTAACGAGCCATTCCGGCTCACGGCGCTTACGCGGTCGTTAATTTTCTTACCGTTGGGTAGTCTCAATACTCACGCCGAGAGAAAATATTCTTCAAGGTAAGTGAGATAATTTTTGGCCATGTTCGAATTCTTATCCAATGTATGGAAATGGATGAATGACAATGGGGGCGCCCTCGGCGCAATTATTCCGTTGTTAATCGCATTAATTGCTGTTACATGGTCTTTCCTTTCTTATTTATCCCTCAAAAAAAAGGACCTTCATCAAAAGCGAATGGAGTTGTATCACAATCTTATTTATAGGCTTGTAGCAAGAGATCCCACTAAAGGTCTATATCTCGACTCCCAAATTGCTATTGTTTACGAGTAAACTAATTTCAAAGAGTATCATGATCTCACTCTTCGCATTCTTACTGGATTAAAGAAGTCTTTGGCTACAGACCCTAAAGCCCCACGGTTGATAGATGAAATCGATATCGCTATTAACTCAATAAAAAAACAGCGAAAGTAAATACTCAACAACACAAATAGAATTGGAGCTGCCATGAAAAACGCGCCTCTATCGATCGGCGTTATTGTGGGCTGTGTGGTTCTGATCGGTGCGGCCTGTGTTTCCGCGCAGGATTGGCCTCAATGGCGAGGCTTGAATCGAGACGGGAAGGTTACAGGATTCACCGCCCCGGAAACATGGCCCAAGGAACTTACGCAGAAATGGAAAACCACTGTGGGCCTGGGCGATGCAACGCCGGCCCTGGTGGGCGACAAAATCTATGTCTTTGCCCGGCAGGGCGATGAAGAAGTTACCCTCTGTCTTAATGCCGCCGACGGACAAGAAGTTTGGCGAAACAAGCATCCAACCATAAAAGTGACCGGCGGGCCAGCCGGACACCCAGGCCCTAGATGTTCTCCGGCAGTAGCCGATGGAAAGGTGGTCACACTTGGCGTGGGCGGAATACTATCCTGCCTCGATGCCGCCACCAGCAAAGAATTGTGGAGCAAGGACGAGTTCCCCAAAATCGTGCCCCAGTTTTATACGGCCTCATCGCCGATCATTGTGGACGGGCTGTGCATCGCGCAACTCGGCGGAAAAGACAACGGCGCGATCATGGCCTTTGACCTGAATACCGGAGAACCGAAGTGGAAATTAACTGGTGAAAGTCCGGGATATTCCTCGCCCGTGCTTATGACCTTTGACGGCGTGAAACAGATCGTAGCACTGACCGAGAAAAAAATCGTGGGCCTTGCCGCGGCCGACGGCAAGCTGTTGTGGCAATTACCCTTTGAAACCAAAGAAAGGTCGTACAACACGGCAACGCCCGTCGTCGACGGCCAAACAGTGATCTACACGGCCGCGGGCCGGGGCGCCAAGGCCGTGAAAATCGAAAAACAAGGCGTTGATTTTGTCCCCAAAGAGCTGTGGAGCGTAAAAAACGCCACCGATTTCAATACGCCGGTGCTCAAAGACGGACTGCTATACGGCATATCCGATAAAGGTAAAATGTTCTGCTTAAAAGTCGCGGATGGAAGCGAAGCCTGGACCGCCAAGGACAATGTCGGCCGATTCGGGTCCATTGTCGATGCCGGTCCGGTCCTTATTGCCCTGCCCGAAAAAACCGGATTGATCGTCTTCAAGCCCAGCGACAAGCAATTCGAGGAATTGGCCCGATTCAAGGTTTCAGACACGCCGATCTACGCGCATTCGATAATCTCGGGCAATAGAATATTCATAAAGGACAAAAACGATCTGACGCTGTGGACGATTCAATAACAAAAGATATTTGTTATTGCTGGGGGGTATTCCAGCAACACACTCCTAGAACAGTGCCCAAAATCCTGAGCCTATCGGAAGATCACTTATTTCCCCTCTTAATAGGTTCAGGACGTTTCAAAATCTTCATTGGCATTACAATGCAATTATCTGGCAAACCAAGCCGAATAGCATCCTTACTAGTTATCACACTACCCGATGTCCGTGACCGTTCTTCCTTGCGTAATACTTTTACATTTTTTATTTTGGGTAATGTTGCATTATTCATGGTTTTCATCTTCTCCTTTGATTTCTTGATTTGGTGGATTATTTACGCCAAATTTTTGCCTATCAATTTCTTGATTGTTAGCAAACACTACAAAATCATAAAGTCCAGGGTGTTTAATTGGTAGCGGAGGAACTGGGATAAATAAGTTAACTTGGGCAAGCCTATCACCCCATTTTACATCCTCTCCAGTTGCTCTTGCAACAATTTTGTCATCACTCAAATCATGGATTTCTACCGTAATCTGATAATTATGATCGGCAACACCTTCAGTAAGAAGCAGAAATACCATAAACGGGCATGTATGCCCTGGTACTTCAGGAATTAAAAAACCATTAAAAAGATCAATAAGGCTTACTTTTCCTGTCCCTGCATCAATTATAGTTCGCTCACATAACAGAATAGCCTTACATTTAGGCGGAGGAATTACACCTTTTTGGGGGATATCATTATTTGCCATCGCCTACCTTCTCGACGCAAATTTATAATCTGTAGAAGAGTAGATATCTTATAAAAATCATCTTTTGAATTCAAGAGTAAAACTATCCATTTTGCCATATTGCGATTAAATCAACCCATATAGAGAGCAACACGCTATTCAGCCAATGCCCGATTTTGGGCACTGTCCTAACGGTGTGTTGCTGGTCACTTGGACTTCTTACGCGGCTTCTTGTGATTAGGTTTTTTCGCCCGAATTTCCGGAACGGTGTCAGTGCGAATGTCAGCCAGTAGATACTGATCGCTAAGTTCCGTGGCGACGGGCAGGTCAAGTGCTTTCATTCCAGCCAACTCCGCCAAATCGCGGCATTGGCTATCATGACTATAAAAATGTGTGGCATTTGCGGCCCGAGCCGAGGCCACGATTAGAGCGTCAGCTCTAATCACATTTCGCCCATTGTTACAGACTTGGCCCTGCGGGAGATTCTTAAATCTTGACCACAAATCCGCAGCAATTGTGGCGGCTGGAATGTCAAATGATGGACACTGAAAGGTCTTTTCGAGAAGTTGGACTACAGCACCCCGTTGCCCCGCCGGAACGGGAACAAGCAACTCTGATATTACAACGGTTGGAAGAATAATTGTGTCTCCATTGCCAGCCGCTTTATAAATGAGCAATTTAGCCCGTTCCCTCAAGTCTGCAAAGTCCTGACATTTAGATCCCGGTTTGGACGGAACTGCCTCGGCATATATCAGGACCTGCGTGTCGATGCCAAAAATCACGATCTTAGCTCCTGAATAAATGCGGCAGGGTCTGGGATAGTATCCCACGCTTTAAGGCCAGCATTGCGGAGTTGTTCCAGAGCCTCACGCGCATTGCTGAGTCGTGGTTGGCTAAAATCTTTGACGACAAAGCGATAGATTCTCCAACTGCGATGAATCCACGTTGCTGTGCCGCTGGCGGCAATATCCTCGTATAAATGTTGACCAAGCCGTCGGGCCAACTTTTCGCCAGCCACATTACAATACAAACCTCGATTACGCCCTGGAATGTGTAGCAAGCAGCGTTCTCTGGTCGCGCCGCCAATCCTTTGTAGACGCCCCACAACTGTAGTTTCGCCCGTAAGGAGAAGTCGGCCAGAGATACGCTGATACGCATCTTTTGCAATGCTAAATAGTGGGGCTGCCGTTTTATTCAAAGCAACTTCGATCTGACCCTTAATAGTTTTTGCCACTTCACTAAGTACACGAATCGGGCGTAAAGAAGCAACCAACCGGTCATCGTCAATTTCCTCTCCCGTTGTTGACGCCAACAATTCACCAATCCGAGATAGGTTTGCTCGGGCTTCCTTCGGCGCGCGCGCAACGCAACTATAAACAGCAGAACCAGTCCTGATTCTGGCAACACTGATTCCTTTTTCCGGCGGCACCTGCCTCATCTCGAAAGGATCTCTGCCACTTGCAAGGTCTTGAACCGCAGACAAGGCGTCATTGAACCATCTAAGTGGCATACATTCTGGCGTATAATCGGGGCCAACTAGGCGAACCTCAAATGTCTGTCTTGTGTCTGCCATTTTTATAACCCTTTAACAAAATCTCTTTGCGCCGTGGGGTTTAATCGTGTTATGAACCGATCAATAGCCTATCCTCTGTTTAGCCGCTTTTCTGAATTGCTTCGGAGAGCGGCCCGCGTCTTGGAGGCGCAGCAGTCTTATAATCTGCCGGAGGGGTCTGCGTCTGCGCGGATGGGATCGTAACCCCCTCTCTCCGCTGTCTACTTTTTGGCTGCCGTTTGGCGGATTCCATCAAAACTTGCCGAATCCATGCTGAACTCTCAAGGCCCGCATCTTCAGCGGCTCGTTTTATAGTCGCTTTTTGGTGGGATGTAACCTTGACGATAATCGTTTCACTCATTATCGAATTTGGCGATTTTAGTGGACGTACCATATAAATAGTATATCGAAAATATCTATATAGTCAATTACATTCATTAACTACCGATAAAGTCATGTCGCAACATCAATTATATCAAGCACTTATGACTAATAAAATTTGCTTGACTATATAGATATTATATATATAATAACGATATAAGACATGAAAAAACCCCGTCAATGTTATCAGCACTGACGGGGCCGCACAACCAAGCGGGTTTCGCTCAGTAGTGACCTCCACACAATTATAGCGAATCCTGCCCAGAAACGGAAAGGGATTCGTTGTGATAGTTTCCGCCTGTAAACATGACACTTTTAAGAAACATGGACACGATCGACACGGCAACCAGCGGTTTCGCTGTCTTCTTTGCGGCACAACCTGGATTCCCGCCCAGCCCAAACCTTTTGGCGATATGCGGATCGACAAGACAAAGGCCGTGCTTGCCTTGCGGATGCTCTTAGAGGGCAATTCAATCCGTTCTGTCGAACGGCTTACCGGCATCCACCGCGATACGATCTTGGGGCTATTAGAAGTGCTGGGAAAGCGCGCCCTGCGTTATTGGGAAACTAAGATGCAAAACCTCCCAGCTATGGACGTGGAATGTGACGAAACATGGGGCTTTGTGGGATGCAAAGAGAAAACACGTTTGCGTAAACACTACGGAGAGGGTTACGGGGATTGCTATACTTTCCTTGCCATCGAAAGGACTAACAAGTTAATCCTAGCTTGGCATGTAGGACGCCGCACGCCGCTTGATACTGTTCAATTCGCGGACAAATTACGGCTTGCCTTGGCTGGCCGGTGTCAGATTACTACGGATGGCTACAAGCCTTACACTACCATAATCCCCGAAGTGTTCGGCGGGCAAATTGACTTTGCCCAATTGATTAAGATATACGGAAACCAAGGAAAAGAAACGGAAGGCCGTTACTCCCCGGGCGAAATAATCGACTTAAAGATGCACTCAGTTTGCGGCTATCCCCTTCCGCACCTTGTTTGCACCTCCCATATTGAGCGCCAAAACCTCAGTATCCGCATGGCAGTACGCCGCATGACCCGACTTACCAATGCGCATAGCAAGAAGTGGGCAAACCACGAATACCACTTGGCCTTGTACTTCCTGTACTATAATTTCTGCCGGGTTCACATGACATTAAAGACAACCCCAGCCGTAAACGCTGGATTGACTGACCAAACATGGTCACTTGAAAAACTACTGATTGAGTTAGCAACAAAATGCTGACACCCAGTCAAAATGCCTCGTTCTGGCGTAGATAATGGCAGCCTATGCCTTTACTAACATACCTCGCGGAATTGTGTTTCGCACAAATTTCTTGGCAGGGTTTTGTTTTGCAATATTATCAAGAACTGATGCTCTGCATGGTGCCAACACTTCGATGCCGAGAAGATGGCCGTGCTTATCATAATCGCCAAAAGCATCCCCGTCGGCGTATTCTTTTGTAGTCTTAACCTTTCCCTTTCGGACTTGAAGGTATACTGCCATGACGTGCCCGGTCTTATCATTCGTTTCTACAGATATGCGAAAAGAAAAGTTATTTGGTTTCATTATTTCACCTAAAGTACAATGACTGTCACGATACACACTTTATCAGGCCATTTTTCAAATACGACATCAATCGCACGGTGATGTACAGTTCCCCTCCGCCAGCGATATCTACCTGGCTGCGTCTTCAGTCCTTTTTGTATCGGCTCCTCTAAAACCAAGAATACATCCGTTTGCGAAATATGCCGTTGCTTCATTCTCAAGAGCGCGTGTCTTGTAAACCATACCTTATTAAAACCAAGCACTGAGTGCGCGACTTCCTCTCCATGACGAATCTCAGTAGGAATGACTGTAAAGCGTCCGAAATGGCGCCGTCCGTTTGTTTCCATTAGGTCATTTTGCCATATCCTAACATTGATCGCAAGCAACTGAAAGAAAAGCAAGAGGTTCGGATTATAACAACCCGACAGATAAAGAGTAGGTCAAAACAGTACCGATAAGAGGTAATTGCAATCCACCCGATAGAGAGCAACACACTAATAGGACAGTGCCCGATTTTGCATCATTTGTTCAAAAAAACTGTATTAAAATAAAACAGGCGAGTTGAGGATCGCTCGGGCAATAATCCTCAACTCGCCGTTAGTTTTTCGGAAGCACTCGCCTCCGATAGCCATGAGATGCCTCTACTTCTCTGTTCCTGAAAGGGGATACTTATCAGGGGTTTCGCTACGTTCCAATCTCGTATGTCTTCTACGTTATTAATTCCAAAGCCAACAGTGGCAGGTCTATTCTCTGTTCCGACCCCGCTCGATCTTAGTCAATTACTTGAAGTCACACTAATTGGGTAGCAAAAACCATGCCAAAAGAATAAAGCCGAGTTGAAAAAGGGGTCAGAACTATTTTTCTATTCCTAATAATTCTACATGTTTTTTTCGTATCAAAGAAAAATAGTTCTGACCCCTTTTTCAACGTTATCAGGCCGTTTGCCGCAAGTCGTCAAAGTGAATTTGGTACAAGCGGCGGTAAAGGCCCGATTTTGCAAGCAACTCTTCGTGCTTGCCAACGTCCACTATCCGCCCGTCCTCGATGACCGCAATCCTGTCGGCCAGGGCCAGAATTGCCAGCCTATGGGTAATGATAACGACGGTGCGGTTGAGGATGAACTTTTCCAGCACCTTTTGAATGGCCTGTTCGCTTTCCAGATCGACTTGGCTGGTCGCCTCGTCCAGGATCAGAATCGAAGGATCGCGGAGGATCGCCCGGGCAAGGGCGATCCGCTGTCTTTGCCCGCCGGAAAGTTTATTACCCAACGTACCGGCCATTGTATCGTAGCCCTGCGGAAGCTCATTTTCGATGAACCGATGGGCATGGGCTTGTTTGGCGGCCTCGATGACCTGCCCGCGCGTGGCATCCGGCGAACCGTAACGGATATTGTTGAAGATGGTATCGTCGAAAAGCGCGGTTTCCTGGGTAACGAGTCCGATCTGACCGCGTAAATCCTTAAGTCGCATATCGCCAAGACGCACGCCGTCCAGCCGGATTTCGCCGGAGTTAGGGTCGGCAAAGCGGGGAATCAAATGCGCAAGCGTGCTTTTGCCCGAACCATTGGGACCCACGATGGCGATCGTTTCGCCGAATCCGATCTTGAGATTCACGTCCTGCAACACGTTTTTACCGGGTTTGTAGGCAAAACTTACATGTGCGAACTCCAAGTCGCGATGATGGCGGCCCACAGTTACGGGACACTGCGGATCGCGGATAGTAGGTTCGCGTTCCAGGCGGTCGAAGATCCGATCGCAGGCCGCGCCGGCGGCTTGCAGGCGGTTGAAGACGTCGGAAAGTTTTCTAAGCGGATCGGCCACGCCCGCCAAGAGGCTGTAAAACAGCAGCAAGTCGCCGTAGTCCATAGGCCGATCGCACATGCGGATGCCCAAAAAATGCGTTTCATGGGCAAGGACCAACCATGCCCCAGCCAACATCACAAGGCAAAAGGCGACGATTCCCAGCACTTCGGTGATGGGATGCACAAGGGCGTCGTACCCGGCGATTTTCAGGGCCTTCTTGAAATAATTCTTGCTGTTTTTATGGTAACGACGGCGCTCCTGACGTTCGTTGGTAAAGGCCTTGACGATTTTGACGTTTCGGAAGGTTTCCTCGAGCGTGGTATAGATGACGGCCATTTCCTCCATGGCCCGGCGATTCGCCCGCTTCAACGATTTGGCCAGCCAGCGCACGGCATAACCCGCCAAAGGCATAATCAACATTGAAACAAGCAAAAGCTTCCAGGAAATCCAGGCCGCGCCGATCAGACATGCGGCCATTTTTAGCGGTTCCACTATGGATTTTCCGAAAAGCGTTTCCAGACCCGAAGACACTTGATTCATGTCGTTGGTAAAACGGCTGAGCAAATCGGAGGTGCCTTCGTCGTTGAACGTAGCCAAATCCAAGCGCAATGTCCGGCGGTAGAAAAGTTTACGCAAATCGAAGGCAGCAAATTGGGCCATCCGGGCGACGAGGATGCTGTTGGCGATCAGAAAAACATCTTTTATAAACGTGCCCGCGAGAAACAGTCCGATAACCAAGGCCATGAATTTGAAGGGATTCTCGGGCAGATAGCCGTCGATGTAGGGTTTGATCCGGACATAATGAGATTGAGCCTTTTCTTCCGCCTCCAAACGGTTTTTGGCCACATCGATGCGCTGATTTATCGCTTGTTGCTCTTTAGGCGCGGCATTGGGCAATTCTTTTTGTAGAGCCGCGATTTCGGCGGTTTTATCCGCGGCAGTTTTTTGGGAATCATCTATTTTCTGGGCAATCCAGTGTTGTGGCGATTCGCCTTGAAAAACCACCTCCACGATCGGATAAACCGTACCGATATTTCCTCCCCAAAAGACCGCCACAATCAAGGCACAAACGATCGAGCTAAAAAAGGTCCAGCGATACCTGATCGCCATGCGTACGACTTTGATAAAATTCATGATGCTCGTCCCAAAGCGTTTAGCCTGGGCGTGTTAAAGGGCACTTTTTAGCAAATACGGGCGATTTGTCCAAGGGCGAATCGGAAACAAAGAGGCAGCAGCTTGCCCATACCTCCCATCCACCCCATTTCTGCCCACTGCCCATAATTAACGTTCCCCGACCAACCTTCGGTCGGTGCCCGGTCGCGGCTATTGAGTCTCAGATAAATAATGGTCTCACTAGCCGGCGGTCAACGACCGCCGGAAAACTCGTGAAATCCTGCCGGCGGCTTTTAGCCGCCGGCTATTTAATGCGACATTTATTACCTGAAATTCAATTAACGAAGTCGCGGCTAAACGAGTAATATCCCGCTAACCACTATCCACTAACCACTATCCCCTGTTTTAGTGCAGTTTTTGCACCCGCGCCATGATTTCCGCATGGCTTAATTGCTGATTAGTGGGGAGGATTAAATAGCCGGCATTATCGCTGCAACAGTCGAGAATAATTTGCAGGTCGTTAGGGGCGAAATAACCTTCGACGCAGGGCTCGTGCCCATTGATAAGGATTCTGGCGCCGACGAGTTCGGCGAACGCGCAGGCGTTTTCCCGGCGTTGATCGCGCCCCCAAACCAACTGGAAAACGCCCGATTGCCCAAAGTATTCGCCATAACCGATTTCGCGATGAAAAATATCGGCATCGAAGTCTTGCGTGTCGCAGTTTTCCGGAATACTGTGCGAGACGAACTCTCCGTGCGGCAAACGCACGGCCAATGGGCAGCTCTGCAAAAAAGGAAGATAGGCTTCCCGGATTCTTTCCGTGGCCGGCCCGTACATCTGCTGTAATCCCAGCCGGAAAAGCAGATTCAGCAGTTGCTTGTTTTTCTGGATGGGGAAATCGGTCAGTTCGGCCAATTCGTGGTTGCCGAGGATAAAGTGCACCCGGTCGGGATATTTGTTTTTCAGGATGGCCACGTCTTCAAGCAGGGTGTGCGACATGCACCCGCTGTTTTGCATATAAAGCGGTCCGCCGTGACAGACCTCTTGCAGCACCAGGTGGCGTCGCGGATGGCTATCCAGGGCGGCGATTTTTTTGATGAGATTAAAATTCCGCCTATGCCCGTGCAAATCACCGGTAATCATTACCTCGTCGGCCAATTCTTCGCTGATGACAACGATATTTCCTTCTTTCGTGGGGGTATGGAGATTGGCCTCCGTGGACTGGGCGAACATGGCAATGATTTCTTCGATGTATTGATCTGAGGCGACCATAAACCAATCTTTCCGCCCGCAATCTCGCGTTAATTTATCTATTTTACGCCACGGTTGTAAATATGTAGGACGGAATCGCTTATATCCTTTCTGCCGAATACAACGCTTTTACCGATTTTCTGGATTCTACGGGTTGTTAGACCGATGACAATTCCATAGGGCTTGGCCCTTTCCTGATATCGAAAGAAAAGGAATCTTCGGATATGAAACGTGCCATCCATGTAATCCTGGCGCTGACTGCATTGACCTCGTTGACCGGCTGCCTATCGGCCCACGGCCGAAGGCCGATTGCTTGCGTGCAAGGAAGTTGCGCCCAAGCGCCGGAAAACTGCGCCTCGTGCGGTTGCAATTCTTGCCAAAATTGCTCGGATCCCAACTCGGATCCCAATCGGCAGGCACCTTGCCGTCTATGCGGCGGCCGAGGCTGCCGTCTGTGCCGAGGCGCCGGCGAAGACGAAGGTTTCGCCCCCGGACCGGCTGCCGGAGCAGTTGCATATCCCTATTATACAACACGCGGTCCGCGCGATTTTCTGGCGCGTAACCCGCAAAGCATCGGTCCGTGAGAATTTGCCACCTCGTGACCGACACTATACCGGCCGGGATTTCCAGGGAGGGGAATCCCGGCCGGTTGCATTTCTAAAAAAACCGCTTGCGGTTTCGCGCTGTCCGCCGTCCACTGATAACTGAAAACTGATTACTCCCTTCGTCATTTTTTTACCCGGCCGTGAACATATACATCGTCGCCGATTTGTTCGATCTCGGTTGCATCGATACATAAGGCTTCAGACATTTGCGCGATGCCGCCGCCCGCGAAGGGAACCCGCGCTTGCGACCCGCCGATCAGCTTCGGCGCGATAAACACGTGGACTTCGTCGATCTGCCGGGCGTCGAAGAAGGAACCTAGAACTCGGCTGCCGCCTTCAACCAGCACGTTGGTCATCCGACGCCGCCCCAACTCTTCCAAAAGCGAGTGCAACCGATCGATGTGGGTCTTGCCCGGGCACTCGAACACCTCGCAGCCGGCATCGCCGAGCCGACGGCGATTCGACGCCGACGCCTCGCTGCCCGCGGCCACCAGCACGGGCGCTTCGGCCGCGGTGAGAAGTAGTTGACTATCGGAAGCCAGCGACGCTTGGGTGTCGAGAACCACCCGCAATGCCGTGCGCGGTCCAGGGGGCCGCGCGGTCAACAGCGGATCGTCCCTGAGCGCGGTTTCACGCCCCACGATGATCGCGTCCATTCGTCCCCGAAGATTGTGAACCACTTTTCGAGATTTTTCATTTGAAATCCAGCGGCTCTCGCCGCCGCCGGCGGCCATCTTGCCGTCAAGCGACATCGCCCATTTGGCGATTATCCACGGCCGGCCGGTCTCAAGAAGTTTCAGATACGGTGAGTTCAGTCGCCGGGCCTCGAACTGGAGCACTCCGACTTCGACCTCCACGCCAGCCGCTTGCAACTCGGCCAGTCCGCCGCCGGCGACTTGGGGAAACGGGTCCTTCATGGCTACGACCGCACGCCCTATGCCCGAGGCCAATATAGCCTTGGTGCACGGCGGGGTTTTGCCAAAATGGCCGCACGGCTCCAGCGTAACGTACATCGTGGCCCCGGCTGCTCGCGGCCCGGCCAGTCGCAAGGCCTCCACCTCGGCATGTGGACCGCCGAATCGCCGATGCCACCCTTCGCCGATGATCTCCGCACCCCGGGCGATAACGCAGCCCACCATCGGATTCGGCTCGACGCAGCCCTGTCCATTGGCCGCCAATTCCAAGGCCCGACGCATGTGCCAGAGGTCAAGATCGGCATATGACATGGGAAAACCAGGGGGCTGTGGACGGCAGACTAATCATTTAGCTCCCGGTGAACACACCGGGGGTTTTGGCCGCGGTTTTATGCCGCGAAAGGCGAATAGGGAATTTCGATTCCGGATAATTGATTATAGTTTATACGATAGCTAATTGATATTGCCAATATTAGGAAGATATGTAGATTGTTATGATAAATGATTTCCGTGAATACTTAAAAACCGCCACACCCTTGTCTAGGCAACGAGAACCGGACGACATGCCCTTGGAAACCTGGCAGGTGGAACTACGGCGGCAGTTCGACCGGGAACAGAAATTTCGCCTGTGTGAACGGAAATACTCCCCGCGCGAGTGTCGGGAATTCTATGCTGGGGCGGCAGTTTAACTGCCGCCCCAACATAGCGGGCTAAACAAAAAAAGCACAACATCCATGAGCGAATATATCGAAGTCATCACCACGACCGAAAGCCGCGACGATGCTCAGGCCATCGGCCAAGCCCTTGTCGACGGGCGATTGGCGGCCTGCGCGCAGATCGTCGGGCCCGTCACCAGCATTTATCGTTGGCAGGGCAAAATCAACACAACACAAGAGTGGCAATTCCGGGCAAAAACCAGGCGGGAACTTTACGATCGCGTCGAGGAAACCATCCGCCGCCTGCACCCGTATCAAGTGCCCGAAATCATCTCCATCGCCCTGACCGCCGGCAGCGCCGATTATCTGGCATGGCTGGCGGAGGAAACCAAGAACGATAAATGTTGAACTAAACCGATTGCTGTTTCGCACTGCCATCTGTAATTTCCCATGCAAGAAACCCCGAAAAAACAACTGTCGCTTTTCGATTCCACGTGCCTGATCGTGGGGATCATCATTGGCGCGGGAATTTACGAAGTGGTTCCGGACGTGGCCAAAGGCGCTCGGTATTGGTGGGTCTTTTTGGGAATTTGGGCCGTCGGCGGCCTGATCTCGCTCTGCGGCGCCCTGGGCTACGCGGAATTGGCCACGGCGTATCCCAAAGAAGGCGGCGATTACGTTTATTTAACTCACTCATACGGAAGATGGGCTGGTTTTTTATTCGGTTGGCTCCAGTTGGCCGTGGTGCGGCCGGGAGACATCGCCGGAATGGCATTCATCTTCGCTCGATATGCGCGAACGCTTTACGATCCCTTTCCTGAGGCAATGGCGCGGTATGACCTACTGCCTTTTAAAGCCTTTGCAGGGACGGCGGTTCCTTGGAGTCATCTTCTCTACGCCGCGGCCGCTGTAATAATATTGACCGGCATTAACATCATGGGCGTGTCTCAAGGCAAATGGACGCAAAACCTGCTAACGACCGTCAAGACATTGGGGTTGCTGGCCATTGTCGGCGTGGCGGTTGCGGGTCCGGGGGGACCGCCGGTGTCAACCATAGACAGTACCGCCCCGCTTAGCTTGGCGCTGATTCTTGTCCTGTTCACTTTCGGCGGCTGGAACGAAATGGCTTACGTGGCGGCGGAAGTTAAAAATCCCTCCCGAAACATCGTCCGGGCATTAGTCCTGGGCACAGTGGCCGTTACACTCTTGTATCTGCTGGTCAATGGGGCGTTCTTATACACGCTCGGTCTTTCCGGAGTGGCGAATTCCAACGCCGTGGCCGCCGACACCGTTTCGGCGATGTTTCCAAAATACGGCGCCGGTTTAATCAGTGCCTTGATCTGCATATCGGCCCTGGGCGCCACGAACGGCTTGATCTTCGCCGGCGCGAGGATTTCTTATGCCGTGGGCGTCGAACACCGGATCTTTCAGCCATTGGGCCGGTGGAACGCGCGAACCGGCACGCCGGTCCGGGCACTCCTGCTTCAAGGAGCGATTGCCGTGGGGTTGATCGTTTTACTTGGCTCCTTTGTCAACGCCATCCTTTATACGGCCGCGGCAGTCTACTCCTTTTACTTGGCAACCAGTCTGGCGGTCATCGTACTGCGCTTCAAAGAGCCAGACCTGGAACGCCCATACCGCGTGACGGGCTATCCCCTGCCCACCATATTTTTTTGCGTTGTATGCGCTTTCTTGATCCAAAGCGCCGCGTCGTACAAGCCGGGAGTTGCAACAGGGGCGCTGGCGATTCTGCTACTCGGGTTGCCCTTGTATTGGCTGAGCAGCCGGTTGCGTTAGTCTCCGCGTGCTTTCTCAGCGAAAGGGACAGGCCCGGAAATGGGCGTCATATATTCAACTTTTTGCACGCCCAGAACACGCCTCCGCCCACTATGCTTGCCAGCACCAGAATAACGATAAAATCCCATAAGTGCCATAAAAATCCCCTGCGTATCAAAGAGAATAGGATCTCGCACAGAATGCCTGTAATGCAAAAGGCGATAATGGCGTACATGGTCCAACCTTGAATGTTGTCGTCTTGTGCCATAACATTTTCTCCTTGTGGCGGGCATGAATACAACGAAACGCCCTATTTCCACATAGTTTTACTAGAAATGGGCAGTCTGTAAATAGGAAAATAGACGGGAAAAGACGACAATTATGTTTGTTCTAAGGTTTTTTGGCCGGGTTTTCAGAGTTTTCGGGCTTTTCAGACGGGCGCTGATCAGGACCAAAGCCCTCGCCCGGCGGACCAGGACCAAATCCATCCGGTCCGCGACGAAACATACCCGGCGGTCTGTTCTTCTCGATATACAGGCGCTGCAATTGCTGTTGCATATCCTCGCTGGGCAGAATCATCAAGCCATCGCGTTCCGCGGGGTCTAATTTCTCAAAAAACTCGGCCAACAGTTTGTCGTTGACCGGACCTTCCATGCCCGGTCCGCGCCGCGGGTTCTTTTGCCGCATTAGGTTATGAGCCCAGTTTTGGACGATGTGGATTTTTTCGGCCGGAGGCTTGGCTTCAAGCAGTTTTTGGGTTTCCAGGGTAAACTTCGCTTGCAATTCGACCAAATCGCTCTCCGAAAACAAGGACTCTTTACTTTGTCCGCCCGGCGGGCGCTGCCACATCATCCACATTACCCACCGGTGCCGAGCGCCGGCGTCCATACTCCATTGACTATTCTGCGGCCACTCCGGCAAACCCAAACCTTTTATGAACGTCGTTTCGTGATTTTTCGCATATTCTTCCATCCAGTTCCATAGGGTATCGGAATCCTTGCCCGGCGGCGGCCTGTTGGTAATTTCGGTTTGTTCTTTCTGCTTGCGATCCTTGATCCAATCCATACGTTTTTCGGCCAACAAGGTCGATTCCGGGCGACTGTAGGGCGGCAACAATCTGTACCATTCGTAATAACGGTTCATAATGCCGCGTAGCTCGTCGGCATGTTCATCCTTCTGGATTTGTTCGTGCAATTTCCGCAGCCTGTTTTGCTCGTCCGCACCGAGACCGGCGAATCGTTCCCGCTTGCGCGACAGTTCGTCCTTTTGATCGGGGGTGAGAGTCTGGATATACTTCACTAAATCTCCCTTGACGCCGACCGTGCCCGGACGGCTCGCAAGGACGGTTTCCTCCTTGGAGTTTCCCTTGGAAAAAAGTCCACTATTTTGCAGCAAACGGAGAAATTCGATGTCTTGAATCTGCCGGTATTCATCGAGATTTTCCAGCACGGGCAGGTCTTGGATCAATTCCTTGTTCAATTCCCTGTTCGGATTCGGGGCCAACAGTGTAAATGCCATGAAACCGGCCAGACCGGCAGCGAACATTATCCCGCCGGCCAGCAGCCACATCCGCCTGCGCCGCCGCGGCGCCTCCTCGACGCTCTTGCGAACGTCTTGTTCCGCCGCCAAGGCGACCATTTCCAAGGTGGAGCGGGTGAAGTCTTCGCCCACCGGCGCGGTGTCCAGTTCGTCAAGCATCTCCCAGGTCCGCTCCAGACGATGCAGTTTTCGCCGGACCTCGGGATCGACGGCCAACAGTTCCTCGATGCGGCGGCAGGATTCGCCGTCCAACTCGCCGTCGAGGTAGGCTACCAGTTGCTCTTCCAGCAGACTTTCGGCATTGACGGGTTCTTGCGACATATAGTTCGGCGGTTAATTGTCCATCATCATTTTTGTGTCTTGTTTTCTTGTGAATTGTCGATCCCGTCCGGCGTCGGCCGTTCGCCGCGCTCGAAGTAGGGCTCGAGCACCTGGTGCAAATTCACCCGCGCACGCGAGAGCAACGACTTTACCGCCTGGGTCGAGAGTTTCATGGTATCGGCGATATCGGCGTAACTCATATTTTCGAATTTGTTCAACAACACGGCCAACCGCTGCCGTTCGCCGAGCGATTCCACGGCCACTCGCACGACGTCGCGGATTTCGGCCTTGGCCAATTGCCGAACTGGCATTAGCCCGCTGCTGGCCTGCAACATCACGTCCAGAGGCGTGACGCCCATGGCCCCGCTGTCCAACGGGGCCGGCATTATCTCGGGACGCCGACTCCGCGTCCTAAGTGCATTGGCGGCTACGTGTTTAGCAATAGTAAAGAGCCAGGTGGCGAACTTCGCTCCCGGCTCGTAGCTCTTTCGCGAACGATACACCCGCATAAATACTTCCTGGGCCAAATCCTCCGCTTGATCCGCGTCGCCGACCAGGTGCCTTAAGATCGTCACCAGCCGCGCTTGATAGCGCAACACCAACTCCTCGAAAGCCGCGGCATTGTCGTCGCGGACTTCAAGCATCAAGCGGACCTCGGGGTCCAAGGCGTATTTGCGGGCGGACGATTCGCTAACGACCAAGGCTATTTCGTCCTTTGGCGGAGATCGACCCCGTCTAATGGGTGGCAAATGCGGGTTGTTGCCGTGTTTTGGCGGCTGTTTTTAAAATCCCGGCGGGTTATCGCGGCTTACTCTCCGACGTATTCGTCGGAGTACTGGCCCGAGTTCTATCTGAGATCAATTTTATCTCATCTTCAGTGCCACGACCACCCACCGGGTCGATCTCCGTGAATCCCCATAATAATATGAAACCCCGACTCGGCCCAATGGTTTCGATATAATCAAACCGCTTGCGGTTTCGCGGGAATTAGTAGTAAACCGCTTGCGGTTTCGCGGGAATTAGGAGTAAACCACTTGCGGTTTCGCGGGAATTAGGAGTAAACCGCTTGCGGTTTCGCGAGAATTATCCTGAGAGTGGGCAGTGAATTGCCCACCCCATGCTGCTGCCCACTAATCCTTTTGACGCCGTAACTGTCCGCAAGCGGCCTGAATCCCCTCGCCTTTGCGATAACGGACATTCGCGGTCAGGCCGCCGCGAGTGAGAATTTCCATAAACTCCGCCGTAACCGCAGGCGCCGGCGTGTGATACGACAGACCGGGCACAGGATTGTAGGGAATCAGGTTGACGAGCGCCGGACGCCCGCGTAAAAAATTGACCAGGCCCCGGGCGTGCTCCGGCCGGTCGTTAATGCCCGCCAGAAGGACGTATTCGAACGTCACCCGCCGCCCGGTGCGCTCAAAGTACTCATCGGCCGCGGCCAAAATCGCTTCCATGCCCACCGAGCGATTGGCAGGGACCAATTGGTTGCGGATTTCATCGTTAGGCGCGTGCAACGACACGGCCAAATGATACGGACAATCCATTTCGGCCAGGCGGCGAATGCCCTTGGGCAATCCGACCGTGGAAATGGTCACCCGCCGAACCCCGATCCCCAGCCCGTCCGGGCCGGCGACGGCATCCAACGCCGGCATCAATGCGTCGAGATTCAACAGTGGTTCGCCCATCCCCATCACAACGATATTGCTCAGCCGCTCATCTTCGCCCAGCAAACGTTGCAATTGCAGCATTTGTTCGATTATTTCGCCGCCGGTCAGATTGCGGATTACGCCGTCCAATCCGGTCGCGCAAAACACGCATCCCATCGAGCAGCCCACCTGTGTGCTGATGCACGCGGTTCGATGATGCCTATCGTCGCGGAGCAGCACACATTCAATTCCTTCCCCGTCGTGCAGTTTAAAAAGCAGTTTTTCCGAGCCATCGTCGGCCTTTTGATGCGCCGCGATTTGCGCGGACCAAATTGCATAATCCTCGGTCAATTGCCCACGCAACTCCAACGGCAAATCGGTCATCTCGTTGAATGAGGCGGCACGTTGCTTAAAAATCCATTTGCGAACCTGTCCCGCGCGATAAGCCGGAAAACCATGTTCGGTAAACCATTTTTCCAGTTCTTCCGGCGTTTGATCCAGTAGGTGGAGCATAAATTCATCTTCGGCGATGCGCAAGATATTGGCAAGCTCCCCGTGGGAAGGGATACGGTAAGTGAAGAGTGGAGAATGCAGCTCAGAGTGCTCCGGTCCTTCACAACAACAGGAACACTAATCACCACTGATTACCACTGATCTTTACTTATAATTTTATCAGTGTAGATTAGTGAAAATTAGTGTTCCTTTATTCTCTTTTCACTTTTTTAACCTCCTCGATTTTTCGCCTCAGGCTGCCGTCGTTTGTGGCCGCTTCAAATTCCGCAATGTCTGCATATAAAATGTGGCTCAGGAATTTCACGGCCCAGTTGTGTTTCAGCGGGCTTATGGAAATTACGACCGCGCCGTGTTGGTGCGCCTCCCACATCTCGATGGCCGTGCCCATCGAGGCCTCGGGCAGGTAGGCCAAGAGCACGTCGATTTCGCGGCACATGAAATTATGCCGGAAAAATACCTCCCGCCCGGTCTCCGCTTTGTATTCCAACGATTTCTTGTGATTGGCCCGGGGATCGTAAATCTCCGCCTCCGGAAAGGCTGTTTTTAGCAGGGAATAGATCCGCCCGCGATAGTCCTGGTCGTGAATCGCGGCCTTGGCATGAGAACCCTGCATTATTCCGGCAATAAAAATTCGCATGGGGATAATTCAGGGATTTAAGATTCGGTTATTGTGCAATAATTTCCGCGTAGTTTGTACACGTCATCAGAGCCGGGCCGT
>JBEKFZ010000076.1:0-19812 GCA_050013075.1 Thermoguttaceae bacterium | reverse complement strand
CCCCGCCCATGGCAATGATCGCCGCAAATCTTGGAGTTTTGGTTTCGGGATTCGGGATTCGGGGGTAGGAAATTGGGGATTGGTTTCCGCCTTCCGCCTTTGTTTTGCGTTCTACATTCTTAGTTCCGCGCTCATTGTTCTGCTCTAATGTAGCGTTATACCGGTGCTACCTTTTACACGTGTTCACGGTTAAAATATGTAGTCATATCCAATATATTTTTAACCGGAGGCTTTAATCATGCGATTGGTTCTTTACATCGTGTCTGCCTTGGTTCTTGCATTGACAATCGCAATTGATGCGGCCCGGGCGGCGGGCGAGAAAGACTCCGCAACGGCGCAAAGGCCCAATATCGTCTTCATCCTGGCCGACGACCTGGGATGGGGCGACGTGGGCTGTTACGGGCAGACAAAAATCAAGACTCCCAACATCGACCGCATGGCCGTGGATGGTATACGTTTCACGCAAGCCTACGCGGGCGCGCCGGTGTGCGCGCCGTCGCGAAGCGTTTTGATGACCGGCCAGAACACCGGGCACACGCGAGTGCGGGGCAACAATTGTTTTGCCGGCGGGATTGTTCAAGGCAAAAACCGCCGGGCGAATCTGACCGATCAAGACGTCACGGTGGGCAATGTCCTCCAAAAAGCGGGGTATCGCACGTGCCTGGTCGGCAAATGGCACCTGGAAGGATACGACCCGAAGGCATCGCCGCTTAACCGCGGATTCGACGAATTTTACGGCTGGCTCTTGACCGAACCCGGAACCCACGATCCGGCGTATTATCCGGCCCGTTGCGTCGTCAACCGGCAAGTTATTGATGTCCCAGGCAACGAAAACGGAAAAAAGGGGACTTATGAAACCGACCTTTACACCCGCTATGCAAGCGACTTCATCCGCCGCAACGGCGACAAACCGTTTTTCCTGTATTTCTGTCCGTCCGCGCCGCACGATCCGCTGGTCGCTCCTCCAAACCTGGAACCTTACGCCAAGGAGCCGTGGGACGAGTCGATGAAGATTTACGCCGCCATGGTCACTCGTCTGGATGGCGCGGTGGGGCAAATCAGGGACTTGCTCCGGGAACTCAAAATCGCCGAGAATACAATCGTTATTTTCACCTCGGATAACGGCCCGCGCTCGCGCCCGACCGCCGAACTGACGCGCGTTGCCGAGTTTTTCAATTCCCATGGCCCATTGCAGGGCTACAAACGCGACATGTATGAAGGCGGCATCCGCGAACCGGCGTTGGCCTGTTGGCCGGGCCGCATTCCAGCCGGCGCGGTAAACGATATCCCCTGGTGCTTTGCCGACTACATGCCCACCCTGGCCGAGTTCGCCGACGGCACGGTTCCGGCGAACATCGACGGAATCAGCGTAGCGCCGCTCTTTTTAGGCAAGGCAAAGCAAATTCCAGAACGATTTTTGTATTGGGAATTTTACGAGCGCGGTTTCGAACAAGCGGTGCAATGGGGCCAATGGAAAGCCGTACGCCACAAACCCGGCGGCCCGTTGGAGCTTTACAAATTGCCCGACGATATCGGCGAGACCAAGAATATTGCCGCCCAAAATCCCGCTGTGGCGGCCAAAATCGAAGCCTATCTCAAGACCGCGCGGACCGATTCGCCGGAGTTCCCAATTTTCCATGATAAAAATGCGGGGAAGAAGGATCCCAACGAGTAAGAAACACAATCAGCGTGTATCCTCGCCGCAATAAAGCGAATATAAATTGAGGAATTAATTGCCAAGCACGCCCGCCGCGCCGTAGTCATCCGGGACGGGCAAGTTATTTGCGACTCCACCGAATTCCCGCGCACCATCGAAGCCTTGCACGCTCAGGAGGGATAAAAACCATGAAACGCCTCATTTTCTGGCTGATTGCCGCCGCCGTTATCGCCTGCGTGGGAGCCGCCGGCTACAGGCATTTCCATGCCTCGCGAAACGGCGCTGCAAACGATCAATACCGAACCTCCGCGGTTCAGCGCGGCGACATAAAACTCACCGTCAATTCAAACGGCACCGTGCAGCCCGTCTTGAGCGTGCAGGTCGGCTCCTACGCCTCCGGCCCCATTCAGAAGGTCCACGTGGACTTCAACGACAAGGTCCAAAAAGATCAGATCCTCGCGGAGATCGATCCGCAGGTCTACAAGGCCCAATGCCGGCAGGCCAAAGCCGCACTGGCTCACTCCGTGGCCGATTTGGAACAGTACAAGGCAAGACTCCATCAGACGGGGCGGGATTTTAAGCGCGCCAAGGAACTTTACAAAATCACGAACATCCCCGGGATGGATCGCCCTATCAAGGGCATCGCCGACAGCGACTACGACCTGGCCGAAGCCAATTACGAAATGGCCGCGGCAAACGTGGAAGTAGCCAAGACGACCGTCGAGCAGAACAAGGCCGCATTGGATATGGCTGAAATAAATCTGACCTATACCACTATCCGCTCGCCGGTCGACGGCGTGGTAATCGACCGCAAAGTCGACGCCGGCCAGACCGTGGCCGCGCAGTTCCAAACGCCCGTGTTGTTCGTGGTTGCCCCGGATTTGGAAAAAAAGATCTACGTCTACGCATCGGTGGATGAGGCCGACATCGGGTTGATCCGCGATGCGCAGTCGCGCGACCAGCCGGTGAATTTCACGGTGGACGCCTACCCCAAGGATACGTTCGAGGGAAGGATATTCCAAGTCCGGCTGAACCCGACCACGGTTCAAAACGTGGTTACATACACGGTTGTCGTGGAATCGCCAAATCCGCAAATCAAACTCATTCCCGGCATGACGGCCAACTTGAACTTTCAAATCGAGATCCACGCCGGCGTGCTGACCATCCCGAACGCCGCATTGAGATTTTATCCCAAGCCCGACCAGGCTCGCCAGAGCGACCGGGCGATCCTCGCCGGCGCGGCCCGCATCGGCCAGGCGAATAGCGGCGGAGCCGCCGCTAGTGCAGGCCTTGGAATAGGAGATAAGTCCGCCTCTCAGGGCAACCTCAGCACTCGATACGTCTGGGTAGCCGACGGAGATCTGCTGTCTGCCGTAAAGATTGAAACCGGCTTAAGCGACAAAAATTTCACGGAAGTGGTTTCCGGCGACTTGCACGAAGGGCAAGAAGTGGTCGTCGGCCTACAAACGGCCGAAACAAAAACATCCTCACCCTAAAGGGACAAGGGATTAGGAGAGATTAGGGATTGGAGATTGTCAATGAGGGGAAAAAACCGCTTGCGGTTTCGCACAACCCATTTCCTTCCGCCTGAAACCTAAAGCCTATTAAAAAACCGTAAACCGTGAACCGTAAACCGTAAACCGTAAACCGTGAACTGTAAACCGTGAACTGGCGACTTTGCTCATGAATCTTCTCATGATATTACGAGTGTCCTTGCGCTCGCTGTTGAAGAATAAGACTCGCGCCGGATTGACGGTCTTGGGAATCGTCATCGGCGTGGGGGCTGTCATCCTCTTGGTTTCAATCAGCCAATCCGCCGGCATGTTGGTCACGGATCAATTCCAGAGCTTGGGCACCAACGTGCTGTTCATCCTGCCTGGCAGCTACACCGGCGGAGGCAGCATGCGACTTCCTTCAGGAACATTCACTACGCTGTTGGCCTCCGATGCCGACGCCATGGCGACCGAGTGCCCAACCGTGCTGGCGGCCTCGCCGGAGGTAAGCGCAAAGGCTCAAGTCGTGGCGGGAAATTTGAATTGGGCCCCGGACTCGATCATGGGAGTAAACGACACTTATTTGACGATCCGCAACCAGCAGGTCGAAAAAGGGCAATTCTTCAGCGCCGGCGATGTCCACACCGCGGCCAAGGTCTGCGTCATCGGCAAGACCGTGGCCGACAACCTGTTTCCCGGTATGGATTGCGTCGGCGCGACAATCCGCATAAAAAAAATTCCCTTCCGAGTGGTCGGCCTGTTGGAGCCGAAAGGGGCCAACCTTTTCGGCCAGGACCAGGACAACATCGTCCTGGCGCCGTTCACCACGATCAAAAAAAAGGTCAGCGGCAGCAATTTCAATAACGTCGATTGTATCTTCGTGTCGGCACGATGGACTGATCAGATGAAGCAGACCGAAGAGGAAGTGATAAGTCTATTACGCCAACGACACCACATCCGGCAGGGCGCTGAAGACGATTTCACCGTGCGAAACACCTCCGAAGTCGCCAGGGTGCTGAACATCATCACCATGGTCATGACCTTGTTGCTAGGCTCCGTGGCCAGCGTCTCGCTGGTCGTGGGCGGGGTGGGCATCATGAATATCATGCTCGTTTCCGTCACCGAACGGACCCGCGAGATCGGCATCCGCTTGGCCGTGGGCGCGCGCTCCCGCGATATTCTGCGGCAATTCCTCCTGGAAGCCGTGGTGCTTTCCTTGTTGGGCGGGGTGATCGGCGTCGCCCTGGGGATCGGCTCGGCGGTGGCTGCGACGTATGCGGTAAATCATTTCCTTAGCAGCACGCACTGGCCATTGGCCATCTCCGTAAATGCCATCCTGGTTTCCCTGGGTTTTGCGGCTTCGGTGGGAATGTTCTTCGGCTACTATCCCGCCCGAAAGGCCAGCCGGCTCGACCCGATCGAATCGCTGCGCTATGAATGACTGAACCCACAAACCGCTTGCGGTTTCGCGATATGTCGATAAACCGCTTGCGGTTTCGCGATAAGCCAAACACATGTCTAAGCGCGGTTTTGAATTAGAATTGGCATAACACCCGATTTGGGGGGCAATAAAGCGGCGTTTTTTTATCGCTCTACAAGTGTTTTATGGGATGAGAAAATATCAAGAGGAATGCTGTCGTAACATCTTATGAATTAAGGTGTTGCGCCAACGAAAAGTTCCCGTCCGGCCATTGTGGAAATAGGGTTGAATGGGTATATTTGAAGCCTTGTCAAAATGAGTTGTTGATAATTATTTCCGCTGAAAGGAATCGCATTGTCTAACGATACGAATCTTCCTCCGGATCAGCCGGGGCCCGAAAGCGTTCCTCCATCCGAACAGCCGGCCGGCAACGGCAATCCAATGGGCCGGTTGCTGGAAATGCCCATCGAGGAGGAACTCAAGGGCAGTTATTTGACGTACGCCATGAGCGTGATCGTTAGCCGCGCCTTGCCCGACGTGCGCGACGGGCTAAAGCCATCGCAGCGCCGCATACTGGTGGCGATGAACGATTTGAACCTTGGTCCCGGGGCGGGCCGGGTCAAATGCGCGAAGATCTCGGGCGATACCAGCGGAAATTATCATCCGCACGGCGAAGGGGTGATTTATCCGACGTTGGTCCGCATGGCCCAGGAATGGAACATGCGGCACGTGCTGGTCGACAAGCAGGGAAATTTCGGATCGATCGCCGGATTGCCGCCCGCCGCCATGCGATACACCGAGGCCCGGCTTTCGCCCATTGCCGCGCTGTTGTTGGAGGATTTGAAACTCGACACGGTGGATTTCATTCCCACTTACGACGAGCGGCGGACTGAGCCGGTGGTGCTGCCGTCGAAATTTCCGAATCTGTTGGTCAACGGCTCGAACGGGATCGCGGTGGGCATGGCCACGTCGATCCCGCCCCACAACCTGGGCGAGATCTGCGACGCCCTGGTTAAGGTCATCGACGAGCCGGACGTATCGATCGACGAGTTGTTGGAAATCGTGCCCGGTCCCGATTTTCCCACCGGCGGCGTGGTCTGCGGCAGGGCCGGGATCCGCCGCGGGTATTATACCGGCCGGGGAAACGTCGTGGTACGCGCCCGGGCGGCCATCGAGGAGCATAACAACCGCTTCCGCATCGTCGTCAGCGAGATACCGTTCCAGCAATCACGCGACCGGATCGAGGAGCGGATCGCCGACGCGGTCAACGATGGGAAGATTCCCGGCATCTCGGGATGCCGCAACGAAAGCGACCTGGACGAGCCGGTCCGCCTGGTGCTCGATTTGAAACGCGACGCCGATCCGGAGATAGTGCTCAACCAGCTTTATCAATTCACGCCGCTGCAAGACAGTTTTTCCATCATATTCCTGGCGCTTGTGGACGGCAAGCCGCGTGTTTTGAGCATCAAGGAACTGCTGGAAGAGTTTTTACGGCATCGCGAAACGGTAATCCGGCGGCGGACGCAGTTTTTGCTGTTCCGGGCAAGGCAGCGGAAACACACGGTCGAAGGGCTGTTGTTGGCCCATGCCAACATCGACGAAGTGATTCGGGTCATTCGCTCTTCGGCCACGCAGGCCGAGGCCAAGCAAAGGTTGATGCAGATTCAAACTCCAGCCGCTTTGCTGCGCCGGGCCTTGGGCGACGAAGGTTTCGCCGTGTTCACGGCCGAGCGCGGGGAGAGCGAAAACTACTGTTTAACGCCCGTGCAGGCCGACGCCATCCTGAAAATGACGCTCGGGCAGTTGGTCAATCTGGAGCAAAACAAGCTGGCCGACGAACATCGGACCTTGCTGGCCGAAATCGCCGAGTACAACCGCATCCTTTCCGACCGCAACAACATCCTGGAGTTGATCCGCGAGGAATTGCGCGAGCTGAAACGCAAACACGCCGAACTGCGCCGCACCGAAATAAGCGGCGAGGAGATCGGCGACGTCAATCTGGAAGACCTGATCGAAGAAGAGATGATGGTCGTGTCGATCACCAGCAACGGATACGTCAAGCGGACGCCGGTATCGGCCTATCGTGCCCAGCGCCGTGGGGGCAAGGGTCTAACAGGCGCGAAAACCGAAGATGAAGACCCGGTGCAACATCTGTTCGTGGCCAGCACGCACGCTTATCTCTTGTTTTTCACCAACAAGGGGAAGGTGTATTGGCGAAAGGTGTACGACCTGCCGCAGCTTGCCCGGGACAGCCGCGGCCGGGCGGTGGTGAATTTGCTCAATCTGTCGGAAGGCGAACAGATCGCCGATTGCCGGGCGGTGAAGGATTTCAACCTGCCCGATCACTACCTTGTGATGGCCACCGCGCGGGGATTGGTGAAAAAGACGCGGCTGGCGGCATACAGCCGCCCGATGAAGACCGGCATTATCGCCATAAAACTCCGCGAGGGAGACGAACTGGTCGACGTGGTGGTGGCCAAGCCGGGCGACGAGTTGGTGCTGGCCACGGCCAAGGGCATGGCCATCCGCTTTAAACAGTCCGACGCCCGGCCGGTGGGCCGCAATTCCAGCGGCGTAAAAGGCATCAGGCTCACGGCCGGGGACTCGGTCGTGGGCATGGTGGTGACCGATCCCGAGGCCACGCTCTTGACGGCCTGCGCAAACGGCTACGGCAAACGCACGCCGTTTGGGCCGAATCTGGAAACCGATCAGGGCGGTGAGGGCGAGCCGGCCGGGGAAGAAATCGAATCGGATGAAGACACGCCCGAGCACGAAGACGAGCAGCCTGAAACAGAAGGAGAAGAATCTCGGGAAAGCGAGGAAGGGGAGCTTACCTCGGGGCATTGCTACCGCACGCAGCGCCGCGGCGGCAAGGGTCTGCGCGACGTAAAAACCAGCGATCGCAACGGCCCGGCCATCGGCATTGTCTCGGTCCGCGACGAGGACGAGTTGTTCATTATCACCGCCCGGGGCAAGATCCAACGCATTTCGGTCGCCGACATCAGCATCATCGGCCGCAACACCCAGGGCGTAAAAATAATGAGCCTGGATGAAGACGACAAGCTGGTGGCGGTCAAACGCGTGCCGAAAGAAGAAAACGGCGACAAAGAAGGGTAGGGGTAGTGGGCAGTTTAATCGTGGAAAAAATCAGAGCCGGGGCGTGTCGCCCCGGTACTTGAGCGGAGAGTGAGCGCCGAGATTATGATAAATAATCCCTTGCCTCGGCTCGACAACGATTCTGAGATCAGAGAACGACTTCTGCCCTATTGCCGGCTCAAGCCCGGCGAAATCTGGCGGGATCCGCTGGGGCTACACCGGGTGGGTTGTTTGGACGCTGCGGACTCGGATTGCGTGGCCGAACTGGCCCTCGGCGCACGGCCGACGCTGGCTGTCCACGATCCCCCTTATAATCTAGCGGCTTTTGAGCTTCGCGAAATCGGCGAATACATCCAGTGGTGCCGCCGTTGGGTGCGAAATACCCATGCCGTCACGGCCGACGACGCATCGCTCTACGTTTGGCTCGGGGCCGATCAAAACGACGGTTTTCAACCCTTGGCCGACTTCATGATCATGATGCGCGGCGAGCCGTTTTCTCCACGCAGCTTTATCACCATGCGCAATCAGCGCGGATACGGCACGCAAAAAAACTGGATGGCCGTCCGCCAGGAATTGCTCTACTATGTCAAGGGACGGCCCATTTTCAACGTCGAAGCCGAATACACCGACATCCCCAAAATCCTCCGCGGTTATTATAAGGAAGTCGGCGGCGTGGTTAAGGAAAATCTTAAGCGCGGCAAGGCCGAAACGATCCGAGCCGGCAACGTATGGGTCGACGTTCAGCAGGTGTTCTACCGCATGGAGGAGAACGTTTCGGGATGCTACGCGCAAAAACCGCTGAAATGCATCGATCGCATCATTCGGGCAAGCTCCATTCCCGGCGATTGCGTACTCGATCTTTTCGCCCATTCCGGCGCCACGCTTCTGGCGGCCGAGATCCTTAATCGGCCCTGCTTTACCGCCGACGTCGATCCGATATATTGCGAGATTACAATCCGCCGGTTAGAGCATTATCGGCGGACGGGAAAATTAGGGTGGCAAAACGGGCATCCCTTCGAGCAAGAAATACCCACATTAAACGAAAATCACGCCTGTTTCCAGGAATTACTAAAATGAAAATCGTTGTCATCGGCGCCGGTTACGTGGGGCTGGTCACGGGCACGTGCTTGGCCGAGACCGGCAACAACGTGGTGTGCGTGGATTGCGACAGGAAGAAAATCGACCTTTTAAATCGCGGCCACGTCCCGATTTACGAGCCGGGTCTGGCCGAGCTGGTCGCCCGGAACGTGAGCGCCGGACGGCTGAGCTTTACCACCGATCAGACGGCCGCGGCGTCCAAGGCGCAAATCGTGTTTTTAGCCGTGGGCACGCCGGCATCGGACGACGGTTGCATCGACCTGTCGCCGCTCTGGACAGTGGTCGAGGGCATTGCGCCGCATTTGAACAAGTCTGCAATAGTGGTCTGCAAGAGCACCGTGCCCGTGGGCACGAACGCGAAAATAGCCGCCCGATTGAAAGAACTTACCGGACGCGACGTGGACGTGGCCAGCAATCCGGAATTCTTGAAGGAAGGGACGGCCATCGAGGACTTCATGAAACCGGACCGCGTGGTTGTAGGCGTGCGCCGGGGTGAGGTGGCCGAAGCGATCAGGGACCTGTACCAGCCGTACCTGCGGACCGAAAAGCCATTTGTGGTCATGTCGCCGGAAAGCGCGGAAATGACCAAATACACCGCCAACGCCCTGCTGGCCGCGAAGATCAGTTTTATCAACGAGATGGCGAATATATGCGAGCGTTTGGGGGCGGATATAAACGAGGTCCGCCGCGGCATGGGTTTTGACAGCCGCATCGGTTTTGCATTTCTTTTTCCAGGCGTGGGCTTCGGCGGGAGCTGCTTTCCCAAAGACGTGCGGGCGCTTTCGGCAGCCGCCCGGGAGCACGGCGTCGATCCCCGCGTCCTCGAAGCGGTCCACGCCGTGAACGAGAAGCAGAAAATACTGCTCATTGAGAAGATCGAACAACATTTCGAGGGCAAATTGGGGAACAAGGCGATTGCCGTTTGGGGACTGGCCTTCAAGCCCGGCACCGACGACGTGCGCGAGGCCCCGGCACTGGTGCTTATTGACCGGCTGCTCGAGCACGGAGCGAAACTTCGCGTGCACGACCCGGTGGCCATGGAGAACGTGCGGCACGCGTACGGCGAGAAGTTGGTGTATTGCGACCGCCGCGACGACGCCTTGATCGGGGCCGACGCCTTGGCAATCATGACCGAGTGGAAGCAGTTCGTGCATCCCGACTTCGAGGAAATGGGCAAGCTAATGCGGCAAAGAATTATTTTCGACGGCCGCAATATCTACAATCCCCAGCGGATGCGCGAGGCCGGCTTTACCTACTACAGCATCGGCCGGCCGGCCGTAAGGCCGTAAGATATGAAAAACGCTCTAGAGCACATCAAGTTTTTTTGTAGCGGTAAACATATAGGCGAGCGGCCGGCGTTAGCCGGCTGAGGTTTTTTTGAACGCTACAATGATACTTGAAATACTCTAGCGTTGACGGAAGCGTTTCCAATCGATGCCCAGTTTGCGCATTTTGGCCCGAAGCGTGTGCGGATTGATCTCCAACAGCACGGCTGCGCCGTGGGGTCCTTCGACGCGACCTTTGGTCAGGGCCAGGGCCTGTTCGATGTGCCGTCGCACCGTGGCATCAAGCGGCTCGACTCCGGCGGGTGCGGCTGGGGACGGGAATTTCGTTTTTGGGGCCTCGGCGGCGGGAATCGACTGCTCCGCGGCCACGCCCAGGGCCTTGGCTATCTCCAACGTCTTGCCTTCGCCGAGAATCGCTGCGCGATCGATCACCGCGGCCAACTCGCGGATGTTTCCAGGCCATGGATAGGACGTTAATAATTCCATGTCTTGCGGGACGGGCAGGACTGGGGCCAGTCCGAAGCGGGTGGCCGCGCGGCGGGCGAAATGCGCGGCCAGGGTGGCAATGTCCTCGCGCCTCTCGCGCAGGGTCGGCAAGACAATGGGAAACACAGCAATGCGGTACCACAGGTCCTCGCGAAATCGTCCGTCGGCCACCATGGCGGCCAAATCGCGATGCGTGGCGGCGACGATCCGCACGTCTACGTGGATCGACTCTTCGCCGCCCACGCGTTCCATCCAGCCGTCCTGCAATATGCGCAACATGCGGACTTGCGCGGCCAATGGCAGTTCGCCGATTTCGTCGAGAAACAAGGTGCCGCCACTGGCCCGTTCGAACCAGCCGCGGCGGGTTTCCACCGCGCCGGTGAATGCCCCGCGCTGGTGGCCGAAAAGCTGGGAGTCGATCAGTTCCGTCGGGATGGCCCCGCAGTTCACCCGGTCGAACGGTCCGGCGGCCCGGCGCGATCGGGCGTGGATCGAGCGGGCGATCAATTCCTTGCCGGTTCCGGTCTCGCCGAAAATCAACACCGGGGCGTCGGATGGGGCAACCAACTCCACCCGCTCCATGACGGCCCTGAGCCCGGTATCGGCCCCCACGATCGTATCGCCCAGTTCTTTGCGTCCGAGTTTGGTCAAAAGCGAACGTTTGTCGGCCTCGGCGGCCTCGCTGAGCGCGGCCATTTCACTTAGTCGGCGGTCGTTTTCCAGGGCGATGGAAAAGGGTTCCAATAGGCGCTCAACCAGTGCTACGTGTTTCTGGGTGAATGACCGCCGCTTGTCGGCACAAATCGCCAAGATGCCGGACGGCTCCTGGGGATTTCCCAATGGGCCGACCAAGACGTCGCCGTCGAAACCGCTGGGCAGGAGAAAATCCCACTGGCCGGTGTTTGAAGCTCCACGGTTGATGCGGACAATCTCGCCACGAGCACACCAGTTCAAAAAAGAATCCAACTGCACGGCGGAGCAAACCGTGCGGACGTGGGGAAGCGATGTTCCGGCTGGTTCCATGCCCACGGCAACGGTTTCCAGACTCGATCGCTTTAGGTCCAAGCGGCGCACCAAAACCTGCTCAAGCGGCATCCACTGGACCAGCATGGCGGCAATGTTCGCGGTGGATTGGGTGATTTCAATATGTCGGCAGGCTTCGCGCCAAACACTTAAAAGGGCGGTTTTAAATTCTTCCATAATTGCGTCATGGGTTTTCGTTTGTGGCAAATACTTCCGGAGCAAGGTTGGCGTATCGCGAAACCGCAAGTCCTCTCCGGGGCTAAACAATGGAAACGACATTAATTATATATCGTATATCACGGATATTATACCAAATAATGCAGAAATAACTATCGTATTTAGCAGTTATTCAACAATAAAATACGTAATTAAGATGACTACTATTGTCGTATATGGCGTATTCTTCGAGAAATTACCAGTACAGACAGCCCGGCACAATACTTGCCGGTAATAACGTAGTGAATCAAGTCAACTTGGATAAGGAGAAAAACAAATGCACAGGGAAAAAACGTGGCGTCGTTTTTTATTGGTGATTGGGTGTCTTGCCTTTTGGGGTTTTAGCGCACCTGGGTCGAAACTTCAGGCCCAGCAGGAATCGCAAATCTCGGGCACGACAGTGGAGTTATTGAACGTTTCGTATGATCCCACGCGGGAATTGTATCGCGATTTCAATGAGGCCTTTGCCAAAGAGTGGCTCAGCAAAACTGGACAGACTGTCAAGGTGAAGCAGTCCCACGGAGGATCGGGCAGGCAAGCGGGAAAGGTAATCGAAGGACTGGCGGCCGACGTGGTGACCCTTGCATTGGCCTACGATATTGACGCGATTCATAATCATGGCAATTTGCTACCCGAAAACTGGCAGTCGCGATTGCCTTACAATAGCTCTCCGTATACATCCACGATTGTTTTTTTGGTGCGCAAAGGTAATCCCAAGGGGATTAAAGATTGGAACGATCTGATCAAGCCCGGCGTGGAGGTGATCACGCCGAATCCTAAAACTTCGGGCGGGGCGCGATGGAACTATTTGGCGGCATGGGGTTACGTGCTGAAGCGCGAACTTGGCGATTTCGCCAAGCTAAAGGACCCGAATGCCGCCGCGCAGGTTGCCAAGGCGCAGACGAAAGCACAGCAGTTCGTCAAGGAGCTTTTCGCCCATGTGCCTGTGCTGAATATCGGCGCCCGCGACTCGACTATGACTTTCGTGCAGCGCGAAATGGGCGACGTGCTGCTGGCATGGGAAAACGAGGCCTTTTTATCGATAAAAGAGTCGGGGCCCGACAAGTTCGACATCGTTGTTCCGCCGTTGAGCATCCTGGCGGAGCCTACGGTTTCCGTTGTGGATACCGTGGCCGATAAGCACGGCACGCGCAAAGTGGCCGAAGCATATTTGCAGTATCTTTATTCGCCGGTCGGGCAAACGATAGCAGCCAAGCATTATTACCGGCCGCGAAACAGCAAGGGCGTGCCTGAAGCGGTGTTGAAACAATTTCCCAAGGTTGAACTTTTCACGATCGACGAGGTATTCGGCGGATGGAATAAAGCCCAGGCCAGGCATTTCGACGACAGCGGCGTATTCGATCAGATCTATAAGCCATAAATGGATGTTAGATAGTGTGTAAAGCCGCGACCATTGGTCGCGCTTTTGACTAGTGCTCGCGGTTGCGGCGTTTTTATAACGAACACATAAAATTTCCATAAAGGAACGTACGATGATTGAAACGATTTCGATTTTCAGCGGTCGCGGCAGGGACGGGCGGAAAGAGCCTTTCGACCGCATCGATCTTAAAATGGGGCAGGTTGTAAGCATTGTGGGTCCGACGGGGTCGGGCAAGACCACGTTCATCAACGACATCGAGCTTTTTGCCGACGGCGACACGCCCAGCGGGCGGCGGATTCTGATCGACGGCGCACCCGCGCCCGCCGATTTCCGCTGCAACCCGGCGCGGAACCCGATCGCCTTGATCACTCAGCACACCACCTTTCTTTCGGATATGCCGGTGCGCGACTTTTTGAGCACGCACTGCCGCGTACGGGCCTGCAACGGCCAGACCACCCAGATGGTGGCCGAAACGATCCAGTTCGCCAATCAATTGACCGGCGAGCCGATCGACATGGACAATCGCATGACCGAGCTTTCGGGCGGTCAGACCCGGGCATTGCTAATTGCCGACGCCACGGTAATTTGCAGCACGCCGGTGGTGCTCCTCGACGAGGTGGAAAACGCCGGCATTCACCGCACCCGGGCCGTGCAAATGCTGCGGCGGCGGCGGAAGATATTCATTTTCGTGACCCACGATCCGCGCATCGCCTTGTTGTCCGACTTCCGCATCGTGATGCAGGGAGGCTCGATCGTAAACGTGCTTTCCACCAGCGAAGACGAACGCACGGTTTCGATCCGCGTCAATCGGCTGGACGACGCGCTTTCCAGTTTGCGCGACAAGCTGCGGCACGGGCAGCGTTTAAGCGCCGATGAATTGCTGGAGGTATCATGAGAGTTGCTATTTGCGCCGGCCCGGCGACCACGGGCAAGACCTCGGTGCTCCGTCACATGACGCGCAAACTGCTCCGCGCCGGGCATCGCGTGGCGTTTGTGAAACTCGACGTGCAATACGCCGACGAGGACGAGTTGCTGGCCAAGGAGTTTAATATTCCCACGAAAAAGGTGTACACGGGCGAACTTTGCCCGGACCACTGCCACGTGATGATCCTGGGCGACGCCCTGCGCTGGGCCGAGCAAAACGGCGCCGACATACTGCTGGTCGAGACGGCCGGACTGTGTTTGCGCTGCGCCCCGTACGTGGACGGGGGGCTGGGCATGATCGTGCTGGAGGCGACCAGCGGGATGAATCTGCCGCTTAAGGTCGGCCCGATGCTCTCCCTGGCCGACATCGCCGTGGTCACAAAGATCGACCGGGTATCGCAGGCGGAGCGGGAGGTGTTTCGGGCGCGGATTCAGGAAGTGGCCCCGGACGTGTTGGTGCGCGAGGTGAACGCCCTGCACGGCATAGGCATCGATCCGCTGGTGACGCGGATGCTGGAAACGCCGGAAGTCGCCGGTTCGCTTTACTTGCGCGGCAATCCGCCGGTGGGCACGTGCACGATCTGCGTGGGCAAGAAGGAAATCGGCTGGCAAGCGCACTTCGGCGTTGTTCGGGCCCTGGAAAGCCAGACTTTTTACCGGGGAGAGTAGCATATTTTCTGGGAGTCAGAAAAGAAAAAAACGTCGTATGAAAAGTCAGAGCCGGGGCGTGTCGCCCCGGTGATTCCGGGCCGACACGGCCCGGCTCTGAAGCAAAAATGCGACATTTACCTGAGACCAAATATCCGGCCGTGAATACACGGCGAGGAAACAATCGGAAAGGAGCATTTCATAGATGTCCGAAACAACTGAATACCAGCTTCCGGGTTTAAATTGCGGGCTGTGCGGATGTAGAACCTGCGAAGAATTCAAGGACCGGCTGGTCTCCGATCCGGAACTGTTGCGGCGATGCATTCATTTGTCTAAAAACCGCATCGGCTCGGAATCCCAAAAAACGGCGGCAGCCCAAAGCGATCCTATTCTTGTCGCGCATTCGGCCGCCATTTCGTCGAGACCCGGCAGGATTGACGGCGCTGCGGCTTCCTTGTCCGTCCATGTTTCAAGCGGCACAAACACCGCCGCCGCTTGCAACGGATGTATTGCAGATGAGCAATTCAACACTTGTGGAATCCGGACTTGCACCCCCGGCGCAAAGAGCGAGTCGCGGCAGACCGATTGGCTCGATCATTTGGGTCGGGAGTTCGACTTTTACCTGGAGCATTTTCCCGAGGAGCCAGGGCCGCGGGAGATCATTCTGCCGCACAATCCGCTGTTGACCCGGGAGATGAACATCCAGGTGGGCGACATTTTGATCGGCCGGCCGTTGGGCATGTCGTGCGGTTGTCCGATCACGCATTGCGGCGTGGTAATGGAGGTCGATCATCGCACCGGAGTGATAGTGTGGTGCGTGACCGGACCGCTAGGCCCCCGGCAAAAGGGGTACAAGGACCTTGGATACTACATCGCCGAGGGGTACGAGGGATTGGTCAAAGAAACCCGTTGCGAACTACGGATCGGCATGAGATACTTCTTCCAGCCGCGGATGTGCATGTTACAATGGCGGCACAGTGGATTGATCAATTACCTCAGCCGCAACGGCGGTCAATACCAGGTGCGGGTAGAGGGATTGTGGATTGGATGAAATGCGGATCCGGTTAAAACAACAAAGCGTCTTGCCCGGGTTTGGGCTGACCATGGGTTTCTCGTTGTTTTATTTAAGCCTTATCGTGTTGATTCCGCTGGCCGGGCTGTTTCTCAAGTCGGCCACGATAAGCTGGTCGGAATTTTGGAAAACCGTGAGCGATCCGCGGGTGGTGGCGTCGTATCGTCTGACATTTGGGGCGTCGTTTGTGGGCGCTTTGATAAACGCGGTGTTCGGGCTGGTGGTGGCCTGGGTGCTGGTGCGGTATTCATTTCCGGGCAAACGAATTATCGATGCCTTGGTGGATCTGCCTTTTGCCATGCCCACAGCCGTTTCCGGAATCGCCTTGACCACGATTTACGCATCTAACGGATGGATCGGGCATTTGCTGAAACCGCTGGGGATCAAAGTGGCTTACACTCCGCTGGGCGTGATCGTGGCATTGACGTTTATCGGTTTGCCTTTCGTGGTGCGGACGTTGCAGCCGGCGTTGGAAGACATGGAGACGGGGGTGGAGGAGGCCGCGGCCAGCCTGGGCGCCAGCCGCTGGCAAACATTTATAAAGGTGATTCTGCCCATGATTTTCCCGGCGCTTTTGACCGGTTTTGCCTTGGCCTTTGCCCGGGCCTTGGGCGAATACGGTTCGGTGATTTTCATCTCGGGCAATTTGCCGATGAAGACCGAAATTACACCGCTGTTGATTGTTACCAAGCTGGAAGAATACAATTACGCCCAGGCCGCGGCGATTGCCGTGGTGACGCTGACGGCGTCGTTCGCCGTGCTTTTGTTTATCAATTTGGTGCAATGGTGGAGCCGCCGATACGCCGCATAGTGAGGGCCGGGCAATTTATTGCCCGGTTTAGAGAAATGAGAGATGAATGCAAACCAGAATGATTCCATGAATCCGCTTGCGGTTTCGCGCTCCATGAATCCGCTTGCGGTTTCGCGATAACTTTTAAAAAATATATGGCCGCGACAATAGCTAATACAAACTCCGCAAACGCCAAAGGGTATCCCGGCTCGGCGGTGCTCGAGCCGTTTTGGATCCGCTGGCTATTGATCGGTGTGACGTTGGTGTTTCTCGCACTGTTTCTGTTTGTGCCCCTTGTGGCGGTTTTTACCCAAGCTTTTGAGAAAGGTTGGAGGGTGTATCTGGCCTCGCTCAAGGATACCGACGCCCTGGCCGCCATACGATTGACGTTGTTTGTGGCCGTGATCGTGGTGCCGATCAACACGCTCTTCGGCGTTTCGGCGGCCTGGGCCATAAGCAAGTTCGAGTTCGCGGGCAAAAGCCTTCTGACAACTTTGATCGATCTGCCTTACAGCGTATCGCCGGTGATTGCCGGGATGATCTTCGTGCTTATGTTCGGCCGCAATGGATGGTTCGGTCCGTGGCTTGAAGCGCATAATATTCAAGTGATATTTTCGGTCTCGGGCATAGTGTTGGCTACGTTGTTCGTGACCTTTCCCTTCGTGGCCCGGGAGCTGATCCCGCTTATGCAGTCGCAGGGTACGGAGGAAGAGGAAGCGGCCCGGGTTTTGGGCGCGGGCGGCTGGCAGATCTTCCGCCGCGTGACGCTGCCGAATATAAAATGGGGACTGCTCTACGGCATTATCCTATGCAACGCCCGGACAATGGGGGAGTTCGGAGCGGTGTCGGTGGTGTCCGGGCACATCCGCGGTGAAACAAACACCATGCCCTTGCAAGTCGAGGTTTTATATAATGAGTACAATGTGGCGGCGGCGTTTTCCCTGGCTTCGCTTTTAGCCATGTTGGCGCTGGTGACGCTGGTTTTAAAATCGCTATTGGAATGGAAGGGCATCGGCCGAAAGACCTCGGAAGCGCAAGCTTACATCGGAGATTGACGATGAGCATCGAAGCACGCAATATCAGCAAGTCCTTCGGCTCGTTCGTTGCCCTGGATGACGTCAGCCTGACCGTGGCGACCGGCGAACTAGTGGCCTTGCTGGGTCCGTCGGGGTCGGGCAAGACCACGCTTTTGCGGATCATCGCCGGACTGGAACGGCCGGACCGCTACAGCGGCCCAATTTTATTCCACGAAGAGAACGTGGCCTCGCGCCGGGTGGGCGACCGCGGAGTAGGATTCGTATTCCAACACTACGCGCTGTTTAGGCACATGACGGTGTTCGATAACGTGGCCTTCGGATTGCGAGTAAGGCCCCGGCGGTTGCGGGCCGTTAAAAGCGTCATCCGTGAGCGGGTCGATCAACTCTTGCAGCTCGTGCAACTGGACAGCTTTGCCACGCGGTATCCGCACCAGCTTTCCGGCGGTCAGCGGCAGCGCGTTGCCCTGGCCCGGGCCCTGGCCATCCAGCCGAAAGTGCTTCTACTCGACGAACCGTTCGGGTCTTTGGACGCGAAGGTCCGTCAGGAACTTCGCCGCTGGCTCCGCCGCTTGCACGACGAAATTCACGTAACCAGCGTTTTCGTGACCCACGATCAGGAAGAGGCCTTGGAATTGGCCGACCGCGTGGTGGTGATGAACGAAGGGCGGATCGAACAGATCGGCGCGCCTGACGAAGTCTTCCATAATCCGCGCACGGAGTTCGTAATGAACTTTTTGGGGCAAGTGAACCTTTTCGGCGGCCGGGTGGAAGACGGCAAGGTGCTTTTTTCCACCTTGGCGCTGGATTCGCCCCGCCACGCCCAGTTGCCCAATCAGCCGGTGAAGGTTTTTGTCCGTCCGCACGATTTCGAGGTGAACACGCAGCCCAACGGTCAGATCAACCTGCGGGCGACCGTTTCCCGCGTACATTCGGCCGGTCCCAACGCCCGGCTGCAACTGGTGGCCGAATCGGGCGAGAGCCTTTCGGCGGAACTATCGCAAGAACGTTTTCGCGATCTGGGAATCCGCCCCGGCAGCCAGGTATTCCTTACCCCGCGCGACGTGAAAATCTTCGTGGCGGATTATGTGATTTGAGGTGATAAGGAACAGCACTGGAAATGGAGGGGTGGGCAGTTTACTGCCCACTTTTGTACTTGATATGCAATGAATGGTCGCTGGAGCGAAACCGCAAGCGATTTTCATTACACTTTGTTGGTGGGCCTGACCGGTATGAAGCGTTCCTCCGGCGGGACGATGGAGATGATGCTCAGGCCGAATTTATCGCCGACTTTTACTGCTTCGCCGGAAGCGATCTTACAATTGCTGACTTCCAGATCAAGCATTTTCTCGCATGATTTGTCGAATTGCAGAATCTGCCCGGGGCCTATCTCCAGGATCCGGCCAAGTGTTTGTTTTTTCTGGGCTAATGTGACCACGACTGGGACGCGGACTCGCAACAAGCTGCGGGTGTAGGGGGGAAACTCGCGTTTGCCGGTTCGGCGGAGTGGGTTGGGAATCGGTTGCGGCGTCGGCTGGGTATCGAGATTCACTTGGGCCGAAGCGGCTGATTGCGAAGTTCTCTCCCCGCTCATGCCGGTCTGGGAGGCTTCTAGTTCATTGCTGACGGAATTTGTTGAAAGTTCTGACATGTATCTGATATCGGGATACCAAGCCGCAAACTTTGCCTAGACGTTATAAATCCCAGACATGGGGATGGTAATATGGGAAAAGAAAGGCGAATAGGAAAACGCTGGCCGGGTAAACAGTTAAAGGCAAACAGTTATCAGTTTTCAGTCTAAAGCCTAAAACAAATAAACAGGGCGGCGGAAAAACCGCCGCCCTGATGGCTGCCTGGCATTTTCAGATGTTTTACTGTCTTTCTAGTTGTTCGAGCAAAGCGGCCGCCTCTTGCTTCATGGTAAAGGGGCTGGTGCTTTTCGCGGCGGCTTTCAACAGGGTTTTGGCTTCCTCTTTGCGATTCTTTTCATTGGCAACCACGGCCATGTAATAGGCGGTGTCTGGGGAGAAGCTCTGACCGGTGGAAACTGCCGCTGACAAGGCTTTATCGGCCTCGTCGAGTTGGCCTAATTTGTATAAGACCCAACCGTAGGTGGAAGCGGCTTCCACGCCATTGTTCGTTTTCTGATATTGCTGAACGTTGTTTGTAGCAAACTCAAGAGCGCGTC
>JBEKFZ010000075.1:0-19873 GCA_050013075.1 Thermoguttaceae bacterium | reverse complement strand
GCTACGAGGTGGCCCGTGTGGAAACATTACTAAACGAACGTCCTCGTCGTCGCCTCAAATATCGAACACCCCGTGAAGTCCTTGCTCCTAAAATGCGCTGCATTTGATTGTTGAAACCACCATATATAAAACATCAAGCGAACAATAATTTGCCTTGTTTCTTTTGTTTTTTCTTACTTTCGCGTTTTCGTGTTAAAGTGCCTATGTTGGTTTTATTGAGAAGGTCCCTTTTCTTGTGATTGCGGCGCGGGAATTTTGGGCCCGAAACCGATATCAAGCGGAGGATTTTCACCGCTTTTGCCGAATTTTCCGCCGTCGTCTTGGAGGTTCTTGTCCACAGAATATACCGACCATCCTTTGGGCAGTTTTTTTATAATCATCGGCTTGCCGTTAAACGGATCGACGCCCACCTCGTCGGGCAACCCCAGTTCGGCCATGGTTGGGATTTTATTGCTATTGGCCGGCACTTTTCCTTGCAGGGCATTGATGATGCGGATCGCCCGAACCCATGCCTGATTGCGATAGGTAGCTATCAGTGTCCCACGCAATGCCGGTCTTAACAGTTCCACCAAAGTATTAAAATTTGTCTCGGATATCGCCCCCTGGAGATCATCTTCATTGGCCCAATCAGAGTAAGGTTTTAGAGAGTAATTCAAATACTCCTCATACGCGTTTAACACGCCCAGTTGCCAATGATAAGAAAACAAAGACCAGGGAATTTCGTGATTGAAGCGATCCAGGGAAAACGCCCGCTCTGTTTTTAAGGCATGTCTAACAATTTCCATTGAGCCATGAAGCGATAATTCTTTATCCAAGTCCGCTCTTGACTGTTTACTAATTGGTCCGGCCTGCAACACATCATTAGCGCAATCTAAAGCCATGTTTTCAACGGCCCTGGTAACCCAATAATTATTAAGCAGTGGTTCCCGTTCTGCCAGGTGAGCTAGCTGCAACATTAGAATAACCACCCCTACGGCTTCATCCCGGTTGCCCTGATAAATCAACGATTGTGTCTTTATATAAAGGTATCTTGTCGTATTTCGAAGAGGAACAAAATCGTCATTTATTAGTGAATCAATAAATTTTGGCCCTTGGGTATAATCAAATGGAACTTTGAATTCGGGAGATGCCGCCGCTTGCCGTAAGATCGGATATATCTTTGGGTAGGCCTCCAGGGTTTCTTTTGTTTTTTTCATGTCCTCCGGTTCGTAGCCGGGTTCATCAGACCATAGACTTTTAAGATCAATAACTGCGTTTACCACGGCATTCATGCCGTCTTTGGCTCGCAATAGATATGTGACGGCGTTTTGTTCCGGCGGGATCGGCTTTCGGGCCAGGTCGGCCAGGCAGATCGGTTCTCCCGCCGCCTTCAGTGCCGCCAGTCTTTTTTCAAGCCGTGAGCCGAGAATCCAGGAATAACATGCCGCGAAGATCAGCAGGATTGCGATCAACGTTCCCAGGCTTATGCCTGTCCAAAGGAGAATTTTTTTCGCTCTTTTCATAGCATGAGTCCTTAAAAAGAATGTCCGATGCGTTGGCTATTTTTTGAAGATATGCAAAATACTCCTCCGGCGAAGATTTTGTTGTCTGTTGTGATGTGATTTGTTGATATACCCATTGGCCCGCCTGAGGATCGACGTATTTGGAGATGAAGGCGGCCAATTCCACGGCCTGACGCGGAGCAGACGGCGGCGGAAATAATGCCGCTAGTCGTTGCGAAACAGTTTGATTGACCCAAAAATTCAGCCCCACGCCGAATATCAGCATTGTAAGCGTGCAAAGGCCGATGCGTTTTTGCAATCGCCAACGACGCGATTCGCGCAATTGGGCATCGACCGCGCCGAGGATTTGCAAGCGCAAATGGTTGTCTGTCCGGCAAGGTTTTATTTGCGAGAGGATTTGTTCCGGATCTCCGTTCATGTCCAATCCTTTGCTAAAATCGCCCGCATTTTATCCAGGGCCGTGCGATAGCGCGTGGCCGCCGTTCCTTGCGGGCAGCCGGTAACGTCGGCTATTTCCCGGAACGTGAGCCCGGCGAAAAACTTTAATTCCACGATTTCGCGAAGATCCGCATCCAGGCGGTTCAAGGCCGTCGTTGCCGCCTCGACGCAATCATTCGCCTGGGGATTATCTTTTTCGGCTATATCAAACAGATGTTGTCCTTGGATTGTCATACTCAAAGATGCCGTGTTCTTTCTCCGCCCGGCCAAGCGCAGGGCCTCGTTTCGGGCGACGGTAAAAGTGTATGCGGTCAAATTTTCGACTTTCGCCAAACGCTTGCAATTTCCGGCCAGGCGGACAAAGGTCTCTTGCAAGGCGTCTTCGGCGTCTTCTTTCGATCCCAGGATAATCATCAAATAATGATGGATGCGATCGGCGCAGGCGTCGTAAAGCTCGGCAAAGGCGGCATGGTCGCCTCGGGCTAGTCGTTTGCCTAATGTGTCCATCGCCGCTCCGCTGGGTGAAAGGCAATTAAATGCCTTCTGTACTTAAAGACCCGCCAGGAATGAGATTTTATTTAAACTGAACAAACAAACAGTATTCCGCGTAAAGATACAATAGATAGAGGTTCGGTTGTAACGGTTAGATAAACTTAAGCTGCAAGTCTATGCGGGCGTGAGGATTGAGGAACGTATGCTATTTTTACATGCGGCGCGGGCGATGAAAAACTTCAAGGAATATAAACCGCCGTAACTGTTTGTGCAACATGCAGTTGCAATCCATGTTAAACTTTGCGGGCTGTTTTAGGATTTGCAGTTGCCTCGGTTGTCTGGCAGACTATTTTGATGGAGTATATTGTTGCGCAACCGCCGTTTCGCGTTTCCGCAACCTAGAATTTAACATAGTATTGTTCCATGTTCCCCCGGTGTATTCGCCCGGGGATTAATAATCACAAAAGGTTGAATACCAATGAACGCTTCCATTCGTATCTCATTAAGCTTAATGATCGTTGCCGGCCTTATGCCAGCTGTTTGCGGACGGGCCTGCGATTGCGCAACGTCGGGCACCGTATCGTCCGTGGCGAGCGTGTGCGGACAGGAGTACCGGCTGGTTTACAAAACGGTCTGCGAACAGCGGCAAATGACCGCTTATAAAATCGAATACGAGACCGCATACGAGGAACGTCCGGTGACGGCTTACAAGCCCGTCTGGGAAACGCAGTTGCGCGAGGAGCGCTACACCGTGGCCAAGCCGATAACCGAAACCAGCGAGCGGGAAGAGGTTTACACGGTGCAAAAACCCGTCTGGGAAACGCAAATGCGCGATAACAGTTACACCCGCATCCGCTACGTGCAGGAGACTGCCGAACGGGAGGAACGATATATAGTCAACCATCCCATTACGGAAACCGCCGAACGGGAAGAAACTTACACTGTCTTGAAACCGGTTTACGAAACATCCTGCCGCACCGAAACCTACACGGTAATGCGTCCGCAAACGGTTTGTCAAACGCAGATGGTCGATCAAGGCGGTTTTGTCGAGCAGACGGTGATGAAGCCCGCCTCGCCCGCCAATCGGCTGCGATGGATGTCGGGCACGACCGCGGTCGATCCGGCCACAGGCCAGGCGGTTTATCAGCGGCCCGGGCTTTATTGGGTGCAAATTCCCCGCGGCACTTATGAGGTGCAAAGGGCTTGGCAGCCGAACATGGTTCCGCAGCAGGTTCAGCAGACATGCATGGTTCCACAAGTAGAATCGCGCCAGGTGCCCGTGCAAACCGTGCGCTACCAGCAGGAGCAAGTGGTGCGCAAGGTTCCGGTGACGACCTGCCGCACGGTGCAGGAAGAAGTCGTCAAAAAGGTGCCGTATACCGTATTGCGGCCCGTCGAGGAGCGCGTCGAACAACAGGTTCCCGTGCAGGTCTGCCGCATGGTGACCGAACAGCAGGTCCGCAAGATACCGGTAACGACCTGCCGCATGGTTTACGAGGAACGTGTGGTGCAAAAGCCGGTCCAGGTGTGCAAGATGGTGGCGGTTGAAGAAACCCTCCGCGTGCAGCATTGCGTGGAAAAGCGGATTCCGGTGACGTACACGTACTCCGTGCCGCACGTGGTTTGCTATCGCGAGCCGATCGGTCCATGCGGCGAACCGCTGATCATATCTCCATCGGCGACGGGCGTTTCAACGCCTGCCGCGACAATCGATTCGCAAAAGCCCACCCCGGCCCCGCCGAAAAAAGACGCCGCGAACGGCGCATCGAGCACCGAGAAAGCGCCGGAATTAGGCCCGGATATGGGCGCTCCAAAACCTTCGGACTCGAAGCCGTCGGGGCTTGTTCCGGTGCCGTCGCCGAATTTGTTGAAGTGATATTCGGCCAAAATTTTATTTAGAACCGGGGCACAAGCCGGTCGAAGGTTTGTGCCCCGTTTTTTTGCGCGGCAATGCGAGAAAATATCTCTGATTGACATACATATTATCATGGGTATATTAAACATGTCCTCACAATGTTTTCTTTCATATAATGGCGCAGAATGCATAGAGAAAAAATCAAACAAGTGATAGATGCTTTCCCTGAAGAAGTCGATATGGACGCCCTAATGGAGGACCTTTTTCTTCTGGATAAGATCGAATATGGTGAAAAACAACTTGCCGAAGGGAAAGGCATTCCACACGACGATATAAAAGTACGTTTAAAAACATGGCTCGAATAGTATGGATGTTCTGACAAACGCCGACGAAAACTTGGGAGTTTTACAAGATAAACGCCTGGCGTTTGTGGGCAAGCTGGCGAGCATGTCGCGGCGGGACGCCGGGCAATTGGTTCGCCGGCATGGCGCGACGGTCCTGGACCGGCCCGACGCCACGGCCCATCTGGTAGTTGTCGGAGAGGAGGAACTGCCCTTAACCGATGGCGAGGGGCCGGAGCAGTGGTTCGACGAATCCACCCGACATGCGGCCGAAAAGGGCGATTTGGAAATCATCACCGAAACGCAACTCTGGCACCGCTTGGGTTTGGTCGAGCACGAGCAGGACATCCATCGGCTTTATACGCCGGCCATGTTGGCCGAACTTTTGGGCGTGCCCGTGGCGGTGATTCGGCGTTGGCACCGGCGGGGGTTGATCCAACCGGTCCGCGAGGTGCGGCGCCTGCCGTACTTCGATTTTCAGGAAATCGCTGCTGCCCGGCGTCTGGCCGAACTTTTAGCCGCGGGCGTTTCGCCCGCCGCCATCGAAAAAAAGCTCAACGCCTTGGCCCATTATTTGCCCGGAGTGGCTCGGCCGTTGGCGCAGCTTTCGGTGATTGTTGAAGGCAAGCAGATTTTGCTGCGTCAGGGAGATGGGCTGATTGAGCCGGGCGGGCAGATGCGATTCGACTTTGACGCCTGGGACGCCTCCGTGCAGCCGGAAAGACTGATCCCCTCCACCGCGGATCAAATGTGCTCTCTGGCCGCGGAATTGGAAGAAGACGGGCAATTATCGGCCGCCGCCGAGATGTATCGGGCGGCCATGGCAGCCGGCGGTCCCAAGCCGGAAATTTGTTTTATGGTCGCCGAATTGCTCTATCGGCAGGGCGATCTTTGCGGGGCGCGGGAACGCTATTACACGGCAATCGAACTCGATGAGGACTATGTCGAAGCCCGGGCTAACCTGGGCTGCGTGTTGGCCGAGACCGGGCAGCGCGAATTGGCCGTGGCCGCATTTGAAGGGGCGCTGCGTTTTCATCCCGATTATGCCGACGTGCACTACCACCTGGCCCGCACGCTCGACGAAATCGGCCAGAGCGTCCGCGCAGTCGAGCATTGGGAACGTTTTTTGGCCTTGGCCCCGGATAGTCCCTGGGCCGACGAGGCAACCCAGCGCCTGGCATGATAAAGCGGGGGGGGTTGCAAACTACCCCGGATCAGATATCTTGGTATATTGAATCCAATATTATTATGTAGACGGCACGCCCCGTGTGCCGTTTCCGCGCACGGTGTATGCGGCCTACTTTTCAAGTTGCCGTATATTATCAAACAAAAAACCCCACACAACGGTCGATGCAGGAAATACTTTTCGACTATAAACTCAACCCGACGACCTGGGCCTATTTGTCGTCGCTGTTGATGATTGGCATGTATTTCAAGTTCCATCGCTTCTGGAGCGTGCGGAACTTGGACCTCGTGGCTTTGATCGGCATTTCGCCGGGCTTGCTGCTAATATATTACGGCCTGGCGAACCATGCGCCCGGGCAGGTGCAAGGCGGATACGTGTGGCTGTTCGGAATCAGCGGATTCTTCTTGATCCGCTTGTTGATCGATCCGATCATGGTCCGCCGTCCGCTGTTGGAGCCGAATCTTTCGGTAAGCGGACTGACCTTTACGGGCGTGGCGCTGTTGGTTTTTTTGATGGCCAACATCGTGAAAAGTCCGCCCGAACGATTGGAATCGTATTTGGCCAAGCAGGCGGCCCCGGCCCAGCCCAATCCGGGTTTGTCGTTTTTCTATCAATTCGCCGGCTTTTCCAGCAAGGCCATGATACCCGTCGACGGCACCCAGCCCGAAGTCTTCCGCCGGCAGGAAATCCAGGTGGCCTCCGCCCGCAGCACTGCCATCCTGGGCCACCTGGCCGTGGTCATCGGCATGGTGTTGGTGGGCTATCGGCATTTCGACAATATCCACACCGGCGTGGCCGCGGCAACGCTTTACCTGCTCACGTTTTACACCAGCCAGATGACCGGACAGGTGGATCACGTGGTTCCGGCCGCACTGTTGGTTTGGGCCGTGGCGGCCTATCGCCGGCCGATGATCGCCGGTGTGCTGATGGGCATTGCCGTAAGCGTGATTTATTATCCCTGGTTCCTGCTGCCTTTGTGGTGCGGATTCTATTGGCGCCGCGGCGTGGTGCGATTCATCATCGGCGTGGTTTTGGCGCTGGCAATCATGATCGCCTGGCTGGCTATAAGCACGGGCACTTGGGAAACGTTCTGGCCGCAATTGCGCCTGATGCTGGGATTTCGCAATCCGTTGGAAGTGGTCTCCTCGGGCTTTTGGACATTCCACGAAAAGGCGTTCCGCTATCCGGTGCTGGCGGCTTTTGTCGCCCTGTGTTGCAGCCTGGCCCTGTGGCCGCCGCAAAAGAACCTGGGCACATTGTTGAGCTGCTCGGCGGCCGTAATGCTGGCCACGCAATTCTGGCACGCCAACAACGGCGGATTATACATCGCCTGGTACCTGCCGCTTCTGATTCTGACGATCTTCCGCCCGAACCTGGAAGACCGCGTGGCCCTGACCGCCGTCTACGACCTGCGCTGGCCCTGGCGGCGAAACCGGGCGGCGAAGATTCAGACGGCGCCGTCAACGACGTAATCAACCTCCGAGTATTGCCAGACCGGTTCTCAATCTCTTCGGGCATCGATTGTTTCGGGCTTTTTTTGCGCGGCGAACCAGCCTTTCCAGGCGGCCTGATCGAAAGCGAAATTCACTCCGGTGATTGCCGTTAGCGCGTCGAGCACGGATTGATTGGGGAACTGCTTGGAGATGATCGTTGGTCCGCCGCCCACGGACAGCCCGCCGCCGCCGCTGCCGAAGGAGGTGCTCATGCTGTTATCGCCGCCGGCTTTGGGGATTTTGAATTTATGGGTTGTGACCAGGGCGTCGATAAGCGGTCCGACGGCCGAAGGGTCTTTCATCCGTCCCAAGGCCGCTCCGGCCAGATTGACCGTGGGGTTGTCTTTTGCCCGCAACTTGCTTACATAGTACGCCACGACGTTCGGCCGTTTTTCGGTTTGCAGGCGGTCGAGGCAGGTCTGGCGGACTTCCACGACAGGGTCTTCCATCGAGGCGACCGCCAGACACATGGCGGCCTCGGGCGAATTGATTTTCGCCAGGGCCTCGACGTAAATCAACTTGGCCGGAACGAAACGGTCGCCGCGCAAGTTGACCAACAGGGCCTTGACTGCCATGGGATCGGAAATGTTGCTGAAATTTTCCCGGGCCTGAGCGTCGCGGTCGGTGCCCAGCCATCCGCGCCAGCGCTTTATATTTTGAAACCATTCCTGCCGGGCGCTTTCCAGCTTGGCTTTGCTTTCGAGCAACTCGATTTCCTGCGGCAGCTTCCAGCTATTCTTGTAGCGTTTGTATCCGCGCTCGATCATCGCTTTGTCCTGGGTGGTCCATTGGCCGTCGATCTGGACGTAACCCAGGGCCCGCCGGGCGTCGGGTTGGTTGGGATCCAATTCGATGATCCGTTTCAAATGCGTCTCGCGCTCGACGGGCAGATTCCGCTGGCGGCACCACTCGGCCAAGGCCCATTGGCCTTCAATCGTGTCCGGATATGCGGGCCGAATCTTTTCGTATTTCTCTTCCTCCGGCCGGCGACTGAGTACTTGTTCCACTTGCGAGGCGGCCAGCGTGATTTGCCCTTCACCGGCAACTTTTACAATGTATTGCTTCCGCGGATTTTCCTGGCGATTCAGCAGCTCGCCCGAAACGCGTCCGCCGTTGGCCAGCACGAATACTTCCGCCCGGCATGTAAAACCCGCATTAAAAACAAAAGCCAGCATCAGCCAGCGGAGAAAAAAACGGCCCACGGACGATTTCCTCAATTCGACTTAAGGGGAAATAATTTCGACCTGTTTGTTTTAGTATACGCCCCCCCCGTTAATAAACATAATCTAAATCCCGCAGTCTCCGGTGTTTTCCCAAGATTCGGGCCGTTTTGGGCAAATTTTTTCAAAATAGATCATCGAAATTTAACCAAATAAATGCCTTTTCAACCGCCAATTAAGGACCACGAATCGCATACCCCACCCAAAAAGGTGTAGTGCGAAATGGCGAATTTATAGTACAAACCCGGAAAGTGCTCTCGTTCCCATGCTCCTGCGTGGGAACGGGGACTGAAAATACTCTCGTTCCCATTTTCGTGCGTGGGAACGGGGATTGCAAATTGCCAAGATTGTTCCCACGCCGGAGCGTGGGAACAAGATAAAGTTTGTTTTCCTAACACGATAAAACCCTGAACCCTTTTAGGTGATGAACCATGAGTCGAGTGATTCTCGGTTTACTACTGATCGCCTTGTTATGCGTCGGCGGATTCCTTGCCGTGAATTACCGGATTGAAACGCAGTACGAAAACGGAAAGTTTTCGCATTTTAAGATCGCGCCTCGCGACAACCGGCAGGAGTTTTCCGAGCCTGAAGCATCCGCGACCGAACCTGCTCCCAGGCCGCTTAAGCCGACTTTCCGCATTGCCGCGTTCAACCTGGGCGGGCTGGACGAGAATAAACTGGGCAGCCTGCGCATAAGCGACGTGTTAGTGCGACTACTGCCGCGTTTTGAACTGATTGCCCTGGAAGGAATCCGCGGGAAAAATCAAGGCGTGCTCATCCGGCTGGTCGAACAGGTCAACGCCGCCGGCGGGCGGCAATACAACTTCGCCACCTGCCCGACGCAGCGCCGCGACGGCATCGAACATTACAGCGCATTCGTGTTCGATCGCACCGCGCTGGAGGTCGATCGATCGACGGTGCATTTCGTCGAAGATCCGCTGGGACGCTTCCGCCATAAACCGCTGATGGGCGCATTCCGCGTGCGCGGACTCGATCCGGCCTTGGCCTTCACCTTCACATTGGTCGCGGTCGACGTCAATCCGGACAAACCGGAAACGGAACTTGATCTCTTGTACGAGGTCTTTCGCGCCGTGCGCAAAAACAGGCCGGATGAAGACGACATCATCATGCTCGGCGATTTCGAGGCCGACGAAAATCATTTGGGCGGCCTGGGGAGAATCATGGGCATTACCGCCGCAATCACCGACACGCCCACCAATACCCAAGGCACGCAACTGGTCGACAACATTCTTTTCGATCGCCGGGCAACTACCGAATTCACCGGCCGCGCGGAAGTCGTGGATCTAATACGCGAGTTCGATCTTACCATCGAGCAGGCCCGGGAAATATCCGAACACCTGCCGGTCTGGGCCGAATTCAGCTCCTACGAAGGCGGACAAAAAGGTTACGTCCCAGCGGCGCCTGTAAAAAAATAGTGGACAGTGGGCGGTTGATAGTTTATTGAGTGTCAGGTAATAAATGTCGCGTTTTCGCCTTAGAGCCGGGCCGTGTCGGCCCGGAATTACCGGGGCGACACGCCCCGGCTCTGACTTTTTATGCAACATTCTTTTTCTGAGACTAAATAGCCGCGACCCGAAGGGGAGCGGTTGGACGGTAGATGGATTGCCGCCTCGCTCAGGAGGGCGGACATTCTTGTCCGCCTCCAAAAAGACAGGCAAGAATGCCTGTCCTCCTGTTTCAAAAAAACCATCCTCCACTGCCCACTGTCCACGGTCCACTGCCCGCTATTCGTTCTTTTGCCTTTGTTTCAAAAAAGTTTCGACCTTTGTGCCTTGCTCATCGATGATCACTTCGATGGCCCCGTTAAGAAATGTATGAAGGGTATGGCTGCCCACGGCTTGATACGTTGCGTCGATTTCCGGAAGAGTCCAACGGCCGTCGCCGCTGAGGACGACCCAAACGGGCCGGGTCCAGGCGGCCAAGCCGGGCGAGTTGCTCTGCCGGCTGCCGTGGTGCGGGGCCAAAAGCACGTCGCAGTGCAGCGGTTGCCGGGTCAAAAGTTTATCGAGCCCAGGCGATTCCAGGTCGCCCGGCAAAATAATCCGGCAGCCGCGGTATTCCACCATCAGCACGACGCTGTTGGCATTGTCGTAGCCCGGGATGCCGCCCGGCGGAGGATGCAGCACTTCCAGGCGGCAATCCGCGCCTCCTTCGATTTGATCGCCGGCGTGAATTTCACGCACCGGCACGCGGGCGGCAACAAATGCTGATTTTAATTCCTTCAAGGCCGGCGACTGGTTTTTAAACATCACCGGCGAAACGTATACCGCGCCTACCGAGCATTTTTGAAGCACCTCGGGCAGGGCGTTGTAATGGTCGATGTCCGGATGTGAAACGATCACGGCGTCGATGCGGGTAATCCCCCGCGACCAGAGAAATCCGCTGATAACCCGCGCAGCCCGCACGGGCGCGCCAAACTGGCCGGCGTCGTAAAGCAACGTCTGGCCCGAGGGCAATTCCAACACTGCGGCGCAGCCATGCCCAACCGAAAGAAACGTGCAGTGCAAGCGATTGGAATCACACCGGGCGTACGATATAGCCAAGCCCAGGGCGATCCAACCGGCCATTAGTGCGAAACACCGGCGCGGCGACGGGCGAATCCTGGGAAAAACGGCCCATCCGGCCAGTCCGCCGTAAAAACCCGCAAGCCACCAGTTGCCCGGCCCCGACACCCAGAAGTGACTGCCCGGCACGGCGGCGGCAAGATCTATTGCTCCTTCCAACACCCACAGGTTGCAGTTGCAGCAAAAGGCCGCCACGCCGGCCAGCGGCGGCACAACCGCCGCAACAAACAAAAAAACGAAGCCGCTGAGCAATCCCCAAGTAATCGGCAACCAGAGCAAAGGGTTCAGCAATAGGGCTACCGGCGAGAAGAGGTGGAATCGGGCCGCGATAAGCGGTTGAGTTATCACCCAGATCACGCCGCCGATAAATATCAAGTACAACAACGAATGGAAAAACCTCCACCGGCTTTGCATGAAAACATTCATGTGTTTATACGACATTTTTTGCAGATGATCGTTTATGCCGATTACTGCCGGCCAATGCGGCGAGACCCACATGATGGCCGCCACCGAAAGAAACGAAAGCTGAGCTCCGACATTGAACAAGTCGGATGGATTTATGGCCAACACCACCAATGCCGCGGCTGCCAACGAATTCAGGCTCAAGGCCGGGCGCCTAAGACACATCGACAAGCAAGCCACAAGCACCAGGATTGTCGCTCGCACCACCGGCGGGTGAACGTCGACCATCAAGGCGTAAAGGCCGGTGATCAAGGCCACAAGCGCCAATCCAAAAACGCGCGGAATTGGGACCTGCCGCATGATCCAAAGCAATGCCCAGGCCAATATGCCCACGTGCAGGCCGGAAATTGCCAACACGTGGACGGTCCCGGTGGCCATAAAGGCTTCGTTCCGCTGGGAATCGATTTGTTCGCGCTCGCCCAGGAAAACGGCCGAGGCAAGTTCGGCCTGGCTGGGATCGAGATATCGCTGGAAAAGCGCGGCGGCGTTTTTGCGCACGCATTCCAGCAGTCGCGATAGGTTCCAGCGGCTGCCGGGCTGAACGATGGAAATACATTCAGTTTGTGATTGGATTTCAGCCCTGATCCTGTGGGAGCGGAGATAAGCGGCGCGGTCGAACTCGCCCGGGTTGTGGGCCGGCTGAGGCGCGGATAATTTGCCGAAAACGCGGATCCCGTCGCCCGCCTCGATCGGCGGCACGTCGCCTTGGATATACAGCAGCGCCCTGCCGGATATCGGCTTCCACTCGTCGGCGTCGCGGATCGCCACGGCGGAAATCTCCATCCGATAACTCGGCTCGGAGCGAAGCGATTGCATCAAACCAGGTTCGGGCGGAGGCAACGGCCTAGGTGCGCTAAGGGCAATTGCCTCCAGGGCGACGGGCTGTTTTTTCGCCGCAGTGTAATTGCCCAAATCGTTTTCGTCGAACAGATTCCATCGGCAATGATGCCATGCGCCCGCCATCGAAAGGATGGCCAAAAAAATCGCCACTGCGGCGGCTCGATGGCGTCCCAATCTTGCCAGCAGATACCAAACGCCCAGCATTGTCAAAACCGCCGCGAACCATGTCACGAATTGTTGGGGCCAATAGTTATCGGCCATGATTCCCGCACTCGCCGCCGCCAGCACGATCAGCAGGGGGTGGTAGTGGAGAGAATTTTCTGGAAGCATGACAGGCTTATGAATAGGTAAAGACATGAAAGCTGATTATCTTTACATATCCATGTTCAAGCAATATATATCTACTTGGCAGTACCATCGTTACGAAGATTTGTCGTATGTTTCCTTATTTATCAATTGGCCCAATTATACAGTTGACGACACCCCCCATTCATGGTATTATTTTAAACATTGCGAACGTCATGCTTTTTCTATAGGTCTTTTTTCAAAATAATCTTAAGAGTATACTTAAGTTGTTCTGATATCGAGTATGTAGTGATAGCAAGATATGATGACTATTTGTGAATCGATTAGATTATGAATAACTCAGCTTTTCTTTTCGCCCGTCCGTCGTTCTTTGAGGGAGTAGGGCGCATTTTCGACTTTGCGGGAACTTTAAATGAATACAATAATTCTTTGACGCCTGAGCAGGCCGATTATTTTGCTATAAAGTCGGATTGGCGACAGATTGGCGCTGATATTAATCAAGCGATTCAAAAAATAACAGGATCGCACGGAAGCAAAGAGACACATTAATGTCGAGGCGTTCCAACAGAAAAAACCTTGACGCCGGGGAAAAACCCCAATTAACATCGCCTGATTGGCCGCTTTCCCCGAAGTCTTTTCCACCTGGGAATGAATCATCCCATATTCAGATCTCTTCTCAAGCAACCAATATTTCCAGCAGCTTTTCGGGCCCGTTGCCTCCTCCAAACATTCTCGAACAATACAACAAGATTGTCCCGGGCGCCGCGGAAAGAATTATAGCCCAAGCCGAACGTCAAACGGAACATCGAATAAATATCGAAAGCAAAGTTATTGACTCGGAAATTACTCGTTCGTCAAATGGATTGATTGCGGGAACGATTGTTGCTTTAGCATGTATCATTGGCGGTTGTTTGCTTGTTTATGCTGGTCATGACTGGGCAGGCGCCACCATCGCAACTGCAAGTGTTGTGGGATTAGTAGGTGTATTTATTTATGGAACGAGTATTCGAAGAATGGATCGCGCCGAGAAAAGAAAAGAACTGTTAAACCAAAAGTAACTAGTTTTTCCAAGTGATATTTTTTGCCATGGATGGCAATTCAAGTTGTAATACATCCGTCGCAATCTCTTTTAATGACGCCCGCTGGATTCGCCTGGCAATCGCTCTGTGGATTGTCCTGGCCGCGGCGGTGTGCGTGAAATCCATTGTGCGAACAGGCGAACATTCGGTCTATAATATCTATGCCTGGGGTTCGCGTCATTGGTGGGCCGACCAGCCGTTGCACGCCAAATATCCCGAATTGGCCGATATTTATCGGTATTCGCCCACTTTTGCCGTTGTGTTCACGCCGTTTTCGCTGCTGCCCGACTGGCTGGGCGCGAGCCTGTGGGGCGTTTTGAACATTGCCGTGACGCTTTCCGCCCTGCGTCTTTTGGTGCGCGAAATCCTGCCAGGCGCGTGGCCGCCGCGCCGCGAAGCCTGGTTTCTGGGGCTTACGGCGCTGGGGTCGATGTCGGGCATCTGGTCCGGGCAGATCAATTCGCTCTTGCTGGCGATTGTGATCTTCGCTGCGGCGGCCATAAAATACAATCGCTGGTGGACCGCTTCCTTTCTCTTGGCCCTGCCCGTGTTCATCAAAATCTGGCCGATGGCCGTTGTGCTTTTGCTGATGGCCTGCTGGCCGCGGCGACTTTCCTGGCGTTTTATTATTTTCGCCGCCGCGCTGGCGCTGCTGCCGTTTTTGACTCGGCCCTTCAACGTGGTCGTCGGGCAATATCAAGAGTGGTATTCCAGCCTGATGACCGACCAGATCCAAGAGCGCTGGCCCGGGTTCCGCGACGCTTGGACGATCTGGGAAAATCTTTGGCCGCCGGTTTCGCTACGTGGATACCAGGCCCTGCAACTGGCATCGGCCGCTGGCGTGCTCCTGTGGTGCCTTTACCAACGCCGGCGGATCACCTCGACGGGCCGGTTATTGATGGCGATCATCTCGATCTGGGTTTCCTGGCAACTGCTTTTCGGTCCCGGGGCCGAGCAGTTGACCTACGGCATCATCGCCCCGTCGGCCGCCTGGGCGGTGCTTGTAAGTTTCGAGGAACAAAAGCATCGCATCTGGACCGTCCTGACCTGGCTCATCCTTGTTCTATGTTCATGCGGCGAGGTCGAAACACCACTGCTTAAACATCTCCATCCGGCCTTTGCCATGCTCCTGCCGCTGAGCGTGGCGTCGTTTGTCGCGTGGCTGGTATGGCACGAAAGTAGATGGGGTTATCCCGGAATTAAGAATTAAAAAACAGGCATATTTATCGATACTCAGGAAAAGAATGTCGCATGAAAAGTCAGAGCCGGGGCGTGTCGCCCCGGTAATTCCGGGCCGACACGGCCCAGCTCTGAGGCGAAAACACGACATTCATTACCTGAGACTCAATAGCCCCCGGTGAATACACCTCCGGCCGCTTTTTGAAATAAGGAAAATAGTTCTGACCCCTTTTTTAAAAGGGATGCGCCTTACCCATTGCCACGCTTTCGATTGCCTTATTAAAGGCGGGTTTTAGGGCTTCCCACTCGGACTCCGGGCACTGGCAGACCACGCGGATTCGCTTATCGGCGCTCAAGGCCGTTACCCGGTAACCGCGGATCGTGCCGCCGAAGGTCTTTGTGCCGGAAAATTCCGATTTCCGCGCATCCGGAAAGCCGGTTTTCACCACCACGGGCTTCTCCTCCTTGACGCCCGCCGAATCCTCGAACTGCTGCTTCTCGTGGGCGTGGACCGAGGCCACGGGCGTGCGATCTTCATGATCGACTTCGATTCCCAGCGAAATGCCGCTCGACTTGGATAGGTCGCCGATGACCGAACCGGCTATGTTCGCATCGACCGATATCTCCGCGCTTCCGGAGGTGAATTTTGCCCAGGCATATCCGGATCGGTCGCCGCTGTCCGCTTCCCATCCGGCCGGATATTGGATCTGGAAAGATCCGTCCTTGGAATTGAATGTGTTGTACGAAGTGGGCACGACCGCCGGGCCGCCACAACCGCCGATTGCCAGAACCGCGCCGAGCGCGGCGGCTAGGGTCCACGTTTTTCCATTAAGGTTTTTCATCGTCGTCTCCTTCATTTAAAAGTTTTGTTGCCGCCGAAATACATCCGGCTAGTCTGCCGATTAGCCGGGCGTAAATCAAGATAATCGCCGCCAAAAGCGGCGCGGCGTACAAAGGCGCCAGCCACGGCCCCTGCCCGGCCAGTCCGATTTGTACAAGTAAGGTCCAGCCCACGGCCATGGGAATTGTTTCCAGGTAAAAAAGGCACCATGCCCACCCTACTTGGAAAAAACTTTGCAGAATCTTTCCGATCGCCAGCGGCGCCCAGGCCCCGTCAGCAGCCAATGCGCCCAAGAGCACCAGTGGAAACAACGCCAGTGTGCCAGCGATCATCGTCAGCCATGAGTCTGCGGAGCAAACCAACTTCAACGCATATCCGACCATGCCCGCCTGCGACGCCAACGCGGTTATATGCAGGAAGCTCCAGATCCATTCTTTCCATTCGGTCCCGGGCGAGACCTCGAATGTATCCCAACCGTTGGAGGTTTCCTCGATAATGCTAAAAAAACATGATGCGGCATATCCGATGGCAAGAATTCCAGCCGTCAGCGCGGGAAGACCTAAATAATACGCAGTCGACGTATCCATGGCCCCGTACGCCAACCAGAACATAAACAGCCAGGCAAAGACCATAAGCCCGATGGAAATGAACATCCACGGGCCGAGCGTGTTCAGGTAGAACGGGAAGGTGAATATGCCGGAGAGCATGGGCCAGCGCGGCGGTGGCGGCAACTCTTCGGCCGCACTGACGCGCTTCTGCTGGGCCGCCCGGATATGCCTTTCCACGAAATCCGGCACAACGCGCGTCTCGACCGGCTCGGCGCCGGGCTTGACCGGCTCCGCGGCGATCTGGAAATCCGCGTCATCCAGCAATGGATTGATCCGCCCTTTCGCTTTCTCCGCCGGATCGCTCATGGCAAAATCTCCACAACCGCAGGCGATCCCCCCAGGCGAGAAAAGCCTGCGCCGTGTTTGGAATAAAACATACCCGTTAAGATAAGGAGGCCGATATTGTTTGGCAACCCCCTATTCAACCCTCTTTTAGACAACAAGTTATAGATGGTATAATATCGGTGCAATGGAGAATGTCGGAAAAGGATAGCCTTATATGCCAAAACTTTCTTGGAACGAAATCCGCCAGAATGCCATCAGTTTTTCGCGCGAATGGGCCGGTGTAAAAAGTGAAAGCGCCGAAAAACAGACTTTTTGGAACGAGTTTTTCGGAGTTTTCGGCGTCCGCCGCCGGATTGTGGCTTCATTCGAGGAACCGGTAAAGAAAATTTCCGGCCAATATAGTTATATCGATCTTTTTTGGCCGGGAATGTTGTTGGTTGAACATAAAAGCTTTGGCAAAGACCTGGGCAAAGCCGAATCCCAAGCATTTCAATACATTCGCGACTTGTTTCGTGAAGGCCGTGAAGCGGACATTCCGCGTTACGTTATCGTTTCGGATTTTGCCCGATTCGCGCTTCACGATTTAGAGCCTGAAGAACAAAAGAAACTCCCGCTTTTCGACCAATTTCGCGTCGAGAGCATTGAATTTCCGCTGGATGAACTGCACAAGAATATCCATCAGTTCGCCTTTATCGCGGGCTACAAGCAACATAAATTCGAGGATCAAGATCCAATCAATATCCGTGCCGTCGAGCACATGGATCTCCTGCATGACACCTTGGAAGATGGCGGCTACAGCGGCCACGAACTCGAACGTTTTTTAGTGCGCATTTTGTTTTGCCTTTTTGCCGAAGATACTGAGATATTCGAGCGCGATGCATTCAGCTTCTATCTCAAGGATCGAACCAAGCCGGACGGAAGCGATCTGGGACCGCAATTGTCGCATTTGTTCGCGGTGCTTAACACTCCGCCTGAGAACCGGCAAAAGAATCTCGATGAAACTCTGACGGCCTTTCCTTACGTGAATGGTGCGTTGTTTTCGGAGCAGTTGGGATTTGCCGACTTCAATCGCGATATGTACGTTGCCTTGGAGCAATGCACCACTTTCAACTGGTCGAGGATTTCGCCCGCCATTTTCGGTTCACTTTTTCAAGGAGTGATGGAGCCGCGCGAGCGACGGCAGATCGGCGGGCATTATACCAGCGAGCGCGACATTATGAAAGTCATTCGCTTGTTGTTTCTCGACGATCTCCGGGCGGAATTTGAACGCATAAAAGGCAACAAGAATCAACTAAAGCAGTTTCACCAGAAAATTGCCGGGCTGCGGTTCCTTGACCCTGCGTGCGGATGCGGAAATTTCTTGGTGATTGCGTATCGGGAGCTGCGATTGTTGGAACTTGATGTGTTGACCGCAATTCATAAAGGACAAAAGCAGATTGATATTTTTAACCTCTCGATGGTCGATGTGGACGCCTTTTACGGCATCGAGATCAGCGAGTGGCCGGCCCGAATCGCCGAAGTGGCCATGTGGCTGATGGATCATCAGATGAATATTAGGCTATCCGAAGTCTTCGGCCAATACTTTGTGCGTTTGCCGCTAAAAAAGTCGCCTACGATTGTCATTGGCAATGCACTGCGCCTTGACTGGAAAAAAATCCTGCCGCCCGAAGATTGCAACTATGTTCTGGGAAATCCGCCGTTTGTGGGCGGAAAATATCAAACAAAAGAACAGCGGTCCGACATGGATCTTGTGGCGGGCAAGGTAAAAAACAGCGGACTGTTGGATTACGTGACCGGTTGGTATTTCAAAGCCGCCGAATATATTCACGGAAAGAAGATTGTCGTCGGTTTCGTATCGACCAACTCAATCACACAAGGCGAGCAAGTCGGGGTGCTATGGAATACACTTTTCGAGCGTTACGGCGTCAAAATCCATTTCGGACATCGAACATTCGCTTGGGAAAGCGAAGCTAAAGGCAAAGCGCATGTGCATGTGGTTATTATTGGATTTGCTACTTTCAGCGCGAATAACAAACGCATATACGAATGTCATGAAGGAAAGCCATCTGTAACAAAAGCAAGTAATATCAGCCCATATCTTTTGGAAGGCCCGGACTTGGCGATAGTCAACCGACAAAAACCGATCTCCGAAGTGCCGGAAATCGGCATTGGAAACAAGCCAATCGACGGGGGATACTATCTTTTCACACCGGAGCAAAAAACTGAGTTCCTAAAGTTGGAGCCGAAGGCACGCAAGTATTTTCGTCAATGGATCGGTTCGGTTGAATTCATAAATGGCATTGAACGTTGGTGCCTATGGCTCGGCGATTGTTCGCCGAATGAAATACGCGCTTTGCCAGAGGTTAAAAAACGAGTCGAACTTGTTGCAAAATATCGCAGAGGAGAAATTTCGGCAAAAGGCAAAACAGATGAAAGTCAGAATAAACAAAGAAATCATCTAACCAAAAAGCTGGCGGAAACCCCGACTCGTTTTCATGTCGAAAACATGCCAAAAAGGACTTTTCTTCTAATCCCAAAAGTGTCATCGGAACGACGACGTTATATACCGATGGGATTTATATCATCAAGAACACTTGTAAGTGATCTTGTATTTGTGTTCCCGCATGCAAATCTTTATCACTTCGGTATATTATCTTCAGCCATTCAAATGGCATAGGTGCGGCATGTTTGTGGACGGTTAAAATCAGATTACCGCTATTCCGCCAAGCTTGTTTACAACAATTTCCCGTGGCCGGAGTCGCCAACGGATAAGCAGCGGGAGGTGGTCGAGAAGGCGGCGCAAATGGTGTTGGATGTGCGCGAGGAGTATTTGAAAACAGGCTCGACATTGGCCGATCTTTACGATCCGCTATCCATGCCCGCCAAACTGGTAAAGGCCCACGACGCATTGGATCGGGCGGTGGACCGGTGTTATCGGAGCCAGCCATTTACCAGCGAACGGCAGCGGGTGGAGTTTCTTTTTGCGCTTTATGAAAAAATCACCACTCCGCTTATTGCCTCGGCCAAGAAGAAGAAGCGAAAAATAACGTAGTCCGCACACTCCGTGTGCGGTTACGGCACACGGAGTGTGCCTGCTACGTTAAGAGCCTATCCTAAAACAATAATGTCATTCTGAGCAAAGCGAAGAATCTACAAGATAT
>JBEKFZ010000074.1:0-20299 GCA_050013075.1 Thermoguttaceae bacterium | reverse complement strand
GCCGGAATATCGGCTGCGCTTATTGGATCCCGACCATCCGATCTGGCACGCCGAGGAAATCATTTCGCCCGAGCAGTTGCGGCCGCTGCTGGGAATCGATTTCGGCTGCCGCACGAGCGTGGTTTATGCGCCCCTGGATCCGCCGGATAATCCCAGGGCCTCGCTTTCCTGCCTGTGGGAGCTTGCCCGCAGCGGCCGGGGGCAGACTTTTAAGCCTTCGGTGCAGGCGCAAATCGACGCCGCAATGGGCCTGGGGATCAACGTCTTGGCTTATGCCACGAATCGGGAATTGCTGGGGAAAGAGGAGTATTTCAGGGTGCAGACTTCGCGGCGGCCGGGCGATCAGGCCCAGCGCGGGAGGTTGTACATCGCCAAGATACGGCATCCCGGCGGATGCAATACCGCGCCCAGGGCGCTTACGAATCTTTTGGATTTGGCCGGCCGGGAGCTGAAAATCCGCGCTACCGCCCGGGAGGAATTACTCGACATCACCGACGACGCACTGTTCGATTACCACCTGGTGTTCATGCAAGGGCGGAATGCATTTCGCTTTACCGAGGCGGAGCGGGCTCAATTAAAAAAATACATCGAGCGCGGAGGGATGGTGTTTGCCGATTCGATATGCGCCAGCCGGGCGTTCAGCGAGTCGTTCCGGCGTGAAATGGCCGCCATTTTCCCGCAAAACAAGTTGGAACGCATAGCGGCGGACGATCTGCTTTTGAGCACGAAATTCGGCGGATTCGATTTGAAAGTCGTCACCCGGCGCGATCCGCAGAACCGGGGCGCTGCCGCTCCGTTGTCGGCGACGCTGAAAAAAGTCCAGCCGGACTTGGAAGGCATCAAGTTCGACGATCGCTGGGGAGTGATCTTCTCGCCATACGACGTCAGTTGCGCATTGGAAAAGCTGGACTCGCTGGAATGCCGGGGCTATATCCGCGAGGACGCCGCCCGGATCGGACTGAATGTAATACTGTATTCTTTGCAGCAGTAAGCGGTTTGAATTTTTGTAGGGTGCGTGAAACGCACCATAATCTGTCGGGGGTGCGTTTCACGCACCCTACAGGCTATATTCCTTGTAGCAGTGAAAATGGGCAATCTTTTCCGAATATTCCTAATTTTCCGATTGTTACATGCCGATCCAAGCCTAAGGGACCTATTGTAGGTTGTGGCAACTATATTGCGAAACCGCAAGCGGTTTACTTGATGCATTGCAAAACCGCAAGCGGTTTACTTTTACATTGTTTATAATGCCTTGCGTTAGGGGGGATTTGCCGTGCACAGGCGTATTTGGGGGATCTGGGGAATGATTATTCCCCTTGGCGCCCTTTTAATCAGCGGCTGGGGGTGCTCGTGGCACAGGACGGAACAAGGCTGGATGCTCTGTCAATCGAATAATTGGTCGCTGGAATACAAACGGGCGGGGTGCTGCTGCAATGGGGCCTCGGAGTGTACCGGGGGATGTACGGCATCCATTCCCAAAGAGCCGGATTGCACCTCCGGTGGTAATGAGGAAGGCGAAGTTCTAAACGAAGCCGATCCCAAGCAGCTTGAAAAACTTAATAACTCGCCTTTTGCCAAACTAATGGCACGGCGCGGCCGGTTGGGAATTTGCGCCAATTGCGGACGCTTGGGGCGCTTTAAAGAGCCGGAAAAAGGGGAACAGGCCCAGGCGCCGGTCATTGCCAGATTTGCTCCGGTGCCTACACAACCGGTGTTTTGTCCCAGGGACGAAGGCATGCAGCCGGTCTCTTATGAAAAGGCCCCAATTCCAAAGGAGCGAGAGTCTTCCGTGCCGGCAAAAAATTCACAGCCCAAGGCCCCGTTGCCCGAGGAAATTCCCCCTCCGCCGATCACATCAGATATGGACAAGTCGGGCACATCGGTTCCCAGGCAGCTTGATATGCCTCGGGAGTCGTCGAGTTGGATATTTTCTTCGCCTCCGGTAAAGAAGCCCGAGCAGTTGATCGAGGCCCAGCTACCGCCACGGCCGTCCGAGCGCGGTACTCGATAGACCGTGCCGCCATTGCGTTTGACTAGCGGCACAAGTGCTGCGGCTATTGAGTGTCGGGAAAGTTAATGTCGCGTGGAAAAGTCAGAGCCGGGACGTGTCGCCCCGGTAATTCCGCACCCGACACGGCCCGGCTCTGAGGCGAAAACTCGACATTCATTACCCGAGGCGCTCGACTAGAGCATTTTGCCTATTCTTTCCAAACCACGCAATATGATGTCTGGTGGTATGGGTTGGTTTTTCCGGTGGCGTTTGGACTAATCAAGGCATGGATTGTATGGAACCGATGAACCACAAGTACTCTTACGATGGCGTGGGATGGATAAGCCCGCGCTTGGGTTGTCCTGCGTGCGGCCGCCAAAAAGCGGAGGCCGCGGTCAAACAGATAACAAGTGCAATAGACGCCCCATGCCCCATCGAACAGCACGCCCAAGATGGTCATTCAGCACCAACGCCGCGTTGTGCATGGCGGCGATAATTCTTTCCATATTGTGGTTTCAGAATGCCGCCGGCTCGGAACAGAGGTTCAGCCCGATTGTCAAGGCGGTGGAGGGCGCCCGGGATTCGGTGGTCAACATCCGCGGTGAAAAAACGGTCGCGGCAAGCACCGTCCAGCCACCGGGGGCTGATGCCGGGCGCCGGGTGAACGGCATGGGCACGGGCGTGGTGATCGACCACCGAGGATATATCATCACGAATTATCACGTAGTCGACGGGGTCCGGGATATTCAAGTAACTTTGGTCGGCGGGGAGAAGTATGTTGCCAAGCTGATCGCCCGGGATGCGGAAACGGACCTGGCGATAATAAAGATTGACGCCAAGCAGGAAATTCCCGTTATTAAAATTGGCACCTCCTCGGACCTGATGACCGGGGAAACCGTGATTGCCATGGGCAACGCCTACGGATACGAACACACGGTAACCCGGGGGATAGTAAGCGCATTGCATCGATCGGTGCAGGTCAACGACGCTCAGTATTACGACGATCTGATCCAGACCGACGCGAGCATAAATCCGGGCAATTCCGGGGGTCCGCTGTTGAACATCGACGGCGAGTTGATCGGGATTAACGTGGCGGTGCGGGCGGGCGCGCAAGGGATTGGATTTGCCATTCCGGCGGACAAGGCCATGTCGGCGGCGGCATCGATGTTGGCGTCCGTTAATGCGAACAAGACCTGGCACGGGGTTGTTGCGGGCACCGAGAATTCAGGGGGGACTTCACTGGGAGTGGTTGTGGAATCGGTGGAAAAGAGCAGTCCCGCGGCAGAGGCCGGCATTAAACCCGGCGACGTGATTACACGGCTTGACGACGTGGAAATCCATCGGGCATTGGATCTGCAACGGGCTTTTTTGGACTGCAAACCCGGCGACAAAATCGAAATAGCGCTGAGGCGATCGGGCGAATCCACGGCAAAGCGTCTGACCCTGGCGGCACAGCCGGAAACGCAAAAAACGCCCACCGGACCGATCTGGGAAGCGCTGGGCCTGGAACTGAAACCGATATCGGCCGAGGAATTCCGCTTAGCCCATCAAACGCGATATAGCGGCGGATTGAAGATCACCGCCGTGCGTGCAAACAGTCCGGCCGCCAACCAGGGCATCCGCACTGGGGACGTACTGGTGGGCGTGCACATCTGGGAGACAGTTTCGCTGGAAAACGTCACCTATATTCTTAACCGGCCCGACTTTGCCAGTCTTAACCCGGTGATGTTCTACATCCTCCGGGGCGATAAAACCTGGTACGGATATCTGCCGATAGGCACGGTAAAAACGGCCCAGCGTTAATTAGTGGGCAGTGGACGGTGGGCAAGTGGGCGGTGGACAGTGGGCAGCGCGAAACCGCAAGCGGTTTTAACCTTGTTCCCGCGATCCGGCGCGATAAAGGGTTAAAATTCCGCCAGAATCCGAGGCCGGGTAGCATTACCGAGCGTCGGATGGTATGTTGGAGGGGATGAGTACTGAGATCCGAGAATCCGAACTGGAAGCCTACCTTGACGAGGCCTTGCCCGCCGAAGAGATGGCGGCTATCGAACGGGTGCTGCGGGCGGATCGCAGTTTGATAGGACGACTCAGTACGATCCACGCCAGGCGGAACGCGGGCGTACATTCAGTGGGCGAGATCTGGCGCGGTCATCGTTTGAGTTGCCCGACGAAGGAGCAATTAGGCAGTTTTTTGTTGCAGGCCCTGAGCGAGAAAACGGCCGACTACATTGCGTTTCATTTGGAGGTGGTAGGCTGCCGGTTTTGCCTGGCGAACATGGCCGATCTAAAGGCCCGGCAAAAGGAAGACCGGGAGATAATTAAACAGCGGCGGCGGAAGTATTTTCAATCGAGCGCGGGCTATTTGCGCCGGAGAAAATAACAAATTGCGAAACCGCAAGCGGTTACAATCGTTCCCGCGCTGGAGCGTGGGAACAAGTTTTTGCCGGAGTGTGGGAACGTGTTTATTCGCCGCCTGGGGCCGGGGTTTTGGGTTTTACCTTCATGCAGCCGGCCGTCATATCCATCCACGATTTGAAATCGATAGTGTTTTCCAGTCCGGCGGGCCAGCGCCAAATCAGGGTAACCAAGGCGTCGTTTTCTTCGTGGAAGAGCAATTCAATGGCGCCGTGCAACTGAACGAATTGGCCCTCTCCACTAGGCTTGACGTAATAGAATTGTTGATTCCCGGTAGCGTGGCACTCTTGCCAGTCGATGGATCGGCCCTCGGGGGTTTGGGCTTTATACTCGGTTAGCGGGGTGGTCTCATTAATTTTTGAAACCAGTTCGCCCTGCAGGTTTCTGGGGTAATTTGCCCTGTTTGGACCAGTGCTCACGGCCACATAAAGATAATAGGGTTGTTTGCCTCCTTTGGCGTCCGGAATGAACCCTTCGAATGTAAGTTTCAAGTCGGTTATTTCAACCAGGTTGGGTTTTATCCGCCGGAGATCGATCGGCCTACCGTCGGGCGTGGCGCCTTCCTGCAAAGGCGGACTTTCAAAACCGCCGGTTAACATGTTTTCATAAGCTTGTTTGTTGGAATCGTTTTTTTGCGGAACGCAAATCGTTACCTGCGTGCCGGGCACATCGATCGGCGACGACAAGAGATTGAACTTGGAGCCTAATTTAAGCTCCTTGATCCGCTTATCCAGGCGTTGTTCGTAATAGCTGGTCCCGCATCCCGCGAAAAAAAGCAAAAACAGGACGGCGCCTGCCGCAATACATCCGTTAGTTACTGTGCGATTCATCAATGCAACTCGGTGTGGAAGGGTTTTGGTTTAAGGTTTGCATCCAGCCAAAGTGCGGCAAAAATACCGGACCGACACGGTCCGGCTCTGCTGTTTGGCCGCTGCCGACACGGTCCGGCTCTGCTGTTTGGTCGCTGCCGAACCATGCAATAGGAGATTGTCGCACCCTAAGAGTATCGTTGTCAAGCGTTACTGAAAAATCAGGTAACCAAATCCCTCCGGCATCACCTGGGTGGAAGCGGGAGTGGACCAGGATTGAAAACCCACGCCTGGGATGGTCCGTTGCACTCCCACGGTCCATACGTCCCGCAGCTTGGGGTGTTGACCGGTAATTTGATCCAAGGGAACGGCTGCCTCCACGGTCCAGGCTTCGTCGGTCAAGTTGGCGGCCACGAACCAAGTTGGGTTCCAGGCTGGATCGCCCCATAGGGACTCGGCAGTAAACCCGCGATAGTCGAACGAGAGTTGGTAATATGTGGCGAAGTCGCGGTCGATGTCGATGAGTATGTCCACGCGATCCCGGGCCGTGAGATCGGCGTCGCGCGGCCGCGGCGTTGTGGCAGGCTCGTATTTCACTCCGGGCGCACGCCGGCAAGTTACGGCGATGTAAAGAAACTCGTTGTCGTAGGCAAAAGCGGCCACGGCGGGCCAATCGTCGTCGTCCTTCAGCGGGCTTTTAAGCGGAACTGATTCGATTTTTTGCCAAACGGCGTCGTCCAGGCGCCCGTCCAACTTGGGCTTGACCGCGGCCTTCCAGCATGGCTGTGTGGGCTTGGATTGCTTGGTATTCGGATCGGCCAGCGAAATTTCGCCTTTGGCGCAGGCCGACCATGCGTCGCGGTCCGGGCTGCGGCTTTCGGCCAGGTAGAATTGTTCGGCCGGCTTGGGCGAGCCTTGATTTCGCCAGGCCGCGGCCAGGGGAAATCTTAGCGCAGGCTCGGCGAACAGATCGGGGCGGGTCCGCTCGATTTGTTTGCCCAAGGTTGCGGCGCGGGCCAGGCGGTCTTCAAGTTTTGCCGCATCAAGCGCCGGCGCCGAGGGTTGGCGCGGGATTGCATTTCGCACGGAGTGCTCTTGCCAGGCGATTTCACCGCTTGCGTAGTATTGCACCAGCCAGAGCAAGGCCGGCCGGGCCAACGGATGTTGCGGATAACGGTCGGCGAGGATTGTAAAGGTTTCGGCGGCCATAGTCCATCGGCCTGTGCGATGAAATCGATCGGCAAGGTAATAGAGTATGCGCCCTGCGCCGTCGTAGTCCAAACCGCGGATTAATTCGCTGCTTTGCGCCAAGAGGTTGGATTGCGCGTCCGGATTGCGCAGGGCCTGTTCCAGGATGGCCCGGGCGTTGCGCTGTTTTAGGGCCGTGCGTTGGAGGGCGTCGATATTTTCCACCGGCGCGCTGGTTAATTCCCGGCGTGCTTCCGAGCCCGGGGCCAGGCCGGCCATCAAGTCGCGCGATTGTTGATTGTCGGCCGGGCGGTCGGTCAAGGCGATGAATCCCAGCGTTGGCGGTGAAAGGCAAAAGCGGTCGGACAGCAGCCCGCGCGGTTCGGCGGCGGCATCGGCCAGGGATCGGCCAAGCCGGGCGGCGAATTGCGACGTTGCTAAATCCATCGAACCGTGCACGAGGGAATCCGCGGCGGAGTAAACTTTTTTTACTTGCCAGGGACTTAAGCCGGCTTCGGCGATTTGCCCGGGATAGGAACTCGCATCGGCCGCCTTATCGACGGCCTGCAACACCGCCTTGCCGATGAGTTGGCCGAGTTGATCCGCGTCGCGGGAATTGATGTTGTCGGTAACAACCGCGTCCGGGCGCCAAAGGCGTAATTGCCTGACTAAGTGTTCTTCCAGAGTCTCCATGCCGCGGCCGTTGTGGATGAGGTCCCAATGCCGGACATAATGCCCGGCGGTGAGTTGCACTCCGCTTTGGCGCAAGGGGAACTGCCAGGCGAGGTCGGCGTAGCTGCCGCCCACGGCGGCCACGGCCTGATTGAGGCGTTCGGCCAGCGGGACGTCGTCGTTGGGGCGGACCTCGACGTCGCGCCGGGTAAGGACCTCGACCGCGCTGAGGTATCCGTCATTGCCCGAAAGTTTGGCGAGTAATTCCAAGGGTACGTCTTCGGCTTGGGCCACCAGAGCGAGGATGGCCGCCCGGGTTCCGCCGGAGCGTTGCCGTTGCCAGGTCCGCCCGCCGTCGGCGGTGGCCAGAATGGTTCCCAGCGCTCCGGCGGCCCAGCCATGTTCGTCATTGGCAAAAGTAATCGCCGTAAGCGGGGTGGAGACGCCGGTGGAAAACGAACTCCAGGTAGCTCCGGCGTCGGGGGAGTAAAAAACCCGAGTGCCGGGCGTTCCGGCGATCCAGGCCTTGGGACCGCGCACTGCCAGGGCGGCGAAATCGAAATGCCGGGCGGCTTGCGCCGGAAAATTGCCCGAGGGAACGTGCCAGGCCGCGCCGGCGTTTCCGGTGAGCATTGCAAGTCCGCCGTCGCCGACCAGCCAGCCGTAAAGCGGAGGCACAAGGCGCAACTGGCGAAGATTTTGCAACCCGGTATCGTTGATGCGGAACGGTTCGATTTCGCCGCGGCCGACCGTGGCTGCCGTGGCATAACAGCCGGCCAATGCCCCGGCGGCGGGAGTGAGAAAATCGCCGGTCAACCAGGCGGAACCGTCCGATCCGAACAAGGGACGCCAACTTCGGCCGCCGTCGTCCGAGGCGAATACGCCCGAGCGATACATGGCCGAGGGAAAACCGATCGCCCAGCCGTGCTCGGGATCGGTGAAGATGATTTTTTTAAGTGCGGGCAACGTGAGGCGGGCAGTGGCGGTCCAGGTTTGACCTCCGTCGCGGGTTGTAAGCAGCGCGCCCGCGCCGGTGTGCGAATATGGTTGGGCCGATCCGCCCGCCGTAAAGCCGATTTTCCTGGTTAGGAAACAAACCGACTGCAACGGGCAATTAACGCCGCTGGGCTGTAAGAGCCATTGCCGGCCGCCGTCTTCGGTATGCCAGATGGCGCCGCGATCGCCCACCGCCCAGCCGTATTGGCCGTCGATAAAACAAATATCAGCCAGCCGGGCGTCGCTTATGAAGGATTCGGGTAACCGGTTGTTTGCGTCGGGCGCGAGATTCGGGTCCGATGGGGCGGCAGACGCGGATGGGATGCCGTCTTCGTTGGGAAATCCGAACACGGGACGCTCGGGCGGGGCCGTTCGATCGGCATCCTTTTGCGCCGCGACCGTCAGCAACAATGCCAGCAGGACCGACGTAAGCATAGACACTATTATGGAAAACCTCCGGGCACAAGTGCCCGGGCTTCTATGTTGGGGCAGTAGTTAAACTGCTGCCCCAACATAGCGGGATAAACGGATCATTTCGTGGCCGCCAGGATCATGAGAAAAACGACCCAAACAATTTCCAATGCAACGGCCGCTGCAAGAAGACACTTTTGCAAGGCCGTGGTATTTGCCTGATCTTCGCGGCGGGATGTATTAGGACGGCGTTTGGTCATTGTTCACTGGAGTTTAAAGTCTATTCCGGCGGCGTAATGTGAAAATCGTCGCGGAAGGCGGTATCGAAATCGTAGAGATTGTTGAAATCCACGCGGGTATCGGAAGGGGTTTTTCTCATTTTTCCGATGCGAATTAAATTAAAAACTATCTCGCCGAAATCGCCGGTGTTATGAAGTCCCCAGTTGTTGAGCACGATTTTCGCCATGTAACCGTATTGGTGCAAGGCGTAAACACGGATGGCCTCGCAAAGTTCCTGCCCGGTTACATGCTGTTCGACCCTTTCTTCGGGCTTGTTGGCCGGTGCGGCTTGCGAACTGAATTCGCCGGGTTTTTCCGCGCCCATGCCCAGTACGTTTTGAGCATAGTTCAAGGCCTCGAAGATGAATATATAAGCCTCCGGCTTGTACCGCCGGTCTTCTCTCAGCAATGCGACAAAGGAGTCGGAAGGATCGAGCATGGCGATATTAAAAGGATGAAGGATGAAGGATGAAGGATGAATAATGAATGATGAATTTTGCATTAACCGGCTTGTGGGTTCGCACAGTCCACCATCCACCGTCCACCGTCCACTTGCTATCTACCATATACTATCTTCCATTTATCAGACTTAGAACCTATCCCCAAAGTCATCCTGAGCGTAGCGAAGGATCTCCGTATTTGGCAATATATTGCCCATTTTAGCTATATATCCCTTGAAGATTCTTCGCTTCGCTCAGAATGACATTATTGTTTTAGGATAGGCTCTTATTCTATCTGTTGGTCCTCTTCCTGATCGGACATTTCGGGTTCCGGCTCCATGGGGATGGGGGGCGCGGTTTGATCGAGTTCGGCTTTGTCAAAGGGGACCGTCAGCCGGCGGTGATCGTCGGTGAGCACCTGGAGTTGGCCGCCGAGGATTTCATGCCCGACTACTTTTCCCCGGCCCTCGGGGGTGATGACAATCGAACCCAACGGCGGGAATTGTTTTTGCAGGTCCTCGTAAATATCGAATTCATAGCGCAGGCAACACTTCAAGCGTCCGCAACGGCCGGAGATTTTCGTGGGGTCGAGGGTGGCCTTTTGCATCTTGGCCATGCGCATGGAAACCGGGGGCATCTGGACCAGGTGGGTGTTGCAGCAGACCGGGCAGCCGCAGTCGCCGTAGTCGGCCAGGAGCTTGGCTTCGTCGCGTACGCCGATTTGCCGCATTTCGATGCGAGTTTGAAACTCGCCGGCCAGCAGCCGGACCAGTTCGCGGAAATCGACGCGGTTGTCGGCCAGATAGTAGATTACGATCCGCTCGCCGCCGAAAATGTGTTCCAAGTCGACCAGTTGCATTTTCAATTCCAGTTGGTCGATGTAACGCTGGCATACGCCCAATTCCTCGGAGGTGTGTTTTTCGATGCGGGCCAGTTCGTTGGCGTCTTCGGGGGTCATGGCGCGGAGGATCTGCCCGGTGGGCGGATCGGTCAGGCGGGCAACGGCGTCGGGTGTGGCCTCGGCGAGTATTTCGCCGGCCTCCAGGCCGCGGTCGGTTCGGGTGATGACCTGCGTACTCCGGCGGAATAACTGGCCCGCCGGGGCGGAAAACACCCCCAGGAAACGCATTACCCCGTATCGAATAATGTAATCGGACATAAGTGAATGATTATATCGGATTACCTTAATTCGGGGAAGAGAGATAAAAAGGATGAGGGATGAAGGATGAAAAAAAGAATGATGAATGCTGAATGATGAATTAAACCATGAAACCGCTTGCGGTTTCGCACCGCACACTGCCCACTATTCCAGCAGATAATCGGCCTCGAGCTGGTAGGGCAGGCCGCCGAAGGGGTTGACGGCTTGTTCGCGGTCGATGTGCAATTTGCCGCCGAGCTTGATGGGGCGGGATGAATAATCAACGGTCAGGTCGCCGGATAATTTTACGTTGATCATTTCCGTGGATCTGAGTTGCCGGGTGCAAAATTGGCAGTGACCGAGGGTCGGCACAAGAATAAATTCCTTGATGTTGATGCTCCGCCGGCCGGGATAAATATAACCTTCCTGGATGAAGATTCGTTTGTCCGGATTGTTATCGCTGGGTTCCAATTCAAAAGCCGCGGGCGGAATGATCTCGCCGGGCTGATCCGGATTGGGCTGGAGATAGTCGAATGTAATCGGTTTGTATCCGGATGGGACGGTGTGCAGTTTAATGTAATGCTGGATATACATGCCAGAGAGCCAAAGAACGATCGCCACGGCGATTGCGGCCCGGGCAAAGCCTTCGCCGGTATATTCCTGGGAAGCGTAGCGGATGTGTTTAAGGGCCCTTACGGCCAGGGCGATGGAAAGAATGGGAAAGGCCCAAAAAACCCAGCCGAAAACGGTAAGAATGGAGAAAGCGCCGAAAACCAGACTGAGAATCGCGGTCACGTTCAGCGCCCGGTAAGGCACGGGGGCGGCCTCGGAGGCTTCGGGCGATTCGTCAATGAGGGTTTCCTGGACGTGCATGGGGGAGTTTTTGGTTTTCAGTTTACAGTTTACCGTTCACAGTTTTCAGTAATCAGTTATCGGAGAGTGATGGTTGGTGATTAACGCGAAACCGCAAGCGGTTCCACTCATCCTTCATCCCTCATCCCTCATCCTTTTTTACGTTCCCGCCATGAGGGATTTTACCACGTCGGTTTTGTAGGCGTACATTGCGGGCAGGTATCCGACCAGGGTGGCGAGCACGACCAGGCCGGGGATGAGGATTAGTTCGACGGTTTGGAAGTCCCAGGCCTTGACGATCACGCCGGTCTGGTCGGCGATGGTCGTGCCCAGCGCGCCGACGAGCCCGTGGCCGATCAGCAGGCCCAGCGCCCCGCCGCCGAGTGAAAGCAGGATCGATTCCATGAGGATAATGGACATTACGGTGTAGCGGCTCGCGCCCAGGGCCCGCATGATGGCGATATCGTGCCGGCGGTCGCTCATCGAGTTGTACATGCTCACCATGATGCCGATGCCCGCCACGATGACAACCAACACGGCCAGGACCAACAGCAGCAACTGGATGTTTCCGATAATGCTGTCGAACAGTTTGGCAATTTCCAGCGAGGGATAAACGGCCTGGGCTACGTGCTCTTTGTTTACCACGGACTCCAGATCCATGGCTAAAATCTGTTTGTGGGTTTGTGTGCAAACGAGGATTGCGGATACTTCTTTGTTGATCGGCTCATGGGCATCGCGATCGTGGCCGTCGTTGTCGTGGGCGTCGTGTGCATTGGCGTCTTGTTCGGCGGCTTGATTTTTCGCGGTTTCTTCGCTTGTTGCGCCGCTTTTGCCGCTTAAGAAGGCAACGCCTGAGGGTGTTCCTTGGAGGTGGGCCGGTTCGCGCCAAAAGCCCTCGATGTTCATGAATATCGCCCGGTCGTTGGGCGTGCCGGTATGCTCAAGAATGCCCACCACCTTGAAATCGTGATGGTGGTGTTTTTCGCCTGTTTCGACGGTCTGGGGCACGGGCGAGAAAGTATCGCCCAATTTAAGGCCCGTGCGCCGGGCGGCGACGTCGCCGATCACCGCGTCCCAGTAGTTTTCCTCCTCGAAATTCTTGCCTTCGGCAAAGCTGTATTTCTTGTCTTCCAGGTAGGTGAGCTTCTCGAAATACTCCGGGATGGTGGCTATGGCCGGATAGCCCTTGTAATCGTGACCGGTGCAAATCGGAATGGCCGCCTCAACGGCCGGGGCGAAACGGCCCTCGATAAACTCCTGGTAATAACTGTAAGGAATATTTTCCAGGGGCTGGCTCAGGTGAAAAACCGTGTTTAGGACCAGTTGCAACGGGCTGCCCTTTGCGCCGATGATCAAATCGTAACCCTGTGCGCCGCGGCGGAAAGATTGGCTGATCACGCTGTGGATTACCAACACGGTGACCACCAGGGCCACGCCCATGCCCATCGAAAAGGCGGTCAGCCCGGAGGCCAACGTCCGCTGCCTGATGCTTCGCCATGCAATTTTCCAGAGACTCATATTATCCAGTTTTAAGTTATCAGTTGTCAGTTTTAAGTTTTAAGTTTAGCCGCGAGCCGCAGGCGAGCGTTTTTAATCTCCCGGCGGGAGAGGGGACGTTTTGCTTGCCAAATTGAATTCTTCGAGTTTATTTACGCGTTTGAACTGTCCGGCCACGTCGCTGCTATGGGTGACCATCACTATGGCCACGTTTTCCTCGGCGCAGGTTTCGCGCATCAAATCCAGAATCTGCTGCTGGTGGCCGGAATCGACGTTTGCCGTGGGCTCGTCGGCCAAGAGTAGTTTGGGTTTGTTGGCCAGCGCCCGGGCAACGGCCACGCGCTGCTGCTCGCCCACCGATAGCATCCTCGGCCGATGGGTCATGCGATGTCCCAGTCCGACGCGTTCGAGCAATTGCCTTGCCCTGGCCTTGTTCGGCCGGCCGCGGGCGAACCGCATTGCCAGAAGCACGTTTTCCAATGCCGTAAAGGCGGGCAGGAGGTTGAAGGTTTGGAATACGTAACCGATCCGTTCGGCCCGGAACCGGTCGCACTCGGCCTCGCTCATAAGGGTAATGTCGAAGTCGTCGATGCGGACCTTGCCGGAGTCCGGCCGGCTGATCCCGGCAATGACGTGCAGGAGCGTGGTCTTGCCGCACCCGCTGGGCCCGACCAGGATCACCTGCTCGCCCTCGGATACGCAAAAGTCGGGAACGTCGAGGATGTGCAGTTCAGACCCGTCCGGCTGCCGGAAGGTCTTTTTGACGTTTCTAAGGTGCAAAATATCGGGCATGGTATTGATATGTTAGTATTGAAGTAACTATATTTAATATACGGTAAGTGTGGGCGGTTGGTTTGGTAAAAGGATATCCAACGTAGAGGAAAAATGGGAGACCCCGTCAACAAAAGAAGGGGGCTGTCATACCCCACGCCTATATGAAAATTTTGTATTATTCCTGTTGAGTGGCATACAATCACAACCACTTTAGTCAGTGCCACCCCGCCGATCGAGGGCGGTTGTCATTACAGAAGGTACATTATGTCACGGAGCGGACGGCGACTCCTTGCGGGAGGTTCTTTTCCTCTGCCGTATGTGGAACAGCTAAAGGGCACCAATGACGACTTCCCCTCGTGGCTGGGTCGTACTTTTTGCAAGGGTATCTTTCGTTGCTGGCAACTAAATCGATCTCATTCGGATTATCTGTTTTCCTCCGATTTTGCCGCATCTTCAAAGTTCTGGACCTGTTTGGTCAGCCCTGAAAAATCCTTCACGGCAAACTTGATTATGATAACCGGACTTAACTGGCTTCTCTCTTCCACTTTTTGGACTTTCACCAGGGGGCTTTCCCACGGTACAAAATAACTCGTCTTGCCGGTTCGTTCGCTCTCTGTCTTACATTTGATTTTCTCGCGGAGCCTAGCAGCATGGCGGAACCGCCAGAACTCGCTATCTTCTGTGCTCGTTGAATCCAATAGATCGAAAACGCCTTCGACTTGTGGGGCTAAGCACCCAATGTCTTCGATTGCGTATGCATAGTCGAGGCCATTGCGTTGAATTCTATCGAGAAGACCGGTAACCATCGTCCGATATGGTTGGTCCAGCCGACAGAGTGCCTCTCGAATCAAGCCATGCAGGCCCATTTCGTCGCCTGCTTCTTCTAATTCCTCCAGGATTACCGAGAGAGCTGGTAGTGTGTGGGTGATTGCCTTGATATCTGGATGTTTCTTGCCTGAAGCCCCCCAGCGGATCTCAAGATCCGATAAGATCGCATGGGCGCAAATATAGTGGCCAAAGGCACTCCGTCCTACGCGTGACCGATACGTGATTGTCTTCGTTAGGGCGAGATGCTCGGGTGTGACACAGCGGCAGTGCTCACAGAAATGCGCTAAAACGGGGATCCTATGGTGGCAGTTAACACACTCGCGCATCGCCCCTTCAATCAGGGTGCAGGTCCCTCGGTTTACAGCCAAGTCCATGGCGCAATCTGGGCATTTTACACGCTGCCGACCAGGTGTTGCCCCAAACTTATTCCCGCAATACGGACAAGCAAGCTCCACCGGCGCTGCTCTGTCGCCAAGTGATCTGAAGACAAGAGATGTGCAGTCGACGCAAGGATAGTCCAGAATCGAATCGATCACCTCTTGTTCCTTACCGCATCGTGAGCACTTCACGATCGATGCCCCGGCACGCGCTTTCATTTTACGGGATATCCCGCGAAGAAGACCAATAAGGCCAACCAAGCCCAACCCCAGGAATCCTATTACGCCTGTCGCCCATATCACTTTGGCAATAGGCGCAAGCGCGGGGATAATCAAGATCACGACGAACGGAATGACGATGAACATCACAGCTAACACACACTTTGCGACGCCGATGGCTATCAAATTGTCGGATGCCTTCTTCAAGTCTTTGAGATTATAGCCTTGTGATGCGTGCCATTTTTTGAAGGAGCGTTTGAACATTGTCCCGGAATCATCGGGAATTGCCTCGGCCGTTACCGATGTCGCAGTCAGACGCGGCTGTCCACAGACGGGACATGTCCCGTCCGCGCTGAATAACACTCGCTTCTGGCAACCTGAGCAAAGCTCAAGACTCTGGTACAATGGGCTGTTCATAATGGCTCCTATTATTGGCTCATTGTGTATTGTTGGAGAAACGAATTGTCCTATTGCGCAAAGTGCGAACAGGCCAAGGGTCTTACGGGCACCCCGATCCAACGACAATTCATTCGGCCACCTCAGGCCAGTTCAGTGTTTCAGTTCAATCCTTAGTTTCGGTAGTGCCTCTCGTAGTCGTTTGGCACCGGTGTTGGTGAGTCTCGTCATGAGCAGGTTAATCTTTTTTAGGCCGCTCAGCCCTTTAAGTCCGAACACAGACCAAGGCCCTTCCAAAGCCAACGGTTGACTGCGACTATTATTATAGTAAAATAGGAATTATGAGAGAAGTCATTTTATATCGAGGCGAGGAGAATTATTGGGTCGCTGAATGTCCCAGTCTGCCGGGCTGTATTTCTCAGGGAACTTCACGGGAAGACGCGATCAAAAATATCAAGGAAGCCATTGAAGGCTACATCCTCGCCCTCCAGGACGACGGCTTGCCGATTCCCGAGGAACGGTTTGAAGCCATGATTATTGCGGTGTGAGCAAACTTATCGCCGCCGGTACATTTGCCTTCGTAAATCGCGTTGGACTTCGGCCTTTTTCATGGCCTCGCGTTTGTCTTGTTTTTGTTTGCCTTTGCAAAGTCCCAAAAGCACCTTTGCCCGGCCCTCTTTGAAATACATTTTCAACGGCACCAGGGTCAGGCCTTTTTGAAAGGCCAACGCGGCGAAACGCTTGATTTCGCGCCGGTGCATGAGCAGTTTGCGCGGGCGCTTGGGCTGATGGTTGAACTGATTGGCCTCGGTGTATTCGGGAATGTCGCAGCCGATGAGCCAGACTTCGTTGTCTTTTACCCGGGCGTATGCCTCCTCGAGCGAAACGTGGCCCTTGCGCAGACTCTTCACCTCACTGCCGACCAGCGCCAGGCCGCACTCCAGCGTGTCGATCACCAGGAAATTATGGTGGGCCTTGCGATTCTGGGCGATCGAGCGCTGGTTTGGGTCCGCTTCCGACTTTTTGCCTTTTGGTTTTGCCACTTTGAAAGTATCCGGTAAATCGCCCGGCACGAGTGCCGGGGCTAAACTTCGTAGGACGATTTATAAAATCGTCCTACAAAAACGCTCCCCTTCGGGTCGCGGCTAAACAAATCAAATCAATCACCATCCACTGACCACCATCTGCTCACCGTCCACTGTCCACCGTCCACTGCCCACTTCTTATCTCCCTCCCCTATCTTTTACCCGGTTTGAGGGATAAACTCAAGTTCCATTGTGGACCAGGAAAGGAACAATTTCGACATATCGGCCCCTGCGTTGGAGGCGTTTTTTCTCGATCGCGTGGCATTTTCGCGGTGTTTGGAGCTCCAGTGCCGGTTGATTGCCGAGGTTGGCAGTCGCGACGACGGGCAGATCGTGCTTTTGCTTTGCGAGCATCCGGATATTATAACCGTCGGGCGCGGCGGATCGCCGGGCGACGTCAGTCGCGAGAACCGTGCCCTAAAAAGCCGGGAAATCGAGGTGATTTACGCCAATCGGGGAGGCGGGTGCCTGCTGCACTGTCCCGGACAATTGGCGATTTATCCCTTGGCGCCGCTTGCCTGGCACGGGTTTACGGTGGGCGACTTTTTGGAACGCCTTCAGGTGGGCATCGTCGAAACCCTGGACGACCTGGGCATCCGCGCACGTATACTGCCCGGTCGGCACGGCGTATGGGGACGCACCGGGCAATTGGCCGCCGTGGGCGTGGCAGTGCGAAATTGGGTCACGTATTATGGTGCATATTTGAACGTCGATCCGCCCCTGGGACTGTTCCGCGTGGTGGAGTCCGATCCCGTGGACCATACCCGCATGAGTTCGATGGCAGCCGAACGCCGCGGGCCGATTAGAATGACCACGGTCCGCGCCGCCTTGGTTCGGCATTTGACCGAGGCGTTTGGATGCGATCGATATCACCTGTTTACGGGCCATTCGTTGTTGAAGTCGATATAATCGTTTGAAAAATAAATAATGGATTGCAAATTGTAAATTGAAAATTGCAAATTGAACAAACGATATGTTAGGCGAAGTAAGAATATGTCTTTCCCCATTTCACATTCTCCATCCGCCTCCACGTCGCTTCCGCGATGGCTGAAGCGCAACGTCCCCAAGGGCGACGCCAATCATTTTACGGCCAGATTGATAAACGAGTTGGGGCTGCAAACCGTTTGCGATCATGCCAAGTGTCCGAACCGGATGGAATGTTACGCCGAGATGACGGCCACTTTCATGATCCTCGGCGATATCTGCACGCGTGGCTGCCGGTTTTGCAACGTGAAAAAGGGCAAGCCCAAGCCTATTGATCCGGATGAGCCGCGCCGTGTGGCCGAGGCCGCGAAAACACTGGGGCTTAAACACGTGGTCGTTACTTGCGTGACGCGCGACGACTTGCCGGACGGCGGGGCCGGGCATTTCGTTCAAACCATTGCCGAAATCCGCCGTAAAAACTCGGCCACGGTCGAGGTGCTGCCTTCGGACTTCGGCGCTAGCGCGGCGGCGGTCGATCGAATGATCGAGGCCGCCCCGGAAGTGTATAACCACAATACCGAAACCGTGCCGCGCCTGTTCGCCGAGGTCCGCGGACCAAAGGCCGATTATCGTTGGACTTTGGAGATGTTTCGCCGCATCGGGTGGAAAAATCCCAATATCCGACTCAAAACCGGGTTGATGTTGGGGCTGGGCGAAACTGTCGAGGAATTGTTCGATACGCTCGCCGACCTGTTGGATGCCGGGTGCCGGATGCTCACGCTGGGCCAGTATTTGCGGCCTGGTCCGGCCCAACTGCCGGTAGCGAGGTATCTGCCGCCGGAGGAATTCGACGAAATAGGCAATGCCGCCCGGCAAATGGGCTTTTCGCAAGTTGCCTGCGGACCGTTCGTAAGGTCCAGTTATCACGCGGGAAAAATGATTAATAGTGGACAGTGGGCAGTGAAGAGGTTAGCTTAGCCTCGGCACTCGTGCCGGGCGGGTTTTTTATTTCATGCCGCAATACGAACTTACAATGCCGGATTTGGGTATCGAGGATCAACCGATCACCGTGAGTTCGTGGCTTGTCAAGCGGGGCACTACGGTAACTGAGGGCGAGCCGGTTTTGGAAGTGCTTTGCGGCGGCGTTACGGTCGATCTGTCCGCCGCGATAAATGGAATCCTCGTGGAAAAAATAGTTACTTTCGACGAGGTTCTCAAAGTCGGTCAGAAATTGGCGGTTATTGAAACGCAAAATGAATAGATCAGTAGGGTGTGTGAAACACACCTCCATATAACGACAGTCAAATTGGTGCGTTTCACGCACTCCAATAAGCTGGTGCGTTTCACGCACCCTACTAAATTTGTCTGCGAAACCGCAAGCGGTTTATTTGCTCTTTACTAATTCCAGCGTTGCCCAGAGGCTTGGGTCTTCCTGATAGGGCAGGGGGCTGCCGACGGTAAGGGTTTGTTCGCCCAGTTCGCGGTCTATTACCGCATAGGTGAAGCCTAGTTTGGGGTGTTCCTGGGGGTCGAAACCGGTAAGGGCGTCGCCGGAGACGTGTGCCTCCAGAAGATAACCGTCCGAGAGTTTTTTGGCGCAGACATTCAATTGTTTCGGTTGAATCGGCCGGGGAAGTTCCTTGGCCCGATTGATCGAGAGCAATTGGGCCGCAGGTTCGTCAAGGTTCTGGCCCGCGCCGGCGGGCAAAAAAACCAAGCGATGGCAATAACGGCCGGCTCGGTGCACGTTGTGCACGTCGCGGGTGTCGATCCAGACCTGGAAGCAGTCGGAATCCTCGGGCTTGGTCGCCCGGCACCAGGGCGCTTGGCGCTTGCCGGAGATGCGGACCGAAAACGCCAGGCCCGACTGGTTCCAAGCCGCGCGGACATCGGCGATCGGGGTGCGGCCTTCCAACTCGGCGAAATTCGCCAGGCGAAATCGCTCCTCCAATCCCGCGCCGGCGGCGGTCCATAACGGATCGCGATACAGGCACGGCAAGGAAAAGCGAAAAAGGAATCGGTTTGGGATCAGTGAATTTGACATTGGATTATTTTGAAAGTGTCCAGAAGTGAATATTTAGCCCCCCGTGAATACACGGGGGGGTAAAGTGGAAAATTCTCTACTGGGCCCCCGGTGTATTCACCGGGGGCTAAATGAACGGGATTGTCACATTCTATCTCGTTCCCACGCTGGAGCGTGGGAACGAGGTTCTTATTTTATTTTCCCCGCACTGCTTTATGGTGTTTTTTCAAAAATCCGGGCAGGTCGCCGCGGGAAAGGTCGGCGATTGAGCTGAACTTCAGGTGCAGCATATCGTAATTCGGCCGATTGCCTTCAACCCAGGGCTCGAGGCCCAGATCGGTAATTTGGCCCAATGTAAAACGGCCTTTGGGTCCGACGAGGTGCAAATAAACGGCGTCGAGTTTTTTGGTTTGCACGGCGGCCCAGGGTTCTTTTTGCTCGGGCAGTTGGAAGGGCACGACTTGTTTGTTGTTCCAAAGGATTTGTGCTTCGGGGGCGGCGGCCGTCAACAGATCGATGAGTTTTTCCAGCACTTTTTCGTTCCACAGGATGTTTTTGCCCAATGGAAAGCCTTTGCGGGAAAAATGCCACTTGCGCCCGAGTTGTTTCCAAGGCTGAAGGATGTCGGAATGTTCCTCGACGCGTTTGGCGAATTGCGCGAAGCCCGCGACTGCGCGATCGACGAAGTCCCAAAACTCCACCCGGTCGATCTCCTCGTAACTATGAACCCTAAGTTCGATTTCCTGCCACGGTCCGCGGAGGTTTTTGCATTTTACCCTGGGCTCGGTGCCGTAAAGTGGCAGTTCGGGCATGTCGTTCAACGGTTTCAGGTCGAGTTTTTTGACAAGATCTTCCTGCCTGAACGTGTTTCGGGTGGTGCGGAATTTCATCTTCAGCAGCCATTCTTCGCCGGTGATGGCATGAAAGAACCAGCCGTCCGATTTTTTTTGCCCGCTGATTTCCACCACCGAACGGGAGTTCCAATC
>JBEKFZ010000073.1:0-21044 GCA_050013075.1 Thermoguttaceae bacterium | reverse complement strand
TCCCTTTATCACATAGTGTTTTTTACTCTTTCCAGCGTTTTTCAGTAGTTATCGAAATCATCCTAAATTGGAAACTGGGCTAGTTGGGCATTTTTTAGGAAAGTGCAGATTATATACCCAAATTGTATTTTGTCGCATCAACGGTGTTCAAGTCAATGGTTGAATGGAAGTATAATGTCATGTTAATAATGTCGTATGCTCCGTTTAGCCCGGGAGCTTGCTCCCGGAGTCTTTCCACAAATACATACCTTCGGCGGGTGTTTATGTGACTAAAATCCTTTCTTTAGTCGCCATTTCGGTTGGAATGATGCTGGGTAATATGTGGATTGCGTGCGCCCAGGAACCGCCGACGATCAATCCGTTCGGATCGACAACCACGCAGCGTGAAGACGCCGTGCCCGGTTATTTGGAACTTTCCGACGGCTCGATCCACCCCGGCCAAATCTATCTTACCCGAGACAAACGCTTGAAAATCGCCGACGAGCAATTGCAGCGGCAGCGGGAAATTCCGCTCAGCGCAGTAAAACAAATCGATTGCACAATCAAAAAACAATGGATGGAGAAAGAGTGGAAATTCAAGGAAACGACAAACGACGAAAAAATGTACACAGGCCGCTCGTATCCGGTCCGGGAATACGAGCACGCGATCACGCTCCACGACGGCCGGAAAATCAGTGGCGGTCTGTCGGCAATCGTGTATCTGCGGCCGGCCGAAAATAATCCCGCCAAATCCGATGCGTCCCGATCTGAATCAAAAGTCGAGCAATATATTCTCAACAAACGAAACAAAGGCGAAATCGGCGAGGATTTACAGTCCCTGGTTTATGTGAAATCGATTAAACTGGGGAAGGAGGCCTTTGAGGAAGGAAAGCAAAAAGCCGCCGAAAAGGGAAAGAAAGTCAAAAAGAAATAAGGATCTCTAACAATACCCAGCCGCCCTCACCCCCGACCCCTCTCCCGCAAGCGGGCGAGGGGAGTATGGTTAGAGTCCCTAATTGTGTAATGAAGGAAAATAGATGATAAACTTTTCCCTGGAACAAGGCTCCGGCATCGCAACGATGCTGGCGGTCGCCGCAGTGGCGATCATCCTGGTCGGGGTATTTTATCGCCGCGCTTTCGCCACGCTGGAACTCCGGCAGCGGCTGATGCTTTTCGCCCTGCGCGCGGCGGCGATCGTGCTCGTTGTGCTGCTTATATTCCGGCCGATCTACAGCTTTCAGAAGGAACTTTCCCGGCGGCCATCGCTGGTGTTTTTGCTCGACCGTTCTGCCTCGATGAGCATCGCCGACGACGCCACCGGCATGACGCGTTTTGAGCAGGCCCGGCAGCAGATCGAAAAATGGCGGGATAAGTTGAAAAACAATTTCGATCTGCATTTGATTGCCTTTGCTGAAAACGCCCAACTCATAAAAGACTTCAAAGATCTGGACGCCGTCGCTCCGGACGGCCAAGCCACGTCGCTTAGCCGGGCCTTGGAGGCCGCCTCGCAACTTGCCCCAAAGCGCGATCTCGAGGCCGTGATTTTGCTTTCCGACGGCATCCACAATTCCGCCCGCAGCCCCCTGGACGTGGCCGGCAAACTGGGTGCGGTCGTGCATTGCGTGGGCGTGGGGGCCAGTTTGCGGAACAATGTTTCTTACCGCGACATACAGGTTACAGGCGTCGATTGTCCGGACCGCTTGTTTTTAAACAATATGGCCCGGATTACAGGCACGATTGAAGGCATCGGCCTGGCGGGCCGGGTGGTCCAAGTCGAGTTGGAGGAGGACGGGCAAAAAATCGCCGAAAAAGAACTCACCATTCAAGCCGGCGGGAATCCGCAGCAAATTTCCTTTGATTTTCGCCCCGCAAACAAGGGCCGGCACGTCTATACCATAAAAGTGCCGCCGGTGCCCGAAGAAAAAATCACGCAAAACAACCAGCGCTCGGCCATGGCCTTGGCGGTCGAGCCGGGCATTCGCGTGTTGTATCTCGAAGGCACGTTGCGAACGGAATACGGCGCCCTGGTCGATCGCTTTTTGGCCAAGGATCCAGACGTGGAGTTCTACTCGCTGGTGCAAACCCGGCCTAACGTGTTCTTGAAGCGAACGAACATGACCGACCTGAAAATCAACGTCATCCCCAACGACGCTGAAACCATAAACAAGTTCGACGTGTTTATAATCGGCGATATCGACAGCACCTTCATCAAACCGCAACAACAGGAATTGTTCACCCGGCGCGTGCGCGAAGGGGCGGGGCTGATCATGCTCGGCGGGTATCACAGCCTGGGGCCGGGCGGATACGCCGACACGCCCTTGGGCCGGATTCTGCCGGTCGCCCTGGGTGGCCGCGATATCGGCCAGATTACCGAAACCTTTTTGCCCGTGATCACGCCCGAGGGCGCACGCCACCCGATCTTTGCCAACATTGCCGGCTTTTTTCCAACCCGGCAGGGCAAGCCGAAACTCGCCGGGCTGCCGCTTTTGGACGGCTGCACACGGGTACAAGGCTCCCGCCCGGGCGCATCGATTTTGGCCCTGGTCTCCGCCGAATCAGACGCGATGCCGATATTGGCCGTGCAACCGGTCGAAAAGGGCCGCACTGCCGTATTCACCGGCGATACCACGCGAAAATGGCAACAAGGGCCTCGGGCATTGGATCAGGATTCGCCTTTTTTGCGATTCTGGGGTCAGACCATCCGCTGGCTGGCCGGGCGCAGCGAGGCGGTGGAAGCCGGTTCCGGCGTTGACGTCAGCCTCGACAAGGGCTACTACGAGCCTGAGGAACCTGTGCGGATTTCAGCCACGGTCCGCGACAAGGACGGACAAGGCGCAAACAACGCCAATGTAACAGTCAAGATCCAAAGTCCAGCCGGACGGTCCGACCAGATTGCCCTTTCGCCCCTGCCCGGTCCGGCAGGGCATTACGGCGGCACATTCGACCCGAAGGCGGCGGGCAATTATCAGTTTTCAGTCCAGGCGCGACTGGGCGAATCGATTATTTCGAGCGGGAAAATTGCCTTTGAAGTCGGCCGGCCCGATCTGGAATTCGAAAAACTCGATCTCGACGATAAAATGCTCGCCGGCATAGCCGCCGAAGCCAAAGGCCGTTACTTCCACATTACCACGGCCGATCTGCTACTGAATCAACTCGACCGCTCACGGCGCAAACGCAGCGAATACGTCGAACGCCCGCTCTATTCCGCCCCCTTGTTTTGGACCCTATTTGTTAGCGTTTTAACAACGGAATGGATACTGAGAAGAAAATATCAACTTCGATAATAAATAACATGCCTCACAAGACCGGTTATCGATATTTGGAACCTACGGCGTTGGCCCGGGTGAAAAACCTCGCGGTTGTGGCCCGGGGAGTGGTCGAGGGATTCATCAGCGGGCTTCATTCCAGCCCATACAAGGGTTTCAGCGTGGAATTCGCCGAGCATCGCGAATACGCCTTCGGCGACGATCCCAGGCATCTCGATTATCGCATGTTCGCCCGAACCGATCGTCTGTACGTCAAACAATACGAAGAAGAGACGAACATGCGTGTGCAGATTTTGCTGGACACCAGCGGTTCGATGGGTTATAGCCATCAGGGGCGGTTGACCAAGCTGGAATATGGCTCGTATTTGACGGCCGTTTTGTCGTACCTGATGACACGGCAGCAGGATTCGGTGGGATTGACGGCGTTCGACACGGCCGTCCGGCTCGACATGCCCGCCCGCAGTTCGCCGCGGCATTTCAACGATATGATGCGCTGGCTGGAGGCGATCAAGCCCGGCGGCGACACCGACGTCGCCGAAACCCTGCACCGCCTGGCGAACCGCTTCAAACGCCGCTGCCTGATCGTGCTCATAAGCGATCTGTACGACGAACCTGAAGAAGTGATCCGGGCATTGCACCATTTCCGCCACCGGCACCACGAAGTCATCCTTTTCCACGTGCTCGACAAGGCCGAAATCGAATTTCCTTTTAACGAAGTGATTGCCTTTCATGACCTGGAAAGCAACCAAAGGCTTCAAGTCGATCCGGCTTACGTCCGCGACGTTTATCGGAAACAAGTCGGCGAGTTCATCGAGACCTACCGCCGCGCCTGCGCCGAGGCCCAGATCGACTACGTACTGTCGGACACATCGACGCCCTACGATTTCATGTTGACGCGATATATAAGTTCGAGAAATCGACAAAAATAATTTGCATTCCCAGGCCCGAGCATGGAAACGAGAAAAACTGATAACTGGAGTTTTGAAAATTTTTCCCCTCGCCCTTTGGGAGAGGGGCAGGGGGTGAGGGCGCGGGAAAAGAACCACTAGCAACGCAAGCCGTTTTTCGGCCAACAACCCTCACCCTAGCCCTCTCCCGGAGGGAGAGGGAACCTCGATTCTAAAATCCGCAAAAGCCAACTGATAAGTGAAAACTGATAACTGAAAACTATCTCATGTCCTTTGCCGCCCCCCTATTTCTGCTTGCAGCCTTGGCCTCCGCCATACCGGTGGTGCTGCACATGATCAATCGGCAACGGGCTAAGGACATGCCTTTTAGCACTTTGCGGTTTTTGCAACTTAGCGTGCAAAAAACCCGGCGCAAAAAACGCATCCACGACATTTTGCTGATGGTCTTAAGGGCGGCGGTTTTGTTATTGATCGCCGCCGGACTGGCCAAACCCACTCTCAGCGGTTTAAGCTCGCTTTGGGGAGGGGCGAATTCGGCGGCGGCCATTATTCTCGATAATTCGGCGAGCATGGGCATGATCGATCGGGATCGGCCCCGTTTCGACACCGCCTCGGCCGCGGCCGTGCAAATCCTCGATGAACTGAAAGACGGCGACGAGGCGGCCTTGTTCTTAACCGGCGGGCCGCCCTATCCGGAATTGGGCAAGATGTTCCACACGCAGGAACAAATCCGCCAGATATTGACCCAATCGCACGTCAGTTACCAGCGGGCCGATCTGGCCAACCAACTCCAACAAGCCAGGGCCTTGCTGGCTAAATCCACCGCGCGGCAGAAACATATTTACGTGATTACCGATATGCAAAAGGTCTCTTGGGAGAATTGGAAAGACGCAGCGGCAGCCGCTGATGATGAGACGCTGAAAATCCCCGTCATCTTTATCGACTGCAACCGTGCACCAAAGCCCAACGTGGCCGTGCAAGGCCTCGAATTGGAGGCCGAGGCGCCGGTGGCGGGCTTGCCGGTTAAGGCATCGGTCGAACTCCTCAATACATCCTCGGTCTCGCAGCAACGCGTGGCAGAATTGTACGTCGATGGCAACAAAGAGTCGAGCAGTCCGCAGTTGGATCTTCCGCCCCAGGGACGGGTGAAATACGATTTTCATTTCACGTTTAAAGGCGGCGGCCTGCATCGCGGCGAGGTCCGACTGGCCGGCGAAGACGGCTCGAAATACGACGACCGCCGCTTTTTTGCCCAGGAAGTCGGTCAAAGCGTTTCCGTGGCCGTGGTCAAGGAAAAGCGGCATGAAATTCCATACCTTGACGATGCGTTTTATCTGGAAAACGCCCTGTCGGCGGGCCAATCCGTCGGCTGGGCAATTCGCACTACCACGATAGTCGCCGAAAATCTGCCGAATGAACCGCTTGCGAATTACAAGGTGATTTTTTGCGTGAACCTGCCCGCGCCGGATGCCGACACGGCCCGGCGATTGCGCGACTACGTGACTGAAGGCGGCAACCTGGTGTGGATCGCCGGCGATAACGTCGATCCCCAGGCGTACAATAGGATGAACGAGCAGGCCGGTGATCAATTGCTGCCCGCGCCGCTTCTGGACGTTCGAACCCCGGCTTCGGATGACAATCGCGACAGTTGGCACATAAACTTTCTCGACAAACAATATCCGCCCCTCGGCCGTCTGGCCGAGCCGGCCTCGCTGTACGAGTCGGTGCTGGTTTACAAGCACGTGCGCATGGCTGCCGCCGAGAATGTAGAGGCGCGGATTCTTGCCCGATTGGACGATGGCGAACCGCTTTTAGCAATGCGCAACGTCGGACAGGGCAACGTGTTAATATTGGGAACCGGTGTGCACGTCGGTTGGACGAACCTGCCGCTTAGGCCCATATTTTTGCCGCTTATCGCCCGGCTGACGTTCGAACTATCCGGCATCGAACAAGCGCATCGCACGGCACTGGCGGGCGCTCCATTGGTGCTGAAATTCGAAAAGGCCCGGCAGCCCATCGGCGTGGAAGTGCTCACTCCCGCGGGCGAGACCATGCGGCTTACGACCAAACCCATGGAGGATAATAAGGGACAAATATTCCGCTATGCCGATACCTACGAAATCGGCATCTACCTTTTACGTCTGCTCGACGCGAGTCGGGCCGGGCCGATTGCCTATGCGGTAAACGTCGATCCGGAAGAATTCGAGCCGGCAAAAATCGAACGGGAGGAACTGCAAAATAAATTCGCAAAAACGCCTTTGATCTTCGCCGACAACCCGGACGACCTTTCCGCCACTTTCGCCTGGCTTAGGGAAGGCAAAAGTCTATGGGGATTGTTCCTCACAGTGGTTTTAATTGCCCTGGTCTTCGAAACGTTGGTATCGAATTTGCTTTCATTTAGCCCCCGATAATTATTTAGCCCTCGGTGTATTCACCAGGGGCTATTGAGTCTTAGGTAATGAATGTCACGTTTTCGTCTCAGAGCCGGGCCGTGTCGGCCCGGAATTACCGGGGCGACACGCCCCGGCTCTGACTTTTCATGCGACATTCTTTTTCTGACACTCAATAAATTATGAATATACAACCGTCCTATGCGTTCTTTTTGGCGAACTCGAGCATGAAATCGCGGAGCGCCTTGACGCCTTCGACCGGCATGGCGTTGTAGATCGATGCGCGGCAACCGCCCACCGACCGATGGCCTTTTAGTTCGCACAGTCCTTGTGCCGCCGCCTGCTTGAGGAACGGTTCTTCCAATTCCGTTTTGGCCAGTTTGAAGGGCACGTTCATAATCGAGCGGCAGTCCGGTTCGGCGTGGGGCATATAAAAGCCCTTTGATTGCTCGACGGCGTCGTACAGCATTTTGGCTTTTTGCTTGTTGATTTCGGCCATTTTGGCCAGGCCGCCGATTTTGTTCAAAAGCCAGTCTGAAACGAGTTTTACCATGTAGATGGCGAACGTGGGCGGGGTGTTCAACAGCGATTTGCCCTCGGCGAAAACCTTATAGCTTAAAAGCGACGGCAGATCGGTGGGCGATTTGGCCACCAGATCGTCGCGGATGACGACCAGGGTCACGCCCGCCGGCCCGACGTTCTTCTGGGCACAGGCGAAAATCAGACCGTATTTTTGGATGGGAATGGGCCGCGACAGAATGTCCGAAGAGGCGTCGCACACCAACGGCACGTTGCCTACATCGGGTTCGGTCTGATACTGCACGCCTTGGATGGTTTCGTTCGAGGTCATGTAAACGTAGGCGGCGTCAGAATCGATTTTCAGTTCCGCTTGCTTGGGCACGCGGTTGTAATTAGTGGATTTGCCATCCCAGATAGCCCGGGCGTTGCCTTGGGTTTTCGCCTCGTCGAAGGCTTTTTTGCTCCAGGTTCCGCTGACGATGTAATCGGCCGGCTTGCCTGTGTTTCGCAGGAAATTCATGGGAATCATGCCGAATTGCAACACCGCTCCGCCTTGCATGAACAGCACGCGATAATTGTCGGGAATCGCCAGGAGGGTTCGGATATTGGCTTCGGCCTGGGTGATAATCTTGTCGAAGGCCTTGGAGCGGTGACTGGTTTCTAGAATTGAACAGCCAGCGCCCGGCAGGGCCACTAAATCGCGCTGGGCCTCTTCCAAGGCCGGTAAAGGCATAACGGCGGGTCCGGGTGAAAAATTATAAACGCGCTTTTCCATAAAAACTGCTCCTAGGGAAGGTAAAAGTGACGAAATTGAGAATCAGTAAGTGTACCAAAAAACATGTCGCTGTCTAGCAGGGTTATGGTTTAGACAATCGCAACGGCCCAAGAGTTCGGGCACACGAGGGAATTGACGAATAAGACCCTCGGGTTTATATTCGATTGTTCGCCTTATTTCCCACTATTTAAGAGGGTATCGTACCGTGCCGCCCCGCGCTCCAGGTAAAGAAAATTTCGTTCGCACGGTCCTTGGCGACATCCCGGCACAAGAGGTGGGGTTTACGCACTGTCACGAACACCTCTTCATCCTTCCCGGCCGCAGCCAGGAAATCGATCCAGGTTTTCTGCTTGACGATCTGGATAAAACCACGGCCGAACTGAGCCTGTTTTATGCGGCCGACGGCCGGACCGTGGTCGACGCCCAAGGCATAGGCCAGGAACGCGCCCCAAAACTGCTGCAACTGGCTTCGCGGCGTTCCAAGATCAACATTATTGCCAGCACGGGTTTCCACCGCGGCGTTTTCTATGCCGGCGATCATTTTCGATATCACGAGTCGGCCGAGACCCTGGCCCAACGGATGATCGAGGAAATCAACGTGGGCATGGCAATTTATTCAGGTTCGGAAATAACGGAAAGAACCGACATCCGGGCAGGGCTGATAAAATTCGCCTCTGATTATCACGTAATCGACGATAATGCCCGAAAAATCGCCGAGGCCGTTGCCGCGGCCCATCTTGCCACCGGTGCGCCGATCCTTACTCACTGCGAACGCGGCACATGCGCCCTGGAACAGGTGCAACTTTTCTCCAAGCTGGGGGTCCATCCATCGTGCTTGTTAATCAGCCACTTGGATCGAAATCTCGACCGCTACGTGCACGAAGACGTCGCACACGCCGGCGCATACCTGGTTTACGACGGCATCTCCCGCGTGGAAATCCACTCCGACATGGAAATTATCGAACTTATCCGCCTCATGTTGGAAGAAGGATACGGCAGGCAAGTCCTATTCGGAATGGACATGGGGCGGCGCTCGATGTGGAAATCCTACGGCGGCGGGCCGGGAATGACCTATGTCGGCAACGTTTTTCTACTGAAACTCCGTAGGGCCGGACTAACCTACGAACCCATCGAAGCCTTTACCAACCGTAATCCCACCGACGCCCTGGCCTTCCGCAAGTATTCGTGATTTATTTAGCCCCACGGTGAGTACACCGTGGATTGCCGACAAACCGCTTGCGGTTTCGTGATAAGTTAAAGGAATTATTTCCATGTGGCTCTGTCCGGAATGTAAACATAAAAATCCGGCTCTGTCCGATCAATGCACGGTGTGCGGAACTTCGCCCGATGGAACGAAAAAGACCGCCGAGACCCGTGCTGGCAAAGACGTAGGCGTTACGCGCCGATTCAGCGTGGGCACGTTCATGATCATGATGGCCTTTTTCGGGGTCTTGTTTGCAATTTTGAAGATGCTCAACGTTCACCCCATCATATTCTGCTGCATTGCCGTTTTTTTTGCCGGGATCGGGGTGGCGCAAATGTCTCTGTTTGGCGGGAATGAACCGCGCAAGGCATCCTGGATTGCCGGTTTTCCTTTAGGTTTTGTATGTGGTTTAGGAGGCATGATCGCAGCCAAATTGTTTTATCAATTACCCGCCGTATCAGGAGAAATACTCGGAGAGTCTATCTTTTGCGCAGTGATGGGAGGCCCATGCGGTTACCTTGCCGGATGCCTGATTGCCGGCATATTCCTGGTGCGCGAACGCGAGTCGGCTGAAGAAAACGACGCCCAAGACACTTTTAACGAAACCCAAGAAGAAGATGACGATTAAACAAAAACCGCGACCAACGGTCGCGGCTTTATGTTAAATGTTTCACCGTGTCCTCCGTGACTCCGTGGTGAATTTTTTTACTCGACTTCGCGCACGACAATCCGGCCGCCGCTTTGCTCGACTACTTCCACCCGCCGGCCTTGGGGGATGAAATCGCCGTCGGTCGCCACTTCGATGATCTGCGCGCCGAATCGGGCCTTGCCCGCCGGCCGCAACGACGATTGGGCAACTCCCACGTCGCCTATCTTAACGGTAAACTGATTTTCCGGCGGCGAAGCAACAAACGGATTAGCCAAATTGGCTGGCTCGTCCCTGAATCCGTATACCGGATGCGGCGGGCGGAGCATCATTTTGCTGAAAAGAGGTATGGAACCGAATTTTTTGCTGATCAAAAACGCCGCCAGTAAAAAACCTCCGCCGGAACCTAAGATTATCAACAGCGTGTGGGTCAATTGTATCAATTCGCGGTTATTGTGCGGGATAAGGAATTTCTGGCAAGCCATAATCAGACTGATCAGGATCAGCACCACGCCGGTCAATGCCACCACGCCGAACCCAGGAATTATAAACAACTCGGCGATCAGGCAGAGCACGCCCACGGCGAAAAGCATCACGTCGAACCAATTGGCCGTGCCGCCCAAAAAATGGCTCCAAAAGAACAGGGCAAAACACAAACCGGCAATTAGGCCGCCGATGCCCACTCCCGGAGAGATGAATTCGATGTACAACCCGATCAGCCCGATGATAATCAAAATAGCGATTATAAAGGGATTGTATAAAATATACACGAAGGTATCGACGCCGCTGGGTTCCAGGATTGTCAATTCACCGGGCAGCTTGTAACGCTCTTTCAAATTCTCGCGCGAGTCGGCCAGGCCTTGGGCAAGCCCCACTTCCACGGCCCGCCGGCCGTTGAGTTCCAGGAAACGATCATGGCCGGATTCCGCTATTGGTGCGATTATTTCCCATTGGTCCGGATGTGCCTCTGCATCGATCTCTCGCTTCGACTTGCATGTTACCTCGCCGGTATTTATGTTTTTCACCCGGAAGACTTGGAGGTTTTTATCGACCATGGCCTCGGCCAGGGCTGGCGGTCGGCCTTTGCCCGCCGCCAGTGCACGGACTCTCTGAGCCAAATCGCTTATGATTTTTTCTGGGGCGAACCTGAACTGCGAATTCTCGTCCTGGAAGATCGGGCCGGCATCGCCGATTAGCGCCGTGGGCGACATTATGATGTCATCGCAGCCCAAGGCCATAATGGCCGCCCCGCTTAACGCCTGCTTGGGCACATAAGCCGCGGTATGAGCGAAATCCAGGTTCTGCAATCGATCGGCCATATTCCGCGATTCTTCCAGAGTTCCGCCCGGGCTGTCGATCTCCACGATAACCAAGTCCGCGCCCTCGGCTTCGGCCAAGGCTAATTTGCGCTCGAAATATGCCGCCAGCATCGGCCCGATAACGCCTTCCACCCGGATCAGCACCCCATGGGAATACTTCTGTTGGGGATTTTTTTCCGGATTCTTATCGGCGGTCTCGGCCGCATGGACTGAAAAAGCAGTGAGTAAACAAGCCGCGGCCGCCAAAAGGCCAAGCGAAAATATGTTCAATTTGCAATTTGCTATTTGCAATTTAAAATTTACAGTCATTTTATTTATGACCATGTGAAGTGGTCTTGGCAGGCGGCCGGGGTTGTTTTTCCGCAATCGTTTCGCCGTACGACGGTTCGGGTATGGTCTTCAATATTTTTTCGATCACCTGCTCTACGTCGATTCCTTCGGCGTCGGCATTGAAGTTTGTGATGATGCGGTGCCGCAGGACTGGAAAGGCCATTGCCCGGACGTCGTCCGCGCCGATGGCGTAGCGCCCGTGCAGGATCGCCCGGGCCTTTGCCGTGAGGATGATATTCTGCGCGGCCCTGGGTCCTGCGCCCCAGGCCAGCCAATTCTTGACGAAATCGGGGCTGGGCGGCTCTTTCGGTCGCGTGGCGCGAACCAGGTCCACGGCATAATCGACCACGTGCTGGCTGGCGGGCACCTGGCGAACGAGCTGCTGAATCCACAAAATGTCGGGCCCCTGAAGGACCGGCTTAACCTCTTGGCGCTGGGTCTGCGTGGTGGCCAGAACAATGTCGCGTTCCTCGGCACGGGTAGGATAGCCGATGTTGATCGACAGCATGAAGCGGTCCAACTGCGCTTCGGGCAGGGGATAGGTTCCTTCCTGCTCGATGGGATTTTGCGTGGCCATTACAAAAAACGGCTGCTCCAACTTGTAGGTTTTGCCGGCCACGGTTACTTCGTGCTCTTGCATGGCCTGGAGCAAGGCCGCCTGCGTCTTCGGCGGAGTGCGGTTGATCTCGTCGGCCAGTACGATGTTGGAAAAGATCGGCCCGTGCACGAAACGGAACGAACGCTGTCCGCTGCCCGTGTCCTGGTCGATAATCTCCGTGCCGGTGATGTCGCTGGGCATCAGATCGGGCGTGAACTGGATCCGCTGGAATCGCAGACGCAAAGTCTGGGCCAGCGTGGAAACGGCCAGCGTCTTGGCCAGCCCCGGCACTCCGATGGTCAGGCAATTTCCCCGGGCGAAAATGCAGATCAACATCTGCTCGATCATCTCGTCCTGGCCAATTATCACTTTATGAATTTCGTTGACCAGGGTTTCCCGGACTTGATAAATCCGGCGGACGGCTTCTTCCGGGCTGATTTGGGGGGTTACTGCCGGCATGGATTTATTTGCTCCTTCCCCGCGGGGATCGATCGGCTTAAACTATCAAGGAGGCTTATTATCCTATGTTTACCTTAGTTCATATGGGCAGTTCCATCAATGGACGCCTGTTTTGATAGTATACAGTATTCGAAAATCGCTTTTATTGCTGTAATATTCGCCCTTTTGACATCCAACATCGGCCAGGCTCAGTCGTTCCATCGGGGGGGTGCTGAGTTCAATGCCAAGCGGGTTGTCGAGCTTGGCACGGGCAAATCGTTCAATGCGGCGGTAACGGAGTTTTTTCATCACGGCGAGATCGCCCCTGACGGTCGCAACGTGGCCGTCGCCGTAAAAAATCAATTGGTCCCTTGCCGGGTGCTGCAACTAGGTCCCGGCGATTTCTGCCGGCTTGCCTTTCAAACCATCAAAGGACAGACGGAGTACGACATACTTTATGGCGGTGATCCGCCCACCGAGCCGTCGCCGCCCTGGACCTGTCAAGACGGCCTTCTTTTGGAGACCCGGCATTTTAGAAATTGCAATTTACAAAACTTGGCGCCTTTGCAAAGGGCCTTCGACTCGTCTTCACCCTTCGGCAGCGATTTTGTGGAAGGCGTTTTCCACGGCAGCAATCCCTTTTCTTTGAAACGCGAACCGTTCTTCAGCAAATACACGGGCTATTTAGACATTCCATCGGCGGGCAAATACGGTTTCATAACCGCCAGCCAGGATGCAAGTTTTTTATTGATCGACGATAAGCAGGTCGCTTCGGCGCCCGGCCGGCACGGGCCGCTGCGCTTTGCCGTTCGCAATATTCGGCAAGACATACAACTCTCGGCCGGGCTGCACAAGTTCGAGTATTATCATGCCGCCGCCGGTTCGGACGCGATAATGGCGGCCTATTGGGAGATCAATCCGCTGGACCCTAAGCCCAAACCGCAGGTTATTCCGCCGACCGCCTTCCATGCCGACCGCATCGCCCGCCTGCCCGCCGGTTCGTTGACGCTTCGCACTTCAAAACTCGTGCCCGATTTCACCATGAAAATCACCGGCGACGTGCCATTGCCCGACAACGCTCAGCCGCTTGTCGCCGTTTCCTTCCGCGACGCCTCGCCCAAAACCCTGCTCAATCAGAACAAGGGGCAATGGGATTTCGGCGACGGGCAAACCAGCGGCGAGCTCAATCCGGTGCATGTTTATTTGCGGCCCGGGTTGTATACCGTCAAACTTTCCTTTCGCCTTAGCGGCATAACCGCCGAAATCGCCAATCGCATTGATGTCCAGGCCCCGGCACTCGATTATAAAGATAAACTCCATGAAATCGACGATCACCTTAAATTGCTGGAAACCTATGATATCAAAACACTGGACGCGGTTTCGCTCAGCCAGCTTGTGTCGGCATACGAACTAAAGGCGTCGCAATTACTGAACCGCGCGGAAGTTCTGCAAAAAGAACTGGACCAGGGGCCGGCCGATCCAAATCGAAAACCGAACGATGAAAAGGATAAAGCCCGGATAAAAAGGAATATCGAAAACTTGTCGTCCCAGTCGCGGCAATACATTTCACGGGCCGTGGAAACCGGTAAGGCGGCGTTTGCCGGCGATTCGGCCGCCAAAGGCGACGAGGATCTAATAAAACTCGCTCGACATATCGCGCCCATTGCCCGATGCCAACTGGGCGACTCGCCCGCGGCACTACAAATCTGGGAAGGTGCGGCCGAGAACGTCAAAAATCCCGCCTTAAAGGCCGAATGTCAATTTTCCGCGGCCGATATTCTCATAAATGATCTTGTCAGGGCACAAGACGCCAAGACGTTGCTCGACCAGGCCGCCGCCGGGCTGGATAAAAATAAATCCCCTCGCCAGGCCGCGGCTTTACAGCGGGTTTGGGGCGATTATTACGCAGCCGTGGGCAATGGCAAGGCCGCCCGTGTTGCCTACACATCGGCCGAAAAAGCCCTGGGCACGCAACGCAACTTCATCGAAAGCACCGCCTGGAAAGGGGCCCACAGCCGCTCGGCCGAAGAATTCATCAAGACGAACCAATTCGATCGGGCAGCCGAAGAACTCCAAGCCTGGCAGCGCGAATATCCCGGCGAAAAAATCCAGGGATATTTGACGCTGCTTTACGCCCGCTATTGGGCCGCTCGGGGCAAATACGCCCAGGCCGTAGCACAGGCCGAACAGCTCCAGGCGGTAAATCCTGATTCGGCATACGCCGACCAGATTTTGTTTTTGGCCGCCGATTGTGAACTGCGCCGCGGGCGCGAAGATCGTGCCGCGGCCACGCTGCACTCGATTTTGAAAGACTATCCCGGAAGCCCATTGGTCCCCACAGTGCGGAAAAAGTTGGAAGAGTTGGAAAATAAGTGATGAGTGGCGAGTTGGTTTAATGAATTTCATGTTAATAATGTTGTATTTTTCGTTTAGCCCCGGAGCTTGCTCCGGGAGATTATAAAGCCGCGACGGGTACCAACGGGCACCATCGGGCACCGATGCACAGCATTGGTCGGCATGGTCGGTTGGTCGGTTGCGTTTTGGGACGTAATCCAAAATGATGGAAGTCAGAACTCAAAATTCAGAACGTGGAACTCTCCGCAATTTGCAATTTTCAATTTGCAATTTTCAATTTGCAATCTTTATTTTTCTTAGCGGGACATTTTTTCCCTCGGTTTTTGCGGCCGAACTGACCGTGGAACTGAGTAATTCGAATAATGTGATCTTTGTCGGCGCGATCCAACGCTGGGACCAAGACGGCAACCATCGCAATTTGCCCGATCCAAAGGCCAAGATCGACGCCCCGGCCGTTGACGCTGCGGCCGAGAAAACAGGCAACGACAAATGGTCGTTCAAGAACCTGCCGGCGGGAAAATACGACTTGGTCATTCTGGCCAAGCAGCGTGTTCGGATCGAGGGTTTTCAATACGCGCCGGTAAAGGAGTTCGATCCGTTTTTTCCGCCGAACGCCGCCGTTGACGAAGAAACCCGGGATTTCATAATCGACGACATCAAAAAATCGCCGCATTACGAAAATAAGGTCGTGCCGCTTTACCTGGGCGGAGATGAAAAGACCGTGCGCGTGCTGGTTATGCTCATCCGCGACAAGCCCACCAGTTACGAAGGCGAAAGTCCCGGGGCGGCCACCATCCGCCACGAAATCTGGCAATACTCCCGGAACTACGGCGCCTGGCAAAAAGAAAAACGAACTAAAGTCATGGACCGGATTCTCATGCCCCGCGACCAGTTGCGCAAGTGGACATGGCTTTGGGAAAACAAACTCGGCGGCATCGAGGTAAAAGACCGGGGCGTGACTATAAAATATGAACTGCCCGACTTGTCATCGACGCCAAATGTAACGCCAAAACTGAAAGGATTGTATCCATATTAAAAGCTGAACCGCTTGCGATTTCGCAATCAAAAGAATTCTTTCTCGTTCCCACATTATCTCGTTCCCACGCTCCGGCGTAGGAACGGAATAAAATCTCCCGGAGCAAACTCCGGGACTAAACCTGAACCCTGAACCCTGAACCCTGCTCACTTGCCCTCCATGAACTATACCCAAGACGATTTCGGACGCGGTCCTTTGATGTTTTATTACGAGGTCACACTGGCCTGCGACCTGGTATGCAAGCACTGCCGGGCGTCGGCGCGGGAACTCCCGGATCCCGGCGAATTAAGCACCGATCAGGCCAAAGCCCTCATCGAGCAGGTTGCGAGTTTTCCGCTCCCTCCAACCATTGTGATGACCGGCGGCGACCCGCTTAAGCGCAAGGACCTTTTCGAACTGATCCGCCATGCGGTTGGGCAGGGAATCCAGGTTGCTCTTACGCCTTCGGCCACGCCGCTGGCAACTCGCCAGGCGTTCGAGCGGGCCCGCGACGCCGGCGTGCGCAGCCTGGGCATCAGCCTGGACGGCGCGGATGCGCAAACGCACGATGCCTTCCGCGGCTGGGAAGGCAGCTTCGCACGCACCTTGGAAATGCTGCAAAACGCCCGGGAGTTGAATTTCACGGTCCAAATCAATACCACCATTACCCGCCGCAACGTGCATCAAGTCGAGACAATTGCGGAGCTGCTCTCCGGCCAGTCGATTGCCATGTGGTCGGTTTTTTTTCTCGTCCCGGTGGGCCGCGGCGTGGAAGAGGAGCGCATATCCGCCTGGGAATATGAACAAGTTTTTGAAAGGCTTTGGCGCCACGCACAACATCGGCCTTTTGCGATAAAAACCACCGAAGCCCCGCATTATCGCCGCTTTGTGCTCCAACACGGCGGCGATCCGCTGGCCGGACCGCGGGAAACCAACCCCGGCGCTCGGCAAAGCGGGCATCGGGCCCCTTTGGGCGTGGGCGACGGCAAGGGAGTAATGTTCGTCAGCCACACCGGCGAAATATATCCGGCCGGTTTTTTGCCCCTTTGCTGCGGCCGATTCCCAAAAGATTCGGTCGTCGATGTATATCAAAATCAACCCACATTCCAAGCCCTGCGCGACCCGGACCGCTTAACAGGCCGTTGCGGCGCGTGCGAATACCGCCACGTCTGCGGCGGCAGCCGCGCCCGGGCGTATGCCGTAACCGGCGATTTCCTCGCCGCCGAGCCTGATTGCATTTACGTTCCCAAAGCATGGGACGACGGACAGAAGGTAATAGGTAATAGGGAATAGGGAATAGTGAATAGGAATAAAAAGTTTAGCCGCGACCGGGCACCGACCGAAGGTTGGTCGGGGAGCGTGAATAGAATATGATGAAAAACAAAATGCGGAACACGGTAATCAGATCCATCGTCAATTTGCAATTTGCAATTTGCAATTTGCAATTTGCAATCCGAGTCCTTCTATTTAGGGCATTTATTCCATTCATCGCTCTATCTGCGGCTACGGTATTCGCGGAAGATCAAAAAAAGGTGCTAATCCCCTTCGATTTCGTATCGAAATTCGACGACGGTCGCTACGGGCAGATGGTGGGCGATATGATCTGGAAGAAGATAAACGCCGAAGGTGGGTTTATTCTGCCCGAGTCGATGCTGGACGTACGCGACTATTGCCAAAGCCATCACATTCAGCCCTCGCCGGACGATTCGCTGGAAAAGATAAAGAAGATCGTCAAGGAAGGTTTTGACGGGCAAATCGGCGTTTGGGGCAGCGTGGAGCGGGCGCCGGAAGCGGAAGGGGAAATTTACGACCTGGTAATCAAGTGCGTCGATTTTTCCATCGAGCCTGAACCAAAGGTGATTTTCGAGACGAAAAGCCGGACCAAATCCCTCAGCGAAATCCCGCATCTATACGTGAAACAGATGCTCGATGCACTTTATCATCGCCGGCCCGGTGATACTTATTCGGTCGATCCCACGGCCGAGGCAAATTGGAATAAGAATCCCAATCTCATCGTGGGCGGCGATTTTCAGACCGGCGCCGGCCAGAAGCGCGATCCGCTGGGCGGTCTGGTCCAATGGACGGCCGAGGACGGCAATCCTAAAAACAAAATCATCCGCTTCAAATTCGACTCTTCCGTGGGCGATAACGAAGGCGTGATGTATTACAGCGACTATTTTCCAGTCCGGGAAGGCGCGAAATACCGCTTCCAGTGCCGCTGGAAAACCGACGGGCCGAAGGTCAAAGTATTCATTAAATGCTACGACGAGGTGAACACGCCGTTTCTTCCCGAAACCGCCCAACGCCGCGAAGTCTATCGAAGCCAGCAGAATCTCGATGGGCCGAAAAACACCTGGAACACCCATACCGAGGATTTCACCCCCGCGCACGCCAAATACTCGCCCAAGTGGGCCCGGGTAATGCTCTATGCCTATCTTGGCGCCGGCGTGGTTGAGTTCGACGACGTGGTTGTAAAACAGATTTTGCCGCCGCCAAAAGAGATGGAGAAATAATAAGAGCCTATCCTAAAAGTCCCCTCTCCCTCCGGGAGAGGGTTAGGGTGAGGGCAAATTCACGAGGATTGTTGGGATCGTAACTGCTTGATTTCCAAACATTTCCGGTATTGGGGTAGGTTCTAAATAGTAATTCCATGGCCCGATTATATCGTTTGCACCAAAGCTGCGGATTGTTCGGAAATTCGGTGGCCTGAAGAATTCGTTTTGATCTATCGTTTTGAGCAAGATATGCCCGTTTCTCATTTGACGCCCCCCTGGTTCGGGCTAAAGTTGCTAAGACGCAGCGTGCGTTGTTCCTTTTCGGCAACGCCCGCCGAGTTTGTACAACGTTAAGGAGTGTGGGGGCCGTGTCAAGTCGAGTTTCCACGAACGACGGGAAAAAAGTTCGCGTACTTCTGATATCGGAAGACGCCGTGGACTCGCGTTGGCTGAAACAATTGCTCGGCCCTGATCGCAGTTCTCGCAACGGCCGGCAGGGAAGCTTCATCGTCAGCCGGACCGATCGAAATGAAAACGCCTCGGAAAGTCTAATGCGGCATCATTTCGATGCCATCCTCATCGACTTGGGATTGCTGGCCGGCGACGATTTACAGCCTATATCTAAAATAATCGCCGCCGCGCCGCATTTGCCCCTCATAGTGCTTGCGGGATTCAATAACGACGGTTTTGCGATTAGAGTGATCCGCCTGGGCGCCCAAGAATGCCTGTTCAAGGATGCGCTAGAAGCTCGATTATTGAAACGGACCATCCATCATGCCATCCAGCGGAAAGCCAACGAGTCGAAGCTGGCCGGTCACGCCCGGGAATTGGAATCCGCACGTGCCCGGCTCGAACAACAAGCCGCCGAGTTGCGCTCTTGCATGGAACAACTCGATCGCATAAACCATGAATTGGAAGATTTTACTTATATCGCCTCCCACGATCTGAAAGAGCCGCTGCGGGGCATCAGTTCGTATTGCGAAATCCTTTTGGAGGATTATCGGCACAAACTCGACGCCGAAGGCAAACGCCGCCTGACAACGGCGATCCATCTCTGCGATCGCACGGAAAACCTGATCGACGATCTGCTGACTTATTGCCGGGTCGGGCGTAAAGCGGCCGTTAAAACCCGCGTGAACCTCAACGCGGTGACGGCTAATCTGCTGAAAATGCTCCGCCCGTCAATCGAGCGCCGCAACGCCGCGGTGCGTATTGCCGGACCGTTGCCGCCGGTAGTGGGCAATGCCACGCTGATCGGCATGGTATTGTGTAATTTAATATCCAACGGATTGAAATTCAATGAGAATCGCCGGCCGCACGTGGAACTCGGCTGGGTGCCGACCGATCCGGTCGCGTTCTATGTCAAGGACAACGGCATCGGCATTGCCAAGGAACACCATGAGGCGATTTTCACCATCTTCCGCCGCTTGCACAGCCGGAAGAAATACGAAGGCTCTGGCGCGGGCTTGACTATCGTCCGCAAGATTGTCGAGTTGCACGGCGGCCGGATTTGGCTGGAATCGGCCCCGGGCGCGGGCACCACGTTCTATTTCACCCTTTCCCGGTGCGCCGAAACCGGCGCGGCCGAACACGCCCTGCCCCCGCCGCATTGGACCCAACAAAATCGGGCCCGCCGTATTACCGCACGCATGCGCGATAAGCAAACCGTTCGCTGACGCCTTTTATCTACCCCGTTCTTCATTTAAAATGTTGCATTGCGGGGTACTGGACTTTGCAACAGTTAGCGGTTAAATTATTCCTTATCTTAAATGCTCTCTAATTCAAACCATCGCGTACATCGCTCAAAAATCGCCACATTTTTCACCAAAAGGAGATGACGATTATGAAACGCTGCTTGCCTATTTGTACCGTGATATTGGCTCAACTCGCCATTTCGTTTACTCCGCTTAAGGCCCAGACTCCGGCCGCCGCCGGCAGCGCGTCGTTGACCATCCAGGTCGACAAGCCGGGCATAAAGGTCAGTCCCACGCTTTACGGCATTTTTTTCGAGGAAATCAACCATGCCGGCGACGGCGGGCTGTACGGCGAATTGGTGCAAAACCGCTCGTTCGAGAATTCCGACAAGCCCGATTGCTGGACCCTGGTAACCGAAGGCTCGGGCAAGGGCGAGATTGCCATCGACACGAACAATCCGATGTGCGAAAACAATCCCCGATCCCTGCGTTTGAAAATGTCCTTCGACGGTAAGGGCCAAGTCGGCGTGGCCAACGATGGTTATTGGGGCATCGCCGTGGCAAAGGATGCGCAGTACGATTTGTCGGTCGCCCTTCGAGCGGGCGACGGGTTTGCCGGCCCGGTGGGCGCAGCGTTGGTCAGCACCGATCTTAAAACAATCTACGCCGAAGCGCAAATCGAGCAGGTCGATTCGCAGTGGAAAACTTACAAACTCACTCTTACATCCAACGCGACCGATCCCAAGGCCCGGCTGGTGATTGGCTCTTGGACGTCGGGCACGCTGTGGATGGACATGGTTTCGCTTTTCCCACACAAGACCTTCAAGGATCGGCCCAACGGAATGCGACTGGACCTGGCCGCGATGCTGGAAAATCTCCACCCCTCGTTCGTGCGTTTTCCCGGCGGATGCTGGGTCGAGGGCGAGACGCTGGATAACGCCATGCGCTGGAAACGCACCATCGGCGAACCGGCCCAGCGCCGCAACCAGTGGAATTTATGGCAATACTTCTCCACGAACGGCCTGGGATTCCACGAATATCTCCAGCTTTGCGAGGATCTGGGGGCGGAGCCGCTACTGGTGATCAACTGCGGCATGTCGCACCAGGAACAGC
>JBEKFZ010000072.1:0-21455 GCA_050013075.1 Thermoguttaceae bacterium | reverse complement strand
AATATAGGCTAATTGCTCCAAGTCCCATTCCCAGCCTGTGTAGTGGCCCTTATCGTCGTAAAGTCGCCGTTTACCATAGCTTGTTCTTTCAGACCAAAATCCAGTTGCGCGTAGTTTCCTTTTGCCATCATTAAACCTATCCATAATTAAGTTAGCCTCCATTTCAGCGAAGGCTGCGCGGATTGCGATGATTACCCTGCCCATAGGAGTGGATAGATCAAGCGGCATCCCCATAAATTCTAAAATTACGACATTAGCCTCCTTTTTACGTAATCTCCCGATAGTATCTAATATATCCCCAATATCACGACCCAAGCGGTCAATGCAAGTTACTAGAACTGTATCACCCTTTTTTACCTTGTAGAGCAGCATCCTTCCGGCCTTTCTATCTCGGAATCGGGTGGAAACGCCACTAGTGCCGGCTGGCTCGGAAAGCATTACAAGCGATTCTAATCCCCTTTTATCACATTCGCTTTTAATCGCCTCGGCCTGGCGCTCAAGCGAATCTTCGGCACCGATGCTTGACACCCTTGCGTACCCATAGTTGGTCATTTTACTTATTTCCTGTGTTGAATGTGTATCCAGGGCATATCGACGCGGGGCGGTGTTCGGTCGGCATGATCTGCCCAGGCTATTAGAATCAGTACCACGACTATAATTATGCCGGCAATTACCCAATTTTTCGGTTCAGGTGTAGTTGAGGGCACTAACTTAGCAAGCGGTCGGCGCGCGGTGCGTTTATAGGCTTTCCCGCGCGTTCGGGACTTGGGCGTGTCCTTTGGCCCCACGTCAACTCCGGCCTCTCGCAGGGCACGCAGGAAAGCCTTGTCCGGGTGTTTAATCCGAATGGTCATTTTCAACTTCCATTACCTCTTCCACGCTGACACCCAGGGCAGTCGCAATAGTGCGGACGGTCGCGTAGTGCGATAGATTGCGCCGGTTGCAACAGTATCAGTTGATGTAATCTTGTGCTGCGCGGCGGGTCCAATATGGGTCACGCCGATAGTTTTGCTATTTTCTACGCATGAAAATGTTCCTTTAGAGGGTGAGAACTTCTGGCGGCATACGAAAACTATATCCAATCTGGTCACGCAACTAGCGTGACACATTGTTGCGATGCCGGTCAGTCTTTATGGCGGCATGCGCCTCTGGTCGGTAAAACATGCGCAAACGGTCAATTAATAGCACGCGCGCCCGCCTGCTGCATACCGCGCACCAAGTCAAAGTAAGGGTATATTCCCCTAGTCTGTTTTACTCTGGTATTCCATCGCTGTATGTCTTTAACACAACATAGCGCGTAGGTTGTTGCTTCAGATATTCGGCATGGGGAGTAATGAATACCTTGAATGCGCTTGCGAATAGGTCCAGAACTACCAGTACCTTGCAGCCGTATTGCCAAGATAACTTCCGCGCTTGCTCTAATACGTCGATAATAGACATAATTACACCTTCCGAAAATGTAAAAACTCGCAGGCTTGCGTTTAATCGCGTCCAATCGGCCTGGTCGAGTAAAATCCTGCAAACCGAATCGAAACGCACCACAAGCGACGTGGAGCTCGTCAAAATCGAAACCAGGATCCCCACAAGAAACAAAAAAACACCCGGCGTTTTAAACCGGGTGTAGTGTAAACTCTGGATTGTAGGGTGGACTATGCAAAAAGACTTGTGGGTTTGCTATGGGTTGCTTCTGCTAGGTCATAGCTTGCAACTACTGCCCATAGTCCACGCAAGCGAGGATGCGTGTTGTGGAGTATGCTAGTCGCATAACTTAGCCCCTGGTTCGTCTTATGTTCGTCGGCAACGTGCCAACTTTCCGACGATTCCATGTACACGATTAGAAAGTAGGTAATCATATTACACTTACCTTCTCGCTAGGATGACGCGGTAACTGTGTTTGTTGCCGTTCGTTCCGGCTTGGCCAGTGTACTCTTTCCCTTCCCATTGCTTAATGAAGTCGAGCACGGAGGGAATGAAGTCTGCAAGTCTTTCCCACTGCGCCGCGTATAGCGTGACCGGGAAACGCGGGGAGTTTAGACCATAAACCGAAACAGCGCCTTTTTCCCCAATCTTGCAGTACAGGGGACCAGACTGTTTGGCCGGCGAAAGACTAGCCAGCAGTGCGGCGGCCTTCTCTTGCGTGATTGTCCCATTGCAAACGGCAGCGATTATCTCCGCTTGCGAGACGATACGCGAAACCTTGACAGAGGATAGGGGAGGGGATAGGGTAGCAGTAGACATGAGCCTTACTCCTTAGAAAGTAGGGTTTGTGGATAGGGTTCCCGGTTGCGAAAGACAATCGCGGAACCCGTTTTTTTCCAGACGCGAAAATCATACCACCTTTGGCGAAAAAGTCAAGTCGAAACTCAATTCCTGTTAAAACCCCTCAATTGGAAGTCCAATTACTATCCTCTAAAAATTCCACAATTTTATTGAAACTTTTCCCCAAAATACGTAATTGGACACTTGGTTTTTGTGAATTTGCTCGTTTTGCCGGTTTTTTAACTCTATACACTGCAATACTTTACGTGGCCTAATGTGGTCTGTACTATCGGCTTGGCGTTGTCCAGCACCTTCCCTTCAGAAACATAAGTCAATTATTGGTATGGATAGCATCTTAAGTCGTTATAGTATGTACTTAACTGCTTGATATGTATGAGGTTAGGAAGAGTAATTTCGGGTCAAAAATGGGCATGTTAAGATGTGAAAAGTTAGTCTGAGCAGATTAACTTTATGGCATAGTCGTTGATAGCGTAACTCGTTACAACATAACACCTTGCAACAATAGAGATAATAAGGAGGGGCCAGGCCCCCCCACGCCCGGCCCGCCTGATTCTAGTCTAGCGTCCCTACGTTTACACACGATTTTGGGAGTCTGACACAAGACTATATAGGATAGAGAAGAAAGAGAAGGATAATTGGCGAATTGAAGTGCAAAGAGGTATTGGCCCCGAGCGCACTGGTCCCCTTGACGGCGACTGTGAAAGGCTTCACGAACTCGTTCCCACAAGGGGGACTGCGACAGCGTTGATTCGCTGCATCCATCCTTGGAAGTTCTCGCCAGTACCAGCTAGTAGGTCGGATACTACTCCGGCCAGTCTTTGTTTAGAGGCATCGGAACCTCTCAGCACGTCGCACCCTGCTAGACAGGGCAATAGGAGGGCAAGTCTACCAGTTTACCAATCCCTCCGCGAACCGTCTGGTTGTCTCAAGTTTATGGTCAGTAGCGGTTTTGGTATGCCGTAGCCTGTTTTGGTATTGAGACCGTTTAACCAGTCAAATTTATGCTTGCTGGAAATTTAGGTTCAGCTATGTGATCGCCAATTTGACGGGGGCGACGTAAAATATCATTCTGATAAAGTCTCCTTTGAAAGAGCTAAGAGAGTTTTATTGACCGACGAATCTATAAATGGTTTATCGAAGTCTTTTTTAACGCAACGCTTTTTAGTTTCATAACTTAAGGCTTTTAAAAAGGCCATTGCCTCGGCGTCTGACATACCTACTGTTTTGATTGTTCTAATGACAACTTCCAAGGCTCTTGCAACACCCCAGCAGTAGGAATTGTGAAAGAATTTTTTACTATATCTTGCTTTACTTGCTACAGACATGGATTATCTCCTAATGGGTGGCAGAAAGCCAAAAAGAAGACCGCTTGAACTATAAAAGTCAAGCGGTCGATATACCATTGTCTTGGAGGACTTATGTGTTTTTTTAACTGATTTACTAAACATGGAATCCTCCAAACAATCTAAGAGTAGGTGGTTTAGATCGTTGGAGGACCGATCTTGTTTCCCTAAGTCTACAGTGTTAGCCGTCGATAGTCAAGGGGGTTATTGGAAAATTTTTTCGCATGTATTCGTCAACTGCTTTAAGAACCGCTTGAGAGCGTTTTTTCCACATTTCGATTCCCCCATTAGAAGGAATTAAACTTTTAATTCCCCCGTCTAGGGGAGAGGCATTTTTCTTTTTTGATAGTTTTGACGATTTTGATTGCATGCGAAACCTCAATGTTTAACGCCACATTGAATCGGTTTCCCGATAGGAAGTCCTGGGCCTTGGCGGTAGGTGACACAAACATCACCCTTTTGCCAACTTAGGGCTTGAATAAATCTCACAGAAAGTGGGATTATACGGCCCTGGCGATAACCAATGCTTTTAGCAAAAAAGCCGAAATGCTGGCCTACTCGTTTGCGATTACGGCCATGTACCATAACTTCGTCCGTATTCACCAAACCCTAAAAAGCACCCCAGCAATGAAGGCGGGCATTACGGACCACCTTTGGAGCATCGAAGAAATGGTTGACTTGCTGCCCGAAGTTTCATGCCCGAAACCCACAAAAAAAGTTTCAAACTGACCCACTACCCATTTTCTCGGATGGTGCGTTTCTCCGATAGATAGCTACTTTCTGGTATAATCTTGGTAGATCGGGAAGGCCGGAACCGCCGACGGGCGACCGGCCGAGCGGACCCACTGGGCGTTGTACTCCTACCTTTCGCAACGCCCGCGGGCCCGACCCGGCAGAAAGGTAGGTGAAAAGTGAATGATTGGTCGCGCGTCCCCAAACTTGTCCCCAGCCGCCAGCTTGCGCGGGACATATTAAAAACTGGCAAAAAACTCTTAGAAACAATCGAGCAGCATCGAGTAAACCTCAAAGAGAATGGGCCGAAAACTTCAGGCCAAAGTACGGCAATCTATCATGCGGCAATCGAACTTTCAGGATTGCTTAATCCTCGCAAATATCCTTTCGACGTTTTCAGAGAAATAGTTCTTAATGCAATAGGCTGGCCACCTGAATTAGTTCAAGGATTGCGCAAAATCCAGTCGGCTGTATGTTCAATAAGACGCGAATGTAATTGGGTAAACGACCCAATACCAAAGCCCTCAGACCCTCCTACTAATGTGAATGATATAGAGCATGATCCCTTTGAGTGTACGATATGTATTTTTCCCCAATTACGCAAGGCAATTAGCAACATTCATACATCCAAGATAAATGAAGGGCTTGAATTATTGCAGAAGGCATTAGAGAAAGCGCAATCGACCAAACCGGACAACAAAACGCCGAAGCGCGGCCGCAAGGTGGATAAGGCGACGATTAGACGGGCGGACTTCGCCAAGCCGCCGCGAGAAAAAGGTGAATCGTGGCCGAACATATACGCCGCCTACAACAATAAGTACCCGCGGGACGTTGACGCCAGCGAAGATGTTCTACGCCGCGCTTTCGAGCGGCAGTATCCAGAGATTGCCGCCAAGCTCAAAGAGGGCAAGGCGACGGAATGAATTCCGTCGGGTTTCGCCAAAGGCGACCGAATTGAAGACGTGCCGTAAACGAAAGCAGAACCGACCGCGTTCTCTCGGGGTTCTTTGACCCGCCACAAACATCAAAAGCGACGGAATAGCGACGGAATTCGCGCCCGGTTCTTTCGTTGCCTTCTTGTCTTTGTCGGTAACGGCTTGCCAGACAGTCACTTGCGATTGTCTACCGTATCGCGCTGGAGCGACGGAATTCGTCGCCGTACTGTAGCACTCATACGGCTGACGCTGTGCTGGCTGCCAACTCTTTCAAGAGGATTTTTATTATGAGTGCTTCTCTACAAGTGCCGGAAAGAGTATCCGGCCGTAGGTTGGGCGACGTGGAAACGGTCGCCGAAAAACTTTCTTGTTCAAGCCGGCATGTTTACCGACTTGCTGACTCTGGCAGGATGCCATTGCCTGTTCGGCTCGGGTCGCTCGTCCGCTGGGACCTGGACGAAATCGACGCTTGGATAAGCCAGGGCTGTCCCTCTGTTCGCACAATGAAAGGGGCAGGCCGATGAATTGCAATTGCATATTGACGTGTAACACACAAGAAACCGCAACGCCGACGGGGACCGCCGCCGGCGCTGGAAAGTAAACGCACCATATCATGGATCATACACTGCGACCGCCTGGCCGCCAAGCCGGGGGCATCTGGATTTGGCATCCTGAGAATCTCGACGTTGACGGGCTGCTTAAATCCTACGGGCATCGCGTCGGCGAAGGGGTACTGTGGCTTGGGCACTGTGTCTATAACGGTTTGGCCGATGATGCGCGATGCCGAGACACCGGGCGAGTGCCGTTGATGGCCAAATATCTCCACAAGGTTCTCGGTCGGCACTACGTTGACGCCGTGCGTCAAGCGGCGTTCGAGGCCGGCTACGTCGATCGTGACGGCAGCTACCGCGCTGGGGTCCACTCCCAAAACTACCGGATTCTAGCACCTTATAATCGGGCTCGGCTGGTCCAGCGGGACATCAACAATCCCGGCTTGTGCCACAACGTCCGCCAGTGGCGCGAAGCGCGTCGCCGGGAGATGTGGAAACAAATCGAACGGCAGGAAACGCCAGTTGCCGCCGCAGTCTGCCGACACCTGTGGCGGAACCTCCAAAAAATCCGGATTGACGCTAAGATCGACTTCGGCGAGACGTTCCACCCGTCATACCAGATTGTCGTAGTGCATATTCGGGAGCGGGAATTCAGGTTCACCGTGGACGATTACGGCCGAGTTCACACAAACGTGACGAACCTTCCGAAAGCATTGCGCCATTTCCTGGCTGTAGACGGCAAACGCCTGGTAGACGTTGATGTCTCCGAGTCGCAGCCGCTTTTTCTGGGCGTGGCGATTGCCCGATTCAACAGCAGACGGACAGAAACAGTGCAAAGGGGAGCAAGAGGCACGGATGGTGGGCAAGAAGGCAGACAGCAGCAAGCGGAGGGCAGGCGGGGTACTCCCTCCCTTATGTTTGACAATACTATGTTTGACAAGAACCCCCAGCTTGCAGGAGAATTAGACCGTCGCCGGCTACCGGCCGACGTGCGGCGCTATCTAGAACTATGCGAGGCTCGGGGCTTGTACCAGGCCGTGGCCGACCGGCTGGGCAAGACACGGGAGGAAGCCAAGCGGAGTGTCATGGTGGCGTTTTACGACCGACCATCACACTGCAACGCCGTCTCTGTGGTGCTCACCGAATTGTTTCCTAGCGTGATGCAAGCCATGCGGCGGATTAAGCGGGGTGACTATCGCCGGTTGGCCCACATTGCACAGCGGATTGAAAGCGCGTTCATGTTCGGGCGGGTTGTGCCGCGGATCATGGAATTGCGCCCGGACCTGTTCATCACCACGATTCACGATTCGATCCTGACCCCTGTCGGGGAAGCGGACTTTGTGCGGCAGGTGATGCTCGACGAATTCGCACGATTGGGGCTGTCGCCTCAAGTGAAGGTGGAATTGTGTTCCAAGACGTGCTGACGAAAAAAATTGCCGGCGGTATCAAAGGCCGCTTGACAAAAACGCCGATAATTGCTAAAACGCTATTATGAGCAAGAGCAAAACGAAACCGACGCTGACCGACGTGCTAAAAGCCACAATCGAGGAAAGCGGGTTGACCCAATACAGGATTGCCAAAGATACAAAAATCCCCGCAACGTCCCTCATGCGTTTCATGCGGGGCGAAACGTCCCTACGGCTCGACAAAGCCGACATACTGGCCGAATATCTCGGGCTAAATTTAAGCCCTTTACAAAAACCATCACACAAACAGCGGTAACACCGCAAAGGCAGGTACCTATGACAGTCGAAGAACGTATTACAAAACTGGAAAAAACGAATCATGTGTGGAAACTAGCGGCCACCGGCCTTGCGTGTGCATTGGTTGCAATCGGGGTGTATTCTTATGAGCAATTCAGCGGGGGTAGCCCCTCCGAGATTATCAGAACAAAGCGACTTGAAATTGAAAGCCCTATCGGAAAAACACTTGTCACTTTACGCGGAAACACAGGTGGAGGTGGTATCATAAATATCAATAACTCCCAAGGAAAACCTGTATTTGCTCTAACGGAGATAAAAGAAGGAGACGGGTGGATGGGTATTTACAACTCTCAAGGAAAAGTAGTTGTTATTCTAGGGGGAGGCGAAGCTGGCGGTGGGCACATGGATATCTACAATCCGCTCGAAAAACGGGTTGTGACAGTACAGGCCGACAATACAAACAATGGATTTGTGGGTGTATCGGACCAAAATGGTGAACCCAAGGAAGCTCTAACAGCACACTAAACAGCGGTACCAACACACAAGCATACACAATAGGAATTGAATCATGGGAACTGTCTACAAAAAAACCGCAACCAAGCCGCTACCGCTGGACGCAAAGATCATCGTCCGCAAAGGCGAACGGTTTGCCGAGTGGATCGATGCGAAGGAAAAACGCCGAACGACACCGCTTACTATCGGGAAAGACGGCACCGACCGGTTGGTCATTGTTGCCCGAACCTATACCGCCAAGTATCGGGACGGCTCGGGCATAGTACGGGAAGTGGCAACCGGCTGCCGCGATGAATCCGCCGCCCGGTCGATCTTGTCGGACCTTGAACGCCGGGCGGAAAAGGTGAAGGGTAAGATTCTCACCGCCGCTGAAGACCGGATGATTGATCATCAGGAAACGCCGCTTGCCGACCATCTGGAAGCCTACATTGTTCACCTGAAAGCAAAGGGCGACTCCGACGTTCACCTTGCCGACACTCGCCGACTAGCGAACAAAATCATCGACGACTGTGGCTTCGGTCGGCTTGGCGACATTCGCCGCGAAGCCGTGGAAAACTGGCTTGTGCAACGCGCAAGCGAAGGCATGGCCGCCCGGACCCGCAATTCCTATTTGCAGGCGATTCGGGGGCTGTGTAACTGGTCCGTCGAAACGGGCCGGCTTGCCGTCAACCCGCTGGCGAGAATCGCCAAGGCCGACGAAAAGGCCGACCGTCGCCGGCAACGCCGGGCGCTGACCGAAGACGAACTTCGCTGCTTGCTCGACGCGGCACGCCGTCGGCCGCTCGCCGAGTATGGCCGGCTCACCGTCCGCAAGCCGAAAAAACAGGTGAAGCGAAAGCGGGATACCTGGAAAATGCTGCCGCTTGCGGCCGCTGACCTCGATACTGCGACGGATCGGGCACGGGCACGGCTCGCCAAGACCCCCGAACTGGTCGCCGCGATGGAAACCTTGGGACTGGAACGGGCTTTGATCTACAAGACGCTGGTGCTTACCGGGCTTCGCAAAGGCGAATTAGCTTCGATTACCGTGGGCCAATTGGAACTTGACGCCAAACCACCTTATCTGGTGCTCGAAGCCGCCGATGAAAAGAATCGTGAGGGATCGACCATTCCCTTACGGGCCGATCTTGCTGCCGATCTTCGGGCTTGGCTTGCCGACAAGGCAACGGCCTTACAGGACGCCACCAAACGCAAGCCGACGGTCCGGTTTGACTCAAAAGCCGCTAAACCGAGAAAATGCAATAGACACGATTCTGAGGGGCTTGTGGGGCAAACTTGTCTGCCGTTGACTACACAACCGGCTTTGCCGTCTGATACTCCGCTGTTCACTGTGCCAAGGGATTTAGTGAAAATACTTGACCGCGACTTTGTTGCTGCCGGCATTGCTCGCCGGGCGGAAGTGTCGCCGGGCAAGTGGAAGATCGACAAGCGGGACGAACGCGGCCGAACAATCAACGTACACGCATTACGTCACACCTTCGGCACGCTATTGAGCAAGGGCGGGGTGTCGCCGCGAACAGCCCAAGCGGCAATGCGTCATTCCAAGATTGACCTTACCATGAACGTCTACACGGACCCCAAGCTACTGGATGTTGCTGGGGCTATGGAATCGCTTCCGGCATTGCCTCTTGTGGGAGGGAAAGCAAATGAATCCGTCGCCCTAAAGGCAACAGGAACCTATAATTCGGTCGTTTGCCAGTTTGCACCAAAGTTTGCACCAACCACTGGCAAAACGAGCATATTGGGGGCAATTCTGGACAAAGTGACAGCCGAAGCCGACGAAATCCAGAATAATATGGCAGTTGCCGTAAGTGCTTATCTGGTCAAAAGTAAAGACCCGCTGACAACTCTGGTCAACGGGTCTTCTAAGCGAGGGCGACGGGAGTCGAACCCGCAACCACCGGATCGACAGTCCGGTACTCTAACCAATTGAGCTACGCCCCCAAGTCTTTATTTTTTAAGGACTTAGAACTATTTTTGATTTTTCCTATTTTACCCCTTTACGGTTGATTTACAAATGTAAGGGTACCGTATAACTAAGTTTGGCCCCCGCCGGTTGGATCAATAGTATGAGGTGAGGTATGAATGGTAAGTCTACTGTAAAATCTTTGGTTCGTAAACCCGTCAAACCAGCAAAACCCCGTCCCGATTTCTCCCTTTACGCCTATGCTACCAAAAAATGGGCAAGAACGATTAGGGGAAAAACCTTTTTGGGAGTTGGGGCGACCCCGAAGGTGCTTTGACTGAGTACCTTGATCAGAAGGACGATCTTTATGCGGGTCGGACGCCAAGCACCAAAGGGGGCTAACACTCCGCGAGTTGGCCAACGCCTTCATGCGCTCCAAAAGAATCGACCTTGACCTTCCGTTTTGAATCGCTGGATTGGCAGGCTTTGGACCATCTTGTACAAGGAGTTTGCGATACGATTGCCGAGTTGGGCCAGGAGCTTTGGCAAAAGTACGTCGCGGATATGGGCGCGGGAGGGACTCGAGAATAATGCAATCTTCAAATAAATCCGGGCGGCAGTTAAAAAAATTGGGGCGGCAGTTTAACTGCCGCCCCAACGAGGCGTTTTTACTGTTTCAGCACTTTACCGGCGGCGGCGCCAGTAAATTCCCAGTCCCAAGGCGGCCAGCATGAGCATTGCCCAAGTGGCCGGCTCGGGAACCTCCGACAACGAGCCTGAGGTCGAGCCGCCGTCAATCGTGGCAGTGTTTAACGTGGCCCAGCTCCCGGATCCGATGTCCAGGGTGTCTTGGACTATGGAAGTCGCCGTCAAACTGCCGGAAAGCACCTTGGTTGTGCCGGTGCCGCTGATAGTGCCCACGGTATGATCGCCGCTGTCAACTTCGAACGTGCCGGAACCACCGGTGCTAATCGCGGAAGACGCGGAAATATCGCCGCCGGAGACCAATGCCAGCGTGCCGTCGCTGATGGTAGTATTGCCGGTATAGGTGCTTGAGGCGGTAAGCGTCATGGTGCCGGCGCCGAGTTTGGTCAGACCGCCGCTGGTATTCGCAACCAGCGTTGCCGTGCCGGTGATGGCGCCGGTGTTGCCGACGCCGCCGCCCACGAGCGCGAACGTCGGCGCGGCGGTGTAGCCGAGGCCCGGATTGGTGATAGTAATGCCGGCGAGAGAGCCATCGGAGTTGATGGTCGCAATGGCCGTGGCGCCGGCGCCGGTGGAGTCGCCCGAGGCGTTGGTGATCGTCACCAGGGGCGTATCGATGAAGCCGCTGCCGCTGACGGTCAGTCCGGTAGCGCTCACGCCGTTACCCGTTGGGGCGAGTAGCACTTGGCCGATGGTGATGGCTTTGCCGCCGTCATCGATGATTGCGCCGTTGCTATAAACGTAGGTGTTGGTCAGACCCGTCAGGAACGTTGTGGTATCGCCGCTGGCTTTCAGCGTGCCGCCGTTGAAGTTCAGGGCGCCGGTTCCGGAACCCCGGGAAACCGCGGTTGTTGTGACTGTGCCACCGCGCAGGTTCACAGTGCCACTCGCACCGGAATTATGTCCTATACGCAAACCCCAACCGGTCAGCGTGAGTGAGGCGTTGCCGGATACATTCAAAGTGCCGGCCCCGTTTTCACCGACGAATATACCGCCGATGGTTGGACCGTAGCCGGTGGTTGCGGTAGAAGTGACGGTGACGGTGCCGCTCAGGTTCAACACACCGATGGAACCCGTGCCGCCGGCCCCGACGGTAATCACGTTGCTGCCTATGTTGAGCGATCCGCCGCTGATGTTGGCCACGCTTCGATCGTTATTGAAGCCAAGGACAAAGTAGCTTCCAACGTTCGCCGTGCCTCCGGTTTGGGTATAGGCTGCATATCCGCCTGTACCGGTGCCAAGGCCGAATTGCGAGGCGGTCGTGAGCGTGCCACCCGCGAGCAATTTAACGCTGCCGGCGGAGGTGGCGTTGGTTCCGACCGCAAGGCTGGAAGTAAACTGGCCTACGGGGTCATTCGCGCTGAAGTTGGCGCCAGAGGAAATAATCAGCACGCCGTTCGCACCGGCAGTATCACCGATCGTGTCAACTGCAGTGGTGTTATTGGTGGTGCCCGAGAATACCAGCGTGCCCCCGCCCACCGATGTCTCCATGGAATAGTTGATGCTTCCGTTTAGGGTGAGCTTGCCCGCCCCGAGTTTCCTCAGGCCCAGCAAGCCGGCGCCGTCTTGAATGACGCCGGCGAAGGTATCGTCCGTGGCGTTGGTGATGTATAACCACTTGCTGGCGGAGGTGTAGGCTTGAATCGTGCCGCTGCCGGTAAGGCCGGTAACGTATAAATCGCTGGCAATTTCAACTGTTCCGCCTGTGATGTTCAGGGTGCCAGCGATATTGTTGGTCGAAGCGCCGGTCAGTGACAAAGTGCCCGCTCCGGCCTTGGTCAGGCCATATCCGGCGGTGGCGACTGGGATGGAGCCTACGGCGAGATCGCCGGCAGTGACGGTAACCGTGCGCGACCCGGCCGTTCCGCCGAGGGTCACATCCCCGGTGCCCAGGTTCAGGTTATTGGTTCCCTTGAAGGTGAAGTCGCCGTTCCAGCTTTGCGCGTTGTTAGTCGTCAGGGCGATATACCCGGCGCTGGCATCAATCGTGCCGCCGGTTAAGGTCAGCACACCCGTGCCGATGGCGGAGGCGTTATTGATATTGAGCGTACCGGCGTTTACTATTGTTACGCCCGCGTAAGTATTGGAGGTTGTGATAGTAACGGTTCCGGTGCCGTTTTTCGCCAGGTAACCGGACGAGATGCCGTATCCGCCGGAGCTAGAGATGATATAGCTCAAGGTGGTGTTGTTAAAGGTGGTGCTGGTAGGCGCCACGTTGGCGTCGGAGATGTCCACCGTCGTAAAGCCGGGGGCGGTGTTGTCAAACAACACCGAGTCGCCGGTTATGAACTCATCGGGCACGAGGCTGATTTGCCAATTCCCGAGGCCGCCGATCGGAGGAGGAGTCGCCCTCCATTTGGAATTCTGTGCGCCGGTCCAGACGGGACTGCCGCTAGTCGCGGTGATCGACAAAGCGATATTGTTGCCGTCAGGCACGAGGTTTGAGCCTTGGCGGGGCGTGAGACCCGTAACGATCCCCTTCGTAAAGGCCGAAAATCCCGCCGTGCCGAGGAGATTATTATAGCTGATCAGATCATACACCGTCCCGCTGGTCCAACTGGCGTTGGAGACGTTGACCGTAATGGAACTGGCGCTTGCACCGGTGGTCAAGGAGGTGGTAATAAGCGCCACCGAGCCCGCGGTGTTAAGACTTATCTTGCCCACGCCGTTGAAGGTCAGCGAGCCGATAGTCAACGCACCCGGGCCGCCGTTGCCGTTGGCGATGATGTTGCCGGCTCCGCTGGCCACGATCACGGTGTTGACAATCCCGGTACCGTCGAGCGTGCCGTCGACGGTCACGGTGGGCGTGACGGCGACGGAACTGGTTTGCAACAGTTTCGTGGTGCTGCCGTTGATGGTGATGCCGCTGCTGCCGTTGATCGAACCGGCGCCGCTAAGGATCAGCGTGCCGTCATTCACCGCGGTCGCACCCGAGTAGGTGTTCGCGCCGGTGATCGTCACCGTGCCGGTGCCGAGTTTGGTCAGACCGCCGCCGGCATTCGCAACTATCGACAGCGCGCCGCTGGTGGTGGAGTAGGAACTGCCGACGCCGCCGCCCAAGAGGGTGAAAGTCGGCGCGGTGGTGTAGCCGGTGCCCGGACTGGTGATGGTGATGCCGCTTAGAGCGCCAGTGGTGTAATTGATGGTCGCAATGGCCGTCGCGCCCGAGCCGCCGCCGCCGCCGGTGATCGACACCAGGGGCGTATCGATGAAGCCGCTGCCGCTAACCGTCAGTCCGGATGCACTTACACCGTTACTACCCGTTGGGGTGAGTAGCGCCTGGCCGATGGTGATGGCGTAGCCGCCGTCATCGATGGTTGCGCCGCTGTTATAAACGTAGGCATTGGTCAGACCGGTCAGGAACGTTGCGTTATCGGCGCTGGCTTTCAGCGTGCCGCCGTTGAAGTTCAGTGTGCCGGTGCCGGTTCCCTTGGTAACGAAAGGCGTGGTGATCGTGCCGCCCAAGAGGTTGACCGTGCCGTTCGAGAGCGTGGTGTTTGTTCTCCCCAGCACCAACCCGCCGCCGCCGGTAAGGGTTCCGGCACTGTTGATGTTAAGGGCTGCGCTGCCGGACACGTTCAAGACGGCCGTTCCGAGTTCGCCGATCCACACGCCGTTGCCTGCGGGCCCGTTGGCATTGAAAACGGCGCTTCCGCTGAGATTCATGACGCCGAGTCCCGTGGTGCCGACATATCCGACGGTAATCGGAGCGCCGGTTAGGGTTATCGTTCCTCCGCTCTGGTTGAGGATGCCGCCAGAAGAATTGTTTCCGCCGCAGGCGATGAAGCCGCCTATCGTCGTGGTTCCTGCGCTCTGCGTAAAGGCTCCATATCCAGCATTACCCAAGGCAATCTGTTGATTGACGGTAAACGAACTGGTCGAGCCGCTCATCTGGACACTGCCGGCTGCCGAGCCGGTAGCCCCGACATCAATGCTGGAGCTCCAGGCACTACCTGGTAGATTCGCCGTGAAGGAGCCACCCGAGGAAATAACAAGCTTGGCGTCGCTGGAGGACGTATTTCCAACCTGATCCAATTGGGTGCCAGAGACAGTGCCCGTGACGTTCAGGGTGCCGGCGCTCACTATCGTGGCGCCGGTGTAGGTGTTGGCGCCCCCAAGCGTTAGTGCGCCCGTGCCCGCCTTGGTGAGGCCGAACCCGCTGCCGCCGATCGCGCCGCCCACGGTGAGCGTGCCGGCGTTTACGGTGATCGTGCGGGTTGCGCTCATTGTCACCGCGCCGGCGCCGAGGTTCAGGTTTCTGGTCCCTGTAAAGGCGAAGTTGCAGTTCCAGATCTGCGGGTTGTCGGTCGTCAGGGTAACGTCCGTGCTGCTGGTGTTGTCGAGCGTAACGGAATAGTATGTAGAGATGTTGTCGAGAGTCAACGTTCCGGTGCCGATGGCGGAGGCGTTATTGATGTTGAGCGTGCCTCCGCTGACGGTCGTTCCACCCGAGTAGGTGTTGGTGCTGTTTAGGGAAACGGCGCCACCGCCCTCTACGAGCAGGGAGGTGGGATAAGTGATACCGGATTTAACATAGTCAACAATGCCGTATGTCGTCTCGGAGGCCGAACTAATCGTGTAAGTATAGGAGGAACTGTTGTTGAAGGCAACGCTGGCAGGCCCGACGTTGGCATCGGAAATGATGACGTTGGTCGTACCACCAGCCGTCGGGGCCGAGTCATCGAACGTAACGACGTCGCCGGTAATGAAATCCGTGGCCGTGCCGGCCGTCATTAGCACCCAGTTCGTGTTGCCGCCAACGGGCGTAATCGCGTTCACCGTCCAGTTTCCGTTGACCAAACCGGTCCACTTGGGAACGTCGCCGGCAATCTTCATCTTGATATAATTGGAGTCATTCGAGAACGTGGCGCTCTGGCGGTTGCTGAGCCCCGTTACAGTCCCCGGCTGAAAAGCACCATATCCCACCCCGCCGAGACTGGAATAGTATATCAAATTATAAGTAGCAGGGGCCCAACTGGAGCCGGTAGTGGAGGCGTTGAGTGAAACCTTGCCGGACGTGTTGACCGCGCCGGTCGTCAGGGTTGTGACGTTAAGAGCCTGATAGGCGGTGGACTGGTCGATAGTCAGACTTATCGCGCCCGCGCCGTTGAAGGTCAGCGAGCCGATTGACAACGCATTAAAGCTGACGTCGCTGGCAGTGATAATTCCATTGCCCCCAACATCCACCACCACGTTGTTGACCGTCCCGATGCCGCCGAACGTGCCGTTGGTGACGTTCACGGTCGGGGTGATAGCGGCAGAAGTATTTAGCAGCAGTTTTGCGCCGCTGCCGTTGATGGTGATGCCGCTGCTGGAGTTGATCGAGCCGGAGGGGCCCAAGAACAGCGTGCCGGCATTCACCAAAGTTGCGCCGGTGTAGGTGTTTGCGCTGGAAAGCGTAGTGGTGCCGGTGCCAGTGAAGGTCAAGCCGCCGCTGGAGAGGGTATTATCGACCAGCGTCGCCGCGCCGCCGATGGCGCCGGTGTTGCCGTTTCCACCGCCCACCAGGGCGAAAGTCGGAGCGGCGGTATAGCCTACGCCCGGATTGGTGATGATGATTTTGTCGAGAGTGGTGCCATCAGGTTTTAAGGTGGCCACGGCCTTGGCGCCGGTGCCGGTGGTGTCGCTCGCGGCGTTGGTGATTACCACCAGAGGCGTACCGATATAGCCGCCGCCGCTCACGGTGAGTCCGGTAGCCCTCACGCCGTTGCCGGTTGGAGCGATGAGGCTCTGGCCGATGGTGATGGCGAAGCCGCCGTTATCGATCGTGCCTCCGCCGCTGTAAACGCCGAAAGCTCCATTAACGTAGGCGTTGTCCAGGCCCGTCATGAAGGTAGCGTTGGGCGTACTCGCTTGCAGCGTGCCGCCGTTGAAGTTGAAGGTGGCAACTCCCGTTCCTCCCGTTGAGATGTTACCCTTGGCGACTTTGTTGGTTACGATCGTGCCGCCAAGCAGGTTCACCGTGCCGTTCCAGCCGGTTTGGCCCCCTGAGTCAACATCTCCCATGGTGATGCCATTGCCTGCCACCGTCACCACCGCGGTGCCGGAGACATTAAGAGTGCCGTTGCCACGCTCTCCGACTAGAATACCGCCGGAGGGGCTATTGAACGTGCCGCCGGACAAATTCGAAACACCGATAGAACCGCTGCCGCCGGCCGCAATGGTCAAAAAAGTATTATTGACGGTGAACTTACCGGCGCTCTGATTGTAAACGGACCTGTCGTTGTTAAAGCCGACGACGAAATACCAATTTGATGTCGCGGTGCCTCCGGTCTGATTCAAGACACCGTAGGCTCCAGTGCCCGTGCCAATCTGCGTCTGGTCGTTTGAGTACAAAATTCCTGAACTCAGATTGATGGCGCTAGCCGACGCAGCCGCGTTGCTGGTTCTGATAGACGGATTGCTGTTTTTATTGGCGTTAAGCGTGCCGCCCGAGATGTTCATCACAGCATTGAGGCCTGTTTGATTACCGACAGTGATTATCGGTGTTCCGTTGGTGGCGGTTGTGGTTGTGCCGCTCGGGATCGACAGCACGCCGGCGTCCACGTACAGGGCTCCGCCTAAGGTGTTATTGCCGGACAGAATCATATTGCCATTGCACAACGTAATTGTTCCGTTGATGGTGTTATTGCCGCTGAGTGTCAGCGTGCCGGCGCCGGTCTTGGTCAGGGCGTTGGTGCCGTTGTTCAGAATCGGGGCACTAATGGTCAGGTTATCGCTTGCCGTATCGGTGCGGATTACCAATTCAGCGCCGCTGGCCGCTTGAATGCCGCCGGAGGTGGCGCCGCCGCTGATTGTGGTGGTATTGCCGCCGCTCAACAGGATGCCATTGACCGTCAGAATTTTAGTGTCGGTGATCACGAAAGGAAGGTTGTTGGTGATATTCATGTTGGTTATGGTCTGGGTACCCTGGGCGGTGATCTGACCAGAGCCGGAAATCAGTTCATACAGCCTGCCGGCGGTGAAGTTCGGTGTCGAGGCTACAATGTTCTCGGTGCCCGCGTCCGGAGCGCCGCTGGTGTAATCGATGCCGCGGACATAGGTGCCGGCCGCATTCATCCAAGCGTAATTGTTGCCGTCAAAGAACGTGTTGTTGCCGATGAATCCGGCGGCCTGTCCCGTAATGACAATCTTGTTAGTGGTGCCGTTGGTGCCGCCGCTGACGACAAAATTGCCGGTCGCGCCAGTGTTACGGGTGAGTGTCGTAAAGGTGAGGCTGCTGTTGCCGGCGTCGTTGCCATAGGTGGACTGCACCGTACCATCGCCTCTGTTGTCGAACCACAACGTACCAAGTGTCTGTGTGATACACGGGACAGTCCCATTACCGTATTCTACGGTGCCGCCGGTTATCGTCGTGCGGTCGGTGTAGGCATTAGTACCGAGAAGGGTAAGCTTGCCCGGACCGGACTTGCTCAAACCCAAAGTACCGGCGAGAGCGCCACCCTGTATGACGCCGGAGAAGGTGTCATCCGCAACGTTGCGGACGAAGAACCACTTGGTTGTGCCGGAACCGTTTTCGATGGTTCCGGTGCCCGTCAAGCCGCCGACGGTGAAGTCCTGAAACATCTGCACTTTGCCGGCGGTGATGTTCAGGATGCCGCCGATGCTGCCGCCGTTATTCAACGTCAGAGTGCCCGCCCCGGCCTTTGTCAGGCCGTAGTTCCCGTTGGTCCCGACCGCTGACATAATATCTCCACCCGCAAGAGCGCCGACGGTCAACGTGTTGGCCGTGACGGTAACCGTGCGGACCGTGCCCGAACCGCCGAGGGTTACTGCCCCGGTGCCGAGGTTTAGGTTATTGCTTCCCGTAAAGGTGAAGTCGCCGTTCCAGTTCTGTGTTTTGTTGGTTGTTGTAATGGCAGCGTTAGCATCAATGGTGCCGCCGTTTATCACAAATGCGCCCGTTGCCGTGCCGAGGGCGCTGGTGCTGCCGATGATAAGCGTGCCTGCGTTGAGTGTTACCGCTCCGGAGAGACCGGTATTGGCTCCGCTTAGCGTGAGTGTGCCGTTGCCGGCCTTGGTAAATCCGACGGTACCGGCGATTGACGAGCCGATAGTCGCGGTATTGCCTAAAGTGGTGACGGTAATCGTTGGAGTTGTGCCGACCAGTGTAATCGTTCCGCCGGAGAGCGTGTAACCGGTAATATCAAAAGTTATGCCGTTGGCCTGGACTGTGCTGACCGTAACTGTGCCGCCGCTGATTGTGCCACGGCCGCCACTGCCAATGGGAACGCCGGCGCCGAAATCGGCAACGGAGTCGGTGGCAGTGGGCCAAGGAATGTCGGAGCTTGAATCCCACCAATTCGACAACGACGTATCCCAGGTCCACGTTTGACCGTTGGCATCCCAACTATAAGTGGCCGCTTGGCCGGGTACGGGGAAAAGGAAAATGGAAGCCGTCAACAATATGCCATAGACAAGAAACAGATTTGAACCAAGTAATCGAGACCGCATAAACAGATCCTTTCGTAGAAGAAGAATTCACAAAAACCCGCAACCCTAAATGCCTCTTTTCCATTCCTTGTTCTACTCTCTGTAATCCGAATTGCCTCTTTAGTTCAATTACGCGATTTTGGAATGGTTTTTTTTAACTTTTGAAAGCCGTAAATAGTTTATTTTTGCTCCATGGTTTCGGTTTTTTACGTGCATAGTACCCGCATCCTAATAATCCCGTTATTTAGGATATTTTAACAAAAGTGGTTAAGATTACAAGCATTTATTTAACATTTTTGAAATGTAATTAAGGAGTCATATCACTCCTTTTAGGCGAGATTGGGAAGAAGGCTATGATTCTATTCATATCTGCCAGCGCAAATTTTAAAAAGTCTTATTCATAAGTTGCGCAAGATAAATTCGCGCACGGTGAGAAATAATCACTAAACAGCACATTTTTAGTGCATTTTTGACAGGTTTGTAGTATAATGACCGTGCTTTCGGCAACCTCTTATTTTGCAATATCTAAGATCCATTAAAAATAAAGATTAGAGGGTAATTATGCACCGAATATCATCCGCTGCTTGGTCTTGTTGTAAATTACTTTCGCTGGTAATGGTCCTATTCACACTCCTCGTTTCGGCCTTATTCTGCAAAGTAGCCGTTGCGGAAGACACTGTGTATATGTTTTCATACTTCCAGGATAATGGTACTAACGGCGCTAATGGACTGCATTTGGCTTATTCGTTCGACGGCCTGAGCTACCATGCCGTTAATGGCGACGCAGGCCTCGTGATAGATACCCAAACCACTCCGTTTATGCGAGATCCCTACGTAATTTTCGGAGCGGATAATAATTTTCACTTGATTTATACTACCGGCTGGGGTGGCGCCGCCATGGGTAGTACTACCGTTGACAGCAATATCGGCTACAGTTCTTCTTCCGATCTTATCCACTGGTCAACCCCGACATATAAAACTCTTTCTATTACCAACGGGGAAGAAAGATGGGCGCCGCAGGCTTATTACGATTCCGCCAACAGTCGATATCTCGTTTATTGGTCTACCCGGGTTGGAACGGGTGGTTATTTGGCCATATACTACAGTACCACGACCAATTTTAGCACCTTTAGCACTCCAACCTTATTTTATTCCAGAAGCGGCTTACACACACTCGATGCGGATATTGTAAAAGACGGCTCGAATTATGTCATGTTCATTGCCGGCACCGCTAAATCTCAAGGAGGCACAAGCCTTTACGGCCCGTATTCGACTACCGTAGAGCAACTTACTTCCGGATACTCTTCCGAAGGCCCGTCGGCAATCCAGCTCAAAAATGGCGCCTGGTTGGTATACAACGATCACTATGCAAGCGGCGTGTATGGGGCCATGGCTTCCACCGACGACATGGCAACTTGGACCGAATACACCGGTTATGTCTCCTTCCCCACCGGCACAAGACACGGAAACGTTTTCACAGTCCCTTATTCAGTAGCCCAGAATCTAGCCGCCAACGCCAGCAGTAAACCCACCGAAGATGAATTCGTTGGCAGTGCCGGCACAACTGATTTTAAAACCGCCTTGAATTGGTTTGCCGAAGCAGTTCCCGGCGCCGGTCAAACTCCAATTATTCAAGGCGGCCATACAGTGGACCTCACTTCCTCGCCCTCTGGCACGTTCACGGGACTCAAGGTCGGCCAAACATCCACGGGCATCCTTAATATTTCCGGAAACTCCGTGGTGATAATGACTTCCACATGGCCGGATGGTCTTGTTCTAGGCGAACGAGTCACGGGCAACGGCACCATAGTGCAAAGCGGGACTTCATCGGTAACTGTAAACGGCTATGCCACGATCGGCACGCGCGGCACCGGAGTCTATGATTTACTAAGCGGATCTCTCACGGTAAACGGCGATCTAAATGTCGGCGATATCCTTGGAGGTCACGGCGATTTGTATCAGGAAGGCGGCACTATTACCGCCCCAAGCCTGTATGTAGCCTCGGGATACAGCGATGGATTTACCTCCGGCAACACCATCGGCAATGTGCATCAATCCGGCGGCACTATCAACATTACCGGCAGCGGCGATCTGATAGTCATCGGGGGCCGTGACAGTTCTTATGGCATTGGCACTTATACGCTTTCCGGCGGAACTTTCGACTCCGGCAGCAACGCCAATATCCTTGTGGGCAAAAACGGCCAAGGCACGTTTACGCAAAGCGGCGGAACGCTCTACGCCAGGAAGGTGCTGTACCTCGGGCGATACTCCGGGTCAACCGGTTCCTATTCCATCAGCGGCGGAACGCTCTCGCAAACCAGCACCAGCAACCGCCTTTACGTGGGCTATGCCGG
>JBEKFZ010000071.1:0-21588 GCA_050013075.1 Thermoguttaceae bacterium | reverse complement strand
CGACTGTTCGCACTGTCGAGGCTTGGGCGGAAAGACCTAAGACAAACACGCACAATGCCACACGCAATAAAAGACGAAAGCAAGTGGCCGCGTAATAAAAGAACTGCTTGGCCGAGCGTTTTGATGCGACTTTAGTTGTTATATAATGTCTGTTTCCGATCGGCAAAACGTCCATTGGCGTTTCCTCTAAAGCATATCTATCAAAGGTTTTAACTCTCACGGCAGTACGATTCAGATGGACGATTCAGGATGTCAGTTGTTAGACAATAAGAACCCAGTTTATATCATAAATTTCATGTTAACACACAATTTTAACGGTAGAAACAGTAATTTTATGTTTAACAGTCTTAAATTTGCATCTTGACTTGCCGACGCCTAGAATTCCTATTGACGTTTGCATGGCAAATGAACCGAGGCCGTCCAACGGACGGCCGGAAAATGGGGCAAAAAGTTTTACTTGCCGGGTCATTATCCAAGCAAACATCAATAAGTGGGAAAATAAATATTTGGGGGGAATATACCCGCTGATTGCAGGATGGCGTGTAAGAAGTTGTTTTGTACGGTAGAATATCGTAACAATATCGGGAATGCCCATGGCCACACCGGTTGTCAGTATTTGCGCCGATTCTCATGCCTTGGCTGTCAGGGCGGCGGACATTGTGATCCAAGCCGCGCGTGACGCCGTTGCTAAACGAGGGCGATTCACCTTTGTTCTATCCGGCGGGTCGACGCCCGAGAAGACATACGCCCTGCTGGCCGAAGCCGATCGGGCAGCGGCCATCGATTGGCCGCGTGTATATCTTTTCTTCGGCGACGAACGATTGGTTCCGGCGGAAGATCCCCGCAGCAATTTTGGGCTGATCCGCAAAAACCTGCTCTCCCGGGTCCCGGTCCCTCCCGCAAATATATTTCCGGTTCCTACCCAAGGGCGTAATGCGGCGGAGGCCTCGGCGGCGTATGCTAAAATGCTAGCCGATTTTTTTTCCAAGCCCGAGCAAACAGTTCCACCCCGGTTCGATCTTATTTTTTTGGGTATGGGCGGCGATGGTCATACCGCATCGCTATTTCCCTTTGCCGATGCGCTGAATGTGACGGATACCTGGGTGACTTGGACTTCGCCTGGTACGTTGCCGCTGCCCGTGGACCGCATTACTTTGACCTACCCGGTGCTTAACGCGGCCCGGCAGGTTATATTTCTGGTATCGGGCAAGAATAAAGCCGTGGCCCTGCGCGACGTCCTCGAAGGGCAGGCCTCTTACGAGGATCGTCCGGCGGCGGGCGTCCGGCCGGCGGATGGCACGGTGATCTGGCTCGTAGATAAAGAAGCGGCCCGATTATTGACACAAAACCACTGAAATTATAGTCACAAACGCGGAGGATTTTTCATGACATCGCTTAAAGATCAGCCGCCACGGCGGTCGGGAGAGAATGTTGGCCGGCGGAGCCAGGCCGGCAATCCGCTTATGGAATTGCGGAATTTGGGGCAATCCATCTGGCTCGATAATATCCGCCGCCAATTGATCGTCGGCGGCGAACTTAAACGCCTGATAGCCGATGACCACGTGACCGGCATTACCTCCAATCCGTCGATTTTTGAAAAGGCGATCGCCGGAAGCACGGACTACGACGATCTATTGGCAGGCTCCGCGAAAAACAAGGACCTCCGCGCCATGACTCTCTACGAGGACCTTGCAATAAGAGACATAAAAGACGCCGCCGATTTATTGCGGCCGATATACGAGCAAACCCGTCGTCTGGACGGTTACGTGAGTCTGGAGGTTTCGCCTTATTTGGCACACGACGACAAGGCCACGGTGGCGGAGGCTCATCGGCTTTGGGACAAGGTCGGGCGGGAAAATCTTCTGATTAAGGTCCCAGCCACGCCGGAAGGAATTCCCGCCATCCGGCAACTAATTGCCGAGGGAATCAACGTCAATGTTACGCTGCTTTTTTCGCGCAAGGTCTACGAGCAAGTCGCCGACGCTTACATCAAAGCCTTGGAAGAGCTTGACTCACGCGGAGGCGACGTGAGCCGGATGGCCGGCGTGGCAAGTTTCTTTGTCAGCCGCATTGATTCATCGGTCGATGCGCTTGTGGAATCGCGGCTTGCCGCCGCTACGGACGACGCGGAAAAAACCAGACTGCGGTCGATTCCGGGTCGCGTCGCCATTGCCAACGCAAAGTTGACTTATCAGAAATTCAAGGAAATAATTCGAGGCAAGCGTTGGCAGGCGCTTGCGGCGAAAGGCGCCCGCGTTCAGCGGCTGCTGTGGGCCAGCACGAGCACAAAAAATCCCAATTACCGCGACGTGCTCTACGTGGAGGAACTAATCGGCCGGGACACCGTCAACACACTGCCGCCGGCCACCTTGGACGCCTTCCGCGAGCACGGACGTTCCCGTCCCAGCCTGGAAGAAAACATCGACGATGCCCGCGAGGTCATGGAAACCTTGGCCCAAGCGGGCATATCAATGGATGAGATTACCGACAAACTGCTCGACGACGGGGTGCGGCTGTTCGCGGAATCGTTCGATCGCCTTCTGGCCGCGGTCGAGAAGAAGCGGATTGCCGCGCAGATTTAGCCTTCGACCGCGATGCGAAAACCACGGGAACAATCACTATGGCTAAAGAAACAATTATCCACGAAGAGCCGATGCCAGCCCAGAAACAGTCTCTATTCCTACTGGAGACTCAGCGGCCCGATCCGTTTACGCTCGTCATTTTCGGGGCCACCGGCGACCTGACCGCCCGGAAATTGCTGCCCGCGCTTTACGGTCTTTGGCAGGGCGGATTTATGCCGGAGTCGTTTGCCGTGGTGGGCGTTGGCCGGCGTGACAAAAACGATGATCTTTTCCGCGAAGAGATGCGGACCGCCATAGCCAAGTCACGGCCGGATCCGCCCGCGGCATCCGACGGCTGGAACGGCTTTCTGAAACGCATTTTCTACTATCGGGCCGACTTCACCTCCGCCGAAGGAATGAAGGGTATCGCCACAAGGCTTGAAAACCTGGAGGCGGAACAAAATCTGCCGGGCAACCGGCTGGTTTATCTGGCGACCGATCCGAAATACTACAGTCCGATTATCGAGGGCGCGGCCCGGGGCGGGATACTCAATGAAGACATGAAATCGCCTTGGGGACGGGTGGTTATCGAGAAACCGTTCGGCCATGACCTGAAAAGCGCGTTGGAACTCGATCGGCGGATCTTGTCAGTCTTGGTGCCCGATCAGATTTATCGCATCGACCACTATTTGGGCAAGGAGACGGTGCAGAATCTGCTCGCCTTCCGCTTCGGCAACGCGATCTTCGAGCCGCTCATGGACCGTCAATACGTCGATCATGTCCAGATCACCGTGGCCGAAACGATCGGCATGGAAGGCCGGCGCGGGGCCTATTACGACCATGCCGGCGCAATTCGCGACGTGGCTCAGAACCACTTGCTGCAACTCCTGGCATTGGTGGCCATGGATCCGCCCGCCACATTTAAAGCCCGTGACATCGAAGACGCCAAACTGAAGGTGCTCCGCAATATCGCTGCCCGCAAAGTGGTCCGGGGACAATACGGCTCTGGCCCGTTCCAAGGCGAAGCGGTCCGCGCATACCGCGATGAAGACGCAGTCGCGCCGGACTCGAACACCGAGACTTTCGCGGCCCTGCGCGTGGAACTGGAGAATTGGCGCTGGAGCGGAACGCCTTTTTTGCTGCGGACCGGCAAGCGTTTGGCACGGCGAGTCACGGAGATTGCCATTCAGTTTAAGCTGCCGCCCCTGCGCCTGTTCCGCACGGTGGAGTGCGTGGGCGATGTTTGCGACCTTACCGATATGCAGCCGAACGTGCTGGTCTTTCGCATCCAGCCCGACGAAGGAATCAGCCTGTCCTTTTCGGCCATGCGTCCGGGCATGAACGTTTATTTGCATCCCGTGCGATTCGAGTTCGATTACGGCGAGTCGTTCGGCAAGATTCTGCCGGACGCCTATGAGCGGCTTTTGTTGGACGCCTTGCGCGGAGACCCGACCTTGTTCATCCGATCCGACATATTGGAAGCGTCCTGGGAATTTATTACTCCGATCTTGGATGAGTGGCAATTGTCGCCGCCGCCGAATTTTCCGAACTACACGCCCGGCTCATGGGGACCGTCCGAGGCCGATTTCCTTACCCAAGGTTGCGAAGGAGGCTGGCGAAGGCCGTAGAACAAGAAAAGAAAACAACGCTGTCGGGAATGACCGGCTCGGGACGCATGGACAACAATATGTTTGACTGGAGCTTGGAGGTAGGTCGAACCAAGTAGGCGAGTGAATTCAAAGCGGGGCAAAATCCGGCCCACACGATTCTATAGACACCCCGGCAACGCCCGACCCAACTCTTACTTTCTTAACCAACGCTTGGCCATCTGTCTCACCGGCTGACAGAAAGGTTATCCTTGCTATCGTCCGGCAGGCGTCGGCCAAGGGGGTGCGATAAGGGTTTGGGCTAGCCCCGTAGATTCTGCCGAATAGCTAAGCATTGCTTGAGTTTTCCGTATCCCCGGACGAACATACCTCATATATGGACTAATCGGCACTTTTCAGGAAGGTGGGGGGAGCATAAACCAAGCTGTGGCGTCACTATTGAATATCACCCGATCCGACACTTGTCGGTTCGGTGCGGCTTTGGGGGCGATGCTGGTCGTCATTCTATTGTACGATAAAGCGCGGCCGGATGACGGACCCGTTTTTGAAGTATGCGATGATGTTCAGGCGCGGGCCGAAAGGTCATGGTGCGGTTGGCCCGACTCCGCGGACCGCTTTTGGTCGGACCCGCCCGGCCCGCTGGCCTTGACCGTCGATTGGCGGGTTCTCTCGATGTGCGACAGCCACACTTCCTACCAGTTCGGTACGCCGCCAGGTTACTATCGCGGCAACTATGCTCCGTTGAGCAAGCTCGACTGGTCTTTGGACTCAACATGGACCGGTTTTCGGCTTGGAGCGGAAGAAGAAAATTCAGCGGGTCACTTCCAATGGCTGACGCCGATGGCGCAAGGCGTCAACGGCGGCATGTACGACTACGACTGGAACATCAACGATGATTTGCCAAACGACCCCACTCGTCTTGATAGCCTTTCACGTTCGTCCGAACGATGGAATGAAGGGCAGATGCTTGAGCTAGAATACGAGTTTCGACTGTTAAAACATCCCTTGGGGCTGCCTGTCGATCTCTGGCCGTTAGCCGGATACCGATGGCAGCGGTTCGACATGATGAGCTCCGATAGCTATCAAATCATCCCTCCAGACGGGCCATTCCAATCTTTAGGTACGTTCAAGCAAGATTACTCCATTGGTTATCTGGGTACCCAGCTTCGCGGAAGACTGGAAACCAGGATATTGCCGACCATTGCCTGGACGCTACAGGGCGATTGGGGTTATACACAGGCCAACAACGTCGATCATCACATATCCGGCTATGAGGAATTGGGCTATCATCGGTATACAATGGAAGACACACACGGCGATTGTTTGCACATAGCTCTCACCGCTGAAGCCCTTTTTTGCCTAGATAGATTCTCGATTGGCGTTCAGGCCGACCATACGGAAATTAACACCACCGGAAGCCATCATTGGCTTGTGTATAATGACATCATCACATTAAGGGATGAGACGTGGACCAATGGAGTATCCGTCTCATCGAGCCAGACATCAATTACAGCTTTTCTTCGCCTACGGTTTTAAGAACTCGCCCAAAACGCTTTTTCCTCTCGGGGGCAGTAGCATGCCGAATTAGCCGGACGCAGTACAACAGTCAGCCCTGTGGAGGTGCGAACCAACTACTCCGCCCGTTCAAGCATCCGCATGACTTGAACTTGTGACCAAGACTTACCACGGCGGGTTGTATGAGGAACATTTTCAAAGGGCGATAGCATCGGGTCAGCAAAGTGGGGGTTGGCCTGTTGAAAAATCGGGGCATAAAGTGGCCCACGGGGCGACCGTAACAGGTCAAAACACTTCGTACCAAGAAACAAAAAATCCTGTATTTCCCGAGGAATACACAGGGTTGCTATACTGTACGAATGAACAAATACCCCCTAGGGGAGTCGAACCCCTGTTCTCGGACTGAGAACCCGATGTCCTGGGCCACTAGACGAAGGGGGCGCGGGTAAAATCAAAATGCATTGCCGTTGTGCAACAACGGGAACATTAGTTTTTACTAAACCGGAAAGATGCTGTCAACCGACGTTTGGGGACCCATGTTAGCCGTAGTTTTTACTGTTTTTCCGGTGTTGCTGCGTCTGGTTTGGATTGGTTTCGTTTGATGGCTTCTTGCACGTAGCGGTCCATTTGGGGGTTTAAATAGTCGATAAAGTGCGGCAGGAATTCATCTATTATCTTCGTTGATTCGTTATATTTGCCTTGATAGGATAGGACCACGCTCTGTCCGGCCAGGCCAAAAGCCCGGAGTTCTCGCTCGTCATCGCCCAGATTGGCCAGGTCGTCGAAGATTTTCTTTGCGTCTTTAGGACGGCTTTCTCTGAAGTATAAAAGTGCCAATTGCTGATTTGCGCGATCGATGAAATAGCTATTTTTTGGATAGTATTTTTTGATGCTTTTCCAAGCATTTTCGGTGCCGTATTTACTTGCATAGTACCATTGTTGCAAAACATTAGGATATTCGTGGAAATCCACAGTATTCGATTTTGCATCGGCGAGTAAAAACTGTTCGGTGGAGGCAAACCGCGCTAAAACCATGCCCAGTAAAAAAGTGCACGCCAAGGCCAGCAAAAGCCAACGGTACCGGCGGCTTGGTCGTTGCTGCATGGCTTGGGTTTTCATCAGGCCGTCGAGTTGCTGGGTAACGGCCGAACGGGAAACGGGCGACGTCTCTCCGGCCAGCGATTCCCAGCCCGGCAGTTCTTCCGGCCAGTCTTGTCCGAAAACTTCGGTCTGGATGCGTCGAAGTTCGCGTAAAACATCGCGTGCCGATGCACACCGCCGCTGGGGATCTTTAACGAGCATGGTGTGGACTAGCCGGCACAGGGCGGGGGGAAGGTCGGTACGCTGGGTTTCCAGGGGCTTTGGCTGGGTTTTAAGGTGTTGCACGGCAACGACCAAAGCCGTATCGCCCGAAAACGGCGGCGACCCGGCAAGCATCTGATAACAGGTCACGCCGAAGGAATAAATGTCACTGCGGTGATCCAAGGGTTTGCCCTCGACCTGTTCGGGACTCATGTAAAGCGGCGTTCCCAGCGTGATGCCGATCTGTGTCAGTTCGTTGGTCACCCCTTCGCGGGTGAGCCGGGCAAGACCGAAATCGGCGACTTTCACTTCGCCCAAGGAGGTAATCATAATGTTCTCGGGCTTGATGTCGCGGTGGACCACGCCCGCTTCGGCCGCTTTGGCCAACGCCGCCGCTACTTGGCGCATGATCGAAAGCGCGTGGGCCACGTCCGGCGGCCCATTGCGGGCAAGCCAGTCGCGGAGATTTTGGCCTTGGACGTACTCTTGGGCAATGTAGTGACGGCGCTCGACGTGTCCGACCTCGTAAATCTGCACGATGTTGGCGTGAACCAGCGACGCGGCCGCCTGGGCTTCGATCTCGAAGCGTTGCAGGTAAGTGGGATCGTTGGCCAACTCCGGTTTTAAAATCTTTATCGCCACGCGCCGCTTGAGCGAGAGTTGTTCGGCCAGATAGATTTCGGCCATTGCACCGCGGCCCAGACGGCGAATCAAGCGGAAATCGCCCAGTTGCCGGCCCGACAGTCCGTGCTCGACGTCCGATTTGGCGGGTTGCGCGGAATCGTCATTCATGGGTGGAAATCTCCCTAGGCATGGAACTTCACTATTACATTATCTCCTTTCTTGTGAAAATTGGCAACATGGCCGTGGTAGGGAACAGGCGTTTGCGTATCTGACAGGTCGGGTTCGTGCAGATGCAGTTTCACGGCCCGTTTTACAGCATTTCGGCCGAAGGTCCAGAACAATGCCGGACGGACAAAGAAGTCCAGCAGCGTGGAGCTAAAAAGCCCTCCCAATATGACGGTTGCCACGGGATAAAGGATTTCCTTGCCCGGCTGGCCGGCGGCAAGCGCCAGCGGGACAAGTGCGATTCCAGCCGCAAGCGCGGTCATCAACATCGGGGCCAGCCGTTCCTTTCCGGCGCGCTCGATCATTTGCGGAGTGAAGCGTTCCCCTTCGTGACGGACCAAATGCAGATAATGGGCGATCAACAAGATGCCGTTGCGCGATGCGATTCCGGCCAGGGAAATGAATCCGACCAAGCTTGCCACCGTTAGCGATTGTCTTGTGAGGACCAGTGCCGCCACCGCGCCGATGGCGGCCATCGGCAGGGCGGCCAAAACCTGCAAGCTCAGATTGAATGAATGGAAGAGCGTGTACAGCGTCAACACCATGCAGGCCAGCGAAACCAGGCTCAAGAGCCCGATGGTCCTTGCGGCCGATTGTTGGCTCTCGAATTGTCCGCTGTATTGAATGAAGTATCCGGTGGGCAGCGATGCTTGGATGTGTGCCAAACGCTGTTGGATTTCGGCCACGACGCCGCCCAAGTCCCGGCCGGCCGTGTTGCACTGAACGATGATCCGCCTGCGCACGTTTTCGCGATTGATCGTGTTCGGTCCGCTGGAATCGACGACATCGGCCACGGCGCTGAGGGGGATTTGACCGCCGCGCGGCAGTTCCAGGGTCATCCGTCGCAACTCTTGCGGATCGTTGCGGAATGGGTCGTCGAGCCGAACGAGCAGGTCGAACTTGCGCTCGCCCATAACAATCTCCGACACTACGCGGCCGTTCATGGCCGTCTCCACCTGCCGGTTCACGTCGGCCGAGTTCAGGCCGTGCGCGGCAAGGGCCTTTCGGTCGAGATTGATGCACAATTGAGGAATTTCGATCTGTTGCTCGACCATCAAGTCCTTTACGCCGCGCACGCCTTTGACGGCGTCCTTGATTTCATCGGCCTTGGCACGCAGAAGATCGAGGTTGTCGCCGTAAAGCTTGATGCCGATCTGGGCCTTCACGCCGGAAAGCATCTGGGCGATGACGTGTTGCAGCGGTTGCTCCACCGCGATGACCGCGCCGGGCACCTGGGTCAGTTCCTCGCGCATGTCGGCCAGAATTTCCTCGCGGCTGCGGCCGGAGTCGGGGGCGAAGCTGACGATGATTTCCGACATGTTCACGCCCTCGGCGTGTTCGTCCAGTTCGGCCCGGCCGGTGCGGCGGCCGAAAGCCACCACCCCTCGAATGTTCTTCAGGCGATCTTCGACCATCCCGGCAATCCGATTGGAGGTCTCCAGAGAGTCGCCCGGCGGCAGTACAACATTGATCTGCACGCTTCCCTCGTTGAATGGCGGCAAGAAGTCGCTGCCCAACCGCCCGACTATCACGTAACTGATCGCCACGGCCGCCGTAACGGTTCCCAGAATCGGCCAGGGGTGGCGAATGCTGAAGCGGACGGCAAATCCCAGCAGCCACTTGAGCCGTCGCAGCACGAAACTGTCCCTGTCGCGTTTCATGAATTTGGCGTTCGGCAGGAGCCAATAGGAGAGCACTGGAGTCACGGTGAGCGACACCAGGAGCGAGGCGAGGATGGAGACAATGTATGCCACCCCCAGCGGAGTAAACAGGCGGCCTTCCATGCCGCTGAGCGCGAACAGCGGAACGAAAACCAGCACGACGAGAATCGTGCTGAAGACAATCGAATTGCGCACTTCGCTGCTGGCTTCATATACCACTCGCAGGGCGTCTTTGGGCTGAGCCGAATGTTTGTTCTCGCGCAGACGCCGAAATACATTTTCCACGCCCACGATGGCGTCATCGACCAGTTCGCCGACTGCCACGGCCAGGCCGCCGAGCGTCATGGTGTTGATGGACATGCCGAACCACTTGAAGACCAGGCCCGTCACGACGATGGAAAGCGGGATGGCCGTGAGCGTGATAAATGTCGTGCGAAAGTTCAGTAGGAACAAGAACAGGATAATGACCACTAGGATGCCGCCGTCGCGCAGGGCATCGATGACGTTATGGATGCCCAGTTCGATGAATGCCTTTTGCTGGTAGACCTCTGGGCTGATGCGGACGTCGGCGGGCAGGCAGGCTTTCAGTTCCTCCAGGGCCCGGGTAATCTGGTCGGTCAGAAGCCGGGTATCCGCGCCCGGCTGCTTGGCGATGGTAAGCATCACGGCCGGCGCGCCGTTGACGGCCGAGTCGCCGCGTGGAACCTGCGGGGCCTCGTCCACGCGGGCAACCTGGCGCAACAGCACCGGGCGCTCGGTGTCGGCCTTGACCACGACGTTTTCGATGTCCTCGGCGCTTTGCAGCCGGCCGATGGAGCGGACCAGGTATTCGCGGGCGCCGCGATTCATGTATCCGCCCGTGGCATTGTCGTTGCTGGCCTTCATCGCCCGCTCGACATCGTTGAGCGTCACGCCGTAGTTGCGCAGGGCGTTGGGATTGACCAACACCTGGTATTGCTTTCGTCCGCCGCCCATGGTGATGACCTGTGCCACGCACGGGATCGTCAGCAGTCGTTGCCGCACGACCCAATCGGCCAACGTGCGGACTTCCATCGGAGAGGTTTTACCTCCTTCGCTCCACATGCCGATAATCATGATTTGTCCCATGATCGAGGAGATGGGCCCCATTTGCGGGCGGACTCCTTCGGGCAGACGTTCGGCGGCCAAGGCGAGTTTTTCGGCCACGATCTGCCGGTCCACGTAGATGTCGGTTCCCCAGGCGAACTCGACCTGGACCACGCTCAGCCCTATGCCCGACGAACTGCGGACCGCCTGCACGCCGGTCGCTCCGTTTAGCACGGATTCCAGCGGGAAAGTAACCAGGGTTTCCACTTCCTCCGGGGCAAGTCCGGGGGCTTCGGTCATCACCGTGACGCGCGGCCGATCCAGGTCGGGAAACACGTCGATGGGCAAGTGAAAAAGGACGTAGCCCCCGTACGCAAGCACTACGGAAGCGACGGCAATAGTAAGTAACCTATAACGCAGCGCGAATCGAATAATGGCATTAAGCATGATAGTTCTCGGCAGTCAGCTAACAATTATTTGTTTTATGTTGTTGGTATATTCATCATTTATTGAGTGTTAGATAATAAATGTCGCGTTGTCGCCTCAGAGCCGGGCCGTGTCGGCCCGGAAATGCCGGGGCGACACGCCCCGGCTCTGATTTTTCGCACGACATTCTTTTTCTGACATTCAATAGCATTACGCATTCATCCTTCATCCTTTGTTGGGGCGACAGTTAAACTGTCGCCCCAACAAGTTTGTTTAATGATTGTGTCCCGCGTGCGGATCAACTCCGCCGCCGGACTTGTTCTTCAAGGCCAATTGGATTTGGTGTGCGGCTGAAGCCGCGACAGTCGCTCCCACGCGCAGGTCGCCGTCGTCGGCAATCACGACCCAATCCCGGTCGCGGTACTCGACGCGGACCGGCCGCCGGTCGAAATGGTCGCCGTTGGCCTCGAAAACGTAAGACTCGGCCCCTTCTTGGGCGACTGCTTCGACGGGCAATACGATCCGATCGGTCCATTGCTCGACCGTGACGTGAATTTCGGTTCTCTGTCCCGGCATAAACCGCCAGTAAACGAATCCATGTCCGTCCGGCGTTTTGTCCTCGCGCGCCAAACGGTTGGGAAGCGTGAGATAGAAATGGAAGGCCCGCGATTCCGGCTCAACTTTGCCGTCGAGGTAGAGAATATGCAGATCGGCGACTGTTTCCTCGTCCCCGCTCGATTTTGAGCCGAAGACCGCCGAGACTTTCCGCCCGGCGGAGGCCGCCCGGTTGATGGCGGCGATATCCTGCTCGAATGCCATGCCCTCGATGTACAATTCGTGATGGTCCACCAGGGTGCAAAGCGTGTCGCCGGCATTGACGTGTTTTCCCTGGGCTACTTTCAACTGCCGGACCTGCAAGTGGCGGGGCGAAGCGTCTGACGAGGCTGGTTCTTCCGTCGCCGGAGCATAAATCGTCAGGCTTTGCAGCAACGAGCGCGAGGAAGCGATCTGCTGGACTTGCTCTTTCGACAGCCCATGCAAAAGCAAGGCTTGACGCTGTGCCCGAAGCGAGGCCTCCTGCTTTTGCTGTTCATATTTGCGCTCCAAAAGCGTTTTGCCGGCGATGATCCCGTCGGCCGACACCTTTTCCAGGCGGGCGACTTCGCGCCCGATCACGTCGAGTTCCTCGATGGTGCGGAGAAACTCCGTTTGCACTTGTAAAAGGTCTTCGTGGGTCAAGCGGATCTCGAAAAGCGGTTGGCCTGGCCCGACGGCCTCGCCTTGGATCGGATAAATACGCGTGACCACGCCCGTCATCGGCGCGCTTACTTCCAACACCGACCAACCCGGCCGCTCGACGACAATGCCGGGCAGAGCGATCGTCCGGTCAAACGAGCGCGGTTCGATCCGCACCAGGCGCAAACCGATGTTTCCCTGCGCCTGCTTGCTCAACTTAATCGCCGCGGCTTCGTCGTGCTTGTGGTCGTAGAGCGTTTTGCCGCCGTGTTCGTGTTCATGTTCGTCCTCGTCGGCGTCGGCATGTTTGGCTTCGCCGTCGTGGGCGTGGAGTGTTTCTTTCGCGTCGTGCCCATCGTGGTCAGTGCTAGACGGCGCGGCGGCGCCGAAAGCGGCTGCGGCAAATTGTCTGACAGGCGTCAAACAATAGCCGGCGACCGATAGCCCCGCAACCAGGAACAACACGGCCGCCAACAGCCTCCAATGCCGCGTCCTGGGCAACCATCGTCGAATTAATTTAGATTTCATGGCCATCCTATCCTGCTGAAACAGCTATATGTGGGAAAATGCAATTATGATTGCCGCACAGCGCGCGGCATCAAGCGCGGAACGACTCGATGAACGCCTGCTATCAAATCAGCAGAACTTGATTGGCCAGATAGAGTCGAATCGGAGGGAGAAGCCGGCCGGCGTGGAAGAAGTGCCGCTCGAATGAATCGTCCGACGGCGCGAAAACGTCGTTGAACAACAAAGCGGCCGGGGCCTTGTAAACCTGGTCGAGCGACTTGGCAACCGTGTCGTCAGTGGTGCGAACAAAGGAACACTTTACACCTTGGCAATCGTGCCGCCCATGATGCGAGTGATCGGGCTGATGAGCGGGGCATTGATCGTCCGGCACAACGACCACCGACGCCGGCGGCGATTGATCGTCGTCATCGCAAGCGTGCGCATGGTGCATACAACAGCCCACCATAAGGTGGAATATCAACATCGAGGCGGTCAGGATGCGACACGAGCCAGACATACAACTCCTTTGCCCAAGTTTTCTAAACATCGTAATCCACATAATCGTGTAAGTCAATTGGGTTTGCCGCTATCTCTGCCGCGGACCTTGTTCCGCGGACTCGGCGGCCTGGAGGCTGTCGCTGAGCAGGTTTCCTTCCAGCGCGGCCGCTGATTTGCGCAGATCCCCCAAAGCATCCAGATAAGCAAGGTTGGTTTGGAAATAAGTCCGTTGGGCAATGAGCAGCGCCAAGTAGTTGAACTCGCCCTGCTTGTAGCCCGCACTAACCAATTTGAGCGACTCTTCGGCGTTGGGCATGATGTCGCGGTTGTACTTTTCGACCTGTTGCCGGGCGTTTGAGTATTGCTCGAACACCATGGACAAACGCTGCTCTAGCGCCAACCGCACCCGTTTAACTTCCTGTTGGGCCGCGGCCAACTCGGCCTGGGCCTTGCGTATATTTCCCTGGTTCCGATTGAAAAACGGAATCGGCACGCCTACTTGCACGCCGGCAATCGCGTCCTGTGTGGCGTTGTCGTATTGCACACTCGTCTGCAAATCGAGATTGGGTATCCGCCCGGCGCACTCACGGTCCAAAACGGCCTGGGCGCGGGCAACACCGGCCTGTGCGCAGGCAAGCTGTGGACTTTCGGCCAACAACCGATTCAGGGTCTCTTCCCAAGTCAGCGGAATTATTTCGTCCAGCAAATTTCCGGCCAACCCCGTCGGATTCAAAGCCGGATTTCCGACTACCGTGGCCAGATTGTGCCAAGCGGCCGTGTATCGGTTTCGGGCCTTATCCAGGAGAATTTTGGCCGAATCAGCTTCGATCCGCGACTGTAAAACGTCAACGCGGGCCACTTCCTTGGCCTTCATCAATTCCTCGGCGGCCTTGACGCCTTGCTCTCCGATGCGGACCAGTTGCTCGGTAAGTTCCACTGCGCGCTCGGCGACCATCGCGTCGTAAAAACCGTGTCGCGCGTCGGTCAATACGCGAAACCGCTGCGCCTGCCAGGTGAATTCGGCTTGTCGAATTTCCTGGCCGGCGACGTCGCGGTTCAACCGCAGTTTTCCGGCCGTGACTATTTCCTGGCCCACAAAACCGCCCTGCTGCCCGGCACGTTTCTCGTCGTTGATTTCGCCTGCCAGATATCCGAGGACCGGATTGGGATAAAGGCCGACTTGAACGTGCTGGCCGCGCGCGGCCTCAACTCGGGCCGCCGCTTGGGCCAGACTGGGATTGCACCTGACGGCCATCTCCTCTAATTCGGTAAGCGTCATGCCTGGCGCAAAAGACTGATCGCCGGATGGCTGAGGGCTTTGCTCCAATATGCTTACAAGCGGCAATGGGGCGATCAGTCCATGGGATGCGACTTGGGTGTCATCTCTGTTAGACCACACTGCATCAGGCGCCTTTGCCTGTTGGGCTGTGCAAAAACATGGCGTCAGTACAATCAGGGATGCAAAAACCAACCACTTTGCTCTCATTTACACATTCCTTATATGTTTCCGATTAAGGAAACTGCCCAAGACGGCCTTTATAACTTGCGGCAGGTAAAATAGCGTATAAACTCGGGCTTTATCAATTGTGTCGGCAAAGTGATCTATTCGGAATGTGCGGATTTTTACGGATGGAAAGTTTTAACGATTGAATAAGATGAGGAATTTGCAATGGTTTAATTCATGGACGGCGGGCCGGCAAAACCCTGGTGGGAATTCACCGCCCAACGCAAACGGCGCCTGAAGGCTTGCGGAATAGAGATTTAGAGCCTATCCAATGATGAGTTCTGTGAGTTTGTAAACCCCCGTCGTTGGATTACGATGAGGCTCATGAGCATTCTCGGCGTCTTGATCCATTCTACTTGCTCGTGCCACCGCTTGCGGGTATCCCGCCGAGTATGTCACGTAGTCAACGTGCTTGTCGTAATTCGGCACGTGCTTGATTAGCTTCTTATTAATCTTATCGCGGAGTTGCGCTCCGGGATTATCGCGGAAATGCAGAAGCAACCACAGTTCAAAACACGGATTCGAAATTGCCAAACAAATGTCATTATCTCGTGCCATCTCCATGGCTTCGCCAACGCGAGGATGTTCATCTGTGTCGAAAACACACCATACCGAGTCATAAGCGAGATTGTCATCACCTTCCCGATTCGCCTTGGCTTGTGCCTGTTCCTTATATCGTTTTGCGTGTTCCACGAGAGTCTTGGGGACTCCATGCTCGGAAGCCACTTCAATCGTTACTCTGGGATTGTGACAGGTGTACTGCAATCCGTGCATGTATTCCGGTTCCGTTACTCCTCCTTCACTAACGACTAAGATAGTCGGCTTGGGATCACGAAACGGCGGCCGGCGTCCTGATCTGCGCTGACGGTCGCGGGCATTGGCCATGTTGCTTACTCCCCCACCACTAAAAAATCGCCGAGAAACGGAATCGCGCCGTAGCGGCCTTGGAGATAGCCGCGTTCGAGATTTTCAGCCTTGCGAGGCTTGTAGTCGGTCAACGGATATAGCACCGTCGCCCCCTCGGGGTCTTTTTCCGTCAGCCAAACTTGATCACGCCTCAATGCCGGCTCGCCGACTGTCGTTCCCAGAAGATTCGTATCATGCGTCGTGAAAATGATCTGTGCATTTTTCGGATTGGCGGCTGGATCGTTAAACTGGAGAACGATTTGCCGAGCGAGCGATGGATGCAAACTACGTTCCAACTCATCGACTAGAATAATGCCGCCTTCTTGCAGAACCTCCAAGATAGGCAAAGCTATATGAAACATAGTTTGCGTCCCATGCGATTCTTCTTTTAGCGGCAACCATGCATCTTCCGACTCGCTTTGGTGTTTTAAAAAGAAAATTGGACCAATTCGGCGTCGTTTATCGTCTGGCTTACTGCCTTCAACCCGCAAATCAACAATGCTGTCATCCGCTTTCTTCAACAAATTGCGAAAACGTTCTCTGATTGGTTTGGATAATTCCTCCATCGGAGACAATGTCTGCTGCTGTTCTGTATCTTCATCAAACAATCGGGCCAGAGCAATTTCAGATGACATCCAGAATGGAAGAGAGCGATAGCGAGTTCTTGATAAGTTAATCGCTTGAAATGATCGGAACCACGAGAAGATTGATGCAAGTTGTGGGTGCTTGTGCTGCGCGGCTGCTGAAAGAAACAACGCATTCGGTCGAGTGACCTCCTCGATGAGCTTATTTTCGCCTTTCAGGTTTTCTCCGAATTTGAATGTATTGTTATCTCGCTCATACCAAACTTGTTTTTTCCCATTTGGCCAAGCGTAAAGCCATTCCTCCAAAAAGCACTCATCAGACGCTTTAAAGCCATATTGGAATTGAACGCTGTCGAGAAGAAATGTCACCTCAAATAATGAAGGATCTTTTCTCTTTGATCCCCAAGCAAATGGGTCGCGTGGCACAAACGGCTCGCGAGGCTCCCCCTCATCGGGCGACCAAAAACGATGAGACATTACAACGGCTTCACACATAAATGCCAAGGCGGCCAAGACATTACTTTTTCCGCTGGCATTCGCACCGTAAAGACCAGCGACTGTCAAGAGACTCTCTAAATGGCCGGGAATCTGTCGCGGTCGCGGATCGGATTCGTTGCCGATGCGGCCGGCCTCCATTGTCAATACTTGCTCGTCTCGCAGGGAACGATGGTTTTCAACCCGAAATTCGATGAGCATGGCTATTTTCCTCTTGTCTTCTCTAATATAGCATTTATCGGCGTGTTTACGCAAGAATAGTGCGGAAAAGTCACTATAAATGCTATTGCGACCAAGAAAACACGTCTTTTGTGAAGATTATTGACATGGGAATATAGCCTTTTGGTCAATAAACACCCGATAAAACGAAACTATTCGCTCGACCAAAATAGTAATACTCTCGACTCTTGCCCCTCTTGTCGGCAATTAGTTTTTGTGCCACAATTTGGGGGTATTCTTTTCAATCTTCCATTTTTTATTAATTCCCATGCTCGCCAAGCTAAAAACCTTCACGCTCGTGGGAATCGATGCGCTGCCGGTCGAGGTCGAGGTGGATGTATCGCCGGCGGGATTGCCGAAGATGATTCTCGTTGGTTTGCCTGAGCAGGCGGTGAAAGAGAGTACGCATCGGGTGGAGCGGGCGATTGTAAACTCGGGTTTTCAACGCCCGCAAAATCGCGTGGTTATCAACTTGGCCCCGGCCGATCTGCCCAAGGAGGCGGCCTCGTTCGATTTGCCCATCGCACTGGGAATTCTAGCGGGCAGCGGGCAGATAGCAGCCGAGCTTTTAAAGCAATACGCCGTGGTGGGCGAATTGGCCCTGGACGGCAACACGCGACCGGCTAAAGGAGCGCTGTCGATGGCCCTGGCCGCGGTCAAGGAGGAAGGACTCCGCGGCATGTTGGTGCCCGCCGATAGCGCGGCCGAGGCCGCGGTGGTCGAAGGCATCGAGGTCATACCGATTTCCAGTCTTGCGCAGGCCGTGGCGTTTCTTTCGGGCGAAATCGAGATCGATCCCTGCCCGTCGCGCTTGGATGACCTGTTCCGCACATATTCGACTTATGACTCGGATTTCTCCGACGTACGCGGCCAGGAGATGGCCAAACGAGCGCTCACGATCGCGGCGGCGGGCGGGCATAACATTCTGATGATCGGTCCGCCCGGCTCGGGCAAGACCATGCTTGCCAAGCGCATGCCCACCATCCTGCCCGATCTTATGCCCGGCGAATCTATCGAGACCACGCGGATCTACAGCGCCGTTGGGCGGCTAAAACCCGGTCAACCGCTGTTGGCCGTGCGTCCGTTCCGCTCTCCGCATCATACCATCAGCAATGCGGGCCTGGTGGGCGGCGGATCAACGCCCACGCCCGGCGAAATCTCGCTGGCCCACAACGGCGTCTTGTTCCTCGACGAACTGCCCGAGTTCAACCGGCAAACGCTGGAAGTCCTGCGTCAACCGCTGGAAGACGGCACTGTGACCATAGCCCGAGCACTGACGAGCACCACTTTTCCGGCGAATTTCATGCTCATTGCCGCGCTTAATCCATGCCCGTGCGGATATCGGGGCGACTCGCGGAGGAATTGCCACTGCACGCCGCCGCAGATCGAGCGATACATGAGTAAAATTTCAGGGCCACTGTTGGACCGCATCGACATCCACATCGAAGTGCCGTCTGTGGCCTTTAAAGATCTATCCGGCGGAACGCCCGGCACGTCGAGCGCAACGATTCGCGCCCAGGTGATCGTCGCCCGAGCCGCGCAAAATGCGCGATTCAACGGCAGCGCGATTCGTTACAACGCCGACATGAGTCATCGCCAAACCCGGCAGTTCTGCAAGCTGGACGAAGAAAGCCTGGACCTGTTGAAATCGTCGATGACCGAACTGGGCCTATCCGCCCGGGCACACGACAAAATCCTCCGCGTCGCCCGCACCATCGCGGATTTAGACCAAAGCGAAAATATCAAACCGATGCACTTGAACGAGGCCATTAATTACCGCATGTTGGATCGGCAACTTTGGACGTAAGAGCAGGGGACAGGGAATAGGAAATTATTTAGGGGTGGGCAGTTTACTGCCCACTTTACGATATGTTCTTCGCGAAACCGCAAGCGGTTTTTTCATTCTTCATCCTTCATCCTTGAAATGTATATTCTCGAAAATCCCGTACTACAGCGCGAATTGTTGGTGAATCTGCGGATGAGGCGGGCGTTCATGCTGCTGTTTGCATACGTGGCGTTACTGGGCGCGGTGGTTTTTTTTGCCTGGCCGAGGGATCAACGCTTGGACTTGACGCAGAGTCCGGAAGAAGCCCGGCAATTGGTCAACTGGTTCTTTTTGGGGCAATACGTGCTGATGTCGCTGATGGTGCCGAGTTTCGCGGCCGGATCGATCAGCGGGGAAAAAGAACGGCAGACGTACGAAATGCTGCTGTCCAGTCCGATGCGGCCGCAGGCCATAGTGATCGGCAAACTGGCGGCGGCCTTATGCCACTTGGCCGTCTTGGTCATCGCATCGTTGCCGATAGTGATGCTTTGTCTGCCGCTGGGCGGCGTGTCTCCGTATGAGGTCATGGCCACGTACCTTGCCATGGCCATGTCGGTGATTACCTTCGGGATGATCTGCCTGACGGCCAGCAGTTACTTCACGCGGACTTTGGCGGCCTTGGTGGTTTCGTACTTGATTATTTTGCCGATGGTTATTTTAGGGGTGATGGTTTATCGGCTTTTCCAAGAGGCGGGGGCGTTTAGGTTGATGCTTTTGACGGTATTTTTTCCGGCCGGTTGCATTGCCATCTGCGGGGTGTTGTTTTACAAGACCAGCCGGCGGTTGCTGCACCCGCCCGACATCGGGGCCGAGGCCAAAGAGGTAGTGGATCCCGACTTGGAACAAAAAACCGCGGTGGGGATGATAATCCGCAGCAACCAGTTTCCGGACAAGCTGTTCGCTCCGCCCAAGCGGACCGGAGTGATGAAGGACAATCTTAATCCGGTCTACGACAAGGAAATGCGGAGCGAGTTGTTCGGCCAAGGCACGCTGATGTTGCGGCTGGTGATCCAATTGAGCATGTTCCTGGCCCTGCCGTTGATGGCCGCGTGCTGTTTTATCAAGCCGGAGTGGATCCCCTGGTACGCTTGTTACGTTCTGTTGTTCAATGTGTTGGTCGGTCCGGTGTTTGCGGCGGGCAGCATCACCAGCGAACGCGAACGGCAGACAATGGAACTGCTGCTAACGACCACGCTTTCGCCCTGGGAAATTCTTTGGGGTAAGATGCTATCCAGCCTGCGGGTTTCGACGGTGCTGACGGCCTTTGTGGCCTGGCCGCTGTTGTTGGCATGGGTCTTGCCGCCCGGAACCTATTGGCGCAGCACGTTTTCCATGCTGGGCTACATGGCTGTGGTGATTATGAGCTGCCTGACGACCACTACTTTGGCCATGTTCTGCTCGGTGCTGATGCGCAAGACCACAACGGCAATGATGACGGCTTACATTGTGATTATATTGTTGTATGCCGCGCCCTTGGCCGTGGAAGGCTTTGCACGGCTGAAATATTCTGAATCCGCCTTCACATTTTGGGTTGGCAAATTCACCTTTACCAGCCCCTTTGCCGCCGCGTTCAGTCTGCCGTTGCACTTTCCCGAAGCGGCCGTCTCGGCCAATTGGACGGTATTCTTCGGATACCTGGCACTTTACGGGGTGTTGAACTTGGGGATGTTGTTGTCGATCGTGGAATTGTTCAACGCCCGCTGGAGGGTAAGCGCGGAAGGTTGAAAAAAACCGCTTCTGGTTTTGCAACTAACATTTCGTAAAGTGGGCAGTAAACTGCCCACCCCTAAATTAATTTCCTAACCACCTATCCCCTATTCCCTTGCCTACCCAACCGTCCGATCGCGGCCTTCCTGTTTTGCGCGGCGGAGGGCTTCGTCGGCTTGGGCGAAAAGCGTGCCTGGGTTCAGGGGTAAAATTATGGTACTGGCACAGGCAAGACCGGCGCTGGCCGTTACGCGGTTGACCCTTGAAGCGATTAATCGGTCGGGCAATGCGGTGCGGACGCGTTCGACCACGGCCGGGGCAATGCCGGGATCGGAGACCCAAATCAGCAGTCCGAATTCGTCGCCGCCGATTCGGGCCACAAAGTCGCCTTGGCGCAGGTTCTCGCATATAGCCGAGGCGACGGATTTTAAGACTTCGTCGCCGGCCGCATGGCCAAAGGCGTCGTTTACTTGCTTGAAATGATCCAGGTCGAAAATCGCCAGGCAAAGGCAGCGGGAATCGGTTGCCGCGCCGAGGCGCTCGCGAAGCGTTTGATCCCAAGCCCGGCGATTTGGCAGTCCGGTCAAAGGATCGGTAAAGGCCTCGGTATACAAGCGATGTTGGAGTTCGGTGAAGGAGAGTTCCCGGCGTCGCAGGCGCACGATTTCAGCCAATAGACGGCAGGCCAATTGCAATTCCCGGGGACTCGGCCGGTTGGGTAAATTTACGTCGGCCGGGGCGTCGCTGCCGATGCGGATCACGCCGTAGTCTCCCTCGAACATGGGGGTTCCGTCGGTGATTATTACTTCGGGCTTCTGATCTTGCGGGATGGAGGCGGAATCGAGCCAAATACAAGCTGATATCGGACCGAGCATTTCCGTCCAGAGCCGGACATTTTCCGCTGTTTCGGCCAGCAGTAAGATTTTCACGGATTCAGGGGGTTTGATAAGCATAAACTTCGGATTATGTTCGCGAAGCCGCAAGCGGTTTTATGATTCAGGATTGTACCACAGTTTGCCTGCTTGCAGCATTTCCAGTGCTTGGTAGAATCACCGGGAACGTCATTTTTCAGAAATGGGCTGGTACTCATGGGAACCGAGACAATCGAACTTGGGCCGGTC
>JBEKFZ010000070.1:0-22343 GCA_050013075.1 Thermoguttaceae bacterium | reverse complement strand
GGAGGGCAAGGGAGTCGAACCCTCAACCGGTTACCCGGCACCTGATTTCGAGTCAGGCTGCTAACCATTCGCGTACCCTCCGGGGGACATCGTAATATGTCCTATAGATCATATTCTAGCAGGAACCTATAAGTTGCAAAGTCGTATGCAAAGGTTCTTTAAAAAGTGCTTCCGCGCCGGCCGGATAGTCGTCTTGAACGGGCCGGGAAGGCCTGCTATAGTATACGTCGGTTCACATGGCAGCGGCATTATGCGGTGTTCCGACAAGATTGGGATCGGCTTTATGTTGGTGAACGATAAGCCCTCTGAAGATTATTTGCCTCGGCCTGCGCAGTTGTTTCGGCCCTCCAGGATCGTCCTGGCCAAGGGAAGCAATCGCACGCAGGTCCGTCGGCAATTGGCCGAGCGGATTTGTGTGGCTCATCCGGAGGCGGAAGTCCTGGAAGCATTTGGTGTTTCACATAATCGAGTTGATTTGGGCGAGTCCGACCCATTGCGGTTGCATGAGCGCGGCAAGAAAACGCTCGTACTGGGCGAGCACCGTAGCGCGGTGCGTTTTAGTAGTGAGGAAGGCAACGCCTGCCCTAACTATTGGCATTTCTCGCCCTACGGATTCTGCCCTTACGGTTGCCACTACTGCTATTTGGCCGGAACATCTGGAGTTTGGTTTTCGCCGACCGTGAAGATATTCCTCAACCTGGAGGAAATCCTTGCGGAAGTGGATCGAACCGCGATCCAACTCACAAAGCCGACGGCCTTCTATTTGGGAAAACTCCAAGATGGATTAGCATTGGAGCCATTGAGCGGGCATGCACGGACGATGGTTCCGTTTTTTGCCCGGCATCCTTATGCGCACATGGTTATCCTAACAAAAAGCGCCGATATCGACAACCTACTAGACCTCGATCACGCTGGGCGAACGATTCTCTCATGGACGGTCAATGCGCCCGAAATAGTTCGAGATTTTGAACAGAATTCGCCCGATGTAATGGATCGGATTGAGGCTATGCGGCGTTGTGCACAGATAGGCTATCCGGTGCGAGCAGTGGTCATGCCGATCATCCCTATTGCCGATTGGCAGGAAGTCTACGGGCGTTTCATGGCGTCCCTGATTGCATCCATCCCGTTGTCGCGGATCACGCTTGGTTCCATCTGCTCCTACCCCCAAGCCCAGCGTCTGATGGAACTCAAATTAGGCAAGGAGAATGTCGTATCATCACTGCTTGATCGTGGACCAAACAAGTCAGACGATGGACGGCTTCGATTCAGTCGTTCCACTCGCACTGAGGTTTACAGATACTTGATCGAGTGTATTCGGCGGATCAGACCCGACCTGGAGATCGGCCTGTGCTTGGAAGACGAAGCAATGTTTGCGTCGCTGGACTTGCAGGAGAGCATTGGACGATGTAACTGTGTTTTCTGACGACATCGGTTCTGGCGCAGGGTCATCGTGGAAGGAGAATAGCATGACTCGTAAAACCGACCAAAGACAAGGCTGCTTTTTCGATGCCGGTAAGCATGTCAAACCCGTCTTGGTCAGTGCGTGCCTGCTGGGTATTCCCTGTCGTTGGCACGGGCGAAGGCCAAAGAAGCGGGAGGAACTTATCAAGCGGTTGCAGAGGAAATATGTGCTGGTTCCGATCTGTCCCGAGCAACTTGGAGGGATGCCGACGCCAAGAACAAGCGAGATGCTCCACGGCACGGGCAATCAGGTTCTTGATGAGGGATTGCGAATCATCGCCCCGGAGACCGGAGAGGACGTGACACGGTTCCACATCGACGGCGCACGATACGCTTTGGAAATCGCTGAGATCGTCGGCGCCAAACGGGCTTATCTCAAGGGAGGAAGCCCGTCTTGCGACCGCCAAGGCGTCACTGGCGAAGTTCTCACGCGCGGCGGAATCAAGGTTATTCGGGTTGCTTGAATGAAAGCGACATTTGAGGGATCAAGGTATTGCTATGGTCGAAGTTATCCACGTGGAGCGAAAATCGGCAGTGCTCACGCCCTCCAGCTTGGCCTGCCTGGCACACGTTCCGACGGTCAACCTGACGGCAGGCTGCGCCCACGAGTGCCGCTACTGTTACGCCCGTGGCTACCAGACGCACCCAGGCGAAGGCAAGGTTAGATTTTACACCAATACGCTTGCCAAGCTGCGGGAGGAGATGCGCCGCAAACGCAAGAATCCCGCCATGGTGTATTTCAGTCCGTCGAGCGATCCTTTTCAGCCGATTCCCGAGGTCCTGAAAATGACTTATGATGTGTTCAGGTTTCTCTTGGAGTCGGCCATTGGCGTGGCCTTCGTCACCAAGGGGCGGATTCCCGAGTCGCACCGCAACCTGTTGGCCGCCCATGCACCACTGGTCCAGGGGCGGGTCGGACTGATTACTCTTGATCCAGAAATCGCCGCCGCGTTTGAACCCCGTGCGGCGATGCCGGAGGTGCGACTCGCGCAAGCGGCCGAGCTGATCGGTGCAGGCATCCCCGTCGAGGCGAGGCTCGACCCGATTTTGCCCGGCGTGACCGACGGCACGGACTGTTTTAAGCCGCTCTGTGCGGCATTGGCCTGTATTGGTGTGCGCAGAATTGCCGCCAGTGTACTTTTTCTCCGGCCGGCAGTGATCGGATCGCTGCGGCGGCACATTGAGGACAAGCTGATGCTCAATAGGATGTTGGACTACTTTGCCGGGAGCGAGCGTTTGGCGATCCATGCGGCGGGCAGCCGGGTGTTAGCGCTTCCGGCTTTGGCGCGCGTTGAGATCATGGAGCGTCTGAAATCCATCGCACACCGTTACGGCCTGGAGGTCCTTGTCTGTGCCTGCAAGAACCCGGACATCTCCAGTGGCTCTTGCCACATTTCAGGCCGCTGGCCGCCTGCGGTCCGCGGGAGCAGCCAATTGGGATTGTTCCAACCGTAGTGAAAGTGGGATGGAACAGGCGCAGCGATACCACAAAACGATTCTTACTTGGATACGCAAGTTTCCACAACCAAAGTATCTTGCGGCGTTTTCTTGTCGGTCTTGCGTTTTTTCGCTTTTGCCGCCGCGTCTTTGACGACGATCCGGCCTCCGACCGCCGCAAAGGCCCGCATGAGTTGGTCGAGCGACACGTCCGAGGCGGCGCGTTCGATCTTGGCGACCCGTGGCTGACTTGTCCCAAGTTTGAGTCCCAATGCTTTTTGGGACAAGTTTCGGGCTTCGCGTTGCCGTCGAACTGCCAGGGCGAGTTTGACCCGCGCATCGAGAACTTGGCGTTCCGCGTCATCCATTTTCAAGAAGTCGCAGGCGTCGCCAACCTTCCAACCCGCCGCCTCCAATGCTTTTCGTTTTACCGAATTCATCGTTCGCTCCTCCGCTGATTCATCTGCTTTTCTTGAAATCCTTCGCCGTCGTATCATACCGTTTCAGGCGATCCCGGCATCGACGAATCACCTCGTCGGGAATTTTTCGCGTCTTTTTCGGATACACGTCAAGGATCAATACGGCGTCGTCGTCGATGCGGTACATGATTCGCCAGTTGTGTCCCGCGTCCCTTACCCGCAGCGCCCTGCAGCGAGTTCCAACGTCGGGCAGCGGTTCCGCCAACGGCATTCCCAGTTTTTCCCCTTCTTGAAGAAACCGCAGCAGCATTCCGGCCTCTTGCCGACCCTTGGCCGTGAACGGCGGCGTTTTCACCTCACCATGCAGCCAAACCAAAGGTTTTCGGGATCGTTCGTCGTGTTCGGGCCTTTGCGACTCGGCCATTTTCCGTGTTCCCATGAATGTCTTCATGAAGTATATATCGGATATGATATACTGTCAATCGAGAAAATCGGCTGTGTAATGGATGTTTTTGCTCTTTTTGTTATACTGAGGTATCCTTTGGGTTAAACAGCAATTAATCTGTTGACCAGTATATGCTGATGTTGGGGATGTTGGACATTTCCTTGAGAGCCAATGGGCAAGTATGAGGCGTACATGAAACCATTGTTTACGGTCCACGCTGGTGAGTATCTTGTCGGAGCACATATCGAGCGCACGTATCCCCGCTGGAATGTGTGGATTCCATCCAAAGATACCGGTATTGATCTCCTGGTGACAGACGCCCAAAATAGTAAAGCAGTGTCTCTACAGGTCAAGTTTTCCAAGGACTTCAATCCGACGCACGGGTCGCTACTCGCCCAAAACCATCTTCTTGCATCCGGATGGTGGACCCACGACATGAAAAAGATACAGAAGTCGAATGCTGATTTTTGGATATTCGTCCTTCCATCTTTTGCCGAGAAAAAAACTAGTTTCATTATCATGCCCCCTCCTGAATTGCTGCGGCGACTTCGATCTATCAATGTCACGTCTGAAAAACGCATTCACTCTTACTTTTGGGTCACGAAAACAAGACGGTGTTGGGAAACCAGGGGCTTGGCCAATGCAGACCAAGAGCTTATCGCCCTTGATCGATTCTCAGATAAGAACCGGGATTTCACCATGTTCCTGAACGCATGGAAGCAGATCGAGACCAGACTGAAATGAATGGCGAATATGCGCCGCTTTGTGTATTCGACGATGATGTCCTCGTGCTGCCGAGCGGTCGTTCTCTCATCGCTCAGTTGCTGACATCCGTTTATGGCAAGGACGGCTGGATAAAGATAAATTGCCGCCTTCTGAAGTTCCTTGTATTGTAAGGGTTCAGGATTCGGGGTTTGGGGTTCAGGATTCAGAAAGCAATCAGTCACTTAAACTCGAAATTCTGACTTCTGGACCTTGACCTCTGAACCCTGACTTCTGAACCCTGCCCACTGCCCCCTTCATTGCGGCAGCAGCACGTCGGCGAGCATGAATATGCGGAGGGATTTTACCACGCGGCTGAATTCGGCCAGGTCGACGGGCTTGTTCAAATAGCTTTCCACGCGAAGATTTTCGCTTTGCAGAATTTTCAGGTGCGTCAAGGAAGCAGTGAGCACGACGACGGGGATGCGCTCAAGTTTTTCGTCGGCCCTGACCTTTTGCAAGACCTCGCGCCCGTCGATTTTAGGTAATTGCAGATCCAGCAAAATCAGGTCGGGACGCGGGGCGCGGCGAAACTTGCCGTGTTGGAAAAGGAACTCAAGGGCCTCTTCGCCGTCGCAGACCAGGCTGATCCGGCAGGGCACGTCGCCGGAGCGCAAGACCTCGATCGTCGAGCCGGCGTCCTCGAGATCGTCTTCCACCATGAGGATTTCCATTGGCCGGCCGACCGTTCCGCGCGACATAAGAAAACTCCTGGCAGTGGATCAATGGCTATTATGGATATCCGCCCTATTAATTTTAGCCCGCCTAGCATAAAGCCGCAACCGGCGGCCGCGCCCACGAACCGCGACCGACCAACCTTCGGTTGGTGCCCGTCGCGGCTTTATATTAGACGCTTTTAGTTTACTTTACCGGGCAAAAAGTGTGTAGGACTATTTTGCCCGGCCGTAAAATTGGTCGGCTGGATATTTTTGTTCGTTTTTGGCCATTTTTTGCCGCACGGCGGTGGAGAGATCGAGGTCCAACTCATTGGCCATGGCCAGCACATAGCAAAAGACGTCGGCCAGTTCATCGGTCACCAGCGCCATTTGCTCAGGTTGCTCGATCACGCGTCTGGACTGGTCGGTCGATATCCATTGAAAATGTTCCATGAGTTCAGCCGTTTCGATGGCCAAGGACATCGCCAAATTCTTGGGCGAATGGAATTGATGCCAATCCCGGCGATCGACGAATGTGTTGACCAACTGACGAAGTTCCGCAATGGTGGTGTGATTGTCGGACATTGTAGGGGAAGGGATTGGGGATTAGGGATTGGGAGTAAGTGAACGGCGGTCGGTGAACGGCGGTCGGCGCGAAACCGCAAGCGGTTGGTTCAAAGTTTTCAGTTTCATCCTCCAGCCTAAAGCCTACAGTCTCCGGTCTTTTTATTCATCTTTCATTAAACTCCCGGCAACATAAGTTGTTGGGGCGGGTGGAGGCATTGTTGGTATCGGCGCTGATATCCTTCGGCCAAATGGACCAAGACTTCGAGTACGAGCAAATCGGCCCGGGTCATGACGTGGCGGGTGCTGCGTGCGCCCAGGCCGTGGAGCAGTTCCTCCAATACTTTGAGATGGAGGAGCATGGTTTGCCGGGCGGTGAGGCCCGCGTCCGTCAGGAGTTCGGCCAGGTGTTTTAACTCGTCGCCCAGATTGCCCGAGCCCATGATTATGTATGTCCGCAATAATTCCCGGCAGTAGGCGTGGAGTTCGTCGGGCAGGACCGGCTCGGCGGCAGTTTCGCGCTGCCCGGAGCGGAGGGCCTTTAGATCGCCGATTAGGGCCCGTTGCTCTTTGAGCAGGCGGTCGGCTTCGTCGTGTTCGCGTTGGAGGCGGGACTGTTCAGCCAGCTTGAGGCGATGATTTTCGCGCAAAAGTTGATGACGTTGGATCGCCCGGGCGATGAGCCAGATCAAATTTTGCGTGGTGGCGGTGTGAACGCAAAGGTAGGCGTCGGCCCCGACTTCGTGGCACAGGGCGGCCATTTCCTGTTCGCTCTGTGAGCCCAGGACGAGGATCGGCTCCTCGGCCCCGCCTGCCCGATAGCCCTCGATCAGGTCCAGGGCGTCGAGATCTCCGGGCAGATGGCTGACCAGGACGGCATCGAAGACTTCGTCTCGCAGGCGGGCCAGTCCGGCGGCCGTGCCCAAGGCATTTTCCAGTTCGACGTGGACGGTGCTGTCGGCCGATAGGGCCTCGATCAGCCACGCGCCCGTCTGCTGCCTGGTGGTGATGTATAATACCATCATTCGTGGGGGTAATTGACGCCAATAATGGGTCGCCGATCCAAGTTCGGACTTGTGCTGTTTGAGTGTGGCGACCATGGCATCATCCCCGGCGGAATATCTTGGGAGACTATTTGCGGGGCGATACTTTAGCCAACAACGGCCGGCGGGTCAATGTCGGATGGGGCTATGAATATTCCTTTGTGCAGAGCGCGAAAATGGAAGTTCCAAGGTGGCCGCAACACAATAGGGATTTGTTGGACTTCGAAAGCCACTTTTTTAATCTTTGTATACTCGGATTTCCATATTATTTCTAGAAAAAATCTTGTAAAGATATGGATTTTTATTATAATAAGGCGGTCATATAATAGCTTATCAGTTCGTTGATATTTTAGATATAAATGGTCTTAACTATTGACAAAACGCAGAAAGTTAGAGGGGTCTGTGGAAATGAAAAAAAGTTTGTTGTGGTTGAGCAGTCTGTTGATCGTTTTGTCCATCGTTAAAAACGCTTTTGCGCTGCCGAGCGGCACATGGGGGATGTTGTTCGCCGATGAATTCAGCGGCTCCAGCGTGGATACGGACAAATGGACCACGCAGTTTCCCTGGGGGGCAACGCACGATTCCGATTCATACGCGCTGGCGTCGAATCTGAGCGTATCGAACGGCATCTTGACCCAAACGGCCACGCGCCAATCTACCAACGGATACGATTTCAGTGGCGCCGCGATGTCGACCGGCTACGACAAATTCACGTTTACCTACGGGTACGCGGAGGCGCGGGTCAAGCTTCCCAGCAAACAAGGCTCCTGGCCGGCGTTCTGGGGATTGTACACCGGCTGGCCGCCCGAGTCGGACGTCATGGAGTATCCTATATTTACCAGTAGCCCTGACTACAATAGATACAACATTGCCTACCATTACGCGACCTCCGGCGGAGGCAACGCGTCCTATGGAAGCGGCTTGACAAATCCCGGCGCCGGCGATCTAAGGAGCGATTGGCATACTTACGGCATGGAATGGAGTTCAAGTTACATCAAATACTATTTCGACGGCACGGTGGTGAGCACGGTCACGGACACGAGCGCCATCGCCCAGATGGGATACATGTATCTGATCCTGGACTACTCGGTCGGCGGTTGGCCGGGTACGCCCAGCACCTCGCAATGGGCCTCCGGCGCTTCCGATACGTTTCAAGTCGATTGGGTTCGCGTATGGCAAAAGACATCCAATATGACCTCGAATTGGTCACATGACGGCGACGGCAATTTCAATTGGGACACCTCCGGTTATTGGACCAACGGCGTCCCCGACCTGAGCCGCCACACGGCGCATTTCGGCCAGGTCAATGCCGCCAATGTGCGGCTGGATTGGAACGGCCTCAAGACCGTCGGAGGAATAGAATTTGAAGGCGGCGTCAATTACAACATCGGCTGGCCCAACGACAGCCTGATGCTGCATAACAGCCGCGACACTCGGACTTATATCGATTTGTTAGCCGGCGGCGCCGAGGGCACGAACGCCATCAGTTCCAGGCTGGAACTCTACGACAATACCACTATCCGCAATTACATGTCCACGGTCTTCTCGCTTAACGGCAATATCATCGGACCGGGCGAACTGCGGGTAGAATCGGGCAAAGTGGTCATCAACGGCGAGGGGCAGTATTCGGGCAATACCATCGTGACCAACAATGCCGACCTAACCATCGCCAATTTGATCTACAACGTCGACGCCACCACTACCGGATATATCCAGATTTCAAACGGCGGGATCCTCCGCGTAAACAACCTGGACTGGGGCGGATCGCTGAAATGGCTGTATTATAACTCCAACAGACTCTATTTCGACAACGGCACGCTCGTCGTTCAGCAGAATTCCACTTCCAACCGCGGCTTTACCATTCAATCGGGCGGGGCAAAAATCGCGATCTCCTCCGGCGCTACGGTCGCCATTAACGAAGGCCTGAGCTATGAATCTATAGTCAGCAGTTCCGGCGGAAACCTTACGTTCGATTGCGCGGGCACGGGGGTATTGGGCAAAGTTCTGCCAGGCACGGGCGGGCTGATTAAGCTGGGTTCGGGCACGCTGACGCTCAATGCCCTTAATACCTACAGCGGCAACACCACTGTCAACGGCGGAATATTGGAGATTGCCGGGGGAATTGATTCCACCGGCACGTCGCTTATTGATGTCGAGTCGGGCACTGCTATTTTGAAGACTACGAATATCAGCAAGACCGATTTGGATATCTACACGTCCACTGCGGCATTATTCGAAGTGTCCGGCGGCACGTATGAGGTGGACACTATCTCAGGCAGCGGAACCACACAGGTCGATAGCGACGCAAGTTTGACTGCCGCGTCCATCTGCCAGGACACATTAACCATCGGCAGCGATGCGAAAGTCGTTATCCAGTCGATTTCCGGCGGGCCGCTGAGCGGTGAAATTGCTCCGGTGCCGGAACCGTCATCGTTAGTTCTTCTAATCGGCATCTTGATTCTACTGACGATGGTTTGTGTAAAAAATGTCCGTAGTAATTTGTCTACTGAAGGGGAGTAAAGAAAAAAGAGGAAAAGCAACGTACCTCGTCCGCAGGCATAAAACACCTGAACTAGAGAAAACTTGGCGCGTTTGGACAACATTAACTCTGGTGTATTAATTTTTCAGGGATCAAGGCCCGGGCTGGAGAAACACTTGGCACGAGTTCGGGCATCAATTATGATTATGGTACGTTTTTTACACCACAAAAGCCTTTATCCGAGTACTGCCATGAAAACTTTCAAGATCTTATCCATGTTTGTCGGGCTGGGTACGTTGATAGGTCTGTTTGCTGCAACCGCATTAGCTGATGATGCCGCTCCGGGCGCGGAAAAGCCGTCGGCCACGATAACGCTCCACGCCGATCAGCCCGGGGCGGTGGTCAATCGCAACATTTACGGGCATTTTTCCGAGCATTTGGGCCGGTGCATTTACGAGGGCATTTGGGTGGGCGAGGATTCGCCGATCCCCAACACCCGCGGCATCCGCAACGACGTCGTGGCTGCGCTAAAGGCGCTTAACATTCCGGTGCTGCGCTGGCCGGGCGGGTGTTTCGCCGACGAATATCATTGGAAGGACGGCATCGGCCCGCGCGAGAAGCGCCCGAAGATCATCAATACCCACTGGGGCCAGGTGGTGGAGAACAATCACTTCGGCACGCACGAGTTCATGGACTTTTGCGAGCAGATCGGGGCCGAGCCTTACGTTTGCGGCAACGTGGGTTCAGGCAGCGTCGAGGAAATGATGCAGTGGGTGGAATACATGACCTCGGACGCCGATTCGCCGTTGGCCAATCTCCGCCGCCAGAACGGGCGTGAAAAACCCTGGAAACTGAGGTATTTCGGCGTGGGCAACGAAAGCTGGGGCTGCGGCGGCACCATGACTCCCGAATATTACTCCGATCAATTCCGACGCTATAACACCTTTGTCAAAGATTATCCGGGCAACCCGGCCAAAAACATTTACCGCATAGCCTGCGGCGCAAGCGACGCAAATTACAACTGGACCGAGGTGTTGATAAACAAGGCCGGCAAACAGATGAACGGCCTGTCGCTGCACTACTATACAATATCGACCGGCAATTGGAAACAAAAAGGCTCGGCCACCGAGTTTGACGAGGCCCGGTGGCACGCCACTTTGCGTCGCACTCTGGAAATGGACAATCTCATCACGAAACATTCCGAAATCATGGACAAATACGACCCGCAAAAGCGCGTGGGCCTGATCGTGGACGAGTGGGGCACGTGGTACGACGTCGAGCCGGGCGCGAATCCCGGGTTCCTGTACCAGCAGAACACCTTGCGCGACGCGATGGTGGCCGCGCTCAACTTGCACATCTTCCAGCGCCATGCCGACCGCGTGGCAATGACGAACATCGCGCAGATGATCAACGTCTTGCAGGCGATGATCCTTACGGACAAGGAAAAGATGCTGCTTACGCCGACATATCACGTGTTCGAGATGTTAAAGTCGCATCAAGGCGGCACGCTGCTTCCGGTTGAGCTTAAGACGCCCGATTATACGCTGGGATCGAATACGATTCCCGCCGTCAGCGCATCGGCCACGCGAGAGGCGAAATCCTCGGCGGTGCATCTATCGCTGGTGAACACCAACCCGCGCGAGCCGGTTGCGATTGAGTGCAAGCTGGTCGGCATCGAGCCGAAGACCGCGGCCGGCCGGGTGCTCACCGCGCCGGAAATGAATGCGCACAACACCTTTGACGCGCCCAGCGCGGTGCATCCCGAGGCGTTTACCGGCGCCGAGATCGAGGGCGAGACGCTAAGCCTGACGCTGCCGCCGAAGTCGGTTGTGATTCTCGATTTGCGCTAAGACGCGGGAAACAACTATTAACAAGTGAGACAATCGTTTTGGCCGTGATTTATCGGTTCTTTGAGCCTTTGTTCTTCTAAAACGAGTTTTTACGCCTTAGGGTTGTCTATTCCCGGCAGGCAAGGGTATAATGACTTTAGGAAGGCCTAGCCTCCACTCTCACTGACCTTTTCTCAGCGACGCGGTCGATTCCCCTTCCGAATAAGCTCTGCTGGTTTCTAAAAACACTGTTTTCGGGAGAACGATCATGAACAAGGTGTCGGATGAAACCATTGTCCAGAAAGTCACTCGGCAGTTGAGTAACCGCGGCATGCAGTCGCCGTGCCATATTGCCGTGGCTGCGCGGAAAGGCGACGTGACGCTATCGGGCACGATCCAGTTCGAGTACCAACGGATCGCCGCGCTGCACGCCGCCCGCGGCATCGATGGGGTGCGCCGCGTGATGGACCATTTGCAGGTGCAGGCCAAAGTAGTCCAAAAAACAATAACAATTCAAAAACCAATAACGGAACAAACCACGCCGGCAGATAAGGAAAAAACTGAGCCGACAATGGAAAACACCGCGCCGTCAGATGCCGATCCGGCAACTTCTAGGGTGGGGAATCATGACGTTCCATCCAACCCGGCATAAATACCGGACTTGTTGACGCCTGCGGTGGAAACGCCCATGAATGGGTGTCTCGCCCTCGGCCCCTCTCCCGACCAACCTTCGGTCGGTGCCCGGCGAGGGGAGTTATTTTGCAAGCATTCACACCAATCCCCATCTTTTGCGGAGGTACCAATCTAGCGACAGCAGGCAGACGATCATCAGGAAGAATGGCCAGGTGTCCCAAAAAGTTTTTTTGGTCTCTTGTTGGATTTCCAGGGTCGAGGTCTGTTGGGTGAGGCGGGTTATCAGATCGGGGAGTTGTTCGGGGGCCAGTGATTGGCCGCCGGTCATGGCGGAGAGGCTTTCCATGGTGGCGGAGTCGGCGGCGGCGTTATCGAGTTCCAGGTCTTGTTGAAAGACCAGGAATCTGGCCCGGGCGGAACCGAGTAAAAAGGGGTCAGAACTATTTTTTTCAGGTGTAGAGGAGTTGGGCGTTTTGTTTGGCAAAAATAGTTCTGACCCCTTTTTACTGGCGGTGACTTCAACGGCATAGTCGCCCGCGGTTTGGGTGTCGCGGAAAGAACCGGTAATCTGGCTGTCTTGGTGCGTCAGGGTCAAGGGGCGGCGGGAACCGTCGGGCAGGACGATCTCGGCTTTGAACTCGGCGTCTTTAACCGGCTCGCCCGACGGGTCTTGCGCGCCGACGGTGAACTCCACGCGCTGGGACGGTGCCAGGCGGCGCTCGTCGAGTTTTACCCAAACGGCGCCTTCCTGGGCCTGGTCTTTTTTGGCCAGCCATAGGATGATCTGGCGCCAGAATCGTTTGTGGGCCGATTCGAACCCCCGCATCCACCAGTGCCAGGTGGAATCGCCGGCAAAGGCCATCGCCCGGCCGTCGCCGTATTGATGGGCGACCAGCAGCGGCACGTTTGCCCCGGAATCGGCCAGGATCACTGCCCCGGGCGAAAGTCCGCGGAACTTGTACGCGCCGTCTAAAGGCGGCAGTTGCGACCACAGACCATCATTCTTTGCCCGGTCAGGGGCCAGACGCAGGGCAAAGTGCATTAGTCCCAGGGCCGTGGGGCGCATGGGCAATGGGCCGGGCAATTGCAGATCGCCGCGAGCCGGTTCGTCCGTGTTCTGCCGATCGAAGCGGTCCATGGTCACAGGCAGGAGATTATTAAGCGGTGTGGCGGCATATCCGCCCGCGCCGAAACTGTGGAACCCGCCGAGCATAATCAGGCCCGCTCCGCGTTCAACGGCCTGGGCCAGCGATTTTAATTCATCGCCTTGGAATACGGAGGAATCGACGTCGCCGAGGATGTAGACTTCGTACTTGCCGGACTTGAGCCGCTCGGCCAGATCGACCGGTCGGTTGGCCGGATCGCGGGGATCGATGCGGATGAAATCGACGTTGATATCCACCGAGGCGTCTAGTGCGCGGCGGATGAATTTTTGTTCCACGCGGAAACCGCCCTCGATGTACAGCACGTTCAGCCCGCCTTTGAGCACGTTGACGAAGGTGCTGAGTTGATTGTTGGTGGTGACCAGTTCGCCGGGCTGATCGGGAACTTCCAAGGTAATCTTGAATTCGCCGGGGGTTTGCGGGACGAAAGTGAATTGGACGCTCAGCAGTTGTCCGTCGGCGTCGGCCTTGACGGTTTGCTCGGCAACGACTTCCATTTTGTCCGGCGCGGTCTCGAACAGCACGCGCACGGGGATATCGCGATTGACGTAACCGTCGATGCGGATCTGCCCGCTTATGGCAAGTTCGTTTTTCACGAACACGGCTGGATTGACGACCAGATCCTTCACGGCCACGTCCTGGGCCTGTCCCAGGCCGCGTGATTGGCCGATGGGAACGGTGAAAAGCGGATAGCCCAGGTGTTTAAGCCGGGTGGCGGCGGACTGCGGGGGCAGATCGCGCGGGGCATACGCCCGTTGCGCGCCGTCGCTTAACAGGATCACACCCAATAGCCTTTTACCGGCTTCCTGGCGCAAGACGTCGTCGAGCGTGGAGCCGATGGCGGTCTGCCGGCCTTCGGGCTCATCGGGCAGGGAGATTTTGCCTTTTTCAACGGCAAGCGGATGGGCCTCGGAGTCGAAGGCGTAGGCCTTTACCTCGAAATCGCGGGCGAGTTTGGACAGCGAGGCTTGGGCGTCGGCCAGTGCTTTGCACAAAACCTCCCAGCGGGTTTTGCCGGCCAGTGCGTCGGGGACCGACATGCTCCGCGACTGGTCGGCCAGGATGACTAAGGTAGCCGATTGTTTTTTCACCTCGGTGTAAATCAGCGTGGGCCGCAACATGGCGAAGATGGCAAGCACGATCACGCCCAGGCGCAAGGCGGCCAAAGACAGGCGGCGCCATCTGCCGAGGCGATCCTTTCCCGGCACCAGGGCCAACAGGGCCAAGAGCGCAACCGCAACGGCGGTCACGAGCAAGTAGCTGTCGGCGATGGGATAGAAGGAAAGGCGGAACATTTTTAAAAGGATGAAGGATGAAGGATGAAGGATGAATAAAAATGTCGGAAAGTGTAGGCTTTGGACTGGAGGATGAAACTGAAAACTCTGAACCAACCGCTTGCGGTTTCGCACTGTCCGCCGCCAAGCATTCTAGTTCCCAGGCTCTGCCTGGGAACGTCCGGCAGGTTCTCGTCCACTTTGAACTTGAGCATCAGACGGCACCGGTGGGCAAATGGACCATGCGTTCCCGGGCGAGTTCGGCGGCATAAGCCAGAGCGGCGTTGACATCTTCAGCCGTCAGCGAAGGATAGCTTTTGAGTAAATCTTCCAACTCAATCCCGTTTACTAGATTATCCAACACAACAGAAACCATGATCCGAGTGTCTTTAATGCACGCCTGCCCGTGGCAGACGGTCGGATCAACCGTGATTCGTTCTCGCCAGTTCATTTTTTACTCCTGAGTTACAACTCTCCCAATGATTTTATTCTACTCCAATTTATGGGGTTCATAAAGAGCAATAAGTTTTGAATAACAGCCAATGACATAAACCAATAATAAATATCTTCACCGTTCCGGGCTGCGATAGAAGCGGTTGGCCAGCAGCGATTCCAAGGCCAAAAACACGGCGACGGCCAGGATCAGCGGCGGGAATAGTTCGCGGCCTACTCGGCCCATGCTGATGTCGCGGTCGATTTGCTGTTTGGTTTGTGCGATGCGGATTTTATTGGGTGCGAAAATTTGGGCAAGCTCGTTTTTGTCCAGGCGTTCGAGTTGGGTTTGTTCGGGTGCGAGATTGACGCTCAAGGGGCGGTCAAAGCCCGATTCGCGCCCGCCGGATAACACGCGGTAATTGCCGGGCAGTTCGGCCGCCGTGATTACCAGCCTATGGCGCTGGGGGTCGGCCGAGATGGGAACGCTCACGTTGCCCGGGCCGGTCAGCAGATAGTTGGTGCGTTGCGTTTCCGGATCGAGGTTGAGCACCGCCGTTTGTCCGGCGAAGTAATTCAACTGCTCGTTGCCGGAGCCTACCAGGTAGGAGGCCATCTGGTTGACGAGTATCAAAAATGGCCAGGCTTCGTCGCTCACGGGCAGCAAATTCCAGGGGTTTTGATTGGGGCGATCGGAGATCGGCGTTGTAACGGTAAGCGCGCGTCCGGATCCGATGGGGCGTTCGAGCACGGCCGGGCGCCCATCGGAAAAGGGCAGCACAACGCCGACGCCGGGATGCGGCTTGTCCAGTTCCCAATAGCGAAAGACCGGCGAGCGGTCCCAGGGCACCGATCCGCTTATCGCCCTGAACGGCGCGAGAATGGGGTGCTGCAAATCGCGGGGCGAAAGGAACAAGTCGCCTTCAGGGCGTCGGGCTTGACGCAGCAAATTGCCGGCTAACAGTTCCTGGGCCTGGGGGGTGTTGAAGAAATCGGTCGAGCGGGCGTTCCGGCCGAGGAAGATTGCAACGCCGTGCCCGTCGGCGGCGTAGTCGGAGAGTTTTTGCCACAGGGCCGGTTCCAAGGGCGTGGGATCGAGCAGGAACACGGCGGCGTAATCGGAGAGGTTTTTTTGGGAAAGATTTTCCAGATTGACGATTTCGCAATCGAAGCGGGCCTGCCCGCGCTTGCGAAACACCGACGGGGCCAGGGCCTCGGTAAGGAAAATTGAATAGCTATCGGCGGGTTTTGGGGCGGCAATCAAAATGCGCCAGGGCGGTTTCATCTCGACGGAGAAAAATCGGGTGTCATCGGCGGCCAGGGCGTCTTGCCCGATGATCTGCAAAAAACCTTGATGCACGCCTAGTCCCAGGGAGGCGAGGGAGAACTCGATTTGTTGGGCCTCGCCCGGTGCGACCGCGACGGTTTCGGCGCTGCGTTTTTGCGGATTGCCATCGGCGTCGATAAGGTACAATTCCACGGTACGTAAAAAGGGGTCGGGAGTCTTTTCTTTGAACGAAAAGACTCCCGACCCCTTTTTGCCGATAACGGCCAGTTCGGTTTGGATGGTAAGCGGACTGCTATTGGAGAGCACCTCGGCGGAAAGACGCGGTTCACCAAGGGAGTAATCGACGGGATCGGGCACGCCCACGTCGATTACATAGATCCCCACGCCGGGGAGTTTTTTCAGGCTTTCCCGCAACTGCGAGACCTGGGCCAACGGCCAGGCGGCGCGGGAAAGATCGGTGAATACATATATTTCCTTTCGGGGCAGGGGGTTTTCTTTCAGCAATCGCAAGGCCTCGTCGACGGCACTGGTCAGCGACTGGGAGTTGGGCACGGTTTCCAGGCGTTCGATGCCGTGACGGGCGGCGGAGCGATCGATCTGAAACGCGCCTGCGCCTTGGCGGGTGTCGAGCACGGCAATTTCGCTTTCCTGGGGCAATTGGGCCACAAGCCACAGGCCCATTTCCTTTGCGGCCTGGAGCCGGGTTTGGTTTTTGCGTAGATATTCCATGCGCGGGGCGGCGTCGAAGATCAAGGCCGCGGCTATGGGGGCTTCCTGGCTGCCTAACGCACCGCCGAATTGCACTCTGGGCCGGGCCAGGGCGAATGCCAAAAGCGCGATCGCACCAATCCGCAACAGGAGCAGCAATAAGTGGCGGAGTCTTAATTTGCGCTGGTTTGTATCGTGCTTTTTTTGCACGAAGCGCAAGGCCGGGAACTCTAACAACCTCGGCTTGCGGCGCATGATCAAATGCAAGATGATCGGCACGGCGATCAGCGCGGTTCCGGCAAGCAGGGAAACGTTGAGGAAAGTCATTGAAGAAGTTTTCAGTTATCAGTATTCAGTTATCAGTTTCATCCTTCATCCTTCATCCCTCATCCTTTTTTACCCCCGTGCAGCGCGGTTGGCCAAATATTCGGTCAAGGCGCGGTCGAACTGCATGCTGGTGTCGAGGGGGACGTAATCCACGCCGGCTTGGAAACATTCGCGGCGGTAAGTGTCGCGGAAGGAGTCGATTTCGGCGATGTAATCTGAGCGGAAAGCGTCGGCGTCGAGCGCCAGGCGATCGTGGTTCTCGGGGTCTTCCAACTCGACCATGCCGGCAAAGGGGAAATTCACCTCGGCCTCGTCCAAAATGTGGAATAGGATCACGTCGTGCCCGCCGTGCCGCAGGCGGTAGAGCGATTCCAGGACCGGGCCGGGATCGGCCAGCAGATCGGAAAAAATCATCACCAGGCTGGCGTGGCGGAGCATGGCGGCCACCTGGACCAGGCTGTGGGCGATGTCGGTTTCGCCTTCGGGGCGGAGATTGGCCAGGAGCGAGAGCACGTCGCCCAGATGGGTACGCCGGGCCTTGGGGCGCAGGCTGTGGCGGATTTTTTGGTCGAAGGTCAACAGGCCCACCGGGTCCTGCTGGTGGATCATCAGGTAACACAACGCCGCGGCAAGACAAATTGCGTAATCGAACTTGGTCAGTTCCTGGCGATAGGTATAGCCCATCGAACGGCTGAGGTCCATTACCAGGTAACCGGTGATATTGGTCTCGGCCTCGAATTTTTTCACGTAATACTTGTCGGTCTTGGCGTAGACCAGCCAATCGATGTCCTTGGGATCGTCGCCGGGCGTGTACTTGCGATGCTCGGAGAATTCGACGGAAAACCCGTGAAACGGGCTGGCATGAAGCCCTTGCAAAAATCCCTTGACGATAAACTGCGCGCGCAGGTCCAACCGCTTGATCTGGTTGATCACCTCGGGTCGCAGATATTTTTCGGCAGTGGACATGGAAAACGACGATGGGGTCAGATGGTTATTTTGCGGCAGTTTCTTCTCGCCAGTCGAGACGCGGCCCATCTAGAACCAACGATAGATTGTTAAGCACATTTCTACCAAGAATTCCGTATTCATCTTGGATGAGCGGAAAATGTCCGTGGAAGTTCCGGCCAAGGAAAACCAATTCCGCCTCCACAACTTTCGCCGCGATAGTGCCGCCATCAAAACCTTGCAAATGAAGACTGACTTCGGTTGCGCCTTCCAGTCCAAGATTTTCAGCACATGCTCTTGGAATCAAGGTGACATCCGCACCGGAGTCGATCAACATGGCGATGTCGGAGAGACTGTGGGCACGGTCCAGTGTGCGTATGGTTACCTTTGCCACGGGCGCCGGCGGGTCGAATTGCTTTCCATCATAATCAGCCATCCGTCTCCTCCTTCCTGACTTCCAGCTTGAATAAAGACGCCTGTGACGGATCGGCCAGCCGTGGACTTCGGATGTGTACCGTCCGTGGTAATTCTATCCCCGGAACAATGACGTAAACCTTTGACTTTTCCGGAAGCATCGCGTCGGCGGGCAGGTGGATGGAGCCGTTTTCCACGACGCCTTCATAGGTTATGACTTTCATAGTTCGTCCTCGCTCTTCTTGACTATAATATGATGGTCAGGAAACATCTGGATAATATTTTAACATGGTAACAATGTAATTTTAGTTGATATTAAGTCCAGCAGATCGACTACCAAGTTTTTCTTTATAATGCTTCTCCCACTCCAAAACTTCGCATCTCGCAAAACTTTTAGGCAATATCTGAAGAATTGAGTAAGAAAATTTCTCGGGATATGATGAATCTTTGTTAATTAGATCATGAAGCAATTTGTTACCTCCGTGACCATTACGGGCATATGCAGCCCAGCGTCCCCAAATTCCCTTTGCGCCATAAGCGGACCCCACGTATTGTTTCCCTTTCTTGGTGTCCAAAATGAGATAAACACCTGCCACAGCCGCTAGGCGGGCACGCCATTCCCTATTGGCATCTTCATTTATATAAAGTTGCTTTAGTTCTTCATGTGTCAGAGTGAACTCTAGGTAATCGCTAAATGGATCGCGAGTCTGACCGCTTGGAAGTAGTTCAATAACTTCCTTGTCATTTAACTCCTTGCCCTTTTTATTGAACCATTGATGCCAATTGATAGTATTTTTTCCCCAGTCAATGACTATACGGTTCTCTAAATCCTCAAAGCCAGTCTGAAGTTCCAAATCATAGAAGTATTGATATCTAGATAATATGCGAGGATATCCCTTAGGAGGCCGATATTTACGTCCATCATGTTTCGGCCCTAATACTTTGTACACTCCAATAAAGCGTGCTTTAGTTCCTCCGGCCCCAATGAAACTAACAATTTGCTTACAGTGGTCGAAAACCGGTTTGCCCTGCGTTGCCTGGTAGAAGTCGAGCCACCCACTGCGCATCAAGTCGTTCACATCATATCTCTTGGAGTCTTGATGTCGAACGAACTTCGTGGGCTGAGTTGCGTCAAAGCCCCGCATCTTAAGAAGATCTACGATCCCGAGCGAATGTGTTGTTTGTTTTGTGGTCATTTTCAATAATCTCTTGCTAACGCTCCATACGAATCTAATCCCCAATCCCTAATCCCTATTCTCGTATTTCGGAATCATCGGCGGGGGGATCTCGTTTATCAGGCGGTGGATAATGTCTTCGTTGGTCATACCTTCGGCCTGGGCCTGGAAATTGGTGCTGATGCGATGGCGGAGGACTGGGATGACGATTTTTTGCACATCTTCGATGGCCACCGAAAAGCGGCCGTCCATGGCGGCCAGGGCCTTTCCGGCATGAATTAAAAATTGTCCCGCCCTGGGTCCTGCGCCCCAATCGACCAAGTCCTTGATGAACGTCGGAGCAGTGGGATCCTTGGGCCGGGTGGCGCGGACCAACCGGGCAACATACTGGATGATGTACTCGCTTACGGCCACCTTGCCCACCAGATTTTGCAGGTTGATAATCGCCTTGCCCGAAAGAACCTTGCGGACCTCGGTTTTTTCGCCGCGGGTGGTTGTGGCCAGGATGCGCTCCTCTTCGTCCAAAGACGGATAATCGACCTTGATGTTGAACATGAAGCGGTCCAATTGTGCTTCGGGCAGGGGATAAGTGCCTTCCTGCTCGATGGGATTTTGCGTGGCAATGGTGAAAAACGGATCGGGCAGCGGGTATGTCTGCTGGCCGACGGTGACTTCGCGTTCCTGCATGGCCTGCAACAAGGCGGCCTGGGTTTTGGGCGGCGTGCGGTTGATTTCGTCGGCCAGGAGGATATTGGTGAAGATCGGCCCATCGACGAAGCGGAAATTCCGCCGGCCCTGGTCGTCCTCTTCCAAGACGTTGGTGCCGGTGATGTCGGAGGGCATCAGGTCGGGCGTGAACTGGATGCGCTTGAATTGAATGTCGAGGATCCTTGCCAGGGTGCTGACCATGAGGGTTTTGGCCAGGCCCGGCACGCCGACCAGCAGGCAGTGTCCGCGGGTGAATACAGCAGCGAAGATTTGCTCGATCACCTCGTCCTGCCCGACGATGACCTTTTGCAATTCTTCCTGCATCAGCTTGCGGTGATGAGAGAACTCTTGCAATACGTCGCCAAGACTGCGAGGTTTAACGGTGGACAAGGGAGCGTTCCTTTGTTAGGGTTCAGGGTTCAGTGGTCAGGGTTCAGGATTCAGATTCAGGGAATCGAGAGTCGGGTTTAACAGGTATGTTTTTTATCATTGTGTTTATGCGATAACAACACATCAAAACACAACCACTGGTCGCGGCTTTATGAAACAAACTCACTCAGCGACCACTGGTCGCGGCTTTACAATGTTTTAATATACAAACCCAGCGGCTGTCATCTCATTATATATTACTACTAAGATACCCGGGATTGGAAAGGGAGTTGCCTACCTAACTTTTTAATTCTAAGATACTTATGATATCTTTGCGGGTTGTTTTAGGATGGTGTTTGTGAAACGCATATTCTCACTGGTTTTACCAGGTTTTGTGATTTGGGCCGTTTTAATTGGGCGGGATGTAACGATTGCGCAAGAGGCTCAGGGCGATATCACCGCCGAAGGGGTCCGCCAGGCAATCGACAAAGGAGTGGGCTATCTTAAAGAGCGGCAGAATAAAGTCGATGGATCATGGGACGAATACCTCGGCCAACCGGGGGGGGTAAGTGCGCTTTGTACTCTGGCTCTTTTAAATGCCGGGGTCGAGCCCAGCGATCCGCAGATTCAAAAGGCATTGGCATATCTGCGCAAGTTCAAGCCGGAAATGACCTATGTCACCTCGCTGCAAACGATGGTTTTCGTCCGGGCCGAGCCGCAAAAAGATCTGGACCTATTGTTGCTCATCAACCGCAACGTGAAGTGGTTGGAGGGCATGCAAATCGTGGAAGGGCCGCGCAAAGGAGGATGGTCGTATCCGAAAGGCAGCGGCGACAACTCGAACAGTCAATTCGCCTTGCTGGCTCTCAACGAGGCCGAACGGGCCGGCGTGCAGGTAAGCGACAAGACCTGGCGGCTTGCCCGGGCTTACTGGGAAGACTGCCAGAATTCGGACGGATCGTGGGGATATTACAAAGGCGTGCCGGGCACGGGAAGCATGACTTGCGCGGGCATAACGTCGCTGGTGATCGCGGCCGACAAGATCGAGCAGGCCGACGCCAAGGCCGTGGGTGAAAAAATCCAATGTTGCGGCCAGAACGAAAGTGAGGCGGAAAACAAAGTCGAAAACGGCTTGCATTGGTTGGGGACTAATTTTTCCGTTTCTCGAAATCCCGGATACCCCGGCGGAACATGGCTGCTTTATTACCTTTACGGCATGGAACGCGTCGGCCGACTCACGGCCCGGCGATTCATCGGCAAGGCCGACTGGTATCGCGAAGGGGCAAAATTCCTGATCGATAATCAAGACAGGTTATCGGGGTTTTGGAGCGGCTCGGGCGTGGCCGAGGACAGCCGTTTGATCGGAACCAGTTTTGCCTTGCTCTTTTTGTCCAAAGGGCGTTGGCCGGTTTTGATAAGTAAATTAAAACACCCGCCGGACGAGGATTGGAACCGGCACCGACACAACTTGAATAATCTCACGCGATTTGTAGAGTCGCGGTGGAAAAAAGACCTTACCTGGCAGGTGATCGACTTACGGTTGGCCGGCGTGGAGGATCTGTTGCAATCGCCGATTTTGTTTTTATGCGGCAGCGCAAGTCCCTTGCCCAGCGATCCGGCGGCGCGCGAGGAAATAGTGGGAAAACTCCGCGATTATCTGGATCGGGGCGGTTTTCTTTTTGCCGAGGCATATTGCGGCGAGGGCGGTTTTGACAAAGGATTCCGCGATCTGATGTCGCTGGTATTTCCCGAGCCGGAATATCGGCTGCGCTTGTTGGATCCCGACCATCCGATCTGGCACGCCGAGGAGAT
>JBEKFZ010000069.1:0-22367 GCA_050013075.1 Thermoguttaceae bacterium | reverse complement strand
GCGCACGCACATCAATACGCCCTGCAAAATATCCAGCGGTTCAAAGCCGGCAATCACGATGGGCACGCGGAACTCCGCGGCCAAAGGGCGATATTCCTCCATGCCGGTTATCGTACACACGTGCCCGGCGGCAATAAAGGCCTGAACTCGATTATCGGGCGAGGAAAGCACGGCTCGCATGGCCGGCGGAACTAGTACGTGCGAAACCAGGACAGAAAAATTTGCAAGCCCCAGCCGCGCAGCCTGCGCAACCGCCATGGCGTTGGCTGGGGCCGTGGTTTCGAATCCCACGGCGAAGAACACCACTTCGCGGTCGAGGTGTTTTTGGGCCAGGGCAACGGCGTCCATCGGCGAATAGACCACCCGCACGTCGCCGCCTTCGCTTTTTACCGTGAACAGGTCTTTTTTCGAGCCGGGCACGCGGAGCATGTCGCCGAAAGAGCAGAAAATCACTCCCGGCAGCGAGGCAATGGCGATGGCCTTGTCCAAAATCTCCACGGGCGTGACGCACACCGGGCAGCCCGGGCCGTGGATCAATGTGATCTGCCGCGGCAATAGTTCATCCAGCCCAAAGCGGATAATGGCGTGTGTTTGCCCGCCGCAGACTTCCATGATATTCCACGGCCGCGTGGTAGCCGCGGCAATGGCATCGGCCAATCGTTTCGCCTGCCGGGGATTGCGGTATTCGTCGATGTATTTCATATCATTTAGCCCCCGGTGAATACACCGGGGGTTTTAGTTCAGCGGATATGGGGCAGGGGTGGGCAATTTATTGCCCACTTGCCTCACCAAATTCGTCATTCGTGCTTTGCTATTCTTTTGTCATTCGTAATTCGACCTTCGTCATTTTGCCCCGAACTCTGCTCTCCAACCTCTTCCTCCTTTTCCTCGATCTCTCCAATTTCATTGAGGTACGAAAAAATCTCCTCGGCTTCGGCCTGATCGATGCGGCTGATGGCAAATCCGACGTGGACCAAAACATAATCGCCCACTTGGGCCTCGGGCGTATAGGCCAGACATATATCTTTATAAATGCCGCCGAATTCGACCTTGCCCTTGGGTAATTCCAACACGGCTTGCGGATAAATTTCGACCAGTTTTCCAGGCACGCCAAGACACATAAAATGACTACCTCGAATAGACAGTAGGCTTTGTGCTGTAGGTTTTTAGGCTTTAGGTATTTAGCCCCCGGTGAACACACATGTCATTTAGCCCCCGGTGAACACACATGTCATTTAGCCCCCGGTGAACACACCGGGGGTTTGTGTTGCGGTTTTATTCCGTATCAGGTTAGCGGCCGTTTATTATTATTAAATGATACTGAACCCTGAACCCTGCTCACTTTTTGTGCGGCCACGTAAATTTGTCCCAGGGCGATGCCGCCGTCGCCTGGGGGGACCTCTTTATGAAGATACACCGAGAAGCCTGCCGTGTGCAACCGATCGAATACTCGTTCGCTCAGCAAGGCGTTTTGGAAACACCCGCCGGTGAGTACGACTTTATTTAAATTTACCCGCTGTGCAATGTCTAAAGCCATTTCGGCCAAGGCATTATGGAATCGGGCGCTTATTATGCCAATGGGCAGTTTTCTTGCCAGATCGGCGAGTATCACGCGCAGCATCGGTTCCCAATCGGCGATTAGGACCTGATTTTCATCACAGTGCAAAGGGATCGGGTATGCCGACGGTTCGCTCTTATCGGCGGCGAATTCCAGGGCCATGGCCGCTTGACCTTCAAAACTTGCAACAGTCGGCAGTCCGCACAGTGCGGCAAGTGCATCGAAAAGCCGGCCCATGCTGCTGGTGCGCGGAGAGTTTATTCCTTTAGCCAACATTTGCATTAATGCGGCCGATTCGCCGGGTTTGAACCAGATGGCGGCAAATCGCCCGGCCTCTTGGCCGAGAATTTCGTGCAGCAGTCCCACGGCCGAACGGCGGGGTTCGTGCATGGCTTTATCTCCGCCGGGCAGGGAAAAGGCGCGCAGATGCGCGGCACGCGAGAATTCCGCCCCTTCGCAGTGCAGGGCTTCACCGCCCCAGACGGTTCCATCGCCGCCGTAGCCCGTGCCGTCCCACGCCAGGGCGAGCACCGGGCCTTCAAGATCGTGTTCGGCCATGGCTGAGGCGGTATGGGCGTGATGGTGTTGCACTCGCACAAGCGGCACGCCCCACCTGGCGGCCAGCGATTCCGCCTCGCGCGTGGAGGCGTAATCAGGATGCAAATCGCAGGCCACGGCTTGGGGTTTGACCGCGAAAAAATTCACCAGGTCCTCGATCGCCCGCTGAAAAACCTGTTGGCTCAAAATAGTATCAAGATCGCCGATATGCGGGCTCATCACCACCTGGGCCGTAGGGTGCGTGAAACGCACCATATCATCCGTAGGGTGCGTGCAACGCACCGGAGGATTTTCTTGGTGCATTTCATGCACCCTACCGGTTTCATGCACCCTACCTGTTCCCAGACATAATGCCACGGTGTTTTTCAAGTGTCCGCCCACTGCAAGAATTGTCGGAGCGGCGATTTTCAGGCGGATTGGCAAAGGGGCGAATCCGCGGGCGCGGCGCAGCACCTGGAATCCACAAGGGCCAAGGCGGACGATCGAATCGTCGACCGGCCGGACAATGGGCCGATCGTGGGTCAAAATCGCGTCGGCGATCGAACCCAATCGGACGATTGCATCCTCGGTAGAAACGGCCATCGGGTCTTCGGAAATATTGCCGCTGGTACAGACGATCGGCCGGCCGACCGCCTCCATCAGCAAATAGTGCAGCGGCGTGTAGGGCAGCATTACGCCCAAGTACGGATTGGCCGGGGAAACGCCTTCGACTATATCATAAATCCCCTCTCCCGACCAACCTTCGGTCGGTGCCCGGAGAGGGCTAGGGTGAGGGTTAGGCTGAGGGCCGTTATCCTTTTTTTTCAGCAAAACAATCGGCGCTCGATGCGAGGAAAGCATCCCTGCTTCTTCCTCGGATACTTTACAATGTCGCCGCGCTTCATCCAACGATGCAATCATCACGGCAAAGGGGCGGTCGGGCCGATGTTTTCGCTCTCTGAGCCGGGCAACTGCTTCGGCGCTTGTGGCATCGATGACCAATTGGAATCCGCCCAGCCCTTTTACGGCCAGCACGCAATTTTCCAAAACCATTGCCGCCGCAAGCGTAATCGCTTCTTCACCCCGGGTAATGTAATTGCCCGTACAAAGGAGCAATTCCATGCGTGGTCCGCACTTTGGGCAGGCGATGGGCTGGGCGTGAAAACGCCGGTCGGCGGGATTTTCGTACTCCAAGCAGCATTGCGGGCACATGGTAAAGCCGGCCATCGACGTCCGCGCCCGATCGTACGGTAATTGCTCGATGATCGACCACCTCGGGCCGCAGTTGGTGCAATTTGTAAACGGATAACGATAGCGGCGCTCGGCCGGATCGCGGATTTCGGCCAGACATTGTTCGCACGTGGCCAGGTCGGCCGGAATGGTCGGTCCCGGCGCCGCGTTACCGACGCTCATGCGGATTTCAAATGCCGCCGTACGATCTTTTTCGCAAGGCACTTCGCGGATCGCAATCTCGTCGATTCGCGCTTGGGCCGGGTATGCATTGTGCAACGATTCCACGAACTCGTCCAAAGCGGCTTGTTCGCCCTGCACTTCTATATATACCGCGTCGGCCTCATTGAGCACCCAGCCGCTAAGCCCTTTTGCCCGGGCGGAATTATACACAAACGGTCGAAATCCAACTCCTTGCACCACCCCGCGAACAATAATCTCAATACGGCCGGTCGGTGTATTCGGTATTGGATGCGTCATAGCGAAGGAATCAGTGGGCAGTGGAGGGTGGACAGTGAAAAGCGGGAAAGAATGTAAGTTATGTTTTACGACAAAATCCTATATTATGTCTTCTTTTTTAATCTTATTCCGTTTTTTTGTCTCCAACTTCTTAATACTATCGGCAACTGGCAAGTCTTCGGGCATCGTGCCACCAAGCTCCCGGATGGTTTGTCGCACTTTTGCGCCCACTTCGTGATGTGCCTGATTGGCACGAGCTTTGCCTTGTATATTTTCGCGACGAATTTTTCCCTCTGTCTGCGTAGCCCGAAATAGGTTGGCCGCTAATTCAGTGCTACCCATGTGATCGAGGATATGTTGACTCTTTTTAAGGCCTTTGCGGTGATGAATATCACGCATATCAAGGCCTCCATAAAGCCCTATATAGCCGTGGTTTTGAAAAATGGCATAATCCACGGGTTCGATGACGCCCGCATTTTTAGCGGCGCCGGCTAATTTGACGTTGTGAAGTTTCATCTCTTCGCGTAACAGCAGGCGGCGGTCCTCTTCAGAACCTTGATCGGTCAGTTCTTGGCGACGTGTCTGGACTGCAAAATATGTCTGGCCGAGTGCAACTATTTCCTTCGTGGGATCGGCGTTTTGAACCACTAGGTAACAAGCATACCTCGACAGAAGGGTTGATGTTATTGGTCGTTTACCTCCTTTACCGATTTCGATCATTTCGGTGATATCAACGAAATGATCCTCTATTCTCTGGCCGCTGTTAAAACAAGCCATTCTTGCCTTTTGAATGACCTGTTCAAAATTGCGATAATCAGCATAGTCAAGAACATGAGCGAAGTCTCGACTTGACCAGAATTCCACACCCGCCGTGTTCGTGCGGCGGATAAGCTCGAAAGGCGACTGCCGCCCTTCCGGCGGTCTCGGTTGAAGAATATCGCTCATGTGAGCCTTCCTTTCGCATCTACAATTGCTTGCTATAATCATCAAAAATGTTCTTTGCCGATAACGCTATCAGATCACTTTCATGTTTTTCAAGCGTGATCCCTTTGTAAACTGCAAATTTTCCCAATACTCTGAAAATGAATTTCCAGGCGAACATCATCAGGGGAAATCCCTTATAGAGTAATGGTGCTTGCAGAGCGTAAGGAGATGAATGCACAGCGCCAGAAAGCTGTTTTTGCAGAATATTATATTCCGACAAAAATCCTACGGTTTCAGCAAGATCATTAAGCCTGCCTTCGTACCATTGATTTCGGAGCTTCCCCTTTTCATTTTCAAAGGTTGAACGTACACGTTGGAACTCTTTATCAATGGCTGGCTCAGCGCTGGCTCTTTTTGTACTCCGCGAAAGACGTTGCCCCACATTAGTCGTACTGCTGTCAATGACAGCAATCATTTTATGCTTTTCAATCCAATAATAGTCAAGATATTGCGTTGCGCGCGATTCTTGTTGTGCTGGATCTGACATGATATAAAGCGCTTGAAGCATTGTGTCATACATACCCCTAAGAATCATGGCTCCGTCGAAAAAAAAGTCGTGGGGCAAATGTTTACGAAGCACCCTAAGCGACTTGCCTGCGCAAACGAGGCGGCCTAGCAATAATTCTATTGCCCTTGTGACTGAACTCTCCCTGCGAGCATCATATAACTTCTTGGCTAAAACATCATATAACTTATTGGCTAAAGCATCGTATTCGCTTGCCTGTAATGCCAGTAATTCATCATCGGTCATAATATCTTTATCCACTGATATTCTCAAGCCGGAACGAATTGTTCAATTATCCATGGCTACCTACCACCAACCTTTTCCGCTAGCCATTTTGCGGCCTCTGGAATACCTTGGCCTTTCAGTGCGGAGACTTGGAACACCGGCGCATTAGGGGCCAGGCATTTCATGTCGGCGGTGATTCGCTGGGCGTTGAAGTTCAGATGCGGCGTCAAATCGGTCTTGGTGATGAACAGTGCGTGGGAGCCTTGAAAAATCGCCGGATATTTCACGGCCTTGTCGTCGCCTTCGGGGGTGCTTAAGACAACGATCCGCAGGCGTTCGCCCAGGTCGAAACCGGCGGTGCACACCAGGTTGCCCACGTTTTCGATGAAGAGCACGTCGACGGCCGACAGATCGAGTTCGCCCATGGCCGAGGCGACCATGGCGGCGTCGAGATGGCATGCCCCTTCGGTGTTGATTTGCACCACGGGCACGCCGAGGGCCTCGATGCGCTGGGCGTCGATCAAACCGGCGATGTCGCCTTCGATCACGGCCGGCTTAAGGCCTGCGTGGAGTTCGGCGAACAGGGCCTCCAAGAGCGTGGTTTTGCCCGAGCCCGGCGAGCCCACCACGTTGACGCCGAACACGCCGGCGGCGTCCAGTTTCGCCCGATTATCCGCGGCGAGTTGGTCGTTGACCTTCAGAATTTTTTTCGCGGCAAGGATTTTCATGGTTAGTAGGGTGCATGGAAAGCACCGGGAATACATTATGGATTATTTTTGGTGCGTTTCACGCACCCTACGAAACTCCCCACTTTTCACTCTCCACTCTCCACTCTCTCCGCATCATCTACTTCGATGTTTTGCAATATAAGATCGCGTCCGCCTTCGATGATGATGTCATCGCCGGCGCATTTGGGACAGTGGAAGACCAGATCGTCGATTTCGACCCGGGCGTTACAGGCATGGCAGCGGCAGGCGGCTTTGACCTGGTGAATTACGATTTCCGCTCCTTCGACCAGCGTGCCGGGCGCAAGCAGCTCGAAAGCGAAGTGGAGCGAATCGCAGTTGACTCCCGAGAGCCGTCCGATGCTCAGTTCAATACCGCGGACTTTCCCGGTATGGCCCGCTCGATGGACCTCGCGCCCGACTTGCTCGATCAGTGCGTCAACGATGGATAGTTCGTGCATTATTTTATTATACCACGGCCAACTGCACGCGGGCGCCTTCCAGGCGGTGGGCAAGGAGTTTGGCAATTTGCGTGATCAGGCGATAGCCCAGCGACGAGTCTTTTTCGCATAATTGGCGCAGTTTAATGGCATCGATCCGAATTAGATCGGTGTTTTTGGCGGTAGTGCCATTGGCGGTCATCTTGTACGGTTCGATCAAGGCCGACCAGCCCAACAGGTCGCCTTCGATCATCGTATCGACCACGCGTAGTTCGCCGTTGCCCAGCATAAATTGAATGTTGACCTCGCCTCTGACGATAATCAACATGTGGCTGGCCGGATCGCCCTCGTTGAAAATCCTGGTGTTGGCGGGTATCGCCTTTTCCTCGGCAATCATGGCGATTTGTTTAAGGCCTTCCTCGCTGATGCCGGCAAAATAAGTATAGCGTCGTAAAAGTTCTGAGGAAATCATAAACATTTTCTCCCTGAAGGAAGTTGAATTATCAATAACCTATGTGGAATAAGCCGGCTCGGCGGCCTTGTAAACCGTTTTGGTGGTAATGAAGCCTGAGCGGTGGTATAGGCGGATGGCTCCAGTGTTTTGGGCGGTCACTTCCAGGAAAACGCGGCGAACTGCCGAACGTCGAAATCCGTCCAGGCTGTGAAATAGCAGGCAAGTGCCAAGCCCCAGATCGCGGTGCTCGGGCGTAACGCCCAGATTTTGAACCGCGCCCAAGCCCGTTTTATCGCGAATGCCTTGAATGGTGCCGCAGTATTCCGGCTTGGAACAACCATCGGGCGAATAAATCGCCAGCCAGGCGGCCTGGGCTAAAAAACCGGGCTTGTGAACAATATCGGACATCAAGCGCCGGCAACCGTTTAGATCTCCCAGGCAGGGAAAAACATTAGCATCGATTTCGCCGCGAAAACTGTTATATTTGGCCAAGGCAAAGGCTTCCAGAAGCGAATCGTCCCAAGGCAATACATGATACCCCTGGGGTAACGGACGGCAGTTCAAATCGCGATCGAACAGGTCGATTTCCATCCGATAGCGCTTGTAATAGTTCAGATCCATGGACTTGGTTGCGGCAAGGCCAAAAAACGTCAATTCAAGCACCTTCCGGCAAATCGTTATACACAGACGTCATTAACGTAATTTAGCCGGCATAAACAATAGGGTCAATTCACCACATTGCATCGGCTTGCAAAAGCATGAGAAGCCGGGTTTTCCCGATGGCCCATAATCACCGATAAATTATGCACTCTAGGCATGGTTTTTCGGGGGCATACCACCCATTAGGCCGGGAAAGGCTTTTTTTCGGCACATCGCGAAACCGCAAGCGGTTTGTTGACATCTTTGTTTGCGCAATGCGTGACCGCAAGTGGTTTGTTGGCAGAGGGTTTAAAAAAGCCAGCGGGCTCACCCTTGAAGCAAGCGGAGACTTAACTTCATCGGATGAGCCCGGCTGGTGAGGTATGCTAGGCGACAACTTATCGAATGTGATCAGAGCGCCTGTTCGCCGCTTTCGCCGGTGCGGATTCGAATTGTTTGGTCCAAGTTGGTGACAAAGATTTTCCCATCGCCGATTTGTCCGGTTCGCGCCGTGTTGACAATGGTCCGCATTACATCCTGCACGTTGTTGTCCGGGACCGCGATTTCAATCTTGACTTTAGGCACGAAATCGACTGTATATTCGGTGCCGCGGAACATTTCGGTATGCCCGCGCTGCCGGCCGAAACCGCGAACCTCCGTAACAGTCATGCCTTGTATTCCTTTTTCATTCAAGGCTGTTTTTATATCTTCCAGTTTATAGTGCCTGACGTAGGCTTCGATTTTTTTCATATTCAAAGCTCCGAAGTATTTATCTTTGTTTGAGTCGTGAACTCGTTGACCAACGGCATCAGGAGCCATTGCCGCCGATGTTGAAGTCTGGATAACCCAAGACTCCCATCTCCGGACCGTCAAGCCCCGCCATTTCAGTTTCCGCACTGACGCGAATCGGGGTAATCAAGTTGCTCAGCTTGAACCAGGCATAAGCCATGGCAAAGCCGAACAACACCACCACGGCGGCATCGAGAAGTTGCATTCCAAGCTGCGAGGCATCGCCGTAAAACAATCCGCGAACGCCGTCGGAGCCGAATTTTTGCACATATTCATCGCGGACCACGCCGTTCCAACCCGCGCCGTATTTGCCGTTGGCAAACAGGCCCACGGAGATTACGCCCCAGATGCCGTTCACCCCGTGGACGGATATCGCGCCGACAGGATCGTCGACTTTTACGCGTTCCCAGAAGAATACGCTGAAAACCACAATCACTCCGGCGATTCCTCCAATAACGAATGCCGCCCAACTATCGACAAAGGCGCACGGGGCGGTAATGGCCACCAAGCCCGCCAACATGCCGTTGCACATCATAGAAGGATCGGGTTTCAGCCCTTGGAGTTGCATGGTGACCATCGCGCCCAATGCGCCCGCGATGCTTGCCAACATGGTGTTTACCACCACCGCGCTGATGCGAAGGTCGGTGCCCGCGAGCGTGGATCCGGGGTTAAACCCGAACCAACCAAAGGCGAGAATAAATGTGCCCACGGCAACCATGGGAATGTGATGGCCCGGCATAGGCATGGATTTGCCGTCGCGGTATTTTCCGATACGCGGACCAAGAACCATGGCTCCGGCCAGCGCAATGATTCCTCCCATGGCGTGAACCACGCCGGAGCCGGCGAAATCGACCGCTCCGTGTCCTAAGTTCCAATTTTTTCCGCCTTGGGCCAACCAGCCGCCGCCCCATACCCAATTAGCGTATATACAATATGGCAAAGCCACCCAGAGACCGTAGATGCAGAAGTTTTTCCAACTCCAGCGTTCGGCCATGGCACCGGTGGGAATGGTGGCGGTGGTGTCCATGAAAACCATCATGAAGAAGAACAGGGCCATAACGCTGACGTCGTCCAGACCGGCAAGGAAGAAACCTTTTGTGCCTAACAGGCCGTAAGTATAGGCGCCCGTGGCATTTCCCGCGGCATCAACGGCGGCTCCAATCCCAACACCGGAATTTAGTATCGAAGTGCCGGGGCCAAGCGAAGAATACCAACCCGGTGGAACCAGCCCGTTGAACCAGTTTCCCCAACCTATGGCAAAACCATAAGCCCAAAATCCCAGGCAACCTAAGGCATATATCATCAGATTCATACTGATCGTGTGTGCGGCGTTTTTCGAGCGGCATAACCCCGTCTCGACCATGGCAAAACCGGCTTGCATGAACATTACAAGAAAGCCGGCGATTAAAACCCAGACTATATTTATTGAAAACAGGTTGTGGACAATGCGATCGTACAAATCGCCGGAGCTAAGGGCACTAGGCACGTCGCCTTTGCCGTCACCGGCCGGAGTGGCCCATACGCCTGCCGCGCCGCCTGTCGGATCGGGCCAGGCGGGTTTGGCCGGATCGGGGTTAGTGCCCGAGAAATACGGCGGCGGACTTGGCGGCTGCGCAGCGGTTGGGGCCGGCTTGTCGGCTGCGGATTTTGCAGTGGCGGCCGGAGGCGAGGCGGACGAATCATCCACGGCCCAAATTGACGGAGTTTGTGAAAACAGGACTACAACGGCAAGCGCCAACAAGTGAAACCTGAGATTTGGCCCAGTTCGCATGATTTTTCCTTTAACATCTGGAAAAAAATTGCCATAGTATGGATTAGCAATTTATGAAGGGCAAAGAACATGCCAGGTTTTTAAAAGATGGGCTGGGTTTTTTACGATCCTTTGAAAAATGATGGTTTTTGATTATTTAAGTACTTTACGTGGAAGAATTTAAAGATATTTCTGGATTAGGTGGAAATTAATTATCGAGAGGATAATTATTAAATATCATTTTCAAAAAAGAGAGGGATGCACAATTTATATGCGTAGACTGCATATAATGTGTGCAGATATTTTGATTATGGGTTTTGAATTTATCTACATAAATGTGCAAATGCCCAATGCTCATTTAAATTCATGGTAGGATGTACCATGATATTATCGATTGAATGTACCCATCCGAAAGGTTGAATCCATACACCATCACTCACGTTCGACCATGTATTGCAGCGGTAGCCTTTTAAACGTTACCTATCAGTATCGCCAAGTGACTTGGCCGTATACCTCCGGACCTACTTTAATCACTTTCATGCCGGTAAAAGGTCCCATGCTGAATTCAGGATAATAGCCGTTTGTCAGATTTCGGCCCGCCACGGATATTTCCAGGTTTTTCCGGCCGCGCCAGGCAAGCCGGGTATCGGTGACGATGTAACTGGGGACATCATAGCTGGGCAAAGTATCCACATAACGCTCGATCCAGTCGAATTGCCAATGAGGTGGTAGCAAATTTCAAATGCAACATATTACTGCCCCATTTTCAGAGTGGACGCTTGCTGCTGGCAACGACAGCATGGGGTTCAATGTTTTTGGAGTAAACGACTTCCAGCAATTCTGGCCGCAAATGACTGCGGAGGAGTGTTTTTTCGCGTGTTGCATTTGAAGTTTGACACCACCTGTACTAATCCAAGAAATACAACGGCCCAACCCTATTGCGGGTTGGGCCGCCGATTTGGCTAGACCAGGCCTTTTGCCGGCCGCCGATTTTGTATCTAGGGCGCTTGGTCCCTTATTTTTAGTTGCAACAGGCTGGAGCGCAGGCCTTTGGGGCTTCGCAGCAAGTCGGCGCCGGGCAGCAAACCGTAACCGGCACTTGCTTGCACACCACCACCGGCACGCAGCGAGTAACCGTATACGGCACCTGCACGGGCACGCACTTCACGCAGTTAATCGTCTTGGTGCAACACACCGGCTTGCACACCGTGTAAGGAACTTGCTTGACGCATTGTTGGGCAACCATGTGGCAGACCTTATACGGAATCTCCTTGGTGTAGCACTCCTTGACCAGATGGCATTCCTTCCAGCACACGGTCTTGACGCGTTGCTCGGGAACCATCGTGCAAACCTGGTAGGTGCACTGCTTCACGCAGTTTTCCCGGACCATGTGACATTCCTTCCAGCACACGGTCTTGACACGTTGCTCGGGAACCATCTTGCAAACCTGGTAGGTGCACTGCTTCACGCAGTTTTCCCGGACCATGTGACATTCCTTCCAGCACACGGTCTTAACGCGTTGCTCGGGAACCATCGTGCAGACCTGGTAGGTGCACTGCTTTACGCAGTTCTCCCGGACCATGTGACATTCCTTCCAGCACACGGTCTGAACGCGTTGCTCGGGCACCATCTTGCAGACCTGGTAGGTGCAGGTCTTGACGCGTTGCTCGGGCACCATCCTGCAGACCTGGTAGGTGCACTGCTTCACGCAGTTCTCCCGGACCATGTGACATTCCTTCCAGCACACGGTCTGAACGCGTTGTTCGGGCACCATCTTGCAAACCTGGTAGGTGCAGGTCTTGACGCGTTGCTCGGGCACCATCTTGCAAACAGTGTAAGGAATCCGCTTTTCACAGACTTCCTTGACCATGTGGCAAACCTGGTAGGTGCAGGTTTTAACGCATTGCTCGGGCACCATCTTGCAAACCGTGTAGGGAACCTGCTTCACGCAGTTCTCCTGCACGTACTTGACGCACTCGATCTGCTTTTCCACGATTTCGGGCACCCATACGCGGCATACCGGGGCGCAGCAGGTCGGTCCGCAGCACGCCGGTTCGCAGGCCGCTGGTCCGCAAGTCGGCACGCGGGTTTCCCAGTGACCGGAGCAGCACTTGACCGTCTTTGTGCAGCAAACCGGCTTGCACACGGTGTAGCACACCTCGCGCTGGCAAGTTTCGTACACCGGTTTGCACACCGTGTAGCAGATATTCTTGGTGCAGGTTTCCCAAACGGGCTTGCAGACCGTATATTGGCATACCTTTTCGCAAGTCTCATACACGGGCTTGCACACGGTGTAGCAGATTTCCTTGCTGCAAGTTTCCCAAACGGGTTTGCACACCGTGTAGCAGATTTCCTTGCTTTTGGTTTCCCAGACGGGCTTGCATACGGTGTAGCAGATTTCCTTGGTCCGGGTTTCATAGACGGGCTTGCACACCGTGTAGCAGATTTCCTTGCTGCAAGTTTCCCAAACGGGCTTGCACACCGTGTAGCAGATTTCCTTGCTCTTGGTTTCCCAGACCGGCTTGCACACGGTGTAGCAGATTTCCTTGGTGCGGGTTTCCCAGACCGGTTTGCACACGGTGTAACAGATTTCCTTGCTCTTGGTCTCCCAGACGGGCTTGCACACGGTGTAGCAAATTTCCTTGGTGCAGGTTTCCCAGACCGGTTTGCACACGGTGTAACAGATTTCCTTGCTCTTGGTTTCCCAGACCGGCTTGCACACCGTATAGCAGATTTCCTTGGTGCGGGTTTCCCAGACGGGCTTGCACACCGTGTAGCAAATTTCTTTGCTCTTGGTTTCCCAGACTGGCTTGCAGACCTGATAGGTGCAGGTCTTCACCCGGGTTTCCCAAACCGGTTTGCACACGGTGTATGTGCATTCCCGATAGCAGGTTTCGGGAACATACTTCACGCAGTTGATCGTTTTCTGCTCGCAGACTCGCTCGTAGCAAGTTTTGTAGCAGGTATATTGTCGTTTTTCGTAAACGACTTCTTTGCAGGTCTTCATGACCGTGTAGCACTGCTGCTTACAACTGGCGTACTCGGTTGTGCAGCAATTTTCACGCTCGCAGCAACTGAGCCGTGCCGCACCGCAGTAGCAGGCTTTCGCCATGCTGGCCGCGATAATCAGCAATGCCGCCGCAATCAGCGGTATAGCAACAATCCTTTTCATTGCATGCCTCCTTCAAACTTCACAAGAACCGATAGGGCCTGGTCTAAAAGGCGAAATTGCCTTTATTTTATTCGGACGATGCACAACTCGTGCATTAGCTGTATTGCCTATAATACGTATGTGTAATAGCACAGCCCTATTACGCATATTGCGTAAATAGTCAATGCAAGGACCGAACTATTGTAATCATCGTCAACATGGGTTATTTGCTTGATACGGGATATATGCACAATTACGGAAATTTGAGTTTAATAAAATTATCAAATAGGCTAGTCATAATTGCGCAACTGCTTGTGAATACACAAGTTGTTATGAATATTCCTGTTTTAACAAACTTTTGGGTATATCACAAAAAACGTAGGATTAGATTTATACTGATTATTACACCCCCCAAGGATGTAATCTCCGATCTCGTCTGTTAAAAAATTATTGCTGATTGATTTTTCTTGACAGTCAACAACCTATAACCTACGAATTCATACCGGAACTTGCTAATCAACCATTGATGCTGGCTAGTTAAGTTCCACGGGAAAAAGTTCGCCCCATGTCGTGATGGAATCACGAATTAAGGAGGTTTTTCTCGATATGGCGCGAACAATTCGGGGCAGGCCAAGAAAGTGCAACAGGTGTATTTCAGATGGCCGCAGTCAAACGGCCCGTGGATAAAACTAACCTTATAAGAAAGGAAGAAGAGTTTATGAACGCGAACGGTCACCGAAGTGCATTCACGCTAATTGAAGTATTGATTGTTGTGGTTATCATGGCATTGCTTGCCGCCACGATCATCCCTCAGTTTTCGTCGTCCACCACCGACGCGAAAAAGAGTTCATTGAATTTCAATCTGCATACAATGCGTTCGCAGATTGAGATGTACAAAGTCCACCACAATTCGACTCCGCCTTCGTTGCTTAAGTTTTCCGATCAAATGACCAAAGCAACCGATATAAGTGGCAACACCACTGGAACAAATTTGATTTACGGCCCGTATATCCAAGGACAAGTTCCCACCAACCCCTTTAATAACCTGAACACCATAGTGGCCGTTGCCGACCTAACCAAGGATCCAACAGCGATCAACGGCACTAGCGGTTGGCTATACAATGAATCGACCGGCGGATTCTTCGCGAATAATGCGGAGTACTATCAACCATAGATGTATTCAGCCGGTTTTATTCCACGGGCTTGGAGTTGATGAATTCAAGGCCCTTCCCACCTGATCGGGTGGGAAGGGCCTTTTTTGTTGTTCAACTCCTCTTGTCGCTGGTAATACAAGCCAATACCATGGAGTTTCGCGGTGGAACATGGAATCGATTTCCCGGTTTTGCGGGGAATTAAACCCGATGTTTGCATCTGTCGGCGTCCCGATACCCGGTGGTGTAATGGTAACACTAGGGATTTTGGTTCCCTCATTCAAGGTTCGAATCCTTGCCGGGTAGTTTTTCTTATCAGGGTTGCGTTTTTCTTTTTTGGTCATATAATACATGTACATACACGTACATGGAGACCGTTTTATGGCCACTAAAACAATCAGCATTGATATAGAAGCCTATGAACGGCTTCGCAGCGTGCGAAAAGACAATGAATCGTTTAGCCAAACTATCAAACGGGTGGTCAAGCCGCCCTTTGATTTCGAAGCATTTCGGAAAAAGGTGGAAAATTTCTCACTTAGCGACAAGGCGGTAGAAGCAATCGAACAGCATATCGAGGACCGCCACAAGCCTTCAAATCGAGAGTACTAATGGCTTGCTTGGATACTACGATACTTATCGATTTACTTCGCTCAAACCTCCAATTAAAACGTCGCGCCCTGGATAAGATCGAGCAACTGTCGGTTGGAGGCCAGACAATCGCAACGACACGTTTTAACTTAGCCGAGTTATATCTTGGTATTGAACTATCAGATAATCCCCAGAAAAATTATCAGGAAATTAACGATATATTTGAGTATCTCGACCTAGTTTTGGAATTCAACGATTTTTCTGCACAAACGTTTGGACGTATTGCCTCTCATCTACGACGCATCGGTCATCCCGCGGGCGATTTTGACATGCTAATTGCCTCCACGAGTCTCGCGGCTGGCCATGCCCTGCTAGTCACGCGCAATCCTTCGCACTTTTCCGGCATCCCGGATTTGACGGTGGAAAGCTACTGAGGCGCTGCTTCCCAATATCAAATACCTTTCAGTCCGGGTTTTAACGGACGTTCTGCTTCGGAAACGAGTTTAAAATACATTAACCATGGGCAAAATCCGCCCTCACCCTGACCCTCTCCCGGAGGGAAAGGGGAGAGTTCTAAGGTGTTGACGTTTCGTGGCTGGTTTGATAGATTGATGAGTTTACCACTTTGAACGGTCCAAGGCGGTAAGAGTTTTTTTCAACAAAACAGACCGAAAGCATTTTTTTAACGCCGGACGCCCAATGAAGTAGGCGGCACACGCCGTGTGCCGCAATCCCGCACACGGAGTGTGCGGACTACATTAGTTGGGACATAGCCGGTGTGCCTTTTGGAGGAATTGAATTGGCTACTGTTCTGGTAAAAGATTTAATCGAGGCGGGGGTACATTTTGGGCATCGTGCCAGCCGCTGGAATCCGAAGATGCGGCCTTATATTTACGCCCGCCGCAATCTGATCCACATTATCGACGTCCGCGAAACCATACGCGGTTTGTTGCGGGCAAGGAAGTATTTGCAGCGGATTGCATCCGGGGGCAGCCTGGTGCTGTTCGTGGGCACAAAGCGGCAGGCTTCGGACACCATCGAACAACAATCCTTGCGCTGCGGCATGCCGTACGTGAGCGATCGCTGGCTGGGCGGCACGTTGACCAATTTCCGCACCATTCGCAGCCGTTTGGGCCGTTTGGAGGAGCTGGAAGCGATTCGCTCCAGCAACCAAATCGCCACGTATTCAAAAAAGATGCAGTCGGCGTTAAACCGCGAATACCGAAAAATGTATCGCAACCTCAACGGCATTCGCACTATGAACCGTTTGCCCGAATGTCTGGTGATCATCGACCCGCGGAAAGAAAAGAACTCCGTCTGTGAAGCCCAAAAACTGGGCATAACAACCGTGGCCTTGATCGACACCGATTGCGATCCGGACGAAGTCGATCTGCCGATACCCGGCAACGACGACAGCATCCGCTCGATTGAACTGATCGTGCAACTTTTGGCTGATGCCGTTTCGGCAGGCAAAGCCGCGGAAGGCGCGCTGAAGCAAGAGCAAACCGAGGGAGCGGTTTCAGCCGGAGGGTAAGGGCATATAATCGATTCCCATGCAAACAATTCAACTGAATTGTTTAGCCCGGGCACTTGTGCCCGGAGATTCGGGGTTTTTTCACCGGTCGCAAGCGACCGGGCTAAACTAATTTTTCACCGGTCGCGACCATGCTGTGCATGGTGCCCGCCGGGCTAATCCAAAACACATTTACCGTAAATCGTTGGAGATATTTTTATGGCAGAGATTTCCGCGGCCGCCGTGAAGGCGCTTCGAGAAAAAACGGGCTTGCCCATGATGGACTGCAAACGCGCATTGGAAGGGGCCGGCAACGACATTCAGAAGGCAATAGAGTTGTTGCGCAAGGCCGGCGCCAAGGTTGCGGAAAAACAGGCCGGGCGGACCACAACCACGGGACGGATCAGCGTGTTTACCGATCCGGATCGAAAAGTGGGCACGATGATCGACCTGCGTTGCGAAAGCGCGCCGGTGGCTGCAAACGAACAATTCATTCAACTTGCCAACGACTTTGCCAGGCAATTAGCGCTGGGTCCCGGCGCGGCCGCGCCGGAGGCGCTGCTTGCCCAACCCTCGCCCAGCCAGCCCGGGCGCACGCTGAGGCAGCAATTCGACGACCTGAACAACCGCATCCGCGAGGCATTCAAGTTGGAGCGTATTATCCGCATCGACGGCAGGTGCGGCGGCTACGCCCATCACAACGCGGCGGCCGGCGTTTTGTTGGAGATCGAAGGCGGCAATGAAGAACTTGCCCGGGATATTTGCATGCACGCGGCCGCCTTTCGCCCCCGCGTCACGAATCGGGAAGAACTGGACGCGGCGGAAGTTGATAAAGAGCGGGAAATTCTCACCGAGCAGGCGCGGAAGGAAGGCAAGCCGGAGAATATTATCGCCAAGATGGTTGAAGGCCGGCTGCGGGATTTTTACGCCCAACGCTGCCTTGTCGATCAGCCCATTGCGAATGAAATGAAGTACGGCAAGAAAACGGTCGGCCAGATCGCCAAGGAAGCCGGCATGAAAATCATTCGCTTCGTGCATTGGGAATTGCCAAAGGAGTAGGTCGGATGACTAACAATATATCGGCGGACGGACCAAAGTACCATCGCGTGGTGTTGAAGATTTCCGGGGAGGGTTTTACGCATCCGGGCGAACGCGGCATTGCCATGGACGCCGTGGTGCATATCGCCAGGCAAACTTACCAGGCCGCCAAGCACGGCGTGCAGATCGCCATCGTCATGGGCGGGGGAAACATACTCCGCGGCGCTCAATTCACCTCGGGCAATTCCTGCATCCACGAAGCCACCGCCCATTACATGGGCATGATCGCCACGGTAATGAACGGCCTGGCATTGCAAGACGCCTTGGAATCGCTGGGCAGCGATACGCGGCTGATGACCGCCATCCGCATGGACGGCGTGGCCGAGCCGTATATCCGGCGCCGGGCGCGGCGGCACTTGGAAAAAGGCCGGATTGTGATCCTGGCCGGCGGCACGGGCAGTCCCTTTGTAACCACCGATACCGCCGCCGCTCAACGCGCATTGGAGCTTGACGCCGATATCCTGCTAAAAGCCACCCGCGTGGACGGCGTGTTCAGCGACGATCCCGAGAAAAATCCCCATGCCGTTTTGTACAGCGATCTGAGCTACGAGGAGGTGCGGCGGCAAAATCTGCGGGTCATGGATTACGAAGCGGTTACCAAATGCATGGAATACAACATGCCGATCATTGTTTTCAATTTCCGCAAGGAAGGCAACATTGAAAACACCGTCCTGGGCGGAAGGATCGGTACGTTGATTCATTAGGAGCAATTCAATGACAACCGAGGAGATCCTGCTGGACGTAGAAGAGCGCATGGAAAAAGCCATCCGCAAGCTGAAAAACGATCTTGCGGGAATTCGCACCGGCCGGGCCAATCCGGGCCTGGTCGATACGCTGAAGGTGGAGGTCTACGGTTCGCCAGTACCCATCAAGCAAGTGGCCTCGGTCGGGGCCCCGGAGCCGAATCAAATCGTCATCCGCCCATACGATCCCGGCACGCTGAAAGACATCGAAAAAGCCATTCAGGCCAGCGATTTGGGATTTACGCCGCAAAACGACGGGCGCATGATCCGGCTGAACATTCCGCCGTTATCGACCGAAGTGCGGCGCAAAATGGTAACTCGCGTGCGGGAACTTGCAGAGGAGGCCAAAGTGGCAATCCGCAACATCCGCCGCGACGGCAACAAAACCGCCGACCAGGCCGAAAAAGACAAGGAATTCTCCGAAGACGACCGCGATCTGGTCAAAGAGGAAATTCAAGATCTCACCAAGCAGTACGAATCGCAAGCCGCCGATCTGGCCAAAACCCGGGAAACTGAGGTTATGGAAGAATAAGGATTTCGGATTATTTCTTAACTTTGCTCGGCTGAATCGGAATTATCTGATTGTTGTTGTTTGGCGGCTAAAATCCGCCGCTCAAAATCTTCGGCTCCTTTGCGGAAGTATGCCACTTCTTCAGCCGGTGTCATGCCACATACTTCTTCTCGGATTTTTTCTTGTGCAGCGCGCTTAATTGCTATGCAGTCGAATGTCTTGTTCTTCTTATTCTTCATAATCAATAACCTCCGCCGGAGAGCGTATGTCGATTGCATGATAACCGTTTAGAGTGCTAACGGCATTATACAGAGGAATCTTGTCGAAGTGAACTATATGTTTGAAATTCCAACTCACGATTAAATCCGCTCCATCCACTACTGCTGCCGCAACGTGACCCGCATCATCCGCCCACTTTTCACCGACAATTCCCGCGGAAACAAAAGCATCTCGCAGATGAAGAATTTCTTCATTCATGGGCACAATGTGTATATATCGCATCATTTCCTTGTAAAACAATTGCACCTTTGATGGAGCAGCAGAGATCTCTCTTATAGCGATGTCGGATACTATTAACTTAAATCTACCTTGTTGAATAAGATCAAAGAACTCGCGGCTTGGCATGGCGAATTCATCGTCGAATATGCCTCCGAATACGGAGGTGTCGGTGTATACTTTTTTCAATTTCACAACTCGATTAATCCCATGGAATTTTTCGGCGGGACTTGCTTTGCCAGGCCTATCTTATATACTACATTTCTCCCGGCACGAGTGCCGGGGCTAAACCTTATTTACCCGTCTTTTTCACCACGTATTCGTGCGGGCGTTTTCGCAGCACCTTGGCTTCTATTATTTTATCCGGATCGGGCGGGTTGGGCGCTTCGGGATTGCGGCGTTGGATTTTGGCCAGGACATCGATGCCTTTTATTACCCGGCCGAAAACAGTGTGTATGCCGTCAAGATGTATGGTGGGTATGAAGCAAATGAAAAATTGCCCACCACCCGTGTCCGGAGCTTCCGCCTTGGCCATGCTCAAGCTGCCGCGGAAGTGCAAACGGTGGTCGGGCCTTTTGCATTCATCCGGTATGGTATAGCCCGGCTCCACATCACCTTCGCCCTGCGGTCCGCCGCCACCTTGGGCCATAAAGCCCGATAATACGCGATGGAAGGTCTTGCCGTTATAATACCCCTTCTCCACCAGGGTGATGAAATTAGCCACGGTGTTGGGGGCCTCGTTTTCGAAAAGTTCGACTTCAATATCGCCTTTATTGGTTTTGATCAGAACGTGGGGCAAATCATCGGCCATGGCTTCGGCCCTGCGAATCCGCTGTTCTTTGTCCCAGGACTTTTTTAATTTTTCCAGATCCGACAAGAAATGCTTCCCCTGTTCGGCCATTTCGTCGGTTGGTTGTTTTAATCGGTAATAACCGTCCTTATTGGCCATGCCGAGATATTTTTCGGCGGCATCGAAATCTCCTATGCACACGGCCGCGATGCCGGCGTCGCTGGCGATTCTCGGAGTGCCGCAATGATTATCGACCAGGAGTTTGCCGATTCGGGCGGTATTTTCAAAATCATCCCAGGTTACCCCGTCGGCGAATATGCCCAGCAGTAAATCCGTAATTTGTTTGTCGGCGTTGGGGGCCTCGGCAAAGGCTTTTTCGGCGGCCCGGTAGAATTGGGGTTGCAGCACCTTGCCTTTTTCAAGCAATTCGTTCCATTGTTTTTCAAGTTCCGGGCGTTCTTCTTTTGGAGCCGTGCGATATTTCGCCCGCAATGCCCCAAGCTGGCCATTGAATGTTTTCCACTCTCCAAAAACCCTTTGAAATTCCGCGTTCGCGGGACCTGGGCGAGGCGCAGCCGGGGCTTCCTTCGCCGAAATACGGACATTCATCACTGCAAAAATAATAATTGCAAATACCAGGATTTGGCTCTTGTACATGGGTATATCCTTGAATTGGGAACCTTTTAGTTGTCCGAAATATACAGTATCATATCTAACGCCTTTGAGAAAGGCCGGGAAAATTTTTGTTCATTGCGAAACCGCAAGCGGTTTGACGGGTGATTTATGTGGTTTGGGACTTCAGAATAATGAGCAAACAGAACCGCAAATCAGATCGGCGAAGCAGCGGTCACAAACGAAATAAAACCGGCAGGCCGCCGTTGGAGCCGATGGGCTTGCGAATCATCGGCGGAGTGTTTCGGGGACGCAAATTGCTGTATAGCGGGCAGCGACGAACCCGGCCCATGAAAGACCGGCTCCGCGAAACGGTGTTCAACCTTATCGGCGGCGAAATCGCCGGCATTCATGCAATCGACCTTTTTGCCGGCACCGGCGCGTTGGGCCTGGAAGCCATCAGCCGCGGCGCGGCAAGCGCAACGTTTATCGAACAACACAATCCCACGGCAGATATCATCCGGCAAAATGTCTTGGCCTTGGGGGTTGAATCGCGGACCGAGATCGTGTGCGGAAATGTTTTTATGTGGATCAAACGCCGCCCAGACTTGGGAACCGACGGTTGGCTGGTTTTCTGCTCGCCTCCGTACGATTTTTACGTTTCCCGCATCGGCGAGATGCTGGAACTGCTGGGGGGGCTGATTCAGGCGGCGCCGCTGAAAAGTATTTTTGTGGTCGAGGCCGACGAGCGCTTCGACTTTGGCTTGCTGAGTGATCCGAAAGCCTGGGACCTCCGAACGTATCGGCCCGCGGTAATCGGAGTGTATCGCAAACAGTGAGCAGGGAGCTGGGAGCAGGAAATGAGAGTTTATTGAGTCTCAGAAAAAGAATGTTACATAAAAAGTCAGAGCCGGGGCGTGTCGCCCCGGCAATTCCGCACCCGACACGGCCCGGCTCTGAGGCGAAAACGCGACATTTATTACCTGACACCCAATAGCCTGGGCACTTGTGCCCAGTGTTTATCTTCCGCTTGGAGCACATTGTATGGACGTGCAAAACATTGAGCGCGTGCCGGCCTTTATCACCAAGGACGGGTCCGAAATCCGCGAACTGCTGGCACATCGCAACTCCGCGATTCAAAATCAGACGTTGGCCGAGGCGCGGCTTCCACCTGCCGGGTCCACAACGCCGCATCAGCACGTGAGAACCGAAGAAATTTATTACATCCTGGAAGGCCGGGGATCCATGCAAGTCGATAAAGAAACCCGATCCGTCGGTCCGGGCGATGCCATTGCCATTCCCCCCGGATCGCTGCACCAGATTACTAATACGGATACAGTCTTACTAAAATTCCTGTGCTGTTGTGCGCCCGGTTACGAACACGAAGATACAATATTGGCCGAGTGAATATTTTGCGCAT
>JBEKFZ010000068.1:0-22636 GCA_050013075.1 Thermoguttaceae bacterium | reverse complement strand
TTCTCCGCCAGGACCGTCTTTCTCATTTATTCATTTGCCCTCTTATTCCTAAAAAAATCCATCCCCGAATCCAATGTAAAACTATCCATGCTACAAACTTTTACCCACTAATTCTGCCGAACACCCGTTTTTTTGAATGGTATTCTGCAATATAGTTCGAAAGCCAGGATTAACTCGTCCCGTGTCCATGACTCGCCATATCTTTTTGGTTTCAGCGTTTTGTGTTTATAAGACATTTTACATAATACATTCTTGTTATTAGAGAATATTACTTTTTATTATTCATTTTCGTGCTTTCGCTCTTTCGTGTTTTCGTGATTTTCTTGTCCTACGCTTTACAATACGATTCGCTTGACCACCAAGGTTGGCGAGTAAAAGTTCATCAATAGCCCGACGTGAAGGCCGGTTGCCTTGAGGTATGATTTCACTTGTGCGAAATGGATGTCCTCCAAAGCCTTTATGGCTTTTAGTTCCACGACAATTTGATCCTCAACTAACAGATCAAGTCGATGGACACCGACCTCTTCACCCTCAAATACGACGGTAACTTCCTTTTGTGCGTCGTAAACGATACCGCGATGTCTTAGCGCGACCTTCATTGCGCTCTCGTAGATCGATTCTAAGAAACCCGGTCCTAGTTCTTTATGGACGCTAATGGCCACCTCGATAATCTTGCCCGATAACGCTTCGAAGTCGTGTCCCATTGGTGAATCTACTTCATTTTAATCACGAAACGTCGAAAGAACGAAAACACGAAATTTAAATAGAAAGAAGCATTCCCCCGCAACCGGCAAAAAGATCAATTACCGTTGGTCCATTTCCCTTTAATGGTTTTTCAATAACGACATGCCAATCCGACTTTCTATCTTCTTTAGAATCAAATGGGTATAGACGGTAGCGATTATTATCAAGTTTTTCCATTGCAAGAACATCGCCGACTTTAATTTTATGATGTTTATAAAAGCGGCCTACCCATGATCTTCCGCGGAAAAATCCTCGTGGTTTCCCGGTTTTGGCATTGCTGGCTATGTCGGTTCTAATGATTTCATCCAAGCCTTCTAGATATATTTCAATTTCCTTGGATTTTAGATTTTTGGACTTTCGAGACGCTCCGATACAATCTTTTGGGAAAAAATCGTAATGCCCATTAATGTATAAATGATGTTGTCTAAGATTGCCAGCAGTAACTCGAAGCAATCTTTTTCTTTTCGCTACAGAACCACTCATGCGAACATCCTCCATCCTTGATTAGATACTCTTATATCATTATATATTAATATCATTGGGATGGCATGGGGCCTAAAAACGGCTTTCCTGGCATTGTTGATATACTTGATTCAGCATTAAACAGTGTATCCGATCCTAGCCTAAGAGCAAGCCATGGGGTAGATGATATATAGGGAAAGAGTATGAAAGTGCAGAGTACGGGGTACCGTGAGAAAAGTACGGAGTGAGTGAGTATGAAAATGCGACGGTGCGGGGTATTCGTTTGATTAGGGATTGAGGGAACGCTAATCTTCGCTGATCGGCGCTAATATCAGTGAGAAAGGATGTAGGAAGAATTTCGGTGTGCAAAGTACGGGGTATAAAAAAAGTGGTCAGTGGTTAGTGGTTAGTGCTGAACCCTGAGCGCTCCCCGTTGGGTCGCGGCTAAACAAGCGCTCCCCAACCAACTTGCGATTGGTGCCCGGTCGCGGATAAACGAGTCATACACTGACCACTGATCCCTGAACCCTATTCATCTATTGTGGTTCGTCCTGTGGCGACGTCGAATTCGTAGATTGCCGGCACTAGCATTGCGGCGGTGGTGAATCCGTAGGCGGCGACCATTGCCAGGAACACGGCCAGCATGGCCCCTAGCAGGTAGCTGGTGATGGCGTAAAACGTGGCAAAGGGGCAAAGGAAGGATGCCACGCCGATGGCCGTGGACGGATTCCTCACGCCCAGCACCACGTACAATCCGACTCCGCCCAGGACCATATACGCGAAAAAGGGCACGAATTGGGCATGGAACGATCCGCTGAAGGCCAACATGATTCTCATGCAGGCGGCCACGCCCACGGAAAGGAAAAATACGGTGCCCAAGCTTACGGCAACTGCGCTGCCCGAGTTGGCGTAGGTTATTCCGGCGTGGATGCCTAAAACCGCCGTGAAAATATAAAGAACGGCCAGGCCGAGGATCAAAAAGATCGTGTTTTCCAGGCTTAGGGCGTTGTTCATCCGCAGATACACGCACAGCAACAGCGGCAAAAGGATCATTTCCTTGGTGTTATAAAAAACGCCGCCCAGCTTGCCGAAAACGATTTCCTTGGGCGTTAAGTCGGTGACCAGAAGCAGATCGAGCGCACGCACGTCGCGCTCGCTGGTAATCGAAGTGACGGCTTGGGCGTTGACCAGTATCAGGCTCAAGAGAAACAGCGGGCCCAGGACAACGGCCGCATGTGGCGCGGCGGTAAGTTGTCCTTGTCGGGCCATCCAATACAGGCTTCCGGCGGCCAAGGCGAACAGCAACAGGTAAGCCAGGCGGATTACTAAAATCTTGCCTCCGTAAGCCCAGGTGCGGATTTCACGCCAGATTATAGGGTTATCCCACACCGCGCGGGTACGGGCGGGCGTGGAAAGGCTTGCCGCGGGAATTTTGCCCTTGCCGTTGATCTGATCCGGTTCATTATCGACGTCGAAGATGCTTTTTCGCCGCAAAACATCTTCCTCGGGCGCGGCCGGCGCCGTTTCGCGCGACGGATTCCAGACGCGGACCATGGCGATTGCAATGGCGTTGAGCAAAACGGCAATGGTCACTGAGGAAAGCAGATACAAATTGATCGAGTTGTCCAATGCGCCCAGCGCGGGCTGCGAGCGGATGTAAGGTTGAGTAGATTCGAGGATTGCCCGCCACGGGCTCATTCCGGCGGCCAAAACCCGGCAGGGGATGCCTGCAATACTATCTCCGCACGCGCCGGCGGCCACGATTTCCCAACCGGCCACCCAAAGCACCAGAACCAACACGGTCAGGGCCAGGGCCTGGAAGGTTTTTTCCCGCCACAGTGCCAAAAGCGAACCCAGACTTCCACAAGCCAATACGCTGGAAAGGGTGATGGCCAGCGAGCAGGCAATTTGGTTAAAGGAAATCCCGCCCAATAAAGCCGCCGCCATGAACAGGGGAACCGCCGCCGCCAGCATCACCAGCACGTTAAGGATGCTGGCCATGAGTTTTCCCAAAACCAGTTCGCTGTTGGAAAGATTCGTCAGCAGCAGCAAAATCAGCGTGTGACGGTCCTTTTCATGCGCCACTGCCGCGGCGGCCAGCATGGCTGAAAAGAAAGCGGCCCAGACTAACTGCAAAGGGGCGAGAATCTGAAACAAAATCGCCCCAAACCGGGCCAGATCGCCTATGTCCTGGACTTTTTGAGTCCCGTAAAGCACCAGCCATGCCGTGAAGACGAGCAACAACAGCGCGGCAACGTAGGCGGTCCGGACGATGTAAATCCGCGCCCGCCTGGGGGCAATTGTGATCTCGCGTTGAAAAACCGGCCCAACCAACAACGGCAATCTCCCATGTCGGGGGTATTATTTACGTTTTCACGGCAAATGAACCGAGGCCGTCCAACGGACGGCCGGAAAATGGGGCAAACGGTTTACTTGCCAGGTCATTATGCAAGCAAATATAAATAATATCTCTCACCAACTTTTAAAAAAGAAATCGTATCACATACCCTATCATACTACAACCAGCCGGATGAATAGAGATAGTCATTCCGATGGAGGCGAAGAATCTGCCGTGCTTTCGGCCGACAGCCATCAGATTATAGCCTACAGCATACTGCCTGCTAGCGAAGCCTATTGATAATCAAGTCGGCATCATACATTTTCAATTGTGGCAGAAATTATCTCTCGTAGCTGGCCGGAGTGACGCCGGAAGGGGAGTAGGTATCCGGGCTGGAAGCCGTTGCATCGGACGATGCGCCGGATTTGCGCGGAGTGTACGTGGTCACGCTTCCCGGACGATAGGCGCCGGCATCGTTCGAGCTTCCCGCGGGCGCCGACGTGCTGGGTGGAGTATAAGGGCTGGCTGCGCCTGAGGGCGCGGCGCCGGAATTGCCAGGCGAGTAACCGGGATTGCCGCCATATCCGCCGCTGCTTGACGGATTGGAACCGTCCGGCGAAGTGCTGGGAGAAGTATAACGGCCGGCAGCGGTCGGATCGCTAGCAGGGGCGTAACGGTCGGCCGGAGTGCTGCCGTATGCCGTCGTGGCGTTGGAAGCGTTAGGAGTATATGGCGAGCTATCGACGGAGCGGGTATCGCCGTAGCGATTGTCGTTCATGGATGCCTGTGTCGAGGCAGGGGCGGTTGTGCGGTTGTAACTTGTGGGAGGCGCAATGCCCTGAACGTTGTTGCCGTAGCTCGTTCCGGCGGCGGGCAGGGTCGAAGCGCTGCCGTTTTGCGCAGTGTTGGCCGGGGCGTATCGATCTGCGCCGGTTCCGTAACTTGTTGCGGTTGCAGGCAGCGTGGAAGCGCCGCCGTTTTGCGCAGTGTTGGCCGGGGCGTATCGATCCGCGCCGGCGCCGTAGCTAGTTCCGGCGGCGGGCAAAGTCGAAGCGCTGCCGGCCGGAGCATACCGATCAGGGTTATTGGCGTAACGATCGCTGCTTGAACCATACCGATCGGCACTGGTATTCCGGTCCGGAATGCTGCCATATCGATCGCTGCTTGCGGAACTGTAACGGTCACTGGCCGGAGCAGGCAGATTCGTACTCGATGAAATCGGAGGGCGAACCGGATTGGAATAACTATTATTGGGGTAACTATTATACGAAGCCGTGGCTGGATAACTGTTTATAGAATTGCTCGGGCTCGTGGGAGTTGTGCCGGTTGATCCATAAGGACCTTGCTGCGGGGCCATGTAAGTGTTGGCAGAGACAGAATTCGTCGCGCTGGCGGTATATGCCGGCGAGGCGGCCGCGGTGCCAGGGGATGTCGTGGTCGAAGGATAAGGATATTGCGATATGGCGCCGGGCGTTGCGGGCGTTACAGTGCTTTGATAGGCAGGCGCAGTGGTCAAAGCGCCGGAGGAATTATTGGCCGCCAGCGCGGAAGGTTTTACCGGGCTGCCGGCCGCGGGCGGATATGTGCTGGCGGTCGAAGTTGAGGGATTAGAAGAACTAAATGGGCTGCTCTTCCAAAACGCCAGGTTGGGCATCGACCATTTGCCGCCGCTGTAGCAGCCTGAAGTGCTGATCGTCAATAAGAGGACCAAAGCGCATTGTAAACTGGAAATACGCATAAAATTAGTGTCCTTTACAAAAGGGCGAGAAGAAATCCATTCGGCCCGCGACCTCCATGTCATCCGCCCGTACCGGGCGTCCTCATCCTTGAGGAAGATCTTGAAATGCGATAAGTCGGATACATCATATATAGAATCGAATTACAGCATCCAATTGATTATTCGTTTTTTGTAAAGTTTGCGAATTAGGCAAAATATCCTGTTGAGAAGATAGGTTTTGAGTGAACTTTGCCGAGGTATTATGTACAAACGAGGGCGGATTTTATAGATCCCCTGGTATTTTGGTCAATGGCAAAGTGAGCGGAATATGTAACAATTATTTAAAATAGATAAATTAGGAGTGATGGTTGAACGTTTATGGTTAATCGTAAGAAATCCACTTACAAAAAAACTCGCCCAGCCCGGTCGAAAATTCCTGGCCCATTGAGGATGTCCCCTTATTCGTTGATAGGAGTATCCCTGATTGTCCTGGCCGTTTCGATAGTATATTTCCCCTCACTGAGTGGGGGATTGCTTCTTGATGATGAAGAGCTTTTTGTAAGCAACAAGATTATTACAAGTCCCCAAGGACTACATTTATTATGGGCCAGCATTAAGGCAGTGGACTACTGGCCGATGAGCAATACCACGTTTTGGATCGAGCAGCGTCTGTGGGGCAGGAACACGACCGGGTATCACTTGACCAATGGTGTTTTACATATCGTCGAATCATTGTTGATTTGGATTATTTTGAAGAAGATATCCATTCCCGGGGCTTTTTTGGCGGCCATGCTCTTCGCCGTGCATCCGGTGAACGTGGAATCGGTTGCTTGGATCGCGCAGCGGAAAAACGTGCTGGCGATGTTGTTTTTCCTGTTGTCGATTTTGTGGTACTTAAAGTCCGACATGCCCACGATAAACGTGGGCATGGCACCCGTGGCGTCCATGCGTTCCCACGGAGGACCGTGGGAACGAGTAACTAGCCCCCGGCCCCCAGCCTCTAGCGCCTGGCCCATCTTCTATTGGCTGAGTCTGGCGGCCTTTGTATTGGCCATGCTCAGCAAAGGATCGGCAGCGGTCTTGCCGGTGTTGCTTCTGGTGATCGTCCGGTGGCTTCGCCCTTATTTCCGGCGAGACTTGCTGCGAACCGCTCCATTCTTTGCGATTGCCGCTGCGCTGACCGTAGTGAATGTGTGGTTCCAAATGCGCAACGCGGCTACAGCGATCCGGAACGCCGATTTCATGGAACGTTTGCTGGGGGCGGGCGGGGTTGTGTTGTTCTATCTATACAAGGCGATTTTGCCAATCGATCTGGCCTTCATCTATCCACAATGGCACGTCAAAGTTGGAAATCCATTGTGGTGGCTGCCGCTTATTGGCGTGATAGTCGTTACAGCGGCGTTGTGGCATCATAGGAAAGGCTGGAGCAGATCGTGCTTATTTGCCTGGTTATTTTTCTGCGCTGCGCTTGTGCCCGTAATGGGCTTTACGGACGTGGGTTTCATGAAGTTCTCGCTCGTGGCGGACCATTATCAGCACATTGCCCTGATCGGCGTGGTAACCCTGGTTGGGGCGGGTTGGATCGCTTGGCGTCGGAAGTCGCGAGGATTAACGCTTGCAACGGCCGATGTCGTTGCAATAGCGGCGGTGGGGATCATTATGTTCCTGGCCTGGCGGCAAAACGGGATTTATCGCGACGCCATAACGCTCTACAAGGAAACGCTTATGAAAAATCAAGACTGTTGGATGGTGTACGACAACTTGGGCGAAATGCTGTTTAATGCGGGCCGAACCGAGGAAGCGGAAGCAAACCTCGAGCAGGCCCTGCGCCTTAAACCGGACTCACACGACGCGCACCATAACTTAGGCAACGTGCTGGTCAAACTGGGACGCCTCGAAGAGGGCATGGAGCATTACGAACAAGCCTTGCACTATAAGCCGGACTATCCGCCGGCTCATAACAGCTTGGGCAGCGCGCTGGTTCTAGCGGGCCGGACGCGGGAGGCGATCGAACACTTCAAGGAGGCGTTGCGACTCGAGCCTGAATACTTCAAAGCCTATAATAATTTGGCGTTGGCCTACGTTAAGACGCATCAATCCTCCGAGGCCATCGCGACCGCACAAAAGGCATTGGACATTGCCCGATCCAGGAAAGACGCGGCAAAAGCCAAGCAGATAGAAGATTGGCTAAATTCGTATCGAGCCGGCTTGTCGGGCGCCTCGAGTGCGCCACATTCAAATGGGCCATAGGTTTGGAATCGTTCATACATGCGGATCCGGCCATCGCCGATTGCCGGCAGTGCAGCGGGCAGGTTCTGGAATGCACGGAACAATGCCGCACACGCGGCAATCCGCTTTGTAAATATGAACGGCTGACCGCGGTCGATTAAAACAAAAAGGGGTCAGAACTATTTTTATATTTGTTAGCAGATTCCTTTTTTAATATCATGCAATTAAAAATAGTTCTGACCCCTTTTTACACCCAAATATGATAATATTCCCAAGGCGGCGGCGATCAAGAGGACGATGGTCGAAGGTTCGGGCACCGAGGCCAGCGAATCGCCGCCGGAGACGGCGTTGATGGCGAACGTCGAGCCGGCGCCGATGGAAAGCGTGTCTACTTGGATGCTGTCGGCCGTAACGGTCGAAGACGTAATGCCGTTGCCCACGCCCAGCGTGCCCGCGCCGGTGACGGAGTGCAGCGTGGAGCTAAGACCGTTCAATTGCAGACGGCCGGCGGCAATGGCCGTGTCGCCGGCGTATGTGGCGTTGCCCGAAAGCGTGACCGTGCCCGAGCCGGTTTTTGTCAAACCGCCCGTGCCGGTCACGGCCGCGGAAAGAACCATGTTGTCGCTAAGGTTGGGCGTGTTCAGCGTGCCGCCGTTGAGTGAAACGGCCGGAGTGATTGTGCCTGTGCCGGATAATGTGCCGCCGTCAAGCTGGATTCCGGCGGCGCTTAATGCGGCGCCGGATGCCACGGCAAGCGTGCCGCCGGTGGAAACGGTCACGTTGTTGGTGACGGTCAGGCCTCCGCTGGAGCCGATCGCCACCTTTCCGCCGCCGCTTATGGCCAGCGAATCGGCCTCTTGGGCCGAGGCGACGCTGACCGTGTAAGACGTATCCACGATCGCCTGGCAGGTGTAGTTGGGATACGGCGGGGCCGAGCTGGTCCAGGTCGAATCGGTCCATGCGCCGTTCGCTCCGGCGTTCCATTTCGTTTCGTGCAGACTGACGATATGGATATAGACGGCGCTCGGGGGAAAAGAGGCCGATACGTCGACAAAATCGGTGGTCCAAACCAAGGGGGGAGTATTTTGCACATGCTCGCCAACATTTTGTAAACTGATTTGATATGAACCCAAGGCCGCGCCTGTCGAATTGACGGTCAAGTAGGCCAGCACGCCGTTTGCCTCCACCGATGTGCCGATAACAGTCGTCGTATCGGCCTCGACGAGCAGGTACGGAGCATTTCCGCTTGGGTACGACGGCGTGGACCCGGTGTTCGAGGCGTTGAAGATCGTGCCTGACCCGATAATGTCCAAGTTTGTGATCTGCGGCGCGGTGTTCGTGCCGCCGTTTACCGACCCGCCGTCGCCGATCTGCACGGCAAGATTTACGCCTTCCACAAGTTCATGCGTGGAACTGGAAACCAGGATGGGAATCAGCCGCTGGGCATCCGTATTGAGCATGTATTGGTCCTGGATGCTGATCAGCGGGCTGCCCAAGGCCGGAGAGACCGTCAAAATAAACCACAAACCGTAATTAAGAATGCGCCTTTTCATGTTGCTTACCTCTAATCTTTCCTGTGCCGCGGGGCGGCGAAAACATTGTCAATCGCATGAGTGAAAAATTTGTCATACCTAACCGACAGACAGTCGGAAAGGTGCGTTTCGATATCGGCCGGCGCGGACGAATCGTCCGGCAGGCCGTCGTATTCATTGAATGAAAAACGCACAGCCGAGTGCGCGAAAACGGCGTCGTGCAAGCGATCTTGACTCGACGCGGGGAGTGATCTCCAGTTCCCGCGCTCCAGCGTGGGAACCCAATTGTTCGACTCCTTAGTGTTGTAACTTGTGCTAAAAAGATTTGAGTTTCCCTCCGTATCCAGCGGATGCAAAGCGATCGTGAATTGCACTGCCACGCTGGAGCGTGAGAACAAGGTGAGATTACCCAACGCGGCCTGGGCGGGCGCGGATGCCGCTGAAGCCGGCGCGATTTCCGCCGCCGCCGGCAGTATTTCCAACTGGGAGTTTGCGTTCTCCACCGCTGCCGGCAGTATTTCCATCTGCGAGATTGTCATTTCCGCCGCCGCAATCGCCGGCTGAGATGTTGCATTATCTTCAGATAAAGAAACCGACTGCGTTGTTTCAATTTCCGCCGACGAAGACGCCGATTGCGAAGTTTCAGTGTCCGCGACAGCCGATAACGCCTGCAATGAGTCGCCGGATGCCGGCGGAGAGCCTACGGGCGCGGCGATCAACTGCAATGGAGTGGAGCCCGAGGGATTGTGCCGGGCAATCAGGTCGTCGGTGGCGTTGACTTTTCCGTCGCGATTGTAATCGTAATGATCGGTGATTGCGGCCGCCGTAAATCCGGTTTTGTTCGCGCGGGAGTTGATTTCGTCTTGCGCGTCCACCACGGCGTTGGCCGAATTGTCGCCCGACTCGCCCATGGCGTTGCCGAAGTAAAACACGTCGGCAGCCGAAAGCCCGGTGTTGGTATTCGCCTTGACCGTCACTTGCAGCCACTTGTTTTTAATGGAGTTGCCGGTTTCCTCGTCCCAGATGATGGTCACCCGATCCGAGCCGCCTATACCCTGGCCTTGACGCACATCGACGCTGATCGGCGCCGGCGCCAAGGTCCAGCCTAAGCCATCCGGATTGTCGTCGTTGCCCATTTTGAATTGGAAATCGGTGGCGTTTAAACCTGTGGGGTTGGCCAGGTTTTTAATATCGACCATTATCCCGTTGATGCCCCGGCTGTAACTGGTGTAGTTGACAAACGTGGCCGACTGACCGGGCAAAAGGGCCGATTTATCCGTGGCAATGGCGTTGTCGTCCGAAACGGCGTCGAATTTCGAGTTGTTGTAAAACACCATCCGGCCCGCAATGGCGGCCAGCAGGCTGACGCTTACCAACGCCGTGCCGCTCTTGCCGGAGCTGGCGGCAGTGACCGTGGCGGTCGTTTTGCTCTCAGGCGCGGTATACTGGCCGGCGGACGTGATCGTGCCGCTGGTGGCCGACCAGGTGAACGTGGGCTGCGTGGAAAGGACATAACCGAACTGGTCGTAGGCCGTGGCCGTAAACTGCTGCGTGGTTCCTGCAAAAAGACTTACCGTGGAAGGCGACACGCTTATGGTCGTAACCGTCTGATTCACCGTTACCGTGACGCTGCTGGTGACGGTCAGACCGCCGGAATCCATGATCGTGACTTGAAAATAATATATGCCGGACTTGGTGAAGGTGGCCGTGGCGTTCTTGGCGGCGTTGGTGCCGTTTACGGAGCCGTTGACGGTGAAGGTCACCGGGGCGGGCGGCGTGCCGGTGGTGGACCAGGTGTATTTCAAGTTCGATTCCCCGCCGTCGTCGGCACCCAGGACGCTAAGGGTGGAGGTCGTGCCGGTCACGGTGCTCGGCGTGGCCTTCGCCGCCGTGGACACGGTCGGCGCGGTATTGGCGCTAGTGATGGAAACGTTGGAAAACACCGCTGTATCCATTGAATTGGAAGTGCTGGAATAAGCAAACATTCCTCCATATGTCAAGGTGTTCATGCTGATGGTTCTTGTCGAGCCTAACTGGGTCCAAGTCGAGCCGTCCGAGCCATAATAGGCCGAAAAGTCGTTGCCCACCCTCGTTAATTTTAACCACAACGGCACGGCCACATAGCCCGCCTTGTAGCTGGACGAACCGCCGTCAGAGGATTGCCAATTGAAAAATATATGGTTCGATGAATCGTTGGTGGCGTAGATTTCCACGTAACGCGAGTCGGACGCGGTGGAGTTGCGAATCATGATTCCACCAGAACCCGTGGTGGTGCTCAGGGACTCGAGTTTGGCGACAATCGTGCAATCGCCGATAAGTCCCTCGTAGACGAATTGGAATCCGCCAACCGCGCCAGTAACCGAGAATTGACTGTTGGAATAGGTGCTATATCCCGCGGTGGTCACGGAGCCGATGTCTTGTGCAACCCAGGGCGATATTAGGGTAATTTTTGCCACGATTTCGGCCGAATTGGCGCTGCCGTTGGTCGCGCTAACCGCCGCGACCACAAAGTAGTACGTTCCGCCGCAGGTCACGTTGGTGTCGGAATAACTGGTGCTTGTGATGCCGGAAGCCATAGTCGTGTAAGGCCCGCCGCTGTAGAACGAACGTCGGACAATATAACTTGTGGCGCCCGAGCTGGCGGTCCACGACAGATCGATCTGGGTCGAGGAAATGGCCGTCACCGTCAGGTTCGTGGGAGCGGGAAGTCCGGTAACCGATCCGACGATCACAGAAGAGTTCGCGCTTTCGCCGGAATTGTTTATCGCCGTAACGATATAATAATATACCCCGCTGACTTCCACGTTTGTATCCGAAAAACTTGTTCCTGAAGTGGCGAAGCCGATTGTGTCGTAGATTCCGTCGGCGCTTGAGGAACGCTTGATTCTGTACATCGTTGCGCCTGCGCTGGCGGTCCAAGTCAAGTCGATACGGCTGGGCGTGATAACGGTTGCCGTAATGTTTGTCGGCGTTGGAGGCGGATTAGGGGTGAATTGCACAGTATATATGTTCGGCGTGGGCGGGGTCGACATTCCATAGCCGAGATAGTAGTCCACCAATGGACTTTCCATGTAACCTTTGATTGTCATGTCATCCCGGTATTCCGGGTTTTGCGCCATGGTGTAGATGCGGTAGTCGCTGGGGGTGGCGGTGGTAAAGATGACGAGCTTGGAATAGTCGGAACTTGTATAAATGACCTCCGTGCGCCAGTCGCCGAAGATGTCGCCTATGAACATCGGATTGGTGCCACTTTCGGTTGCGGTCTCGTACTGCCATGTCGTGAGCATTCGCGAAACAGTTTGCGAGCTGTAGTTCCACTTTTCAAATTTCCCATCGTTAAGGTTATCGGTCAACAGGTCGCCATCCCACCAAAAAGTCTGACAGGGATATGGAGTGGACGTGGAGATTTCGGTGTTTGTCGGCCCGTTGTAAAGGCCGCTGAACGACCAGACTTCGTAGCCGGGGTAATTAGGATCGATGTCTCCGACCATGCCGCGGCCCACGTCTCCGGCCGGAGGAGTGGTGGTGTGTTCCCAGAGGATAACGCCGGTGCTTGCATCGTAATAGTACTCGAGAATGCCGTCGACGTTGTCCTGCTGAATGCCGTAGCCTTGCAGGTCGGAACTGTTGGGATCGAATTTGCCAACGTAGAAGCGGTCGCCGTGTTCTATACCTTGGCTGGCCAGGGAATAGCGCAGCGTGCCGTCGCTATTAAGACAAAATCCTATTTCACATATTTCATCCTTACCGTCGCCGTCGACGTCCGCTATGCGCATTTGATGGCCGTCGGCGCAATCCTGACTGCCCCGCAGCCACTTCCACCTTTGAGAAAGCGAAGTGCCGTTAAAGTCCCAGGCGCATATCATGAGGTTGAAGGATTTGTCGGCGTTCCTATTTTTCATCATGGCCACTAGGCTGGGAGTTGATCCGTTGAGATAAGCGATGGCAAATTGCGCGCCCATCTGACCCCGGGCGATATAATCCGTAGGAATTTGTATCCGTGCCCGCTCGGCGCCGGTCAACCCATCGAGCACTGAAATATATTGGTGATTGTTGTTGCTGTCGCTCAGGACGGCGCCATTGCCAAATGTGACGCCGTTTGCGCTCTTGATGATGACTTCCGCCCGGCCGTCTCCGTCCAGGTCGTAGACCGTCACGCCGTCCCACATTCCCTCGTCGATCGTCGAGGAGCCGGGTTGAATATTGTAGATGTTCAAACTGTTGGGGCCAAGGTTCACCGACCACAGGAAGGTGCCGTCGCTCTTGTAGGCTTCGATGTATTGGGGACCTAGCCCAAGATCACTATTATTCGGATCCGTCGGGGCAAGACGGTCAATTACATAGTCATACTCGCCGTCGCCGTCGAGATCGCCGACCCAGACATACTTGGTCGTGTAACCGCTGTCAGGGATCCGCAGCGGAACGGTCACACACGGCTCCGCCACGGCATTGGCGGCTAGGGTGTACGATTCGCTGGGATCTTGTTCCACGCCGCCGATGACCGGCCGAACATAATATGTATTCGACTGTGTAAGGTCGGCAGTTGTGTCGGTATAGTCGGTGCCGCCGGTAAGGGGCGAACTGTTGAGCTTAACCGCCGCGCCGCCGTTGGCGGAGCGATAGAGGTTGAAGGCGATGTTCGACGGATCGAGGGCCAGCAACCGCCAACTAATAAAAACCTGCGTGGTCGTCGATCGAACCGCCACCACGCCGCGATCGAGGTTTTCCATTTGCCGCAACGTGGAACTCGAACTGGTTGCGGTCGACGCGGTTTCGCTCTGCGAAGTCGTTACATCGGTTATCGTAGCCGACGCGGCCAATGCCGCGGTGGCATCCTCGGTCTCGGAAACCGTTTGCACGGTAACTGTATCCGCGGCCGATGACGTCGATTGTGAATCGGCCGCGACAGCCGATGCGCTATCGTCCGACACAGCGGCCGTTTGCGAATCCGCCGCAACGGTCTCGGACACCGTAGTCAACAAAGTTTCGGTTGTATCAGCATCCGTCGTTTCCGTCTGGGACGTATCAGTCTGGGAGGTATCGGCCTGGGAGGTTTCAGTCTGGTCCGCCGACAACGCCTCCGTAATCTCCATCGACGCCGTCACCGACTGCGCGGTTGTGCTCTCATCCAGCACCGTTGACATCGTAGCACTGGCCATCGATTCCTCCTCCACAATCTCCGCCGAAGCCGATGCCGTCGCCGGCGCCGCGATCAATTGCAGGGGATCGGCGCCCGCGCCGTCGGTCCGATTGTGCCGGGCGATCAGGTCGTCGGTGGCGTTGACTTTTCCGTCGCGGTTGTAATCGTAAAGATTCGTGATCGCGGCCGCCGAGAAACCGGTTTTGTGAGTGCGGGAGTTGATTTCGTCTTGCCCGTCCACCACGGCGTTGGCCGAATTGTCGTCCGACTCACCCACGGCGTTACCGAAGTAAAACACGTCGGCCGCCGAAAGCCCGGTGTTGGTATTCGCCTTGACCGTCACTTGCAGCCACTTGTTTTTAATGGAGTTGCCGGTTTCCTCGTCCCAGATGATAACCACCCGGTCCGAACCGTTACTTCCCGCACCTTGACGCACGGTAATACTGATCGGCGCCGGCGCCAAGGTCCAGCCTAAGCCATCCGGATTGTCGTCGTTGCCCATTTTGAATTGGAAATCGGTGGCGTTTAAACCTGTGGGGTTGGCCAGGTTTTTAATATCGATCATTATCCCGTTGATGCCCAGGCTGTAACTGGTGTAGTTGGCAAAGGCGGCCGGCTGACCGGGCAAAAGGGCCGTTTTATCCGTGGCAATGGCGTTGTCGTCCGAAACGGCGTCGAATTTCGAGTTGTTGTAAAATACCATCCGGCCCGCAATGGTGGCCAGCAGGCTGACGCTTACCGACGCCGTGCCGCTCTTGCCGGCGCTCGCGGCAGTGACCGTGGCCGTCGTTTTGCTCATCGGCGCGGTATACAGGCCGGCGGAGGTGATCGTGCCGGCCGTGGCCGACCAGCTAAACGTGGGCTGCGTGGAAAGGACATAACCGAACTGGTCGTAGGCCGTGGCGGTGAACTGTTGGGTGGTTCCTCCATAAATGCTCGCCGTGGAAGGCGACACGCTAATGGTGGTAACCGTCTGATTAACGGTCACGCTTACGCTGCTGGTGACCGTCAAACCGCCGGAGTCCATGATCGTGACTTGAAAATAATATGTGCCGGACTTGGTGAACGTGGCCGTGGCGTTCTTGGCAGCGTTCGTGCCGTTGACAGAGCCGTTGACGGTGAAGGTCACTGGGGCGGGCGGAGTGCCGGTCGTGGCCCAGGTGTATTTCAAGTTCGATTCCCCGCCGTCGTCGGTCCCCACAACGCTGAGAGTAGACGTTGTGCCGGTCACCGTGCTTGGCGAGGCCTTCGCGGCCGTGGATACCGTGGGCGCTGTATTGGCGCTGGTGATCGAGACATTGGAGAACTCCGTGGTGCTCGATAAGTACGTGCCATCGGAGCAGACCGCCAGACCTCCAAGGGTCAAGGTGTTCATGCTGATCGTCTGTGTCGAGCCAACCTGAGTCCAAGTCGTGCCGTCCGTGCTATAGTAGCCGGAAAAGCTGCTGCCCGAGCGAACCAGTTTCAACCAGATCGGCAAAGCCGTATAGTATGTGTAGCCATATTTTACGGATCCACCATCGCTTGAGCGGTAATAGAAGAAAATGTGCTTATTTGTATCGGCGGCCACGACGATACTGGCATAAGCCGAGGTGGTGGAAGACGATTTGCGGATCATCAATCCGCTCGATCCGGTCGATGAGTCCTGGGAAATCACCTTGCAAATAAGCGTCGAGTCGTTGATGAGTCCCTGCGTGGCGAATTGGAGCCCGTCGGGCGAGTTGGCATTGGAACCAGTGACAGTGAAAATGCCGCTTAAGTACGTGGTGCGGCCGACAACGCCGACCGAACCGATGTCCTGCGAAACCCAAGGGCTGATAAGAGGAATGGATGCGCCGGCTTGGACCGAGTTGGCGCTCCCGCCCGATGAGCTTACGGCTGAAACGACGTAATAATAAGTCCCGCCGCTGGCCACGGTGGTATCAGCGTAGCTGAGACCGGTAACGCCGGTGGCGATGGTGTAAAAAGTTCCGCCGCTGTTGTCTGATCGCTTGACCCTGTAACTCGTGGCGCCCGAACTGGCGGTCCAGGACATATCGATTTCACTCGACGAAGCAACCGTCACCGCCAAACCGGCGGGGGCGGCCGGCGGCACAAGGCCGCTGGATACAACATAGATGTTCGGCGTGGGCGGGGTCGACATTCCATAGCCGAGGTAAAAACTGGTATGAGGCGGCTGATTGTATGCCACGTTCTGCCAGGCGATCGACTCCCGGTACTGCAGGTCGTCCATCAAGGTGTAAATTCGCGTGGTAGACGGATCGGTGGTAGTGTAGATGCGGAGTTCCGAACTGTCGGTGGTGCGCCAAATCACCTCTTCGCGCCAGTCGCCGAGGATGTCGGCCACCAGACAAGGAGTGCTTTTCGTACCGTTATTTGACGAGCAGCCGGTGGCGGTAAGCAGCGTGGTTGTGCCGCTTAAGGAGTATTTTGTTATGCTTGTGCCGTCCTCCAATTCGCGGCTAGTATCGCCGTCCCACCAGACCAGGAAATTATCGGAACTGGGCTTGGTCCCAAGTACGTTTCCAGAGGCGTCGTAAAGATAATTGGTGGCGGCGGACCACATCTGTGCGCCGACCGTGCCTGCAAGGATGTTGTCGCAACATCCGCGTCCGTCGTCGGTTGTCGTACCCCCCCCCCAGATGATCGCCCCGGTGGCGGCGTCGTGAAGTTCATAGCCGTCCGTGGAATTTGGGGTTTCATGGATCTGCCAGGATTCCAGGCCCGTCCGGGTTGGGTCAAAAACGCCGACGTGTATAGCATCGCCGTGGCCAAGACCCGTGGAATAAAGGCCGGTTCCATTATCATCGATGACACAGGAGCCGTAGACGATCTCATCCTTGCCGTCGCCGTCGACATCAGCGATGGTGAGACTGTGATCTCCCTGGCCGACGTAACTGCTGTTGATATTGCCGTCCTGGCCCACGGCGGCTTCAAAGGTCCAGACGCGGGTAAGCGTTCCGTTGCGGTAATTCCATGCCACAATATAGTTCTTTGCCGTGGAAATGCCGCTTTTTGGGCCGTAATATCCGCGACATTCAATCAGGCTTGGTCGCACGCCGTCCAGGTATGCCACTGCGGCCAGATACCGATCGCAGCGGTTGCCGTAGGTGTCGCCCCAACTGGATACGGTGCCCCTGGCCGGGTAGTAATTGGTGGTGACCATGGCCGCGCCGGTCCGTCCGTTGAAGATAGTCAGATATTCCGGCCCGGAAAGAATGTACCCACTGGAATTGCGATAATCGGCCAATGAGTCGCCGGGCATGAGCACGTAATTGCCTTGTCCATCCACTGTGTAAGGGGCGGTTTTCATGGCCACTTCGGCGCAGCCGTCGCCGTCCAGATCGTAAGCGATGATTTGCGTGTAGTGTGCTCCAGCGCGAATGTTTTTGCCCAAGTCGATGCGCCACAGCCGCGTGCCGTCCAATTTATAGGCGTCCACGTACACGTTGCCCGTATAGCCTGAATTCGCGTTGTCCTGCGAGTTGGAGGGGTCCCATTTGACGATGATTTCATATTGCCCGTCGCCGTCCAGATCGGCCACGGTGCAATCGTTGGCGCTGTAGGTGCAAGTTACTCCGTCGGGCGTGGTGACGCCGGCGGGAATCTGCAAAGGAACTCCCAAATACTGCTGGGCGGAACAATTCGCACCCAAGGTGTACGATTCGCTGGGGGCCTGTTCCACTCCGCTGATAACCGGTTTAACGAAATATGAGTTGCTCAGCGCAGTATTGACGCCGGTATCGACGTAATCGGTGGTTGCGGTAATTACCGTGCTGTTGAGTTTCACCGCCGTACCGCCGCCTGTGGAGCGGTAAAGATTAAAACTAATGTTGCTCGGATCGGTCCCCAGCAGACGCCAGCCCACATAAACGGCCCCTGCACCCTCGCTGATAGCCACTATGCCCCGGTCCAGATACTCCATTTGGTTAGCCACTGTAGCACTCAGCATCCAGCGGTGTTCAAGCGTTTCGAACTTCAGCCGTTTATCGCGGTTGCGAGACGCAAAAGAAGATTTCCTTTTTCCCCGGGAGGATGCTTCTGGTTTCAATCCTTGATGTTTTCCAAAATAAGGAAACATGATTTCCTTCCCGTGCGTTGAGCGCTGCGGCAAAAGGCTGGGCGCGAGATGACTGCGCTTATCCTTGCCTAATGCCGTCACTTATCCTTCGTTAACGATAATTATTTACATAATTTGCCTACTTTATTACATTCATCTATTAAATTATGTTAATCGAAAACATGCATAATTGCAACATTATTTACATGTTTTAAGTAAAATGAAAACAATTACCTCCTAGCTTTTTCCAAGAAAGAGCCATGAGCGACCTTTCATTGAAAAAAACAATCACAGAGGATGTGGGCCAATGACTCTGTCGAGTGTATCGGCAAGATCGCCGATCTCCTGCGATCTAAAGAATCCTATGCCCGGTCTGTTAAAAAAATGTAGCCATTGTATTTAGGATTCGGTTAGCATATATGTTTTCAAGTCCTGATCCGTCGATTGCCCGGTGTGAAGATCGTCCGCAAGTCGTTGTGCGCGAAACCGTGTGCAAGACGATTTTGAACAAAAGTTCGATAAGCGATTATTCGCTGAACTGCTACACGGGCTGCGCGCACGGCTGCGTTTATTGCTACGCCCGATTTATGGAGAGGTTCCATCCACACGACGAACCTTGGGGCAGGTTCGTGGACGTGAAGATCAATGCCGTCGAGGTTCTCAAGCGTCAGTTGCGCAGATCGAAGCCGGGCGCGGTGTTTATCAGCAGCGCGTGCGACGCCTGGCAGCCCATCGAGGCCGAATATCGCTTGACCCGCCGCTGTTGCGAGTTGCTCTTGGAATTCGGCTTCCAAGTGAACCTGCTGACAAAAAGCGCCCTGGTGACGCGCGATCTGGACATATTTTCCGGCCGTGATGTAAACATCGGCGTGTCGATAGCGACGCTCGATGAGCGACTGCGTAAACTATGGGAACCTCGATCCGCAAGCGCGGATGAACGATTGCAAGTCATCGAAGCGGCCCGAAAGGCGGGGCTGAAAACCACCATAATGTTCGCCCCTTTGCTGCCTTTCCTATCCGACGGCCCGGCTTCGCTCGATCTAATGTTTCGACGCGCGGCCGATTTGCGAGTCGATTCGATACTGGTGGACGCGCTCAATCCCAGGCCCCGAGTCTGGCCCTCGGTGGCGGGCCTGCTGCGCGACTGCTTTCCCGAGTTGCGGCAGCGCTACTCCAAAATCTTGTTCAATCCCAAGATCCGTGCGGAGTACCTTGCACGATTCCGCAACAATGTCGCACTTACAGCCGAGCGATTTTCTTTAACGGATCGCCTTACGGAGTGCTTTTAAGCCGCTTTACAGTTGTTTCGTCGGGGAATATGATGAAACCAGTTTTATTGGAGATTTTTTTATACGGAAAGTGCCCACAGATTTGCAAAACACCGTTTAGAAAGGATCGCCGTATGTATCGTTCACAATTATATTGCTCCTGGATATTGATTGGGATTTCGTGGATTGTTTTTTACCCGATCACTGCCGCCGGGCAATTGCTGGTGGCCGACTATGGGACCAACAAGATTTACGAATACAACCTCGACGGCAGCTATCGCGGGGTCTTGGCAACGACTTCGGATAGCACTTCCGCGATGGCCTTCGGATCCGGAACCGATATGTACGTGGTTAGCCAAAGCTCAGGGACCGTTTATCGCTATGACTGGCTGACCGGTAATTGCCTGAGTACTATCAACACCGGACTGAACGGTCTGGGAGGCGTGCTTTACGACAAGTCCAACAACACTCTTTACGCCAGCGAGTTCACCACAGACTTCACGGGCTATCGGATTATTGAATACAATGCCGCAACCGGCGCGCAAATCGGCGTGTTGAACGTCTCCGGAGCCTCCGGCCTGGCCAATATGGCGCTTGGGTCGGACGGTTCTTTATACGTGAGCAGTTTCAGTTTTAGCAATGGAACTGTATATAAATATAATTCGTCCACCGGCGTTTTTACTCCCCTATCAGGCTCGTTTTTAGGCGCAAGCGGCCTGGCGTTCGATTCCAGCGGAAACTTGGACGTGGTCGGGATGATGACATTCAACGTCTATCAATTCAACAGCAGCGGAACAGCGGTCGGCGACTTGATATCAAACTCCGGCGGGCTCTATTTTCCTTGCGACATTATTATCGATCCAGACGGAAATATTCTCGTGTCGAGCATGGGCGACTCGAACTCGAACGGTTATATCGGCAAATATAATTCAACCACCGGCGCCGCCATTAACACAAGCTTTATCAGTACCATTGTCGAGCCGACCGCCTTGGCGATTGAACCCGCGCTTTGGACGGGCGGCGCGTCGGGCACCGGCTGGAAAAACTCCGCAAATTGGCACGGCACCCCACCGGTCTACCAGGGCGACGTTCGCTTCGGCTCGATCGGAACCGGCGGACACGCGACAAACAACAACGATTTTGATTCCGGCACGCAATTCAACGGGATTACCTTCATCGCCGGCGCCCCATCCTTCAAGCTCCAAGGAAATACCATCAAACTAGGCGGACCGGTCATTAATCAAAGCGATAACGACCAGGAGATCGACCTGGACATGGAACTGGTGCTTGGCGGAGGCTCGTTCGATACCGGCGATCACAATATCACCGTCGGCGGCCTGATCAGCGGCGACGGCTCGCTGACAAAAAAAGGCTCAGGCACGCTCAGCCTTGTGGGAGGTGTTAAATACACCGGTTCAACCATTGTGACTGCCGGCACACTCGATATTGCCGGGCCGTTGACCGACTCGCCTACGATTATCGTCGAGGGCGAGAACTCCGAACTTTTGGCGCAAAGCATCGTCGCCGATACGTTGACCATCGGCTCAGGAACGATCTCCGGCGGAGCGACCGCCGACGCCGATCTGAAGGCCGTGCCCGAGCCGGGCGCGATGGCGCTGCTGGCAACGGCCGGATGGCTGGCTCCGCTTGTCTTCCTGTCGCGGAGGCGCAAGACGTGATTGATCGAGTTATACTCCGCCGACTTGGCTTTACCATAGTCGAGCTTCTGGTGGTGATTGCCATAATCGGCATTCTGGCCGCGCTGTTGCTGCCAGCCATCCAGAGATCGCGGGAAACCGCTCGGCGCATGTCTTGCCAGAACAACCTCAAACAATTCGGAATCGCCTTGCACAACTACGAGAATACGAATAAGCATTTCCCCTCGGGCGCCGAATCGCACGCTTATGCTAAAACCCCCTCGACCCCGTATTGTTTTTACCGTTGGTCCGCACTGGTCCACTTGATGCCCTATCTGGAAGAAACGACGGCATACAGTTTATTGGATCTTACGCAGCCGCTTTATGGCGCAGACCTGAAAATCACGCCGGCCAATCGGCCCGGAGTAGCCCAAATCATTCCGCTTTTTCTATGCCCTTCCGACGGGCAAAAAGCGGTGGCGTCCGGTTTCGGGCCCGTGAATTACGCGACCTGCACCGGGTCCGGGGTAGGGGGAGGAACGCCGCTTCAGGCAGACGGCATTTTTTACGTCAATTCGGAAATGAGCCCGTCACAAATCAGCGACGGACTGAGTCATACGGTCGCCATGAGCGAAAGTCTTTTAGGCGACGGACCTGCGCCGCTGTTCGATGCGTCGCGAGTCGATCCACGCACCACATACGCCTTTGTCAATGCCGTTCCCTTGACTGACACCGCCTGCCAACAAGCCAGAATGTGGAATTTTACCGACCTGCGGGGATTTTCCTGGGCCAACGGCGAGTACCGCTGCACGCTTTACAACCATCATTGGGGCCCGAATTCGGCGAATGTCGATTGCGTGTCCGCGCTGGTGGTGGGCGACATTTCGGTGCTCTATTCCTGTTACGGATGGCGATCGGCCAGGAGCAGACATCCCGGCGGCGTAAACACCCTGATGGCCGACGGCTCCGGCTGGTTCTGCACCGATGACATCAATCTAACGACCTGGCAGGCACTTTCCACCCGCGAGGGCAACGAGATGGTCTCTATACCACCCTGATGTGTAGTTGGCGGCATCAAATATCGTTTGTTGCCGGGATGAGAAGAATGAGTTATCAGCGGAGGGCACGGGACTCGAACCCGCAACCCCAGGAAAGGGGCATCACATTTCCAGTGTGACCGCTAACCATTCGCTTACCCTCCGTAATGGTTCCTCTTAATTAGTTTGCTTTCTTTGGGCTGTAAGTCAAGAGGCATCATTTCGGAGAAAGACTTTTGAAAAACATTTTCATGACGTTATTTTCAAACTTTTACCTCAAAATCAGGTGGCTGCCTGGGAAGACAATTCCCGCTTGCGCTATGCGTTTTTTTTGGGGGCTGTGTGGAAGAAGCGATACTTTTCCGCTTGCCACCCATACAAAACGCTTTTGAAGGCGATTTAGCATAGGGGTGGATGTCAACCAATTTTTGAGCCATGCAAGTTTATTGAGCATCTCTTGAACATTTTTTAA
>JBEKFZ010000067.1:0-22741 GCA_050013075.1 Thermoguttaceae bacterium | reverse complement strand
CTGCACTTTCCTAAAAAATGCCCAATTCTCCCAGTTTCCAATTTAGGATGATTTCGATGTCTACTGAAAAACGCTGGAAAGAGTAAAAAACACTATTGATAATGGGATTTCAGTGAATCGTTTGTCAAAATCACCTATCACAAGTCCTTATTCTTCAATGGGATACAAAATGATTTTTTCAGCCTATGGCCTAACACCCTGAATGAATGAAAAATCGCCTATGGCATAAAGGTAGCGGTGTTTTTCGTATGGAAAATTAGGTAACCTCGGCATTTTTTAGGAAAGTGCAGTGAAGATATGAACTGCGATCTAAGTGCGGGAGTTATTTCGCAGAATTGTTTTTTACCACCACCCTGAATAGCATCGTGTTTGTAGTCGATTTTCTCGCGCGGTATGACTACTTTGATGGGCAATAAATAATTAGGCAGCATGTTCAATACCTTGTTTTAAAAGTTCCGAAACGTATGGCTGGGATATATTAAACCATTCAGCTAATTTTGTTTGTGTTACATTTGGAACAATTTTACGTATTGCATACAATTTTTCAGCCAGGGATGCACCAAGAATAATTCGGTCAATTAAATCGCATGGTTCGATTTTCATTTTATCTTCAACAACTGCCTTGCGGATCGCATCCTCGGCAATATCTTTAATCTGCGAGCCTGTCATTCCTTCTGTCAGTGATGCCATAAGTTCTACAATAGAGTTGTCGGCAAATGCACCCAAAAAATGCCGCGCAATTGCTGTCCTGATTTCTAGCGATGGCTCGCTCATTTGTATTTTATAAGTGAATCGCCGCCAAATGGCGGGATCAAGTAGATGGTCATGGTTTGTTGCAGCTAACAAAACATGATCTTTGCCCATTGCATCAATGTTTTGCATTAAGCTAATTACAACTCGTTTTAATTCACCTAATTCATGGTCATCATCCCGCATTTTTGCCAGAGAATCAAATTCATCAAGAAATAATACACACGGGCGCGATGCCGCATGTTCAAATAAAAGCCGTATATTTTTAGCCGTACTTCCCAGATATGAAGAAATGAGCGCGTCTGATCTTGCAGTAATTAATGGATAGCCTAATTCAGAAGCGATAAACCGTGCTAACAATGTCTTTCCACACCCCGGAGGTCCGTATAAAAGAAGAGAGGGTGATATTCCCACGCCGTTTGCAATTAACCGATCTGCTGCGTGAAAAAAAGTTAAGAATTGGTCGATTGTATTTTTCACATCCTTTGGAAGATATATTTTTACACCGCCCTTAACTAAAGACTCTTCATCGGCTACCGGTATTCGAGATTCGGTATCTATTGGTAAGGGCATTAAATGTTCCGAACGCGCGATGCTCGCTTTGCGTGCTTGGCTTTTCCCAATAATTTGCCTAATCCTCTTTGCAGCAGTAACTTCTCCTGACGATTCAAATTTGTTTTCTAGGCTTTCAGCATAGGCCAGTACCTTTGTTAGGTCTTTGCTGATGGCTCCTTCAACAATTTTTGCTATATCAAATAAATAATCGCGTATCATAGGGACCACCTAACAATAAACCTTGTTATGGGAGTTATAATACATATCATATCATTTATAAATCGGCCAGTCAATGCTATATAATTGAATTATTTTGTGATATTTTGTCGATTTTCCCTATTGACATGCGAGAGCGGTCACGTATAATACAGATATGAACATACTAACTACAGAAAAGCGAATTGCTGTTATATCATCCCTCATAGAGGGTTGCTCCATTAGATCAACAGTACGCTTAACCAGAGTCGCAAAAGACACGGTTTTGAAGCTATTTGGCATGGTTGGGAAAGCCTGCCTTGAATATCAAGATGCGGTACTCCGAAACCTTCCGTGCAAACGGATAGAATGTGACGAAATATGGGCTTTTTGTTACTGCACAGATAAGAATGTGCCGGACAGTATGAGGGATCAGCCAGGCGTCGGTTCGATATGGACCTGGACGACAATCGACGCCGGCGGTTTCAGCGTCAATCTTGCCGGCGCGATTACCGACGACGGGCCTGGAAAATATTGCGGCCGGCCTCATCAAGATGGGCGCGGGCATTATGACCATTAGCGGGGCCAACACCTTTGGCGGCGGCCTATGGGTGCGGCAAGGATCCGTGAAAGTAAATAACGCCCAGGCCCTGGGAACCACGCGAACGATAAACGGCTTAACATATTATCCCCAAGTAACGGTGGACAGCGGCGCCACGCTGAACCTTAACGGCTTCAGCCTGAATATCGGCGGACTGCGCGGCAGCGGAACTCTCACCGACAACAACCCCAGCGGCTTGACGATCGTGTCCAACATTATCCCCGGGGCGGCCAACATCTGGTTCTTCCCAGGCACGATCATCGAGGGCGGCAATATCATTTCCTACCGCCAGTATGGCGATGCCACCCAGGTGCTCTCGGGCATTAACACCTACACCGGCAATACGGAGGTCCATGGCGGCGTACTGCGGGCCGATCTAGGCGTGGGCCTGCCCGGCACGGTTGCCCTCGGACCCGCTCGGAACCTTACTCTCAACGGCGGCGCATGGGAGACTACAGACGACATCAACCTGACACTCGGCATCGGCATCAATCAGGTCCAACTCCCCGCGGGCGCCAGCGGGTTCAGCGCCTATGGGACTCCCCTCAATGTGCCAGTCACGGTGAGTCTTAATGGCGGCGCGGGGTTGATCTGGGGCGTGACCGCCGGCTTCAATCCCGATGCGCTTGTGCTTCAAGGGCCCTGGGCCAACCGTCCGCTAAACTTCCAAAACAGTATCGACCTCCACGGCGCCACGCGCATAATCACCGTCAACGCCGACCCGACGACTCCCATGTACGATCCGCAGTGGAGCACGATCTATCCCAACGTGTCGCCCGCCACTATCACCGGCGCGATTACCAACATCGCCGGCCCCGCGGCCGGGCTGACCAAGTCCGGGCCGGGGATTCTAGTTTTGGCCAACAACGGCAATTCCTACAACGGACCGACTAGCGTTGACGGCGGCGTGCTGCGGGCCGTAGACGGCGCCACTCTGCCCGCCGGAAATCTGAATCTTACCGGCGGAGTGTTCGAAACCAGCGGGTTTTTCTCACGCGGCCTTGGGGGCCTCGCCAACCAGGTGCAGTTGAACGGCTTTAATAGCCCTATAGGATTTAGCGCCTGGGACAGTACGGGCGCTGGTACGGTCGTGAAGCTGGGAGGCGCCATGCCCACGCCCCTTGTCTGGGGTGTGAACTTAAACGCAACCGCGCTGCGCCTGAATGACGTCGCTGCCAACGCCCCGCTTCTGTTCACGAACGACATCGATCTGAAAATCGGGAGGACGGACACTCCCCGCGAGATTAACGTCCGCGCCGTACGCGACAATAACTATCGTGCAACGATCAGCGGCAAGATAAGCAATACCGGGGAGGAATTCGCCAGCCTGATCAAGTCCGGGCAGGGGGTTCTGGAACTGACCGGAGCCAACACCTACGACGGGCGGACAATCGTCACCGGCGGTGTTTTGCGGGCCGTGGACCAATGCAGCGTGCCCACCGGCAGCCTGCCAGTCACAAATCTGAAACTCATGGGCGGCGTGTTCGAGACCGGCATCGATTTCACTCGGAATCCCGGGCCCAATAACTTTCAGGTGCAACTCTACGCCGAGCCTCCAAGTCTGATCGCCGGGGGCGCATCCGGCATGCAGTACCCCAGCGGATTCAGTGCCCGGCTAGACCCATCGATGCCGGGAGGTTTCACGCCCGGCTCGCTCACCGTCGCCCTAGGCGGCACCGCAACTCCCACCCCGTTGACCTGGGATCCCGGCACGGCCTTTTGTCCGAATCCCTTGATCCTCAACGCCGAGACCGCCAACGCGCCGCTGGTCTTCATGAACCCCATCGACCTGAACAACATGCCCCGACAGGTCGATGTCAACTCGCTATCCCAGCCCGCCACCATGAGCGGCAAACTCAGCGGCGGGGGCAGCCTTGTCAAGGAAGGCCCGGGTGAATTAATTCTCATCGCCGTCAACTCCTATATCGGCGGCACCACTATTAATGAGGGAACGTTGGCCTTGGCCGACGGCGGTCAAATTAGCACCTCCTCGCTGATTACCAACAACGCCACGTTCCTGATTGTCGGCGGAGTTCATACGGTCAATAACATTACCGGGACGGGAACCACCCAGGTGATCGATGGGGGCCAACTCACCGCCCCGAGCATCGTTCAAGACAGGCTGATCATCGGCGATGGCTCAGGAATGACCATCGCGCCTATTCCCGGCAGTCCATTAAGCGGCAGCAGTCTTACGCCCGTACCCGAACCAAGCGTGTTGGTTCTACTGGCGATAGCCGGGTTGGGTATCCTTCCGGCCGCATGGAAGTGGAAAAAACGATAACTCGTTATGCTTTCCCCGACACTAAAAGCGGCGTAATCCAATCAGATAATTTTGCGAAATCTGTAAAATTCGCTTGACCTTTCGCGGCCTTAAGCGTCTTATACGTAGTCAATCAAAACTTGACGACGGTTAAGCGGCGGCGCTCGGTGCGCGTCCATGCCGCGGGAGCGTGCCGAAGCAGTGAAGGACCTGTTTGAACAGTACGTTCCGCGCCTGTATCGGTTTGCGCTCCGGCTGACGGGCAACCAGGCCGACGCCGAAGACCTTTCGCAGGCAACGCTGTTAAGGGCTTGGAAAGACCGTGCCCGGCTGCGCGATCCATGCGCGGCAAAGAGTTGGCTGTTTGCGATCGCGGCCAATTTGTGGCACAGCGGGCTGCGGCGCAAAGGCCGGGAAGAGCGATTTGTGCGTGGCGTGGAAGAAGATGCCCCGCGCCGGGTCCCGCTTCCAGATGAGGAAATCATCGCAAAAGAGGATTTGCTCAGGGTGCGGGAAACGATGGATGCCCTGCCCGGCCGTCAGCGGGAGGTTTTGTACCTGCACGCCTGCGAGGGTTTTTCACTGACGGAGATTGCCGACATACTCGACCTCAGCCCACAAGCCGTCAAAGCCAGCCTGTCGCTGGCCCGCAAACGCATGAGGCAAAAACTTCAGGACTTGAATGAGAATGTGAATTTTAGTAGGGTGCGTGAAACGCACCGTAAACCATAAGGGATGGTGCGTTTCACTAATAATGGTGCGTTTCACGCACCCTACTTATTAAAATGAGTCTGAACCATGAAACAATCGCCTTGCGATCGACTCGACGATTACATGCTCCACTGGCTTTCGCCCGATGAGGCGGCCGAGTTCGAGCGGCACCTGACCGATTGTCCGGCCTGCCGCCGCCAACAGGCCCTGCAACAATCGATCGACGGCCTGCTGGCCGGAATCGGCGGATCGCTGGACGCGATTCCCTCCGGGCTGGTCCAGCGCACTCGGTATCGAGTGAGAGCGGCGCGGCGGCGAAAATTCATGCAATGGGCATTCAGCCTTGTCGCCGCGGCGGCAGTATTGATAGCAGCCGTTATCGGGCGATTCGCGATTTGGTCTCCCAATCGGCCGGGCGACCGGGACGTCGCCGTATCGCAAAACACGGCAGGATCGCAGGGAAACACGCCGTCGAACTCGCCCCTTAGCGCGACAGAGAACCCAAAGGCCTCCACCCGTGTGACAATGGCCGATCCTTCATCCGGGATCGTTTTAGAGTGCAAAACCCACGATCCTAGAATCAATATCGTTTGGATTTATCCGGCCGTAAAGCCGGATACAATGCCGGGCGAACCGTCCAATGAATAGTCTTTCCACATACTTAACAGGAGAATGATTATGACAAAGTTTATCCAAATGTTTTCGCGAAATCTGAAGATCGCGATGATCGTTGCATTTGCCTGTGTTTGCGTTCGTCCGGCGATGGCGGAGCAGGCCAAAACTGATCCGCCGCCGGCTAAAGAGGCTCAAACACCGCCGCCGGCCAAAGAGTCGCAACCCCAATCTGAAAAGAAAATATTTGAGGTTATTAGGCTTATAAGACTAAGATACAGCGACGCCGATACGATGGCCCGCGTGTTAGACCAAAGTATAAGCGGGAGGGGGGGGCTACGTATCGCTATTGACAAACAGAAGAACTCCGTCATTTTGATGGGATCCGAAGAACAATTGCAAACCGCGGAAGAACTTATAAGAAAATTGGATTCCCCGGGTCCAAACGATAAAGCTCCTTCTTCACCGGTTAGTATTCGCATCATTTGGCTGGTTGAAGGAGATCAGAATGCCGCCGCACCGGCGGACAATCTAAAAGATGTTGTTGAGGAACTTCAACATCAGGGATTAGTGAGATTGGGCCAGGTTGCCCAAACCGTGGTCAGAAGCCAGTACGAAGGCACGTTCCAGATCTCCTGCTCGCCGCTCTTGGAGAACAAGCCCACCACGCTTACCGCAAGCGGAAGAATCCTCACCGGGTCGAAACTGCAGATTCGCATATCCGCGACGGCGGCAAATGCACGTTTGGGTGCGGATGCGGACCAGCCCGGCGAAAAATTAATTAATCTCGATGTGAATACCGTTTTCAAAACAAACGATTATATCGTGCTGGCCGTCGCGCCGATCGGAAAAATCACTTCCGTGTTTGTGATCCAGATCACCGATAGCAATCCGTAAAGCTTATTGTTCATGAAGTTACACTAGCCCGAAGCGCAAGCGAGGGATTGTAAACGGCTTACCCTCGCTTGCACTTCGGGCTAGTGTTCCACGCTCCGAGCCTGGAATCTTAATTCCTGAATAATCCGGGCTTGCGCGACCCGCGGCCGCATCCAAACCACGACCCCCGATCGCGGCTTTATACAATACTACCCGAACACCACCCGACAAGGTGATCTCCGGGCATCTATGCCGCCATGGCGAATGCGAGTAGAATCATAACAGGGGTCATTGCCAATAGTTACGCATCAAGAAAATAAAAAAGGGGTCTTGTTCGCCGGTACAAGAACCCCAATGTCAGGCTGCCCGAACTTCGCATCTTAACGATGCTGGTTCAGAGACCCACAGCCAGTATAAACAGCTATCGGGCCGACAATTGGCCGGACTTTAAGTGAGTAATCTTTATATGACCAGTTTAGCTAAACTCGCCTTGGAAGACGGCACGGTTTACACGGGCACGGCCTTCGGCGCCGAAGGCGAAGTAGACGGCGAAGTGTGCTTTAACACCTCCATGACCGGGTACCAGGAGATACTGACCGATCCGAGCTATCGCGGGCAGATCGTCACCATGACCTACACTGAGATAGGCAACTACGGCGTGAATGCCGAGGACGTGGAAAGCCATAAACCGCATCTTGCCGGGTTTGTCGTGCGCCAGCACAGCCGCCGGGTGAGCAATTTCCGGGCCGACGGCGCATTGGCCGATTATCTTGCCCAAAATAACATCGTGGGTCTGGAAGGCATCGACACCCGGGCGTTGGTCCGGCACATTCGCACCCAAGGCGCAATGAAAGGCGTGCTTTCGACCGTGGATCTGGACGACGCCAGCCTGGTGGCCAAGGCCAAGGCCAGCCCGGGCTTGGTCGGACGCGATCTGGTCCGCGAAGTGATTCCCGAAAAACCAGTCGAGTGGCACGAGCCTTTAAGCCCTTGGACCCGGCTGCGTCCGAACGGTTCAAAGACCCAGGGTGCCACTGCCGGCTTGTCCAGCAGTGCGGAAGGTCCGCTGGTCGTGGCCTTGGACTATGGCATGAAGTGGAACATCGCCCGGTGGCTGTTCGACTCCGGCTGCCGCGTAACAATTTTGCCCGGCACGGCCACGGCGCGTGAAGTGCTTTCGTACAATCCAGCAGGCGTGTTCCTGTCGAACGGTCCCGGCGATCCGGAGCCTTTGGATTACGCCCAAAAAACCATCCGCGACCTGCTGGGCAAAAAGCCGATCTTCGGCATCTGCCTGGGCCATCAACTCCTGGCTCTGGCCTGCGGCGCGAAAACCTACAAACTAAAATTCGGCCACCGCGGCGCGAACCAGCCCGTGATGAACAAGCTCACCGGCCGAGTGGAAATCACCACGCAAAACCACGGTTTTGCGGTTGACGCCGATTCGCTGCCCGCGGACTTGGAAATCACGCATCTGAATCTCAACGACAACACTGTCGAAGGCATGCGTCACAAAACCCTGCCCGCCTTCAGCGTCCAATATCACCCCGAAGCCTCCGCCGGCCCGCACGATAGCAATTATCTGTTTGCCCAATTCCGCGAAATGCTGTAATTACTAGCCCGAAGGGCTTAAATAAAACAGCCCAGGGTTGCCGCGCAGCGGCTACCCTGTGCTAACGGGGGAAAACGAAGGAAACCCCAACGAGGTTTCGGAGTGGGAAGTCGATGGCGCATTCATTGGCCAACATATTGGTTTATGTCTTCTTTTCGACCAAGGAACGCCGCGCATTGCTGCAAAACCATTTTCTGCGCCCGGTGTCATGCCAACGCTTGCCGTGGGCATGTGGAAGTGCGATAATCCCGATATGGCCACAAAGATTGGCCCAGGCCCCCAGAACTCAGTTGATTATTAATGCTTATCTGGTCAATTCTTACTCAGCAAGCTTGGAAACAATTGCGGCGGGAAGGCCGTTTGTGTGCCAGTCATCGCCACGGCATAAAAGAATTTCTTGGTTCTTATCTATGGATGGCCGAGCAAATGGAGAAAAGGCTGAAAGTGCAAAGACCAAGTCAAGATGCCATGCCGATCTGGGCGTGGCGCCAGTGGGAGGGAGCGAATCGACTTAAGCCGGATTTGCGAGCGAGCGGACATCTGCCCAGCGGCGTTCAGGGCGTCAGAGTTGAATGTCGGTTGGATGATCGGCGGGTTCTATTATCGGATTTTGACTTGTGGCATTACGTGCTGAACTACTGGTATTTGCCTACCAGCGAACGGGATGGAAATGCGTTTGAAAAGAAATTGGCCGGTGTTGGACTGTCGTTCTACAAATTCAATCATTCCAATCCATTGCCCCATGCCCAATACCAACGTGAAATCAAGCGGAGTTGGGAAAGAATTTTTGATGTTTCATGGACGGATCGACGCCGAGCGATTGCCAATACGCCCGAAAAGAAGTCGATTCAGGCAACTCTTTGGGAAATTTGTCTTGAAGATGTTGTAGAGACCAAGGAGTTCACGGCAAGATAGGGATAAACGGACTATGAACATACGCTATGGCCGAAATACGTTGATATTTAGGTCTGCGATTGGCCGGTAATGTTTGCGGTTGGCCGTGGCGAGGGGTAGATGATTTTCCACGGCCGTTGCGGCGACTAATGCGTCGGCCACGCATAGGGAGACTTTCAGTCCGTATTCTTCGATGTAGATCAATGCCCGGTGTCCGATGTTTTCGGTCAGCGGGAGCGTTTGAAAGTTGAAATCGGATAAAAAGCCCTTGATGATCCGCGATTCCTTTTTGTCCCGCGATCCTTGGAGCAGTTCCATATAGGAGACGACCGATATATGTCGCTCCCGGGTATTTTCAATCAATCGGGATGCGCCGCCGTGGCCGCGAAAAAACCAGATAAGCACGTCCGTATCAAATTGCATCGTGGCGGCCCTTTCGCAGCCGGCGGACGAATTGGTCAACGTTGCTTAGGTCCTTGCGGTTCTTCCACATGCCAAAAGCCGGGTGGTCGCTTATCGCACCTGGTTCTGAAGCGGCGGACTTGGCCGGATAAAGCACTGCTTTTTCCTTGCCGCGATGCAAAATCGTGACCGGTTCATTGTGGTCGAGCGATTTTAGGACTTCGCTCATTTGCCTGCGTAAATCGAGAATGGACGCTTTCATGAACGGCTCCTTAAGTGTACACTTCAAGTGTACACTTTTAGATTACGATTGTCAACCCCGTTTTGCCGGTGCTATGCCCACGCTTGTCGTGGGCATGTGGAAATGCGATAACCATCGCATAGCCACGCAAGCGTGGCCATGGTACCCGGCACCCGGCAGGATTTTATTTAGCCCGCCCTGAATTCACGGCGGGTTATCCCCAACATGAGTGGCGTGGCGGTGATTAAATTGGTATCATATAAATACGTGATATGCCGCAGCTCTTAGGAAAATCCACCCAGCACGAGTGCCGGGGCTAAAAATAAAAAGTGGGCAGTAAACTGCCCACCCCATGTTTTATTTCGTACACCATACACAATCCATCATCCATTGCCCAATAAAAAGTGGGCAGTAAACTGCCCACCCCATGTTATACACCGTCCACTATCCACTGCCCACTGTCCACTAAAATGTCAACCGCTTCGACGTTATTATCGCCCGAGTTGCTGGCCCAATTGGAAAAGATGGAACTGGTCAGCCGCAAGATTTTTCGCGGGCGGATGAAGGGCGAGCGCCGCAGTCCGCGCAAGGGTCAGAGCGTGGAGTTCGCCGATTTCCGCAATTACGTGCCCGGCGACGACCTGCGTTTCGTCGATTGGAACACCTACGCCCGGCTGGAAAAACTTTTTTTGAAAATGTTCCTGGAAGAGGAGGACCTGCACTTTTACGCTCTGATCGACGCCAGCGCGTCGATGGATTTCGGCGAACCGACCAAACTGCGATATGCCCTGCAATTGGCCGCGGCCTTGGGCTTCATCGGACTTGTGCGGGGCGATCGGGTGAAAATCGAAACCCTGGGCCGGCCGTCCGGGCAGGCTTCGCCGTTGTTTCGCGGACGGCGCAGCCTGTGGCGGATGCTCGAACATCTGGAATCGATCCAATCCGGCCAAAACGTCTCCTTGGCCGAGGGGATAAAAAGTTTCTGTCTGCGCAACTCGGGCAAGGGCATCGTGGTTTTAATCAGCGACTTGATGGACAAAGGCGGTTTCCAGGCGGCATTGCGTTATCTGGTCTCGAAAGATATGGACGTTTACGTGGTCCAACTCCTGTCGGCCGAGGAACTTGACCCGGATGTCAAAGGCGATCTGCGGCTGGTGGATTGCGAAGACGACGACGTGGCCGAGGTGACCGTGACCGGTCCGCTTTTGAAACGATACAAACAAACCCTGGCGGCGTTTGTCGATTCGGCCAAGGAATTTTGCACCCGCCGCGGCATGGCCTACCTGCTGGCCCGGACTTCAATTCCGGTCGATCAGTTGGTCACCGGATATCTGGCCACGCGGGGACTGGTGCGATAAAGAGAAGTCAGAGGACAGGGAATAGGGACTGGGATTGGGGATTAGTTAGGGGTGGGCAGTTTACTGCCCACTTGAATTAGTTTTTATCGCGAAACCGCAAGCGGTTTTTCATTCATCCTTCATCCTTTAAAAAATGTGGCCTAGCTTTACCAACATGCTTTCCTGGTGGCAGTGGTTAATCCTGGCAGCCATTCCGCCGGCTATTGTGGCATTATATTTTTTGAAGCTCAAACGCCACCCCTTGATCGTGCCCAGCACTTATCTATGGCACAAGTCGATCGAGGACCTGCATGTCAATACGATTTGGCAGCGGCTAAGGCGGAATATTTTGTTGTTGCTCCAATTGCTGGTGATTTTTCTGGTGATGGGGGCATTATTGCGGCCGAGTTGGAGTGGAACCAGGCTCATCGGCAGCCGGTTCGTTTTTCTGATCGACAACTCGGCCAGCATGTCGGCAACCGACGTGCAACCCACGCGGTTGGACGAAGCCAAGCGCCGCTCGGGCGAGTTGATCGACCAGATGCGATCTGGCGACGCGGCGATGATAATCAGTTTTGCCGATACCGCCCGGGTGGAACAGAGCTTTACCGACGACCGCGGCCTGCTCAATCGGCGGCTCGAGGCCGTTAAGCCTACCAACCGGTCCACGTCGCTCTTGGAGGCCTTGAAACTGGCCGCCGGCCTGGCCAATCCGGGTCGTAGCGGGGAGGACATAACCGACGTGCGGGTGGCCGAGGCCATGCCAGCTACGCTTTACATCCTCAGCGACGGCAAATTCCCGCCGGTCACGGGGTTCGCCCTGGGCCATTTGGAGCCGAAGTTCATCCCCATCGGCTCGCCCGAGGCCGTGAATGTAGGCATTGTGGCCTTCAGCGCCCAGCGTAGCGAGACCAGTCCGGACCGTTTGCAGGCCTTTGCCCGGCTGGAGAATTTCGGTTCCAATGCCGTGAAAGTGCCTGCCGAGCTATACCTTGACGGCCGGCTGGTCGACGCCGATCAGGTGGAGATCGGGGCAGGTGAGACCCAAGGCATTACCTTTGATACAACCGCCGTTGATACGGGATTGCTGAGGCTGAAAATCAAGACCAAAGACCATCTATCGCTGGACGACGAGGCCCGGCTGGTCCTTAGTCCGCCCCGGCGGACCAGGGTGCTGTTGGTCACACCGGGCAACGAGCCGTTGAAAATGGCGATGCAAACCAAGTCGGCCCGGGAAATAGCCGAGGTTCAGATCGAATCGCCCGATTTTCTAAAAACCAAGACTTACGAGTCGCAGGCGGCCGGGGGGGCTTACGAACTGGTGATTTTCGACCGCTGCCGGCCCGAAGGGAAGTCGCCGGGCAAGTCGTCGATGCCGCAGGCGAACACGTTGTTTGTCGGGTCATTGCCGGCGGACGGCGAATGGACGGCCGGGCAAAAAAGCGACGTGCCGCAGATTATCGACATCGATTCCGCCCATCCGCTGATGCAATGGATGGACATGGGCGACGTGTTATTGGCCGCCGGCACGCCGCTTAAGCCGCCCACGGGGGCCACGGTGCTGGTCGATTCCGACGTTGGAGCGATGATGGCCATTGCCCCGCGGGACTCGTTCGAGGACGTTGTGCTGGGGTTTACGATTATCGAAGAGCAAGCCGGCCCGGAGGGCAAGACAAAGAAGTACTATGGGACCAATTGGCCCACGCGGCAGAGTTTTCCGGTTTTTGTGAGGAATTTGTTTGAATACTGCGGCGCGGTCCGAGCAGGGACGGGCGGAGAAAACGTCCGGCCGGGCGTGCCGGTGACGTTGGAATCGCCCGGTGGGCAAACGACGCTTAGCATCTTATCCCCTTCCGGCGGTAAAACGGACTTGAAATCAGGGAAACTGGGTAAATTAAGCTTTACAGAAACTGGGAAATTGGGTATTTATCGCGTCCAATCGGGCGGAAAAACAATCGATCAATTCGCCGTTAATCTTTTCGATCCGGATGAAAGTGACATCCGGCCGAATCGCTCGCCAAGTATTAAAGTGGGCGACGTGGAGGTTAAGGGGGAAAATGTTTGGCAGGCCGCACGGAAGGAAATTTGGAAAACCGCGGTTTTGCTCGGCCTAGCGGTATTGCTGGTCGAGTGGTATATCTACAATCGGCGCATCTATTGACGGAAATGATATCCAAAACAAACACCCGAAAACATCCCGGACATCGGCGTAAAACGCATGTTCCCCGGGCGAGGAACAAGAAGTTACTCGTCCGTTTGCTGGAAAACAACCTTATAAGCCGGGTGAGCTTCGAGGAATATCGGGAAAAAGTCCGCGACGTATACGACGGCCCTCAAGGGGCGATGTTGGCCTATTGCAGCCTGCTTTCGCTGCATACGCTGCTGGGCGAACGGCTCTTTAAGGAGCGGAAGTTCGATCTTAGCGGCGTGCACAAAATACTGGACGTGGGCAGCGGGGCCGGGCAAATAGCCAAACATTTATTGAAGTATGCCGACTCGCAAGCCGAATTATATTGTTTTGATCTTTCCCACGAAATGCTGCGCCGGGCCAGAAACAGGCTGAAAAGCGGCCGACCCAGGTTCGTGGTGGCCGATCTTACCCGGCTGCCTTTCCCTTCGGAAACGTTCGACTGCGTTACCTGTGGGTACGTGCTGGAGCACGTCCCGGATGCGAAGGTCGGGCTGGCCGAACTGAGCCGGGTGATGATGCCCGGGGCACGCATGTTGCTCTTGACGACCGAAGACAATTTTACCGGGGCTTGCACCAGTCGTATGTGGCGTTGCCGGACCTATAATCGCCGCGAATTAGCCCGAATTTGCGAGGAAGTGGGCTTGCTATGGAATAAGGAGCTTTGGTATACCCCTATGCACCGCGTCCTTCGCGCCGGGGGTATTTGCGTGGAATTGGTTAAGGGCTAGCCACCGTCAGCCGTCATCTTTCAGCAAAAAATTCTCAGTTCACGGTTTACAGTTCATGGTTCACGGTTTTCAGTTATCAGTTCTCATTTTGCGGTTATCAGTGGGCAGTAAACTGCCCACCCCTAATTATTTGCCATCTTTTTTTTCATCCTTCATCCTTCATCCCTCATCCTTTTTGAATTTTCCTCTTGACTTTTTGGTTAATTGCGATATGAATTGTTTTTAAAAGACAGTCTGATTGCCGAAATGAAAAAGAATAAGATAAATCTTCCGCCAGGCGATGCTCGGGGAAATGAGCCGTCCCGGCGGCGGATACCAGGGCCCGGTTAGGATGTCGTGCCCGAACTTTGTGCCTGCCTCTAGGAGAAACTGAATGACCAGCTCAGAAGCTGATGCGTGTTCGTTCTGCGACGAAGAACCTCCGGGTACTACGTCCCAAATTTTCACCCCCCCGCGCCTTCGGGCGCCCGTCTACCGAGAGAAACATCGGCGCGTTCCGGCGGATAGAGATCCCTTCTCCCCGGGCGGTTTTTCGGGCCGATGCCCGCGAACCACCTTCCAAACCAGGGCCTTTCGCAGGACTTTCTACCCCGATGTGACCGACAAGGACTGGAACAACTGGCACTGGCAAGCCCGCAACCGCATCCGCACCCCGGATCAATTGGAGCAGGTTTTGCTGCTGGCGGACGAAGAGCGGGAAGCCCTTTCCCAGGCTAAATCCATGCTCCCGGTGAGCATTACGCCCTATTACATGAGCCTGGTTTCCCGCGACGACCGAAGCCAGCCCTTGCGCAGGACCGTGATCCCGTCCACTCAGGAATTCTATAGAGCCAAGGGCGAGGCCGACGATCCGCTGGGCGAAGACGGCGACAGCCCCGTTCCCGGCCTGGTGCACCGCTATCCGGACCGCGTGTTGCTTTTGGTTACCGACGTCTGCTCGAGTTATTGCCGGTACTGCACCCGGTCGCGGATGGTCGGGCACGGGCATATCGCGCCCCAGGAGGCCCGGCTGGAACATGCCTTCGAGTACATCCGCTCGAAGCCGGCCATCCGGGACGTGCTTATCTCCGGCGGCGATCCGCTGGCCTTAAGCGACGAGCGCCTGGATTGGATTCTCACCTCGCTTGGGGAGATTCCGCACGTGGAATTCGTCCGCATCGGCACCAAGATGCCCGCCGTGCTGCCCCAAAGGATCACACCCGCACTGTGCCGGATGCTCCGCAAACATCACCCCTTGTGGATGAGCCTGCATTTCATCCACCCGGACGAATGCACTCCGGAATCGTTTCTGGCCTGCACCCGGCTGGCCGACGCGGGCATTCCCTTAGGCTCGCAGACCGTGCTCCTAAAGGAAGTGAACGACAACCTGGAGACCATGAAAAAACTGGTCCACCGCCTGCTGATGATGCGGGTGCGGCCGTACTACCTTTACCAGTGCGATCCGATTTCCGGTTCGGAGCATTTCCGCACGCCGGTAAGCAAGGGACTGGAGATTATCGCGGGGCTTCGTGGTTTTACCACGGGGTATGCCGTGCCGAATTACGTGATCGACGCCCCGGGCGGCGGCGGGAAAATACCATTGCAGCCCGCGACCGTCATGGGCCGCGAAGGCGACGACCTCCTGCTAAGGAACTATCAGGGGAATATTTACCGCTACCCCGATCCTTCGCAGTAATTAAAAGGCGGCTTTCGTCACCAGCCCTTGTACTGCCAGAAACTCCTGATCAGGTCTTGGCTTTCCACGGCATGTTGGTTGAGCCGCTCTTGCAGGGCGGCCTTTTTTTTGGGACTTGCAGCGGCCTTCAGTTGGTGCATGAACGCATTTTCCTCCCGAGCGGCCTTTTTAAAAGAATCTGCGCCGGTCTTTAAATCAGATTCCAGATCATCTATTTCCTCAAGCAATATTTTGGCGTCTTTATCGGCGGAGGCTTCGGCGAGAGAGGCGAAACTCTTTTCCAGCCTGACGTTCGCGCATAGATGAACGCCGCTGATCGTATCGTGGTCTATTTCCAAGAGCACGCGCAAGCAGTTGTCTTTGAAATAGCAACAAAACCCGTCGCGAACACCCTTGGCATATTGACACCAATAAACGCGTTCGCCTTTTTCGTTCCATGTTTTGATGATGCCGTCCGGAGATCCGTCGGAATAGGCGGCATAAGTCGTCGGTTGGCGGTTCTCGAAGTAGGACACTGATATTCCGTTCAAATTGTTCGACTTGTACTCGACAAAGGCGCTTAAACGCCCAAGGGGATTGGAAAGAAAAAGAACCTGGTCCTCCTTGGCCGTGTCTTTCAATAAATCGAGGATCGGAGTTACGCTGATTTTGAAAAGCCGGGAATTGAAGGTTTTCCCGGAAGGTAAAGTCAAGATGATTATCCCGGCCGGTTGTTCCGGATGAGGCGTGGTTGTTGAAGGCGTAGTGGTTGGAGATGTGGCGGGCTGAACCGAAGTATTCTCCGGCGTGCCCGGGGCGACAACGGAATCGGCGCCGGCCGGCGGCTTCGCGGCGTTGGATTGCTCTTCCGCCGCGCCCGGCGGAGGAATCTCCTTTGGCGGCCTACCGGCAAGATTTGCCGGGGTTCCGGGCATGCCTCTGGGGACGGTTCTTATCCTGGATTGAGTATCCGGCGGCTTTTCCGCGGTGGAACCGGTGATTTTGGCGACCAAATTGGAAGTTTTATCGAAGGTATAAGTCCAAAGATCTTTGCCGTGGGCAAAAACCATTAGAATAATCACTACCGCCAGTGCCAGGCCCAACGATTTGGCAATGATGGACAACACGCTTCTGTGGCGGCGGAGAAACTTGAATAACAGGTCAAAGGACTCTTTTACGGCCAGAATCACCCCGCCAAGGGAACTTGTGTTATCGTTCGCACGTCCGGGCAGCACCGGTGTTTTTTTGGCGCCCAGGGGCGGTTCCAGGTAATTTTGCAGCACCGGCGGCCGGGGAGCGGCCGGGGGCGGCGCCGGGTGATCTTCCAGCGGCACGGCCTTGGGTAAGCTTTGTGCGGACCGAGAACGTAATTGAAGTTTCAGCGAAATGTCGTATTCATTCTTTTTCGCCGGATCGAGCAAACAGGCCTTGGCGGCGGCGATCTTTTTTTGCATCTTCTGCGAAATAATCGCATACTGCCCGGTTTGAAACGTCTGTACCTGCCGTATGCGCTGTTGGGCAGCCGTTGCGATCGCCTCCGGATCGGACTCGAAAAGTTCGATGCCCAGCAACCGATAGTAATGAGGCGGCTGTTCTTTGGGCGGAATCCCCAGCCATTTGTAGTATGGATCGAAATCGTCGGGCATAATTGTTCCCCACCCCGCGGTAATCTCGATTGTATTTGTCGAATGACCATAACAAAACAGCAATACTCAGTATATAGTACTGTCTAGCGGCATTCAATAGGGGGGGACTATTTTGTCGGCCCGGTTATTAGCCGAACATGTTAATTATTATCAACAATACCGATTATTCCGGCATGTTTCCATTTTACAACAATTCATGTTGCAAAAAATCTCCATATTGCCCAAAGTATATGTTACTGTTTTTATATATAGGAGAATTCCCGGCAAGAGTGTCGGGAACATGCGCACCTGCCAGGCCGAGGATTGGGCCATGATGCGTTCAGGGGCGAATTATCGAACAGTTGTTCTCATGGCGATATTCTGCGTCATGATTGCCGGGGGATGTAATTCATTAAAAACCTCCGGGATCGACCCAACGGGCGAGCATGTATTGGCCAGTCCGCCGGCCGCCGCCAATCCGGCGTATCCTAATCCTTATCAAGAACCGCCGCCTCCCCCCAAGCCTTGGGAGCCGGCGACGTTAATACTTACGCCCAGCGTTATTGCCGCGCCCGTGGGCAGCGAGGTCCTGCTTATTGCCGGCGTGGGTTCGGCCGACGGTTATCTTCGCTGCAACCAGCGCTTGGAATGGTCGATTGCCCCGGGCGGCGTGGGGCAATTTACCGATATCGGCAAAAACGATTTCGTGGATATTCTCCTGGGCGATTACAATCGGCCCCGATTGGTCAACGGCGTTTTCGGCATCGGCAGCACGGCCTCGAAAGACGAACAAGTCAAGCGAGGACCGTCCGCGCCGGCCGAGGAAGTATCCATCCTGCCCGGTCAAGGGTGGATCAAGATCACCTCTCCGATTGAAGGCATAAGCACGGTCAGCGTGGTCGGTTCCAATATAGTCAACACTGCCCAGCGAATGAAAACGGCCGTGATCTACTGGACCGACGCCACCTGGCGATTCCCGCCGCCGGCGATCAATCCCGCGGGCACGAAGCACGTTTTCACCACCACGGTAATGCGGCAGACTAATCAATGTCCGTGTCCGGGCTGGGTGGTCAAGTACACGATAACGGGCGGTCCGCCCGCCGGATTCTCGCCCGACGGGGCCTCGTCGGTCGAAGCCATAACCGACGCCGCCGGCCAGGCCAGCGCCGAAATTTTTCAGAAATCGCCCGCCCACGGCACCAATCAAATCGGCATCGAGGTTATCCGCCCGGCGGAATTGCCCGGGGCGGGCGGACAGCGGCTGACCGTGGGCACCGGCTCGACCATGCAAACCTGGACGGCCGCCGACATCGCCCTGAAACTGAGCGGTCCCGCGATGGCCAAGGTGGGCGAAACCTTGACTTACCGCCTGGAGGTGAGCAATCCCGGCGATCTGCTCTCGAAAAACGTAATTGTTTCCAATGTCCTGCCCGACGGCCTTGTTTACCTTGGCGGCAATCCGCCCGCTGCCGTCGGCGGCAAACAACTCCAATGGCGATTGGCCGAACTAGGGCCGCGTCAACGCCAAACCATCGAAGTCAACGTCAGGGCCGAGAAAGAAGGCAGCGTGAGCAATTGCGCGGACGTGATGACCGAAGGCGGGCTCAAGGTCAGCGATTGCGCCACGACCACCATTACGGCGGCCGCGCCGGGCGCAGGCTCACAAACGGCCGCGGCACCGCCTTCTTCAGCCGCTTTTTCAACGTCTTCATTAATCGACTTGAAAGTCCAGGGGCCGCCTAATATAACGCTCAAAGGCGAATCCACTTTAGTCACCTTCAATATAATTGTAACCAATCGCAGCCAAACCAATTTGAACAACCTGCTTGTTAAAGACCGCTTCGATCCGGGATTGGAATTTCGGGACTCGAAAAACAAGCTCATTAATTCTCCGGAATACCCATTGGGAAATCTACCCGCGGGCAAGCCGCCGAGCAAGTTTGACATTACGTTTCGCGTTCTTCAAGCGGGCAATCTTTGCCACACGGTCGAGGTAATCAGGGAAAATACTGTTTTGGCAAGAACCCGAGCCTGCGTGATGGTGTCTGCGCAGTCGACGCCGCCCCCGGGCATAGCCCCGCCCGGCGGCCAAATTCCTTCCCGCTCCGCGCCCGCCAAGACACCGGGCGCTTTGCCGGGAAATAAACAAGCAACGCCGCCGGCCGGCCCGCCGCCGGCCGCTGCCGCCGGCATGCCAACGGTCACCATAAAACAATCCGGTCCAAAGACATCGCAGCACACGGTTGGCGATGTTGTCTCTTTTGTCAGTCAGATCGTAAATCCCAACAACCGGCCACTAAACAATCTGAAAATAGTCTATCACTTCGATCCCGCCTTGGTTCCCAAGTTTGCCACAGATAACTTTCGAGTGGAAGGGGGAAACCTGGTGTGGGTAATTGCGCAATTACCGGCCGGAAATTACACGCAACTCGAAGTCCAGTATGAATGCGTAAAAGCAGCCGATAAAGCGAGTAATACCGTAAGTGTTTCCACTCGCGAAGGGGCACAAGACCAAAACACCGCCTATTTGGAAATCCGTTCCGCGCCCGGCGGCACTTCGTCCAAGGCCGCTGCGCCCGGCGAAACCGCTCCTGAAAAGGGCCAATCCGCCAACGCCTTGACATTGTCCGTCGTTGCATTGCATAATCCGGTGGCGGCGGGCAAGGAGTTGACTTATGAAATACGCGTGGTCAATAATACCGATGCGGTCGATCGCCGGGTAACGGTAACGGCCATCGTTCCCGACGGCATGGTGCCCGTGCCCTTGGGCACCACCGGACCGGACACCACCCAGTTCGAGATCGAGCATCAAACCGTCGGCTTTAAACCCGTAATGTCGATACAGCCGGGCGAAACGCTGATATATCGGGTTCGCGTCCGCACAAAATCCGCCGGCCAACTCCTTTTCCGCGCGGAATTGACCAGCCGGAATATCACCCAACCCATAGTGCAGGAGGCCGAAACGGAGGTCTTTTCACAAGAGGGAAAGTAAAAAGGATGAGCGATGAAGGATGAAAATAAAAGGATAGTATATAACTAGGGGTGGGCAGTTTACTGCCCACTGATAACCATAAACTGAAAACTGATAACTGAAAACTTGATAAAAATCGCTTGCGGTTGCGCGAAAACTCCCGGCATGAGTGCCGAGACTAAACATATCAGTGGGCAATAAATTGCCCACCCCTTATTTGCATATCAATCCCTAATCTCCAATCCCTAATCCCCTACCATGTGGCACGGCATAATCGGACATGACAAGGTTGTGGAGCAATTTCGCCGGGCTCTAAGGCGGGGGCGGTTGGCGAGCAGTTTTTTATTCGCTGGGCCGCCGGGGATCGGAAAGCGCAGCTTTGCCGTAAAATTCGCCCAGGCCCTATTGTGCGAAAAGCGTCCGGAAGAGGCGCTCGATCCTTGCGAACATTGCCCGGACTGCATCCAAGTCATTGCCGGAACGCATCCCGATTTTCAGTTGGTTGCAAAGCCCGACGACAAGTCGTTCATTCCACTGGAGCTATTGATCGGCGACAAGGAGCATCGGCGCCGGGAAGGGCTTTGCCATCACATGGCCCTGAAGCCGCGGGCGGGCGGACGTAAGATCGCCGTCGTGGACGACGCCGATTATCTTAACGCCGAGGGCGCGAACGCCTTGCTAAAGACCCTGGAAGAGCCGCCGCCCAGATCGGTATTGATCTTGATCGGCGCAAGTCCGGCCAGGCAATTGCCCACCATTCGTTCGCGTTGCCAGTTGATCCGTTTTCAACCCTTGGACGCCGAATCGCTCGCCCAACTTCTGCCTGCGCAAGGGATCGCGGCGGACGCGGCTGAGGCGCTGCGTCTGGCCCGATACGGCGAGGGCAGCATTCAGCGGGCGGGCGAACTTGCCGACGCGGAGCTTTGGAAGTTTCGCAACGCGTTCAATCAGCGCCTGGCCGTGGAAAGGCTGGATAGCGTTTCGCTTGCCCGGCTGACGGCGAAATTCGTGGAAGAGGCGGGCAAGGATGCGGCGCCCAGGCGGCGGCGTTTGCACCAGGTGATCGGTTTTGCCGCCGATTTTTATCATCGACTGCTTCGCGCAGCCAACGGGGCGGCCGAAACTTTCGATGCCGAGGCCGATCGCTTTATCGGCGAAGCCCTTAAGCGCCAATCCCTTGACGTCGAAAAAACGATCGCCCGATTGGAACGCTGCCTGGACGCCGATCAGCAGGTCGATCGCAATGCCAATCAATCGACCTTGATCGAAACCTGGCTGGACGATCTATCGGGCAGGTAAAACAGCGGAAACGCGAACGTCTTTGCCATTTTTCATCTTTTTTTCTGACCTATACTTGCAAACCGGGAACGTAGGCGTCCGATTTTTCGGCCGACTGTCCGCGACCGGCGGTTGTGCCGCATTGGCCGATAAATTTATCATTATCGCTACAACCGAAAAAACTGGAACGAGGTTTCGATAGGGTCTTTTTTCAATGCCCGAGTCTGTGCGTCGCATTCATCAACATTGGCCTCCTGTTGGCGTGCTGTATCGCATGACCGACGTCTTGTGCATCGTTGCCGGGCTGTTTGTGGCTTCGCTGGAACCGCAGGCCCGCTGGACTACCGCCGAACATTATTTTCTCGCCGGATTATCGGCCATTATTTTGTATTATTTCGTGGCCGAGCTGAGCGGGGCGTACCGCAGTTGGCGAGGTGTATCGACCCGGCGGGAAATATTTTCATTGTTGTTTGTCTGGATTTTCACCTCGTTTCTTCTGCTGGGTTGGGGATTTGTGACCAAACGCACCCATGAATTTTCACGGCTTGCCCTGTTCACATGGTTTGTGGTTTCGCCCGTTTTGATGATCTGCTGCCGGCTGGGGATTCGCTTGTTGCAGCGGATATTGCGGACCCTGGGTTACAACAGCCGGAATTTCGCCGTTGTCGGCGTGACTGAACTTGGCTTTCAATTGGCGAAAAACATCGAGCAATTGCCGGAGATGGGCCTGAAACTCGCGGGCTTTTACGACGATCGCGGTGACGAGCGGACCCCGGAAGTTCCCCAGGAACTCGGCCGGAAGATCGGCAATCTCGACGACCTGCTCGCGCGGGCCCGGACCGGTGAAGTGGACATTATTTACATCACCTTTCCCATGCGCGCCGAAGAGCGCATCCGCGGCGTGCTAAGCCGGCTGAGCGACACCACGGCCTCGGTCTACGTGGTGCCCGATTTCTTCGTTTTTGAATTGCTGCACTCCCGCTGGACCGACATCCTGGGCCTGCCGGTGGTCAGCGTGTTCGAGACACCTTTTTACGGCATCGACGGGATGGCAAAGCGACTGTGCGACCTGGTTCTCGGCGGCCTGCTCTTGCTGTTGCTTGCCGTTCCCATGGCGGGCATTGCCTTGTGGATCAAGTTCACTTCGCCCGGGCCGGTGTTCTTCCGCCAGCGGCGATACGGCTTGGACGGCCGGGAGATTCGCGTATGGAAATTCCGCACCATGACGGTCTGCGAAGACGGGAC
>JBEKFZ010000066.1:0-23267 GCA_050013075.1 Thermoguttaceae bacterium | reverse complement strand
TGTGATCCTGGAACAAACAATTACCATCAACTCGGCCACCAAAGCCGACCTGTATGAATTGATTCAACAATTGGAAAATTACCTAAATCTCGCTGTTTGAACAGCGCGAAAACCTGCGAAAGTTCAGATACCAAAAATACCCAAATTAAGAAAAGAGAAACCATTATGGCGAACCGGATAATGGCTATTGCCCCGTATTGGGTCGAGGAATTGGGCGCTTGGGTATTCGACGACCCGCACGTTGGGTTGCGGCAAGAGCCGTTTGTAAGCGGTGTGCCGGAGATGATCGACTACCTGGTTCGCGACATTCCTAATGCCCGGCGGGGATTTCGGTTATTGTTCTCCGCCGAACCGTTTCCCGGCTGGCAAAAGCGATTGACTCGAAAACAGGAAGAATACGGCGGCCACTGGTATGCATCGGACAATCCGCCCATGGAAGGCTGGCTGTGTCCGGCATTGTTTCATTATTTTGCGTCTGCCCCGCCCGAGTTGTACGTCAAGGCCGAGGCCATACACTCAAAATGATTAGCGTCATTAAGCCTAAGTTTATTGGGTGTCAGAAAAGGAATGTCACATAAAATGTCAGAGCCGGGGCGTGTCGCCCCGGTAATTCCGGGCCGACACGGCCCGGCTCTGAGTCGAAAATGCGACATTCTTTCTCTGAGATTCAATAGCCGCGAACGGGCGCCGACTTTTATCTTGTCCCCAGGCGGAGTCTGGGGACAAATAATTTTCATGTTTATGTGGCCGGGCATATTGCTAATCACCAGCGACTAAGTTATGTTACCGATAGGTCCGATAGGCCGATTCCGGAGTCCTGGGTCAGGTTGGCGGGAAAGGGTCCAAGGCCATGTCCAAAGCCTCATCAGCCGGGTTTACGTTGATCGAAGTCCTGGTGGTAATTTCCATCATCGGCGTTTTAATAGGGTTTACACTGCCTGCAGTACAAGCCGCCCGCGAAGCCGGCCGTCGCGCTCAATGCGCCGATCACGTTAAGCAAATTGGCTTGGCCTTGCATCAATACCTCGACGCGCATCAACGTTTTCCGCCCGGGGCGATACTCGATCAGCCATATCCTAAAGTCGAAAAGTGGTACGATCCCTGGGAAGAAGCCGCCGCCACAATTTTGGGAAAACACGGCACAAGTTGGATGCTGGCTATACTTCCCTACATCGAAGAAAACTTCATTTACAAAAACTGGAATTTTTCCAAAAGCGTGCTGTGTAACAAATCTCTTGCCCAAACCGACATTGCTTTATTCTACTGCCCCACCCGGCGCGTCGGCATTCGCCAAGGCGATGAACAAATCATGTTCCAGAATTGGACATCCGGCGGTACCGATTACGGCGGGTGTCTGGGCGGCGGCAATGGTTGGCGCAATGAGTATTCCGCCGGATATACCGGCCCTCCAAGAATAAGCCATAGATTCCTTTACGGCACTACGTTATTTAGGGAATATATAATCGGGATTTTTGCTCCTAATCAAGCCACCACTATCTCGGAAATTATCGACGGCACTTCCAAGACCATAATGATCGGCGAAATGCAACGCCTTCATCCCCTTGCCGGCTCAACAGGATTAGACAAATCCAGCCGCACAAGCAATGACGGTTGGGCCACCGCCGGTGTGGCCACGCTGTTTAATACCATGATCGCTGGAGAAGACGGCGATACAGGCTCGCCCGGCGGTTTCAACAATTGGTTCTTCGAATCGGCCGGAAGCGATCATCCAAACGGGGCTAATTTCGGTTATGCCGACGGCACCGTGCATTTTCTCAACGAAAACATCGACTCCAAACTTTACTCCTACCTCGGCAGCATGGCCGACCAGAAAATGATCCAAACGCCGGAGTAAGTTCCTAAACTCAATTGGCATGTCCCCTAGGAAAAATCAGAGGCGGCGCCAAGATAACAAACGACCTTCTGCTCCGCCGTATCGGCATGGAGCTTGAATACGCGGTGATCGCCGATCGTTTGCGGAATATCAATTACCCGGAGCATTTCCGACCAACGCGCCGCGTTGGAAATCAGTTCGGTTAGGCGATTGGGCGTCTCTTCAAAGAACCGGCGATTGTATTGATTATTGCGACGGCCGGGAAAAAGAGCCAAATATAAAATGTCCATTTCAACCAGGTCATTGAAGAAGTGCGTTCCCAGCGATACGTCGGGTATCAGATCCTCGCGCATGGCCACGATTTCGCATAGCACGGCTACTCGATCGATTTCTGTGAAAGAAACCGGCACGCCTAGCGAAGGCGATTTAGTTCCCCAGCGGCCCGGACCGATCAACATGATTCGCTTGTGCGGTTTGGAATTGTCCAGCATCAAGACTTTGCCTATCAATCTGGCCAGGGAGTAGCGGTCGCTGATGGGCAATTCCGCGTATTGCGAAGGCGTGACGTAAACGATGCGATCGATCTCGCATATGCGGCTCTGTCCGATAACCGCCCCGCTGGCTTCCAGTATCAGATCGTTTTGCGATATCTTTGTCGGCAAGGCGCTTATCTCGGCGCCAAGGGCTACTTGCAGCGGGCGGCACTGCAATAAGTTAATTTTGTAGTGATCTTTGGCGAAGAAGTTCGCGGCGAACTCGATGTCGATCGGGCTGCCGTAGGCGTTGGCTAAAACTTCAAGAATCTCGCGGATTTCGCCCACGAACGTGGTTTGGCTGAGAAGTTGCTGAAATGTCAGCACTTTTGTGCATGCGTCGGGAAGATTCCTTTCGGCGGCCATACGCGCCAAATCGGCATCGGTAGAGGCGAACATTTGGATGGGTAGTTTATGGCACTGACGCAGAATGTCGGCGACATCGATGGAAACGACCTGGTTCGCATCCAGGTCGATGACGTCAACCTTGTGTTGCGAATACTGCCGGACATCGTCGGCGTTGGATTCCGGCCGGCGTTCAGGATCGTTAAGCGCCACCACTCGCGTGTAATCGTCGTCGGAGCGATCCACGGCTCGCGTACCCAATCCAAAAACCAGACGCACCATGCCCGCCTTGGGATCGATGTATCTGCTCCATACGTATGGATTAATCGAGTAACCCACGCCGGCTAACTGAGGGAAAAAGAACGATTCGTAGCGGGCGCCGGAAACCCGTTGCACCAAAAGCGACATTTGTTCGTCTCTGTCCAACAACCCTCGCTGAGCGCGATAATGCAAGGCCTTTTCGCTCATCGTGCTGGCGTAAATTGTTCGTATGGCGGACATAAAGTCGGCCAGTCGCTTTTGGTGCGGGCCTTGGTTCGCGCAGAAAACGCTTTCATATTTGCCCGCAAAGGCATTGTCGTAATTGTCTTCCAGCAGGCTGCTGGATCGCACGATGATGGGCGACTGGCCAAAGTAGGCCAGCATTTCGGAAAACTCCTGCACGAGATCATTGGGGAAGTTGCCCATTAGAATTCGGTGGCGAACTTCCTCGACGCCGTCGAGAAAGTTGTCGTGATTGTGTTGCTTTTGCCAAAGCCACCAACAGCCGTTTTCCACGAGAAACGAATAAAATACGTCGGAACCTATGAAAAAAGAATCGTGCGCTTCGAGAATATCATCCCAGCGGGAATCAACCTTGTGGAGGATGGCGCGCGCCAGTAACATGCCCACCGACTTGCCGCCGATAAGACCCGTGCCAATTAGCCGTTTGCAGATGTTTAGCGCGTCGCCGAGGGTAAAGTATTTCTCGGCCAGCGCTGATACGCGGTCGTCGCGGGAAACGATCATGCGCAACAGGCTTCGTAGGCTTTCCTCGGCGTCTTGGGGCGGCCGCAGTCCGTGGCGAACTCCATCCCACATTTCTTCGGCGCGGATAAAATTCCGGTTCCACATGCCCTGCCGCAGTCGGACCGAATCCAATCCACCCCAAGGCATCGAAGTGAGTATTTCGGCAATAGTCGAGCTTTCGGTGACGGGCGCAAACTCCTCGCCCTCCCACTCATGCAGCATGAACATCGTGGGAGAGTAACGATGCTGAACCTTCGTGGGATGGACGTATAATCCGCCTTTATGACGATAGACATCGATGAATATCTGCGTGGTTTCGCCGATAGGCCCGGTTGCGTGGAACGAATGAACGTTACGCAGCAGCGGGAAATAGGCCAACGACTCGAGATCGTACACATAGGGGCAAGTGAGCATGAAAAAATTGCCCAACATGCGGTCGCTTAACCATTCCTCGGCAAGGGTCGAAAGGCAATCAAAAATAAAATATGCCCCGCGACCGGCATCGCTGACGTTGCGATGTATCTCGTTGATAAATCGTTCGAAACCCTGACTGGTCTGGAGGCGGCAAACCCTGATGGGCATCTCGTCGGGTACTAGCGGCGCGTGTTCGGCAAACCGGAAATAAACGACTTTGCGACCCGAGGCCAGCGCCCGGTTCGCATAAGGCACGACAAAGGGAAAGTAATCCTCGATGGCATCGACTTGCCAAACGAGATTGTCTCCGGGAATCAATCCCTTCAAAAGCCGATCCAATCCCGGAAGTCCGCTACTCAATTGCAGGTCGGCCAAATCCAAATCCCCTTATGTTTAAGGGCTATTGCCCGCGGATCAACGGTCGCACGATGCGCGATCCGACTCAGTCCTGAAAACCAATTATCTCATAGAATCAAATCATTTAAAACAATAACGCCAGAGGGGGGGCAAGGGCGGGGCACGGGGGCTTTATTCACTTTCTTCCTAAAGACTCACTTGTCTTATTACCGTTTTTTTGTAGACTAAGAAGTTCATGTGGAATCGGCGTCAATTGACTAAATCGACAAACGATCCTGATAAAGAAGCATAACATAAACCTTTTTAGATGAGTTATCGAATGGCAAGAAAACTGCAAGTTAACAAAGTCAGTAAGCGACATACCAAGACAAAGATTCGCGGCAAAAAGAAAGATCCCATTTTCGTCGATGGCCAGCGCCCCCGGCCCATGTACGTTGATTACAAAGACGTGGAATTGCTGAAGAAATTGACCAACCGGCAGGGAAAAATCATCAGCCGGCGTAAAAGCGGGTGTACCGCCATCAGTCAACATGCCGTGACCAAAGCCATCAAACGCGCACGCTTCATGGCCCTTATCCCCTACGTGGGTGAGTAAGATCCTAGTAATTCGGCGTCGGCGGGCGGTATAAGCCGATATTGATCGAACGGAACCATTCGATCGTCTTAATCAGGCCTTCACGCAGCGGCACTTTAGGCTCCCAATTCAGACGCTTGCGGGCCAAAGCGATGTCGGGCTGGCGCTGGGTGGGGTCGTCGACTGGCAAAGGCATAAAAACCAGTTTGGAACGCGATCCGGTTAATTCCAGCACCAATTCGGCCAATTCTCGAATTGTTACCTCTTCTGGATTACCCAAATTGACTGGTCCAACAAAGTCGTCCGGCCCGGACATCATCCGGATCAAGCCTTCGACCAGGTCGTCTCGATAGCAAAACGAGCGAGTCTGGCTACCATCGCCATAAATAGTGATATCTTCGCCTGAAAATGCCTGCCGGATGAAATTGGAAATCACCCGGCCGTCGAAGGGATGCATCCTCGGACCGTAAGTATTGAAAATCCGCGCCAGCCGAATGTTTACCGCATTTTGGCGGTGATAATCCATGAAAAGCGTCTCGGCCGCCCGTTTTCCTTCGTCGTAACAGGCTCGTGGGCCAAGTGTATTGACCGATCCGCGGTAAGTCTCCGGCTGCGGATGGACCTCCGGATCGCCGTAAACTTCGCTGGTCGAGGCCTGCAGCGCCTTGGCCCCGCATCGCTTGGCCATTCCCAACACAATAATTGCCCCCATTACCGAGGTTTTCATGGTTTTAATGGGGTTATGTTGATAGTGGCCCGGGGCGGCCGGGCAGGCAAGATTATAGATTTCGTCAACTTCCAGAAAGATGGGCAATGTAATGTCGTGCCGAATCAACTCGAAGTTAGGCTCAGAGAGCAAGTCAGCGATGTTCGATTTCTGCGAGGTAAAAAAATTGTCCAGGCAAATCACATCGTGCTTTTGTCGGATCAGGCATTCACAAAGATGCGAGCCTAAAAAACCCGCTCCGCCAGTGACCAAAATTCGCTTGAGTGTTGACACGGTGTGTTTATCCTAATTTATTGGAATGAGTGGATTTCATTAGCGAGTATAGTCCGTCCATCAAGGAGGTGAAATACTAACCTGAGTTTTGGATAAAGTATGGTGATATTTTGTCCCAGAGGGACTTGGTGTTATTTTGCCCCGGAGAGACTTGATGTTATTTTGCCCCGGAGGGGCTTGGTGTTATTTTGCCCCGGAGGGGCTTGGTGTTATTTTGCCCCGGAGGGACTTGGTGTTATTTTGCCCCGGAGGGACTTGGTGTTATTTTGCCCCGGAGGGGCTTGGTCGTGTAGCCGGCGGCGTTAGCCGCCGGGAAAGAGGACACGCAAATAAAAAAGCCCTGAAAGGGCGACATTGAAGTGGAAAACGCCTATCAATGCCGCTCTTTCAGGGCTTGATCCGCCGTTTTGACGCGTACCAGGGACTCATGTCCCTGGCTACACGGCTAAGCCCCTCCGGGGCAGTAGACAGTCGTTAAGCAAAACTCAGATTACAAGTCAAAACTGATATTTATTACAGATTATTCAGTTATATTTCGTTTGATTTATTTAATTACTTACCTACTATTATGATAATTTATTTGCCCACGTGGTTTTCCACGTCCCAAACCGTATGATAGGGTATTCTCCCAATAAAGCCTATGTAAAATGTGGTTTTTCCTACTAAAGACTTAATCCGCCCTCCGGGAGTATTCTTGCTTTGCTTGAAAGCGTAAACATGTAGAATAATCCCAATTTTAGCCTGCCTTGCTTTAACGAAACATGCCATGCCATTTTAATGCCTTTTACCCACATGAAGTTTTCACTGTGAGGACGGTCGTTTTAACTTCGACTTTGGGGCAACTACCTTATGAGTGAGAAAACATCCGTTCAGCTTTTGTTAGTACCGGCAAGTCAATCAGTCCAAACGATCCTGGAAGATCAGATTCGGGTGCTGGGATTGCCTTATCGGATAGATGCCGCCGATACGCTGCTCGATTTTGTCGAACACCGCGACCGGTTCAATTTCGACGTGCTGTTGCTGAATTGCACTGATGGCAAACTCAAATCCTTGGAGATCATAAACCGGATGCAATCTCTGCCCACTATTCTACTGGTGGACGGGAATGCCGTGGAAAATGTTAAAAGTGCTTTACGTCAAGGCTCATGTCCTTGTTTGCTTGACATTGCCGACCTTAATTCCCTTGACCTCCTGCCACATTTTGTCCAACGACTGATGCACTGTTCCGCTCATTTTTTTCAAAAAGATTTGGAAGAATGTAGGAAACAACACGCAGCCATTCTAAAGGTCGCCAACCGGGAACTCGATCAGGAAATTGCTCGAAACGCGGTCGCCGAGCAAAAAGTGCTCGAAGAGCGCAATAGGTTCCGCACCCTGGTCGATACTATTCCTAACGGCATTGTGGAAATCGATACTAACTGGATAATCACCTTCGCCAATGCCGAGTATCATCGTATGTTAGGGTATCCTAAAGGGGGCCTGATGGGAAAATGCGTTTGGGATATTCTCAAACCGGACTCTTCCGATGCGCGACAATTCTTTGAAAAAGCACTCCGCGAGCAGCCGGTTCCCGTTGGCTATTTATCCCGCCGCCTCACGCTGACCGGCAAATATATTGATCTAAAAGTCGATTGGAATTACAAACGCGATGCAGAAGGCAATATCATGGGATTTGACGTGGTAATTACCGACGTAACCCGGCAGCATCGTGCGGAAGAAGAGGCCCAACAACATCTGAACCAATTGGCCCACGTGTCGCGCGTGTTCACCATGAGCCAAATGGTAAGCGGTCTGGCGCATGAATTGAACCAGCCCCTGGCGGCCATTGCCAATTTCGCCCAGGCATGCCTCTATCGGATACGCAAATCATCTATCAAGAGTCGGAAAACGCTTTTGGAGTCGATCGAGCAAATCTCCGTACAAGCGGATCGGGCGGGACAAATCATCCGCCGCCTGAGAGACTTCGTCCGCCGCGCCGATTCGAGCCATTCCCAGGAAAACATCAACGACCTGGTGGGCGACGTCTTGAGCCTGTTGGAAATCGAAGCCCGCACACATGGCATTCAACTGGAAACAGACTTGGCAGCCGATCTGCCGCGGGTTGCCATCGATCGGATCCAGATCGAACAGGTAATCACCAACCTGGTAAAAAACGCCATGGATGCCACGCGGGATCTTCCTGCCGAACTATGGCGAGTGACCTTGCGTACTGAAATCAATGCCGACGGGATGTTGGAGGTATCGGTGACCGATACCGGAAAAGGCATCGAGGCTGAGCAACTAAATAAAATTTTCGAGCCGTTTTACACCACAAAACAATCGGGCATGGGACTCGGTCTTTCGATCAGCCGATCGATCGTGGAAGCCCACGGCGGACGCCTGGAGGCAGCGAGGAACGACCATAGGGGCATGACGTTCCGCTTTGCCTTGCCGATCGCCGCGCAAGGAGGAAAGGCATGAGTTCCCAGGAACCCACGGTTTTTTTGGTCGACGACGATCCGGCCGTGCTGCGATCGTTGACCGCCCTGGTGGAAGTGGTATTTCCCAAGGTAAAAGCATACGGCTCGGCTACCGAATTTTTAGCCGCCTACCAATCACCTTGTCCCGGCTGCCTGGTGCTCGACGTGGCCATGCCGGGCCTTAACGGCTTGGAGCTGCAACGCAAATTAATTCAGGACAAGATAGATCTGCCGATAGTCTTCATCACCGGTCACGGCAACGTGCAAATGGCCGTCAACGCCATGCAGGCGGGCGCGGTTAATTTTCTGGAAAAACCCTTTCGCGAACAAGAACTCTGGGACAGCATCCGCAAGGCCTTGGAACTCGACGCGCAAAACCGCCGCCGCAAAGCCCGGCGCCAACGCGTGGAAGAACGCCTCGCCCTGTTGTCCGAGGGCGAACGCGCGGTGCTGAATTTGATACTGGAGGGAAAACTTAATAAGGAAATCGCCGCCGAACTCGGTCTTAGCAACCGAACCGTCGAAGACCGCCGCGCCCGGTTGATGAAAAAAATGGGCGCACAATCCGTTGCCGAACTGGTCCAACTGGCCATGACGCACTGATAGTGGCGAGAAGGATGAGGGATGAAGGATGAAATTAAATGTCGAATTACTAATGACGAATGATGAAGAACTGATGGATATGAAATAGACAAGTTAATATCACGGTATCTTATTCATCCTTCATCCCTCATCCTTCATCCTTTCTTTCCTCGCCTCTTTTTCCAGGCACTCGACGGCCTTGGCTAATTGCCGGTCGACAAATTTTCTCTCCCCCTTTGCCTGGGCCGTCGCCTCGGCCGATTTGGAAACATCGCGGTGCATACGCCATAGGCGCAGCCGGGTAAGATCGTCGCCTTCCAGGCGCACTTCGCAGCCGGGGTCGGGACGCACGCCCCAATCTTCGTTTTCCCCGGCATCGCGGCGGCGATGGATATTCTTGTTGCTCGGACGCCAATAACTGGCAGTGGTAAGTTTCAAAGCGCCCCGGGTATCGTCCAATTCGATGATTTTTTGCACGGTTCCCTTCCCATAAGTGCGCTGGCCCACGATTGTCGCGCGATGATGATCCTGCAAGCAGGCGGCCACGATCTCGCTGGCGCTGGCGCTGTATTGATTGACCAGTACGACCATGGAAAATTTCGTGAACGGGCCTTTCCCGCTCGCCTGCCATGTTTCCAAATTACCGCCGTCGCGGCCCCGAGTGGAAACAATAACGCCCGAAGAGATGAACAAATCGCAAACTCCTATGGCGGCGGGCAACAGTCCGCCCGGATTGTCGCGCAAATCAACAATCAAACCCCGCATGTCGTGATCCACCAGCCACTCGACCGCGCGCCGCAGCTCTTCCGCCGTTTTGTCGCCGAAACTCGTGATCCGCAAATAACCCAGACGATCGTAACCGGGGAGAAAATAATTCCACGAACCGTCGGCCTTTCGCGTATCGCCCCATACCGTTTCGCCCTGAATTACCGCCCGGACGATCTTTATCTCCACCGGTTTTTCCTCGCCTTGGTGCAGGACGATAATGTTAACGGGGTCGCCGGGCTTGCCCCGCAGCAGAGCGACGGCGTCTTTTACCGACATGCCTTGCGTGCTGTGACCGTCGATTCGCAGAATTTTGTCTCCGGCCTGCACGCCCGCCGCGTATGCCGGCGTGCCCGGCAGCGGGCTGACCACCGTCATTTGCCGCGTCTTGGGGTCCATCGAGACTTCCATGCCCACGCCGCCGAACTGCTGATCGATGACTTCGCGGAACTCGGCTAAGGCCCTAGGCGGAATGTAGGAGGAGTTTTCGTCCAGCCCGCCGGCATTCAGCCGCTCGACCATCCCGTCCAAGGCGCCCTCGAACAATTCCTCGGGCTCGACCTTTTCCAAAGAAAGTCGATTGATAATTTCCAGCGACTCGGACAAAAGCTGCCCATATTGATTGGTCTGGACCTTCTGATAGCAGACCAATGCAAAAATACCAACCGCCAACAGAAATAACAGATTTCGACGCGGCATGGGTATGAACCCGAAAAAAAGTTTCAAGAACCGAGACCGTGAATTATTGTAGGGTGCGTGAAACGCACCAACCGCCGCGGATTACGGTGCGTTTCATGCACCCTACAATCGCGCAAACGGTTCCTGACGCCTTTTTCCAATAAAAGTTTAACGCTTCGAGAACTGCGTACCGCGCCGGGCGCCGCGAAGACCGTATTTTTTGCGTTCTTTCATGCGGGCGTCGCGGGTCAACATGCCCGTGTCGCGCAGTCCGGGGGTTAAGGTCTCGTCGATCTTTTTCAGCGCCCTTGCGATCCCCAGCTTGCAGGCATCGGCCTGGCCGTTGATTCCTCCGCCCTCGACTCGCACCCGGATGTCAAACTCGCTGCGCTTGCCGGTTTGTTCCAGCGGCGCGAGCACTGCATTTTGCTGCTTAAGATTGTGGAAATAGTCTTCCAAGGCCCGCCCGTTAATTGTAACTTTGCCGGCCCCGGGACGGACGCGGACTCGGGCAACCGACGTTTTACGCCTTCCCGTGCCCAGATAATCGGTGGTCTTAACTGCCATGAATTTCCTTTTTTATTTGATTATCACTTGCCCCCGGGTGTTTTCACCCGGGGCTATTGAATCTCATGTTCATAATGTCGTGTTTTCGCCTCAGAGCCGGGCCGTGTCGGCCCGGAATTACCGGGGCGACACGCCCCGGCTCTGACTTTTTATGCGACATTCTTTATCTGACACCCAATACATAGATTTTTTACTTGCTTCCTAATTCAATCGGTTCGGGCTGCTGCGCCTGGTGCGGATGTTCGTCGCCGGCATAAAGTTTCAACTTGTCCAACATCTTGAAGGCCAGCTTGTTCTTGGGCAACATGCGGCGAACCGCCTCGCGAAGGATCAACTCCGGCCGCTGCTGCCGCCGCGCGGACGCTTTCACTACATGTTGGCCGGGATGGCCCGTGTACCAGGCGTATTGTTTCTGGTCCCACTTCTTGCCCGTAAAAACTACCTTCTCCACGTTCGTTACGATAACAAAGTCGCCGGTATCGACGTGCGGGGTGTAGGTCGGGCGATGCTTGCCCATCAGGATCACGGCTATATCACTGGCCAGGCGTCCGACTACCTTATCGGTTGCATCAACCACCCACCATTTGGCCTCGATTTCGCCGGGCCGGGCCATATAGGTTTTGGTCATCATCATCTTCTCGACTCGCTTCCATGAAGAAAACTCGTAATTTAACTCTTTATCGGCCCGCTGACAAGGCATGAGTCTTTTTAGAACGAAAAGAATTTCTCGGCTGCTTTTATATATGCCGCTGCATGGGGGGTTTCCGAAAGAACTATAATTGGCATAATTGCTGCTTTTATAGAACACGAATAATGTTATACGTATTCGTACTACCGTGGAGATGTGTGCATCACTTGCCCCAAGTGAAATACTGAAAAAAATCCATACCCCTCATAAATAGTATCGAATATCATATCATGAAAGCAGCGGTTGCCCACGAAACTTTTCCCGGCGAACGGCGCGTTGCCCTAATACCCGCATCGATCCCTGCTCTGGTCAAGGCAGGTTTTGAGGTACTTGTCCAATCCGACGCCGGCGTGGCGGCCGGTTTTTCCAACCAACAATATCAGGAAAAAGGGGCGAAAATCATCGCCTCGCGCGACGAACTTTTTGCCGCCGACGTAATACTCCAAGTTCGTGCCGCCGGGGCCAACCCTCTGGCAGGCAAGGACGATTTCGAACGTTATCGGCCGGGCCAGATCGTAATCGGCATGGCCGATCCGCTGGACAATCCCCAGGCAGCGGCCGAAATCGCCCCCCGGGGCGTTTCGCTGTTCGCACTGGAATTGCTACCCAGGATTACCAGGGCGCAGAACATGGATGTGCTTTCCTCGCAGGCCACCGTGGCCGGATATCGGGCCGTTTTGCTGGCCGCCACCGCACTGCCCAAAATGTTTCCCATGCTCATGACCGCCGCCGGCACGATCACTCCGGCTAAGGTGTTTGTGATCGGGGCCGGCGTGGCGGGACTGCAAGCCATCGCCACCGCCCGGCGCCTAGGCGCGGTGGTTTCGGCCTACGACGTTCGTCCGGCCGTAAAAGAGCAGATCCAAAGCCTGGGCGGCAAGTTCATCGAAATGGAATTGGAAACCTCGCAAGCCGAGGAAAAAAGCGGCTACGCCCAGCAGATGGACGAAACGTTTTATCGCAAGCAGCGGGAACTGATGGCCAAGGTGGTGGCCGAGTCCGACGCGGTAATCGCCACGGCGGCCATTCCAGGCAAAAAATCGCCTCTTTTAATCACTGCCCAAGCGGTCGCCGGCATGGCCCCGGGATCGGTAATCGTGGACCTGGCCGCCCAGCGCGGCGGAAACTGCGAACTGTCGCAAGGCGATCAAACCGTGGACGTTAACGGCGTTAAGATCATAGCTCCCTTGAACTTGCCTTCCGATGTGCCCACCCACGCCAGTTTGATGTACTCGAAAAACATCTGCAACTTCCTCACCTACATCGTGAAGGATGACAAGGTGGTGTTTAATCTCGACGACGAAATCATCCGTGACACGCTAATCACGCGCGACGGCCAAGTCGTCAACCCGCGGATCAAACAATTACTCGGCTCGGCGGCTTCCTAACCGTAGGGTGCGTGAAACGTACCTGACCATAGTGAAACACACCACTGGAATATGAAAAAACATCGAAAGGTGCGTTTCACGCACCCTACAAAAAAGGATAAATCGAACCATGTCACCTAATCTTTTAACACTACTAGCCGCCGGCCCCGCAGCCGTCGCGACCGAAAGCCTGCCCAAAGCCGACTTTCTGACGCTCTTATACGTGCTGATGCTGGCCACGTTCACCGGTCTGTTAGTGATTCGCAACGTGTCGCGTTTGCTCCACACGCCGCTTATGTCGCTTACCAACGCGATTTCAGCCATTGCCGTGGTTGGCTCGATAGTGCTGGCCGGCAGCCAGGAAACCGGTTTTACCACCGTTCTCGGCGCAGTGGCCGTGGTCGCCTCGATGACCAACATCGTCAGCGGTTTCCTGCTTACCGATCGGATGCTCAAAATGTTTAAGAAACGGGAGCCCGGCAAGTCATGAACATACACACCGCCAAAGAGATGATCTACCTGATTTCCGCAATCCTGTTCGTCCTTTCGCTGATGTGGATGAACCATCCCGCCACTGCCCGGCGCGGCGTGTTCGCCGGCGTGATAGCCATGTTGGCGGCCATCGGCGGCACGCTCCTGTTGCCCGAAATTCAAAGCTACACCTGGATCGTTATTGCCATGACGGCGGGCTGCGTGCTAGGCGTGCCGCTGGCCATGGTGCCGCTTACGGCCGTTCCGCAGCGAACCGCGCTCTCGCACGCCTTCGGCGGTCTGGCCGCCGGACTGGTGGGAGCATCAGAATATTACTTGTTCTTGGTGACTGATAAGCATCCGCTTAGTGCATTTGCCACCGGTGCCCTTGTAGCCGAAGTAATTTTAGGATTCCTGACCTTCACCGGCAGCTTAATGGCGGCCGGCAAGCTCATGGAAATCATCCCCACGCGGCCTATTACGTATAAAGGCCAGAACGCCATCAATTTATCGCTGTTGGGCATCGCCATTCTGGCCGGCGTGTTGCTGGTATTCTTCCCGAAGGTCTGGTTGTTGTTCCCGCTGATTATCTTGATTTCGCTGGCTTTCGGCGTAATGTTAATCATTCCCATCGGCGGGGCCGACATGCCGACGGTCATCGCGCTTTTGAACTCCTACGCCGGATTGTCGGCCGTGGCAATGGGATTTGTTCTCAACAATAAATTGCTGATCGCGGCCGGCGCGCTGGACGGCTCGTCCGGTCTGATCCTCTCGATTATCATGTGCAAGGCCATGAATCGCTCGTTCGCCAACGTACTCTTCGGGGCATTCGGCCAGGTTCGGGTCGCCTCGAGCACACATGAGCAACGCACGGTCAAGAGCGCCACGGCCGAGGACGCGGCCCAGATTATGCAATCCGCCCGAAGCGTGGTCATCATCCCCGGCTACGGTATGGCCGTGGCCCAGGCCCAGCACCGCGTGCGCGAGTTGTACGATGCGCTCACCAAACGCGGCGTCGATGTCAAGTTCGCCGTGCACCCCGTAGCGGGCCGCATGCCCGGCCACATGAACGTCCTGCTGGCCGAGGCCGAAATCCCGTACGACAAGCTAATCGAAATGGAAGCAATCAATCCAGAGATGCCCGAGACCGACGTGGCCCTGATTATCGGGGCCAACGACGTGGTAAACCCGGCCGCGCGCCACGACAAATCAAGTCCCATCTACGGAATGCCGATTATTGACGCTGACAAGGCGAAAACCGTGTTCGTCATCAAGCGCAGCATGAATCCCGGCTTCGCCGGCATCGAGAACGATCTATTCTTTGCCGACAACACCCTAATGCTCTTCGGCGACGCCAAGGCCATGCTCACCAGCATCGTGCAGGCGCTGAAGGACTAAGACGCCAAATAAAAAACCCGCGACTATAAAAGAATATGTCGCGGGTGAACCTTTTTTAACAATTTGGTTCTGGTGCCTGCCGCTCGGCCTTGTAAACCGGGCGGCTAGGTAAAATTTATCAATACTTTCGCCGATGCCAAGCGTAGGCAATTAGGCTTATAACACCGAATCCGATCAGGGTGAGGACGGAAGGTTCGGGAACAGTCGAGAGGTTGTCGCCGGCTGACGACAAAACGGCGCCAATGGTCAGAGTGTCCTGAACGATGGAAGTCGCCGTCAGATCGCCTCCCATGACACAAGTCTCGCCTGTGCCGCTGATATTGCCCACCGTCTTCGAGCCGCCGTCTATTAGGAACATGGCGCCTGAATCCGTGTAGATTTCGGACTCCGGTGGCAACTGACCCGTGTAAGACAACTCCAGCGTGCCGGTCATGATAGCCGTCCCCCCGGTGTAAGTGTTCGAGGCCGTCAAGACCAGCGTGCCCATGCCCTGCTTCATCAGGCCCTGGGTTCCCGAAAGTTTGGCATTGATCGTTGTTTCTACGTCAGTTTGGATGGTCGGCTTACTGCCGGAGACGTCAGTAGCCAGTGTGATGCCGCTCTGGGCAGTAGTGAGATCGTTAACAGTGCAGGTTCCGGTCGTTGAGCCGCTGAAATTGAGAGTGCCGATCTCGAGTTCATACGTCTTGGGTGGGGTGCCAGTATCACCAGAAACAACGAGATTATCAACATTGATGGTACTATTGCTGGCGGACATGGTTAAGTTGGCAGTTGCACCAGCACCGAAGGCGATGACGCCACCCATCCAGTTGCTTGGATCACTCCAGTATAATCCGCCAGGATAATAAGGATACAAGTTACCAGATTGCGCCGGAATCTTGTTGTACGAATCCCAGGTATTCAAACTGGTGGTGAAAGTGACGTTATATCCTATATATCCTAGACCCAAGGTGGGCAATGTAGTGCCCACGCCAAAGATCGCAGGTTTTCCATCAGGGGCAGCAGCCTGAAGTGCCGATTCTACGGCACCAGAGTCGGAAGGGGCAAGGCTTACTGTAGCTATCGTTTTGGTGGGATCTTGGCTGAGGACCGTAGCCTTCAGATTTGGATCGTAAGTAGATAGAATCCAAGAATTATAGGGAATGACAAGCGCCGGGCCCAATAATCCCCCGGGGGAAACGGGTTGCACCTGAATGCCAGTGATGGTTCCCCAGGAAGGATAGAGTCGATCGCTCTGTGGCGTCGTGCGCGTGTCGAGCACGACGCTCAGGTAGTAGCTCGCCGCACCGGTCAACTGAATCGAATTGTTCGCCACATTCGTCGATTCACGCGTACCCGTGCCCCAGTCCCAGCCGCCGAAACCGTAACCTATGCCTCCTAACGGCGTGGCTGGGTCAAAAATGGGGATGCCAGTCGGCGGAGGTTGGTCTGGCTGAATTAAGGGATCGCCCAAGGCGCCCGTCCCGCCATTGACCTGGTTCCAATACAGACCATTGGGAGTCAGATTCACGCAAAATAAGTCCCAATAGCCATGGCCTCCCCAGCCTCCGACCCCCAGGGCAGCCTGTGTGTTGCAGGTATAGACGAGAAAAATGACAAGGGCGCCAAAAAGCACTAAAAAACTTTTTCGGTTGAACATACATACCTCCTAAGTAAAAATTTTTTCACAACAACTGGCTCAGTTAAAACTGAGCCGCAGCAGAACAAAACAATTCACGTCCTTTGCCATTCCCTAGGAGGAATCCGTGCTTACACACGTTCACCAAAACAATTTCATGTCATGGCGGACATGTCGGCGATAGCGATGTCATGGTCATCCTTCCGGGATAAAGATGAAAATGTTTCTCGCAATCACTAGATCCTAAGAATGGAAAAGTCCTGCACTCCTTCTCTTGCGAAAAGGATTTTTCTCCTGCCGCCGTTTTGTGGCGACAATTGTCCTGGCCGTTGCGAGAAGCTTGCCATGTTGCAGATCAAATAGCAGCGACCGATACTTTTTGATCGGTTGATCGCGCTGCCTCCAGCCTAGTTGTCTTTGAATTGAAACAAGAGCCGTTAATATACCATCTTCAACATAGATGTAAAGTGCATCGAAAGAGGGGGACAGGGGGGGATGGGATTAAAGGTTTTCCAAGTCAGATTGCCCGGATCATCAAATGTCTAATATCTCCATTTTACCGAGTTTTACAGCTCGGATTGATATCAAGGTCTCATTTTTAGATCCTGTGGTCTCTCTTATATTTGACCAGTAAGCGCCCTTTGTGAGGTTGATTTGTCTTCTTCGATCAGATCGAAATATTCAATCGTCTGTGGCGAAGCTAAACTATTTTCCCTATCGCTATTATGCTGAAGCATAACCTGCTCTTTTGCTATGGCTCGTACGGGCTACTCCGGCAGCGATGGCAGAAAGTCGGGATGCCACGCCTTTGAGCCAAACATAATCGTCTCTGATTCGCTTGGCTGTTACTAGTTGTGATCTCATGTCGAAGTAGATTGCCATGCCAATTATAACTTAGGGACTCTAACAATACTCCCCTCGCCCGCTTGCGGGAGAGGGGCCGGGGGTGAGGGCGGCTGGGTATTGTTAGAGATCCTTAAACAAAGTTGCATTACTTATTTGACGATCAATAGCCCGGGAGCTTGCTCCCGGTGCATTATTAATCGTAATCGGGAATCGGAATATGTAATATTGAGCGCATATAAGGATCTGTTTTCATGTGCCTTTTAGCCCGGGAGCTTGCTACTGATTTTTTTGTCAAAATAAGTTAAAATTACAGATATTCAAGGGTGTCTATCTCCATTTTGTTCTAAGGAGGAGTTTTTAGCGATGAGTTGCACAAAAATACTCGGATCGATTATTGCGGTTGTAGGTATTTCGATCGTTGCCGCAGGCTTGGCCGTCGAGACTGAGTCGAAAAAGGCGGAAGCCGGAAAATTGCGTCATGTAGTGCTTTTCAAATTCAAGGACGGCACGTCGCCGGAGAAGATCAAGGAAATAGAAACCGCCTATTGCGCTCAACAGCAGAAAATTCCCGAGATCGTCGATCTCGAATGGGGAACCGACGTCAGCACGGAGAACTTGTCGCAAGGTTTTACGCATTGTTTTATAATAACCTTTCGCAACGCCGCTGATCGGACAGCCTACCTAAGGCATCCCATCCATAAAGAAATTAGCAAATCCCTGCTGACCCCTTATCGAGAAAAGGTCTTGGTGGTCGATTATGTCGTGCCCAACAAGTAAAAGCGGCAAATAGCAGCGGCATCTAATCCAAGACTCCGGCGCGGTTATCCGCCTCGTTACCATGCCGGTATGATAGTTGCCCAAACGCTCGAGATACTATATTCAGGACCATTCATGGTCGCCGATATTATCCTCGGCGTTCAATCCGGCTTGAGGGTTCAGGGTTAAGCACTCTCCACTCTCCACTAATTAACAAACTGCAATCCGTCGACGGGCAGTTTATCTTTGCGATTTCCCAGGCGTTGGTGGGCGACGGTGTCGATATCGTAAGAAATGGAACGGACCGAACCGTCGCAAAATAGCATATTAAAAGTAACGGGATGTGCGCTGCCGAAATTTGTTATATAGGTATCTTTCGATCCTCGCTGGTCACGCTGCGGTTTGCCATAGGCGTCGTTATTGCACCAACGATTAACGTCGTAGTCGCAGCCTTCAGTCCAAGGTTCGTCGGAATCAATGGTAGCTCCGGTATAATACGATTCGGGAGAGAGATTGCGTTCGCCAGCCATATATGTATGGCTGGCGCCGTCGATTATGTCTTTATATTTAATCACGGAGCCGGTAAAAATTACTCCCGTGGCGGTTGTGTCCGGCGTTACGCTGCTAACCAGCGAGCTTGGTCCTTGCGAGACGCTTGAATAATTATCTCCCGCGCATGCGGCGTAATCGGCCTTTGCAATTAGTTCTCCGCTGCCGGCGGTCATGCTGATGTTATGAATGGCGACGTTGCCGTTTGGATACAACGTGGCTGGGCGGCGCGTAGGACAATAATACAAGGAAATTGCGGTCTTTGCGGTCTGAGTTCTGCCATTTTGATTGTTTCTTAAACCGTAATCGTGTACGGATTTTTCTTCAACGTAGGGCAGGATGTTAAAGAGCCAGCCGCCCGGTTGCTGACTGCGATATCCCCGATCCGGATCGCCGGACCACATATATCCCCAACCGCCGGTAGGATATGCGCCTTGTTCGCTTAAATGCGTCGTGCAACCCAAGCCTATTTGCTTGAGATTGTTTGTACAATGCAAGCGGCGCGCCGATTCACGCGCGGATTGAATTGCCGGCAACAGCAATGCGATAAGAATCCCTATAATGGCGATTACCACCAATAATTCAACAAGGGTAAAAGCCCGTCGACAGCGGCGATTCATGGTTTTTTGGGGGTGTTGGATCTTCCAATAATTGGTTAATGACGCACAAAATATCGGCAATTCACCCCCACCCTGCCCATCTCACAAAGTGAGAGGGGCGTTTTTTAAATAGACCCTTATTATAACAGAAAAAAAGTTTTGCAACAGGTGTACGAACATGAATGGATTACAAGGGCCGGAAGTGTGTTGCATTCCGGAATCCAAGCGCAGCCTTTGGCCGCAACCAAACCGCGACCGACCAACCGATCATGCCGACCAACGCTTCGCGTCGGTGCCCGATGGTGCCCGTTGGTGCCCGTCGCTGCTTTACATACTGAACAAACTAATGTACTTGATGCGAGCAAAATGCGCTCAAATCTCGACTAATCTGAACCCCGAACCCTAAACCCTATTTCAACACTTCGGCGATCTTTTCCCGCGTAACCGGACGGATCAGGCCTCGGTCGCAGATTATGGCGGTGATTAGGTTGGCGGGAGTGACATCGAAGGCGGGATTGTAGACTTTGATCCCGTCGGGGGCGGTTTGACGACCGAAGGCGTGGGTGATCTCGCGGGGATCGCGGTGTTCGATGGGAATCTCCTCGCCGGATTTGATCGATAAATCAAAGGTGCTCGAAGGGGCGGCGATGTAAAAGGGAATATTGTGGGCACGGGCCAGCACGGCAAGGCCATAGGTGCCGATCTTGTTGGCCGAGTCGCCGTTGGCGGCGATACGATCGGCGCCTGTGATGACGGCTTGCACTCGGCCTTCGCGCATCACTTGGGCAGCCATGGAGTCGCAAATCAAAGTGGCATCGATTCCGCGCTCCTGCAATTCCCAGGCGGTGAGCCTGGCGCCTTGGAGCAAGGGGCGGGTTTCGTCGACGTAGACGTGCAGGGTTTTGCCCGCTTCGGCCGCGGAATAAAACACCGCCAAGGCAGTGCCGTAGTCGGAGGTGGCCAGTCCGCCGGCGTTGCAGTGGGTAAGAACGCCCTGGCCGTCTTGGAGCAATGCAGCCCCATGCCGGCCGATCTCGCGGCACATCCGGCGGTCTTCCTCGTGGACTGCCCGGGCTTCGTCGAGCAAAGCGGCGGCGATTTCGGCGGTGGGCCGGGCGCGGAGCGATTCGGCTTTTTCCCGCATCCGCTTTAAGGCCCAAAACAGATTGACCGCCGTGGGCCGGCTCGTGGCCAGATAGTCGGCAACTTCGTTGAGCCGGTTGAAAAAAGCCGTTTCATCCCCGCCGGCAACGCTTTGCAGTCCGATGCACACGCCATAAGCCGCCGCAATGCCGATGGCCGGTGCGCCGCGGATGCGCATGGTTTTGACGGCCTCCCAGACGGATTGGACGTCGCGGCAATCGATTTCGGCGAATTCCACAGGCAGGCGGGTCTGGTCGATGAGGCGTAAATGCCCGTCCACGCCGCCGACCCAGTGCAGAGTTTCCAGATGTTTCATACTTTTCTTATCGCGAAACCGCAAGCAGTTTGCGGTTAAGATAATTTCATGTCACTTTTTTATGCTTTGCCGCCGCAGACTGAAAGGCGGCGTCTTTGGCGGTGATTTTTTCGCTAAGGGTATTTTTGAATTGAGCCAGTTTTTCCTGTAATTTCGTGTCCGCAAGAGCGAGGATTTGCACGGCCAGCAGCCCGGCGTTTCGGGGTCCGCCGCCGCCGACGGCCACGGTGGCCACGGGCACGTCGCCGGGCATCTGCACGGTGGATAGGAGCGAATCCAATCCGCCGGCCAGGTCGGAGGGCACGGGAACACCTATCACCGGCAAAGTAGTATGCGAAGCGATTACCCCGGCCAGATGTGCCGCCCCGCCCGCCGCCGCTATAAGAACCTTCAATCCCCTGGCCGCCGCCATAGTGGCGAATTGGCGGACGATTTCGGGCGTGCGGTGCGCGCTCATCACGTGCACTTCGTACAATACGCCGAATTCGTCCAGGGCGGCCGCCGCCGACTGGATCTTCGGCCAGTCGCTGTCGGATCCCATTACGATGCCCACTACCGGTGCAGTTTGTTCTGTCATGTTTTTCTACCCCTTATATTAATGGAATTATGATTTTAGTTTGGAGTCGATTTCATCGCGTTGGTCGCTGTGTTCGCGCTTGCGGAGATAAAGCTTGACGGGGACTTCGCCGAATTCCAGTTTTTCCCGGAAGGCCCCCAATAAATATCGCTGATACTGTGCCGAAAGTGCCCGCGGCGCGTTGCAGAAAAGCACGATGGTGGGCGGCTGAGTTGCCACTTGGGTGGCATAATAAATTTTGGCTCGCCGGCCTTGATGGTCTGGCGGCGGATTCTGCTCCAAAGCCGCGCGCAGGAGTTTGTTCAATTGCGATGTGCCAACCCGGCTTCGCGACTGCTTGAACAGCATTTGGGCGTGATTGAGCAAGGCCTTGACGTTCTTGCCCGTCTGGCCGGTGATAAACGCAATCGGCACGTACCACATGGAGCGAAAGGTGTCGCGCAGGTAGGTTACCCATTTTTCGGTGGGCATGCTGCCGGCCATCAGGTCCCACTTGTTGACCACGAACATGCAAGGCCTGTACTGCTGGGCGATGTAGTCGCAAAGCTGCTTATCGACCTTGCTTATGCGCTGCGAGGCGTCGAAAAACAAAAGCGATACGTCGGCACGGCGGATGCTCCGCTGCGCCCGGTGGGTGCTGTAAAAATCCACGTCGCTGCCGATGCTTTTGCCGCGGCGAAAACCGGGCGTATCGATGGCCATAAAAGCCTTTCCGTCCAGCTCGAATCGCACGTCTACGCTGTCGCGCGTCGTGCCCGGCACGCGGCTTACGATCATCCGCTCGGCCTGAGCCAGGGTATTCACCAGCGTGCTCTTGCCCGTATTGCGCCGGCCCACGATGGCCACTTTCATAACCTCCTCCCGTGGCGGGGCATTGTCGGGCGAAGGCTCGGGCAGGCGCTGATATATTTCTTCCAGCAATTCGTCCTTGCCGCGGTTCTCTCTTGCACTGACGCGGATCATTTTCCGGCCAAAACGGTAGAACTCGTCGGCTTGAGTCTCGATTCCCTCGTGATCGGTTTTGTTGGCCACCAATATCACTGGCGGGGTAACATAACGCAGGCGCTTGGCCACCTCATGATCCAAGGGAACGAGTCCTTCCCGGGTATCGACCACGAAAAGAATAATACTCGCGGACTCGACCGCGGTTTGAATTTGCTCTTCCACCAGATCGGTCAGATTGTCGGCGTCCTTAAGGCCCATGCCTCCGGTGTCGACCAGTTCGGCGAACCGGTCGCGGATTTCGATTAGATGGGTGACGCGATCCCGGGTAACGCCGGAGGTTGGATCAACGATGGCCAGCCGCCGCCCGGCAAGCCAATTGAATATGCTCGACTTGCCGACGTTCGGCCTGCCTACGATAACAACCTGTGGAACACCCATCGCCCGATTCGCCCGAGTTCTCTTCCCCAATATAATAGGGAGTTTATTGAGTCTCAGGTAATGAATGTCGCATTAAAGGTTTAGCCCGGGCACTTGTGCCCGGTTTTTTTCTATATTCCATACGACATTATTTACCTGAGTATCAAAGTATTGTCGTCAATTCATGGTCGAGTCTTGTCCAAAGAACACCGCCGAAATGACTAATCCATTACAAATTATACGATAATGTAACGACCTAAGTTCACATCCATGATAATCTTTCCAGTTTAAACAATCCAGCCCTGCCGGGGGATATCGTTAATGGAAGATAGGGAATGGAAGAAGGGGTTGGAAGACGGGCTATAATAATCTAGGTTAAAGCTTGTAACTCGTTAGCTTCAAAGGTCCATTCTTCATTTTTTTCAGGCAAGGAAGATTTTTAATGCCCCAAACGAAAAAAA
>JBEKFZ010000065.1:0-23658 GCA_050013075.1 Thermoguttaceae bacterium | reverse complement strand
TGACCGATCCCGTGACCGTCAACGCCGTGACCTTCAACGCATCGACGTTGAATTACACTCTTAGCGGGACGGGCGGTATCGCCGGCACCACGAGCCTGGTCAAAAGCGGATCGGGCACGCTAACCATGTCGTTGACCAACTCCGCCAACAACTCCTTTACCGGCGGAACCGTGATCAACGGAGGTATCCTATCCGTTAGCGACGATAACAACGTGGGCGCTGATCCAGGCAGGGTAACCATTAACACGTTAACCGGCCAGCCGCAAGCGGTTCTCCGGGCCACGAACACCTTCGGATTCGCAATCGCCCGGCCGTTTACGATCGGCTCCGACGCCTCCCACGGCGGCGCGATCGAGGTCGCTTCAGGCAATACGCTTACCATAAGCTCCTCCTCGGTGGATTTCGAGGGTCCGTTGGCGGTACAGGGCGAAGGCGCGCTGACCATGAATTTAAACGGCACTCCCACCGTAGGCGCAGGGGCCTCGATGAGCATCGCCTCAACCAGCACCCTGAATGTAGGCGGCAACGATCCGTTCACCAACGGATCGACCCACATGAGCGTGGACAACGAAGGCAAGCTTAACATCACCAGTGGCTCGAAGACAGTGGCCGCCATTACGGGCGGAGGCACCACTACAGTATCGGGCGGCACGACGTCTCTGACCGCCAATTCGATAGTTCAGGACACCCTAACCATCGGCTCCGGGACCGGAGACACGTTGAACATTGCCGAGTTTAACGGCGGCTCGACATCAAGCTCCTCGTTGACGCAGGTTCCCGAACCGGCCACTTGGGCAATGCTCATGCTGGCCGCCATGGGACTGGGCATTTACCGGCGCCGCCGGTAAACAAATAACTTGGGGACTGTCCCAATTTTCGCGTACCTTGCTTGCATGGACGACGAAAATTGGATTGTCCCCTTGGCCGTAAAAACGGCTCGTTGGGGTGGCAGTTTAACTGCCACCCCAATCTAGTTAAAACGAAATCTTCAATGTTGGGGAGGCTTTTCAACACCCTTTCATGCCTCCCCAACAAATTTTGATTTACGGATTTGATTTAAACCAATGATTTATATATTAACATGTGATCAATGGTTTTATGGCCAAAAAAGCAAAAACAAGTAATGGTATATAGCTTGAGATTAAATAATCAACCACGGCCATAGGCCGTGGTTTTAACGGATAATAAAAAGGATAGAATATTATGTCCACCACAGTCCGTCAGTGGTTGAAAGGTAGTTGGTACGGAACCAAGTCCAAGAAGAACAGGCCCCTGGCAAAAGCCCGTCATCTGTTCGAGCAGTTGGAGCCGCGGATGTTATTGAGCTTTACGCATCCCGGCGGTTTGCTCACTCTAACAGACCTCAACCGCATGAAAACCGAGGTGGCCGCGAACGCCCACCCCTGGATAGACGATTGGAATGTGTTAATTGCCGATCCACTGGCATCTAGCACGTATACAAACCACGCGACAGCGAACATGGGCACAAGCCGCCAGCTAGCGGATCAAGATGCACACGCCGCCTATCTCAACGCGATACGATGGTATATTTCCGGCGATACCAGTTATGCCAACCGTGCGGTGACTATATTAAATGCCTGGTCCGCTGCGGTAAATGTGGTTCCTACTGGTACCGATACACCCGGCCTGATTGGCATTCCGATATTCGATTTTGCCCTTGCCGGTGAAGTCTTGCGGATATATAGCGGGTGGGATACGACCCACTTCACCCAGTTTACAACCATGATGACCACTTATTTATACCCGGTCGTCAATGATTTTTTGACCAACCATAACGGCGCCGCCATCGACCATTACTGGTCCAACTGGGATGCCTGCAATATAGGCGCCAAAGTTGCAATGGGAGTGCTTTGCGACAATCAAACAATATACAATGAGGGAATCACTTATTATGAAACGGGGGCTGGAAACGGAAGCATTATGCATGCCGTTAACCCCATGTATAATTCCGGCGCCCTCGGCCAAGAGCAGGAATCGGGCCGCGACCAGGAACACGCCCAACTCGCCGTGGGACTGCTTGCCTCGGTTTGCCAAGTGGCTTGGAACCAAGGGCTGGACCTGTATGCCTATGCCAGTAATCGTCTTTTGGCCGGAGCCGAATACGTCGCACAGACCAACCTGTCAAAAACCGTTCCTTATACGTACTATACCAATAGCGATCAAGCGAACCAGTGCTATATTTCCATCAACGGCATAGGCCGTCTGGATGATCGGCCCATTTGGGAAATGATCTACAACCACTATGTTGTTCTTCAGGGTTTAAGCGCTCCGAACGTCCAAGCCATGGCCCAACTCATGAGACCCGAACACGGCAGTTCCGATCATTTTGGTTACGGAACATTGACGTTCACCCTCAGCGCCGCTGCTTCGCCCTATCCGCCTTCGTCTATCGCTCCCGTGCCAACGGGTTTGACGGCCACTGCGGGTGTCGGGCAGGTGATGTTGCAATGGAATTCCAGCGGAGACACGGCCCAAGGTTACACAGTGCAACGCGCGACAACCAGCGGCGGGCCATATACGACAATTGCCTCTTGGACGGCCAATACCACGCCCCAATACACCGACACGGATGTAACCAATGGCACGACCTATTACTACGTCGTTGCCGCAAACAACCAATCCGGCACAAGCGCCAACTCCACCCAAGCCAGCGCCAGGCCCGTTGTATCGGGCGCATTGCCCTCCGGATGGGCGCAACAGAATATCGACACTTCCAACTCTGCCGGAAGCGCTAGTTTCGCGAGCGTCAGCAACGGCACCTTTGTCCTCGGCGGCTATGGGACCAGTATCGGCGGCACCGCCGATTCCTTTAGTTATGCATATAAAAGCGTAACCGGCAACTATACCCTTATCGGACGGCTGTTGATAGACACAAGCGGGACAAGTAATAAAGTGGGGCTGATGATGCGAGATTCGCTCAACGCGAATTCTATGGCCGTGGCTGTTACCCTGGGCGAAACCGGCGGACGCGAAACAAAATTCAGGACCCGGCTTTCAAACGGAGCCAACATGACCGCGCAGACCGGCAATGACTACACTTGGATGCCGGTATGGTATAAGCTGCAACGCTCGGGAAACACATTCACCGCCTACCAGTCGCTCGATGGAGTAACTTGGTATATCGTGGGATCTAGCACCACTGTGTCAATGGCCAATACATATTATGTCGGATTGGTGGCGTGCGGAAGCACTACCGCCACTTTTGACAACGTGACCGGTGCTCCTAGTACACCGTCGGATCTGATGATCACGCAGGGAGACGCGCAGATCGCGTTGAGTTGGACGCCGCTGGCAGACGCGACCAGCTACAACGTCAAACGCGCCACCGTCAGCGGCGGGCCATACACCACCGCCGGCTCGGGCGTGACTGCGAACAACTTCACGGACACCGGTCTAACCAACGGTACGACCTATTATTATGCGGTCTCGGCCGTGGTCGCCGGCGTCGAAACCGCTAACTCCGCGGAAATCAGCACTACTCCGGGTATGAACCTCAAATTTACCGGAACGATCATCGGCTCGTCGGGATCGTGGGGCAACAACTCCGCCACAACCAAGGAAGCCGCGATGGACGGCAGGCTGACCACCTTCTATGACGCGCTGCATAGCAGCGGAGATTGGGTTGGGCTGGACCTGGGCACGACTAGAGCGATCACTCAGGTGAAATACTGTCCGCGCAGCAACTATGCAAGCCGCATGGTGGGCGGACAATTCCAAGGGTCCAATGTGGCGGACTTCAGCAGCGGCGTCGTGACGCTCTTCACCATCAGCGCCACGCCGACATACGGCGTACTAACGGCACAGGCAATCTCCAACACAACGCCCTTCCGTTACGTGCGCTATTTGGGGCCGACCAGTGGCAGCTGCAACGTCGCTGAAGTGGAATTCTACGGAAACATCCTGTTCGCGACCATTGCCGGGCGCTATATCTTTTACAACAATTCCAAGTTCGACTCTACCGCCGACAGTGCCGCGATCGCCACGGACAAAGCGGCTCTTTTGCCGGGCCAGAAGGCGACCTTCGCCAACTACACCAGTTACAGCCTGGGCATCAACGGAATCATTGTGGATATTAAAGGTTTGGCCAATCCCGGCGCTCTCGACGCCGCCGACTTCCAGTTCAAAGTGGGCAACGGCGGAAGTTGGACGGCCGCGCCTACACCGCTAAGCGTGGGCGTAAGCCAGGGCACGGGCACGAACGGTTCGGATCGGGTAACCATCATTTGGACCGACGACAACGCCATCAAAGACAAGTGGCTGCAAATAACGGTGTTGGCCGATGCGGACACCGGCCTAGGCTCAGCCGACGTGTTTTACTTCGGCAACGCCATAGGCGAGTCGGACGACAACTCGGCCAACGCGGTGGTGGATTCGCAAGACGAGATAGGCTCGCGCACTCACAAGACCGGCTTTTCGGCGGCGGCAATCGACAACCATTACGATTACAATCGCGACGGAAAGGTCAACGCCACTGACGACCTGATCGCCCGGCACAATCGGACCGACGGCGTCGGCGCCGATCCCCTGCAATTGATCACAGCGCCGGCGTCAAGCTCGTCGGCGTCCGGCGATGCCTTGCAGACGCTGTCGGTAGTCGTGGATGAAACCTCGCAGCCGGCGACATTATCTGAAGATAAGGAAACATCGCAGCCGGTGACTTTGTCGGCGGAAATCGCAACCTCGCAGTCGGTTTCTTCATTGGAAGACAATGCAACATCACTGTCGGCGTCTGCCGTTGAGGAAAGCACAACTTCGCAGTTGGTGACTTCATCGGAAGATAAGGAAACATCGCAGCCGGTGACTTTGTCCTCGAAAATCACAACTTCGCGGTTGGAAATACTGCCGGCAGCGGCGGAAATCGCGCCGGCTTCAACGGCCTCCGCGCCCGTCCGGGCCGCGTTGGACAATCAGGTCTCCCAGGCAAGCCTCGGCGGCGAGGATTTGAACGTTCCCGCGGTTGTCAAGTTCTCATCGTCCGAGGGCAGTACGGTCCGCGATTCTTCACTTGCGATATTATCAGACGGGATCCAAGTGTTGAGTATTTCGCTCGGCCCGGCAGCGCCGCTTCAGTCCATTACATTGCGGCCGACGACAGGAGAGGGCCTTGCGAGTCCATTCCCGCGGCGCAGCTATGAATCGCACAACTACCCGGGTTCGGCGCAATACCGCTTGCACGACGCCGTTTTTGCCCGTTCGATTGCGCGGTTTTCGCTTACGGAAGAAGACTTCCTGCCGGAGGATTCATCCGCGCCGGCCGATATCGACACCATTCTGAACGGCTGTCCGTCGCTCAATTCCGACAAATCCCTCCGCCATGCGATTGATAACGCATTTGCCGCCTTGCGACACAAGAAAGAATAGAAGACAGACGCATTCTTGGTTACGGCTCGTGGTTTTTGTTAACGGTCTCTCCGGTCTTGGGCAGCCCGTTGATCAGCATTGACCAGCAATACATGTTTAATTCAGATGCACAGTGGCGGATTCCCATCCTGGTTTCCAGTGCAGCGCACGAACAGGTGGAAGGCGTCAATCTTGTCGTGCAGATCGGCGACGGCGGGGCGGTCAACGCCGGCACGAACACAGCGCCGCAGATCATCAATCTGGATATTATCGGCCCAAGCACGATCTTCAGTGGTGCCGAGAATTTGGAAAAGGTGCCCATAATGGTGCCATCTAATCTGCACTCGGGGCGTCAGTAAGTGTCACTTTTTGCACTCTAAGCCCCACGAAAAGAGGCTGCATACCACCCGATAGATTTTGGCCACAAAGGTTTGACGTATCGCAAGTTGTGCGACGCTACTCCTTGAATGAAAAGAGGTTGTATCGTGAAGCAGTTGAAGGAATAGCCAAGTACGCCCGGAGGGATTCGAACCCCCAACCCTCGGTTCCGAAGACCGATGCGCTATCCAATTGCGCCACGGGCGCAAATCTTTTAATCTCAAAATGCTACGACGGCATCACAAATGTTTTCAGCCAAGCGAAATTGTCTTGCTTGCTATCCTCACCGAACAGTAAACAAGTCATTGTCGGGCTTTCGCTTGACGGCGTCAAGCGGCATCGGTTTGTGGAAGTGGTACATCCGATATAGAAATAGGATAAAACTTGCGGCTTAAAGCGGCAGAGTTGTCGGCTGCGGGCGTGGCGATTGAAGCGCGGTTGGACCCGATTCTGCCGGGGCTTACTGATGACGAAAGTTTTTATTCGATGCCTTGTGTACGGGACTGGCTGGCAGCGGGGTACGGAACGCCACCGCCAGCGTTCTATTTCTCCGACCTGTAGTTCTCTGTTGTCTTCGACGTTACATCTCCGAACCCGACATGCTCCAGCCGCTTGTAAACGCTTTTGCCGTCAAGGAACGAATTAGAATTCATGCGGGAAAGTGTATAGTGACTACACTTCCTCAGAAGGATCGGCAAGTAATTCTCGATCGGCTCAGGACCGTTGCGAAACGCCACGGAATCGCGGTTAGGCTATGTATGTGTAAAAATCCCGACATTACAGCCGGTTCATGTTACATTTCGGGCCGATGGATGGAGGCAGAAGGTGGGTCCCGACAACTCAATTTCGATCTAGGCGACGCATAGTTCGGGATCGTGGTAGGCGAATCGTTTTTTAGGCAACATCGCCAATATGGTTCAAGAGCATTTGGTCACTTTACTTTGTTACAACGCTTAAATATCACGGATTGCTCACAAAAATGATAGTTTTCCAGCCTGATTTATGCTCGGCAACCGACTTCTCCAGATCAACTAAATCGTGCAAACCACTGAATTTCTCTCGCCTTGACACAGGGGGGGCTATTGATAAAATCCATGTAGGAGTAGCTTTTTTGTTGGATAAGACCGGGGGCCATGCCCACGCTTGTCATGGGTATGTTCAAAAATAGGGTGCGTAACAATGAAATGTCAACAATGCGATAAGCCGGCAACGTTCCACATCACCGAATTAACCGGCGGCAAACCGCAGGAATTGCATCTTTGCGAAGATCACGCCCGGCAGTATTTGACCTCCTCGGCCGGCGAGCCTTCCGCCACCGGAAGCATGGCCGCAATGTTGGCGCACCAGATGGCCGTGGGTCAAACCGCCGAAGAACTGGCCCGGTTGGATCAGCAGTCCTGCCCGGTTTGCGGCATTACTTTTTACGAATTCCGCAGCCAAGGACGCCTGGGATGCCCCTACGATTACGTCTGTTTTCAGACCCAGCTCGAGCCGCTCATTATGAACATCCACGGCGAATTGACGCACGCGGGCAAGCACCCCCGGCGCCCGGCTTCGGGCAGCGAAAAACGCACCCAACTGATCCGCCTCCGCCGCGCATTGAAAGAAGCCATCGAAGATGAAAACTACGAGTTGGCCTCCAAATTACGCGATGACATCCACCGCACCGAAAAAGAAGAAGGGGCGTAAGGTTTTCAGTTGTCAGTTGTCAGTTTACAGTTTAGCCCCGGCACTCGTGCCGGGAGGGTTTTACTCGAATGTAACGGGCATAAAGAAGTGGAACTGAACGATTTGACCCAAAGTACCGGTGAGTGGCTCCGCGGCGACGGACCGGAGTCGGATATCGTAATTAGCAGCCGAGTCCGCTTGGCGCGGAATCTGGCCGACTACCCATTCATGAACCGCGCCACTCCCCAGGATCGGCTCAATATCGAAAAGATGCTCCACGATCGCATCTTCGAAGTCGTCTCGCAAAACGATATCCTGTATTTTGACATGGAAGGCCTGGAAAAAGTCGACCGCCAGTTCCTCGTGGAACGGCACCTCGTAAGCCGCGAACACGCCGAAGGACAAGGCGCCCGGGCCGTGGTGATCGACACCCACGAAAAATACAGCCTGATGATCAACGAAGAAGACCATCTCCGCATGCAGGTCATGCAAAGCGGGTTGAACCTGCAAAACGTTTGGGAACAGATCAACCGCCTGGACGACCTGATCGAGGAAAAAGTAACTTATGCCTTCCACGATAGCCTGGGCTACCTCACCGCCTGCCCGACCAACGTGGGCACCGGTCTGCGCGTCAGCGTGATGCTGCACTTGCCGGCCTTGGTCATCACCCGGCAAATCGAAAAGGTTTTTCGCAGTCTGCAAAAAATCAGCCTGGCCGTGCGCGGCCTGTACGGCGAAGGATCGCAGGCCATGGGCGATTTCTACCAGATCTCCAACCAGATCACGCTCGGCCGGTCCGAAACCGATCTTATCCAGCAGGTGGGCGACATCGTGCCGGTGATTATCGACTACGAACGCCAGGCCCGCGAGTTTTTAATCAAGGAAAGCCACGAAAACCTGCACGACCGCGTGAGCCGGGCATTCGGCATCTTGCGGACCGCCCAGACCATCAGTTCCGAGGAAACCATGCACCTCTTGTCAAGCGTGCGAATGGGCGTAAACCTGGGCCTGATCCGCGACGTGGGCATACCGGCCGTGAACGAATTGTTCCTCCGCACCCAGCCCGCCCACCTGCAAAAACTCACCGGCGGCGAACTCGACTCCGCCGACCGCAACATCGAACGCGCCCGCTACCTCCGCCGCTACCTGAACAAGGAAAACGGCAACAAAGGACCGGAAGCGAATTAAGCCCACCGCCTCACTTCCCTTTTCCCGGGCCGAACCATTCTACGTGGCGGCGCGGACAGAAGATCAGGCCGTGCTCCGCGCAATAAGGTTCCAGCCATTGGTTTTTTTCGGCCAACTCTTTGGGATCGGCGCCTTGCGGCATGAACATCACCCGGGCGCGGTCGATTTGGGGCATTGCGGATAGATAAGATTCCGCCTCTTGGCAATCGGCCGGACGGTCGATGACGAATTTTATTTGATAATCGTATTCCGCTATCAGGCGGTTGACTACTTGGGGTGTATGGCGGCTGGATTCGTGGCGCCGGGTCCAGCGGGGATCTTGCTCGGGCGTGGGGGTGGAGTTCGATAGTTTCGGGCTTATAGACATTAAATCACAGACCACTGGCAAATAAAGCGTGCCCGAGGTCTCAATCGTAATGTGCCAGCCGTCCTTGCTCAAGGCCGCGCTTAGGGGGATCAGTTCAGCGAACAACATCGGTTCGCCGCCGGTAAGCACGACGTACTTGGCAGAGGTTTTAGGCTTTAGGCTGGAGGCTGGAGGCTGGAGGCTGGAGGCTGTGGAAAGTGGACAGTGGGCGGTGGGCAGTGGACAGTGGGCAGTGGAGAGTGGAGAGTCCTGAACCCTGAACCCTGAACCCTGAACCCTGAACTCCGAATCCTGAACCCTGAACTCCGAACCCTGAACCCTGAACCCTGATCCCTGAACCTGGAGCCGGACAAGAATGTCCGGCCTCCTGGTCTCTGAACCAATGTCCGGCCTCCTGGCCTCTGAACCCTGAGCCCTATTGCTGCCGACCTTTGACGGCAGGCTTTGAATGTTGTATGTTTTTTTCACTCTATCTAGTATTTCATCCACAGACAGGTCCTCGCCCTCCGGCGACCAGGAGGCGTAAGGAGTATCACAAAAACCGCAGCGCAGATTGCAGCCGCTGGCGCGGACAAACACGCTATCCGTGCCCGTCAAGCGCCCTTCTCCTTGCAGCGATCGAAATATCTCGGCAATGCGCATGGTTTTCAGTTATCAGTTTTCAGTTATCAGCTTTCATTCCTCCAGCCTCCAGCCATTTGTTTTCATCCTTCATCCTTCATCATTCATCATTCATCCTTCATCCTTTGATATTTTACCGGGTCTTTCATTCCTGCTTCTTGAAAACCTTTTAACCGCAGTTGACAGGCGTCGCAGCGGGCACAGGCTATACCCTGGGGACCTGGATCGTAACAAGAATGGGTCAGGCCGTAATCGACGCCCAATTCCATGCCGAGGCGGATGATTTGGGCCTTAGTCAACTCGATGAGCGGGGTATGGATGCGAAAATTCAGCCGTCCTTCCACGCCCGCCTTGGTGGCCAGATTGGCCAATCGCTGGAATGCGGCGATAAACTCATCCCGGCAGTCGGGATATCCGCTGTAGTCGATGGCATTGACCCCGATGAAGATATCGGCGGCGGCGACGACCTCGGCGTAAGCCAAGGCCAACGATAAAAACACCGTATTCCGGGCAGGCACGTAGGTGACGGGAATGCCATGTGCAATTTCCGCAACAGGGCGGTCCTTGGGCACGGGAATCGAGTCGGTCAATGCGCTGCCGCCGAATTTGGCCAAATCGACCTTCACCACGGCATGCCGCTTTACACCCAGACTTTCACCCACGCGCCGGGCTGCTTCCAATTCAAAGCGGTGCCGTTGCCCGTAATCCACCGACAGGGCATACAAATCAAAACCTTGCCGCCGGGCAATGGCGGCGGTGGTGGCCGAGTCTAGCCCGCCGGAAAGTAGAATGATTGCAGATCGAGTCATTTGCAGTATTCAGGGAGATTTGGCTTTGTTATTTGAAATCAATTTTAATTGTGAAGTCCATGCATGGGTATGATTCCTTGTCTTATTTCCCCAAAAACTGCCATTTTGGCAGCAGCAATCTTTTATCTGCCGCTGAATCAGACTTACGGCATGTTGAGGTGTAACGGATGGCAAAAGTTACAAATAAATCCACACCCCGGAAAATAAGATGCCGGATTTGACTTGTCTTCGGCAACTATATTTAAAATGAAGTGGCGGAAGGTCTTTGGTGAATTTACAAATGTACAGTATTGGTATTATTTATGCCGTTTGTGCCAAATAGGCATGGGAATTGCATCTTCAAAAACGATTGTCTGAGGCCTATTTTGGCAAATAGCGTCCTTTAAGGGGTATTTTTACGCTTTTCCCTTATATTCAAGTAAAACTAAGGGCGTAGAATAAGGTTAAAGGGCCGTGGGCCAAAGAAAAACCAGGTTTTTCCCTGGCTTGCGCGAACCCTTTTCTACATGGAATCGTAACAATGTTTAACGGCACGATTGAACACCCAAAACCGCGTGCCAACGGCTCTCAGGCCCTGATGGACCGGACTGACGAAGAACTGTTGTTGGATTATCGATCCAGATCGGACCGGCCGGCGTTTGAGGAGTTGGTGCGGCGATACGAAAAGGAATTGTACGGTTATTTGCGTCATTACCTCGGCGACGCGGAGATGGCCGAGGACGTCTTTCAACAGACGTTCCTGCAAGTGCATCTTAAATGCGATCAGTTCGAGGAAGGGCGTAAGGTGCGGCCTTGGTTGTACACGGTGGCCACCAATCAGGCCATCGATTATCAGCGCCGCAACCGCCGGCATAAAATAATGAGCCTTGACCGCCGCATGGAACGCGGTATTGAAGGAGAGATGGGAACATTGGTCGAATTGCTCGACGGCGCTGAAGCGGGGCCGAGTGAAGAGGCGGAATCCGCCGAGCAATACGACCGGCTTCGCCGTGCCATTGACGATCTGCCGGAGCAAACCCGGCAAGTGGTGTTATTGGTGTATTTCAAAGGACTAAAATATCGCGAGGCCGCTGAAATCCTGGATATTCCCGTGGGAACCGTTAAAAGCCGTCTTCACGCGGCGGTGCAAAAACTTAGCGAAACCTTTAGTCATATAAATTTGCCAAAATAATGTAAGCCTTACTGCTGGTTGATTATGACCGACTCCGAGCGAGAACAACTACTTGGCCATCTACTAGGCGCTCTGGATGAAGACGAGCAGGCCGCTCTGGACGCGCAATTGGAAAGCGATCCGGAGTATCGCGGGGAACTGGATTTATTGCGGCGGCGATTGGAGCCGTTGGCCGCATTGCGGACGGATTTTGATCCGCCGGCGGGTTTGGCCGAGCGCACCTGCCTGTTTGTAGCCGCGCATATTCCCAGTCCGGCGCCGGCGGCAATATCTAAATCTAAAAGGCTCAGGCCCGAGGTTGCTCCGCCCAGTTGGATCGGGCGCATGACGAAGTTGGATGTGGCCATGGCCGCCACCGTGCTGGTGGCTGCTACTTTGTTGATCTTTTCGGCGATTGCCCAGAGCAACTATTCCGCGCGTCGAACGGCATGCAAGGATAATTTGGAAGAACTAGGCAAAGCTTTGGCGCATTACAGCCAGACAAACGGCGGATACTTCCCCCGAATTCCCGCCAAGGGCAATCTGGCAACGGCAGGCATTTACGCGCCGGTTCTGTTCCAGAACAAGCTAATTACCGACGTCAGCCGCTTTGTTTGCCCCGATTCCCGCCTGGCCGCCCAGCGCAACAGCTTCCGCATTCCCACCTATAATGAATTGGAACTAACCTCGCCCGCCAAGATCGTCGATTTGCGCCCCACGCTGGGCGGAAGTTACGGCTATAATCTTGGCTATACCCGCGATGGCGTGTACTATCCCACGAAAAACCTGTACCGCGACAACTTTGCCGTCATGTCCGACTCGCCCAGCGATCGGCCGGAGCATCAGAGCGAAAATCACGGCGGCTGGGGGCAAAACGTGCTGTTCGAGAACGGCAGCGTGAAATTCCTCACCAAATCCAAGCCCGAAGGCTCAAACGACGATTTCTTCACCAACGACGCCGGACAGGTGGCCGCGGGCCTGCAACAAAACGATTCGGTGGTCGGCCCAAGCCAGGCGGCCCCAATTATCTATGTGAGCGGTCATGGGCGATAGGTTATAGGCTTTAGGTTTTAAATCCTGATTGGGATTTCCGGATTTTTGCGGTTGTAATTCTTTAAACCAACCTGCCATCTGGGCAATCTGCGTAGGCCTGTCCCAACTGTCGGCAAGCCGCATTCACGCTTTTGCCGATCTTAAATAATGGCGCCCAAACTTCCAGCGGTCATTTTTCAGCCTAAAGCCTATAACCTCATGTTCAAAAAGATAATTTTCAGCGGACTATTATTGGCGGTGGCCTTGGGCGGACCGGTCACGATGTTTCGCTTCTCCGATTTCTGGAATAATTTGCATCTGGGAGCCTCTGGGGAAAAATCATTGACCACGTCCGCTGCAATGGCAACCCTGACCGAGGCTTCAAGGCCCGTTGATAAATCGGCCGAGCCTTTCCTGCCCCTCTCGCATCCGACGGCATTATCCGTGGAAGGCGCTCCAGTCCCGGCCTTGGCCGAAGTCTTGCGATTCGACGTCTCACCGGCCTGGGTATTGCGGCGCTGGCCGCGGGTATCGACCGATCTGGCCTTGTTGCAACTGCACGGATATCGCGTGCCGCTGGTGACCGGCACAAGCCAAAAAGACGTAGCCGGGTCGCTGACCTACTATTTCAACCCTGCCCAGCAGGTGCAGCAGATCACCTTGCGGGGCACAACCGGCGATCCCAGGGCGTTGATCTCCTTTGTGAACGAACGCTTTGGGTATGTGCGCCGCCCCACCAACGATCCCGGCCGATTAGTCTTCGAGACGGTCAATTCCAGCGGCAAGACGACGGGCACGATGGTCATCCAATCCGCCCCCGTGGTCCGCGCGGACCAGCCGTATCAGCGCTATGCGTTGGACCTGACCATCGAGCGGCCGATGTAGGGTTCGGGGTTAGGGGTTCAGAAGGCTTCAGTCTTTAGACTCGCTCGACTGAGAGAACTTTGATGTGCGGGCGGGATGGGATTGTTTAATAAAGGGGATTTTTTTGACTGGGGTTGGGGAATTGTTTTGCATCTAAGAGAGTTCTCGTTTTTGGGTCGAATTGGCGTTTTTTAAGGTGTTGAAAAATAAGGGATTACAACGCCGGTTTTGCCCACTCTTAAGTAGTAGAAAAAAATGTTTTGGATTTTGAGGGAAGCGGTGCGCGCAAATGGTTTGGTTGTAAGGTGGTTGGAATTATTGGACAGAGATTTTTGTGGAGTGAATTATTGGGGAAAAATGAAAAAGTAAACATTTTACAGTTTACAGTTTTCGGTTCAGAGGAAGTGGTTGTGGAATAAAGAGATGCGGAAAGTGATGGGGGTGAATACGCTACAAAAAAGTTGCGAGGTGTGAATTCAATAGTTGGTCATTTTTTGTGATTTTGGGCGTTTTTTGCTGATTTTTGGTAGAAATGGGTTTTCGTGAAAAAGGGGAATTGATGGACTGGCATAGGCCGGAGGCTGGAGGCCGGAGGACGGAAGGATCTACCACGGAGCACGGAGGACACGGAGAAGTAAAGTGGACGGTGGGCGGTGGTGGATGTACAATCTCCAGAAATACGATAATGGACAAGCCAGCAGTGGCATCCGCGCGGGGTAGATTAAGTTGACGCTTCAATAGGATGAAAAGATGATTGATACAGTTACAGCCGAACAAGAAGTTGCCCAACTCCAAATGGAACGGCCATATGTGGTGATTCTTGGGGCAGGCGCGAGTTACTCTGCCTGCCCCAATGGCGATGCGACAGGTCGGCCTCTCCCCCCTTATGTCAAACTTCGTTGAACTACTTCATTTGGGGCCAATTCTCGAAAAGACCGACTTGCCTTACCGTGGTTGCAACTTTGAGGACATTTATTCCGAACTCTTCACGAGACATGAGTACATACAGGTACGGCAAGAACTGGAAGACGCGGTCTACGATTACTTTTGCACGCTACAATTACCCAACACCCCAAATCTCTACGATCATCTTGTTCTTTGCATGCGTGAAAAGGATGTGATCGCGACTTTCAATTGGGACCCATTCCTTGTTCAGGCATTCCGCCGTAATTGTAAGCGATATCGGTTGCCACGATTGTTGTTCCTTCACGGCAATGTGATGATTGGGCATTGCAAAACCGACATGGTTATGGGACTCAAAGGCAACCCCTGTGGCATGTGTGGCAACGAGCTGGATCCATCGCGACTGCTTTTCCCAATTGCTGAAAAGAACTATGAAAAAGATGGATTCATTGCGGAACAGTGGCGAGAACTTGCAGGCCACTTGAAGAATGCCTTCATGCTGTCGCTCTTTGGCTATGGAGCTCCCAAATCGGATGCTGCCGCTATTGAACTTCTCAAGAACGCATGGGGGACGCCGGATGATCGTTTCATGGAACAGATTGAGATAATCAACGTGCTGCCGGAGGATGAACTTGTCACCACCTGGGAACCGTTTATCCATTCGCACCACTATAAAGTAACCGATGATTTTTATTCTTCTTGGCTCGCCAAACATCCTCGCCGGACAGGGGAGGCGTACATAAATCAGTTCGTCGAAGCCATGTTCATTGAAGATAACCCAATACCACGGAATGCCGGTTTTGAAGAGCTTTGGGATTGGTTCGATAAACTCGCGAAAGTGGAAAGGGGCCGATTCTAGGACACCATCAAACGAACGTATCCGATCAACCGTAGCTGATCTTAGGGTATCGTTGTTGATTCAGGGTGATATTGTTGTGTGGCTCTGGCGGCTATTGCCGACCAATGCGATACTTCGGCAGGTAACGCGGCTGGGCGGCACTGACGAAAGGGGCTGAGATTGTGTGTCACTGGCTTTGCCAGTGTGTTGGGCTTTCTTGATGTTACATGGTGTTGTGGGTAGACGTAGAGAAGGGAAGGGGGAAGGTGGAAGGGGGTAGATGGAAGTTGGAAGATGGTAGATGGTTATCGGTTTTCAGTAATCAGTTTTCAGTACGAAGTACGTGCTACGGAGTACGGAGTTGGGCTAAGAGTGTGAAGGGTATGAAGGGTGCAAAGGGTTGAAGGATGCGAAACCGCAAGCGGTTTCATTTGGCATTCAGCACTTTTATTCCCCGCCCGGTGCCCCTGATTGAAGGTCAAAGTAGAGGGTAAATGGGAGGTGTGCCGCTTATGTGGATGTTGACTTTATCCCATATGCTCTTCTCGAGATGTAATCTATTTTTTCAACGATGCGAAACTCTCACCGGCATGACACCCGATAAGATGCGGTGCATGATGCTAAGGAGTTTGTCCCGCCAGTCCGAGCGTTTCGCGTACTTGTTTTAGAGAGGAGCGTCGTCCTTCGGCAGAGCGCTCAGTCAAGAAATCCATCAATTCCGGTTGTTGACGAATCATCGCCACTTCCAACGCCAGATCGTCCACTTCGGCCAGCAGGAATTCCTTGCCATCAGGTGCGCGCAGAATTACGTTTCCGTTGCTTGCCAGCTCTAACAGTTCCGGCAGACTGGGTGTTGCTGCCCCGACGTCAATCGTTTTCATAGCTGGAACTCCTTGCCGCGAATGTATAGCTTGTTGTGCTCCTTCCAACCGACTGCCTTCACGATCACAACCGCGTCCTTACCGGTAACATCATAAAAGACGCAAAAGCGATCCACTCTTAGTTCCCATTGAGACAGGTCGTTGGGACGTAACGGCTTACGGTTGCGAGTCTCGGTCAGCGGTTCGTGAACAAGTTGTTGTTCGATTGCATCGAGGATGATTTCTTGTTCATGTTTCCGCAGGCAACGCAAGTCTTCGATGGCGCTTTCCGTAAACTCAACTACATACATCGTTGGCAGTCCCACGCCGAGCCATCATCGAAAACTAACCGTATACGTCTAAATCACCGGTATTATTGTATCTTGCTCTATCGAGATTGACAAGCTAAAAGGGCGAAATAAGGGGCGGCAATTCCGGGCAATTTCAAAGATTCGTTATAAAGCCGCCATATTCACGGAGTACGAAGAAAAATTTCGTGGATGGTGGGCAGTAGACAGTGGGCAGCGCTAAACCGCAAGCGGTTTTATCCTTCGATATAGAATACCCGGGTGATAGCGCTACCGGCGCAAAAGCGCAAGCGGTTTATTAGATCGCGAAACCGCAAGCGGTTTCAGTAATCATTTAAAATTCATCCTTCATCTCTCATCCTTCATTCCTCTTCCTTCCCATCTCTGTCCGCCGTCGGCGCGGGGCTTGGATTTGGCGATGGGCGAGCGAGGCCCGAAAACAAGCCGTATAGTTTGACACGGCACTGCAATTTTGATAAAATAAGTTGTCAAAGGAGTACATATAAGGTCGCCCAATGAAAAATCTTTGTGCAACTGCTTAGCGAGCCAACTTTATGACTAGTGCCTCTTCCCCGAAATTGTTGCCTATGGGACGATGCCATTCATCATGCCCAAGCGAGCGTGGGCATGGCACCCAACCGGCAATAACTTGCTAGATAAGGCACTGGGATGCGATTTCAATTTGCTGGTTTTGCGGAAAGGACAACCGTGATGCTGAGGAAGATGAACATGGCGAAGACAGCCTCCGTTGCCGCGATGATGATATTCGCGGCGGTGATTGTGCCGACCGTCGCGCGCGGGACGGTCACGTATACTATCGGAGGGACTTGGGACACAGATTCCAGAAAGAACGCCGCCATTGCCGCGATGGATCTTGTGTGCGCCCGCATAAATGCTTACGGCAACATCGTTGACTCTAAAACTGACATTTACGTTTACTACAACTCCGGCATCCCAACCGCACAGGCTAGCTACCTCGGCAGTATTGGTTTCGGTGGGACTTGGCCCGCCGAACGGGTCGCGGAGCACGAGAGCTGCCACTTTTTCGGCACCGGCACATATTCCGCCTGGGGCGGCCTGATGATCGAAGGCCGGTGGAACGGAGGGGCGACGACCGCGCTAATGCAGCAGCTCTACGGGATTGGGTCCCGCCTGAACGGCGACACCCAGCATTTTTGGCCCTACGGATTGAACTACGACACCGAAGGCTCCGAGACCAACAAGGAGTCTTGTGTCGCCATGCTGTATGCTTTGCGCGCCGACATGGGTTTCTCTGACACCATTTACAAGTCAACCGCCACGACTGTGACGTTGACGGCGAGCGACACCGTTGGCACGTCGAGTTTCAACTCCTCGGCCGGCTGGAATGACTCGTACTTCGCCCATTCCGGCGCCAACTACTACACGGGCAACCACGCGATCCGCACGCCCGATAGCTCGACCTACGGTTTCAACTTTGCCGGCGATTCTCTTACGGTCAATAACTCGGCGAGCGATTCCACTACGGGGCTGTTATACAAGGGCTCCGGATCCGCCGGCATCATATCTTTTAAGAATCTCATTTTTAACGGAGGATCGACGCATCAATATTGCAATAATTCAACTGATCTTTTTCAGCTTGCGGGAAAGGTGACGATCGCATCCTCAGCCACCTTTAACTCCGAGCAAGGCAACACCAGCATTCTGGCGGACGTGACAGGCAGCGGAACGCTTAACATCGGGACAACCAATACCTACTACGTGAGGATGTATTCATCCAACAACACTTTTACCGGAAATATCAACGTAACCGGCCGTTTTGAACTCGCAGACGGGGCGAACCAAACGTTCGCCATCGGCGCAAGCGGCGTGAATAACGCTATTATAGGATCAAGCGCAACAGCGGTGCTGCTTAACGGCGTTTTCAATCTCGACATGACCAACGCCGGCGCCAACATCGGCAACTCCTGGACGTTGGTCACCTCCGCAAATACGACTTACGGCAACACATTCGGCGTCAACGGATTTACAAAATTCAACGGAATCTGGAGCAACTATCTTAACGGCTTAACCTATTCCGAGTCCGCCAATAAGTTGACAGTTGTCGCTAAGTCGTCCACAGTCGCCTGGAGCGGCACTTCTTCGAGCAACTGGGCCGGCAGCGCGAATTGGAACGCTGCGCAGCCCGCCAACGGTGATGCGCTGATCTTCGCTGGGTCGGGTTCTTCAGGCACGACCCTGACCGACAACCTGATGACGCAGGGCACGTACAACGTGTCAGGCATCACATTCTCCTCAGCCGCGCCTGCCTATACGATCAATCCCGGCACGGCAGGCACGAACAGCTTTACGCTGGCCGGGGCGATTGCCAACAGCAGCACCAATCAGCAGACCATCAACGACAACATCTACCTGCCGAAGGGCGCGCCGAACACGCGAACGATCAAGACAACCGCCGGCGGCGGAAATATAACAATCGGCGGCAATATCAGCGGCCCGGGCGGCATCGCCAAGGAAGGCGCGGGTACGTTGACCCTATCGGGCAGCAACAGTTACACGGGCAACACGGTGGTGGATGCCGGCACGCTGTTATTGTCCGGTCAGTTGAGCTCCGGCAGCTCTTTGAAGGTCAACAACGGCGGAACCTTATTATTGACGGGTGCATTGAGTTCCAGCAGCGCTTTGGCGGTCGGCGGCGGGACCTTCACCTACTCGAACCCGGCCGCCACTATACAGACGCTCGCCGGCTTGACTGTCAATGCTGGCGCCTCGACGATCAGCAACACCGTCAGTGTCGGCACGCTCGCCTTGGGCGCCATCACGCGCAACACCGGTGGTGCGGTCGATTTTGCCACGATCACCGGGGCCATCACGACTACGACGACGAACACCAACGGCATCCTTGGCCCGTGGGCGTTCGTTGGTACTGGCGCAAGCACGCTTTATGCCTATAGTAATAGCGGCACGATCGCGGGCTATACCGGTGCTACCGTGGAAAGCGGAACCAGTGCTTTCGGCGGCATCCCAACGGGCGACACTAACACGATCAATTACAACGTCACCTCCTCCGGCACCTACTCTGCCATGGGATCTACCCGCAGCGTCAACACGATCAACTATAGCGGCAGCGGAGCCGCCACCCAACCGGGGGCGAATAATACCACTTTGACAATCAACGGCATCATGAATACCGGCACGGGGACTTTGACGATCGGCGGCTCACCCAAAATCTTCGTGATCATCGGGTCAAACCTGGATCTGGTGGTCGCAACGATGACAGGTGACATCGTCATTAACAACAATGTCGAGGATAATGCCACCGACTACGGCTACTCAAGCGCCCTGACCAAGGTCGGCCCCGGCAAACTGACCCTGAACGGCGCGAATAGCTTTACCGGCAACACCACGATCGGCGGCGGCACGCTGCAAATCGGCAACGGCACGACCGGCGAGTCTCTCGCCAGCCCGGCCATCAACAACGGCGGCGCACTGGTTTTCAACCACGCCGATTCCCTCACCTACGCCGGCGCAATCTCCGGAGCGGGAACGGTGACCAAAGTCGGCGCGGGCACGATGGCGCTTCAAGGCAATAACACCTATTCCGGCACGACCACTCTAAGCACGGGCAAACTAGTGCTCTCTGGCGGCAACACCACCGCCGGCAATATGGTAATCGGCAACGGCACAACCCTGCAACTGGTCGCCAATTCAGGCAACATCTCCATGGTCGGCGGCGTTCCCACTTCATCCGCGCTGGGAAACAATCCGGCCTCCGGCACGACCGGATTTCAGCTCGGATCGAGCAACAACGGCTCGGTAGGCATCCAACTTCGCGGCGACAGCAGCGTGGCCTTTGCCAATACCACCACCGGCAACAACTCGGGCAATGTCACGCTAAACTTCGACGTGAACAATGTGGCGGCCGTTAGCGGCAGCGGTCCGCAAAACCAGACTCTTACGTTTGCCCCGGCCGGCGAGACGAGCCGCAATAGCGGCAATGGGCTGACGACCTACAACACAACCATCAACGCCAGCGGCGGCAACGGTTATACGTTGGCGATTGACCGGATCACCAGCTACGGCAGCCTGCTTACGATCAACGCGAACAGCGCAAAAGTGCAAATCGGCAGCATTGCAGAGACCGCTAGCACCACACTTACCTTCGGCGGCGCCTCAAACACCGTGGTAACAGGTCCGATCAGCAACAGCGGCGGAACGCTCACGTTGAACAAAACCGGCACGGGCGCGCTCACGCTTCAGGGCAGCAATACTTACACCGGCTCGACAAACATCAATCAAGGCCAATTGATTATCGACGGCGGCGACCTGGCCGACGTATCCACGGTCAATGTCGCCAGTGGCGCATCGTTGCTGGTCGCCAGCGGCTCGCCAATCTTGGGCACCATTGCCGGACTAGGCTCGACCACAGTTAGCGGCACGGGCACCGTGCTTACGGTGGATAGCATCACTCAATCCACGCTCACCATCGGCAACGGCACGGAATTGGATTTTGCATCAATTTCCGGCGGATCACTCAATAACGTACAATCCGTTCCAGAGCCGCAAACGTTTGTCATGCTCTTGATCGCCCTGGCCACGGCGGCGATGGTGAGAAAATCGACACGGTGAGCCGGCCGTGGAAGAAAACGGACGCGCCGGGAGCCTATTCCTCAATTCGTCCCAGGGCGGCGCGAAACCGCAAGCGGTATTTGCGCGACCGACCAACCTTCGGTTGGTGCCCGTCGCGGCTTTATGGGATGATGAGATTTTTATTCGCCGCCGTCGGCGCGGGGTTTGGATTTGGCTTCGGGCTGGGGCGGCTCGAATTCGAAGGATTTCCAGACCATGGGGCGGCGGAGATAGGGCTCGATCCGCAGCACTACTTCGCCGTTGTGGAAGATCCGCACCGTGCCGTTGGTCTGGCTGACGGTAACGGCCACGGCGTTGGTGGCCTTGGATATGGCGGCGGCGGCCCAATGCCGGGCGCCTAGGCCCTTGGAGAGCGTCACGTCGGCTGCCGAGCAATCCAGATACCGGCAGGCCGCCTCGACCACTCCGTCGGAGGATACGATGATCGCGCCGTCCATTTGGGCGATTTCCTTGATCCCTTCGCGGACCCGCGGATCGTCTAGGTTGCGTTCCTTGCGGCTGTAGCCCCGGACCGGATCGAACCCGGTGGGACGGCTGCAATTTAGCACCTTTCGGGCGTCGCCCACAACGAACAGGGTGCCCACGGGCTTGCCCTCGCGGCCTTCGCGGCCGATTTCCACGGCCAGATCGACCACGATCTTGAGCGTATCCAAGGGCACGCGGGTTTCCAATTGACGCAGGTCCCGCCCGGTGAGCCGATTGAGGTGCTCGTCCAGGTTAATAAGGCTTAGGGAGTCGATGTTGTCGGCGTCGAACCCGCTATAAAGGGTCAATACGCTGGAGCCGGGGGCCAAAAGGTCGTCGGCCACGGCTTCCAGGACCGATTGCGTAAGTCGTTCGTAAATAGTGCTTTCCGGCATATTCAGCCGGAGGGCTGCCAGACCCAGGTCTTTGGCCCCTTCGAGCTGTTCGGCGGTGTCGGCGGCCACAATGACCTTTGCCTTGCCGGCCATGCTTTTCAGTCGCGACCAGTCGGCCGGCCCGTCCAACAACAGAATGATGGCGTCGACCCCTGCCATGGCGGTCATTTGGACGGCCAGCGAGAACAGCCCCTTGAATTGCTCGGTGAATCGTAGCGAATGCATGGTCTGGCTGCCTGGGGTGGTTTCGGAGTCCTCCTGGAGTCGAAGAAACCTGGGCGAAGTGCGGCCTTCTCGGTGCAACGAATGTAAACGTTTATCTGCAGCGGCCATATCGATTTCTCCCTCATTTTCGTCGTCATGGCGCTCGTTAGATCGTGCCGCCGAGTCGCTATCACCGGATACGACCAACCGCAATTGGTCCGATGGTTCCTGATCCGTCATTATATTACGGGCTTTAGCGATTTTGAGCAACTGCAAAGCGTACATAATTTGGGAATTCTGTCCGAGATGAATGTTAAGAGGCAATTTCAACAACCGATCCTGAAGCTTAAATCGGCAATTTCATAGTACATGGATCAAGGTTCAGTGAAAAACGCAAAGAAAAAGTACAAAATGCAAAACTAAATTCTTTCCCACCATCGAATCCCTGATCCGGCGTCTAAAACATTTTCTTAAGGCGCTCGGCCATCGAAGTGGGTTGAGCCGGCTGAGGATGCCCTTCCTTGACGTACTGTTGCCAACGATCGACGTTATTGCCCAGATCCTGCCCGGTGATTTCTTTAAGCGACAAAACCGCTCGATATTGCATGGCCGGATCGGAGTCGGTCAAGGCATCGCCAAGTGCGGTAATGGCCTGTTGGTCTTTGATTTTTCCCAAGGCCCGGGTGGCGGCCAATCGGACATCCTGGTTTACATCACTGGTAAGCAGTGGGGCCAGCAGACCGGCGGCTTGAGCATCGCCGCGCTTGCCCCAGGCTTCGCAGGCCGCGATGCGCACGTCGGCATCCAGGTCGCCCAACGCAGCTTTTAACACCGAATCGGCGGCAGGATCTGGATATTCGCCCAGAGTGCGTATTATTTCCGCTCGAATCAGCGGATCCGTCTCGCTACGGATCGCCGTGACCAACTGCCCGACTACCCGATGCCTTGTTTCCTGGTCGCTCTTGGCCGCTTCTGATGATAGTTTTTTCAATTGGGCAATCTTTGCCGCCGGAGTGACTACACCCGGCAAATCGTCGGTCCTTGCGCCTTGAAACGGCACCCAGGCGGGCATATCCGCGCAACCCGGCAACAGCAAGGCCAAAATGCCCAAAGCCAGCGTCAGTATTTGTCTGCCGATTGCAGCGTTCATCAGTGGCAGCCGTTGTTTTTCATAAGATTAAGGCGCGGTTGCGCCACAGAAAAGCGAGTCGGGACTATACCATCGTCGCCATCTTGGGCCAAGATGAATCATTCCAGGAAATACGTTAAAATGGGCGGACTGAGAAATCGAGAAAACCCCCCCACCAGCGAAATAGTAAAATCCAACAACAAAAGGCCCATGTTTACCCAATAGACACGCCTTTCACGCGAAGAAACTCCAGCGGCCTGCTAAACCTTGCTTCCAACGTGCACCGAGGTTCGGTATCATGCTATGGATTGGGGATTAGGAATTGCAGATTGGGGATTGGGGGTGGGCAGTTCACTGCCCACTTTTATGGACATTACTGGAGCCAAAACAGCTTGCGGTTTCGCAATAAAAAAATGATAACTGAAGACTGATAACTAATATATCCGGAGCTAAATCATGGCCATTCGTTTGGAAGTCATCCAGTTTTTC
>JBEKFZ010000064.1:0-24147 GCA_050013075.1 Thermoguttaceae bacterium | reverse complement strand
CGCAGAGCATGGGAACGAGGCCTCCATCTATTGTTTGTTTAATTTCAGTTGTCCGCCCCAGCCGAGTTTTTCGCGGAGCGTGCGATAATAACCGTGTCCTTGTCCGGTTATCAATTTGAATTTCGCGGCGGATTGCTCCACCCGTACGCGGTCGCCGGGCTGAAGTTGACCGAGCAACCGGCCGTCGGCCACGACCGAGACGCCTGGGCTGGGATGCGGCGTCTCGAATTCGTACACATGATCGGCAGAATCGACCACGGGACGATTGGTTAGCGTGTGGGGGCTGATGGGCAGGATCACGAAGGCCCGCATCGTCTGCCGCAGGATCGGTCCGCCGGCCGAAAGACAATGGGCGGTCGAACCGACCGGCGTGCTGATCATCAATCCGTCGCAACTATAGGTAGTTACCAGTTCCGAGTCAACGTAAAGATTGATGTCCAAAAGCGAAAAGGAAGTGCCGGCCAATACGGCCACTTCGTTCAGCCCGAGTTGTTGCAGGCAGACTTGGCCGTCGCGAATTAAAGAACATTCGAACATAAGATGTTCGGCGACGTTCAATAATCCTGCCTGATAATCGCTTAGGGTGGCTGGCAATTCGGGGGCTGATATATTCGCCAGGAACCCCAGCTTGCCCATATTGACGGCCATTACTGGTAATTGGCGATGTCCCATTTGCCTAGCGGCGCGGAGGATCGAGCCGTCGCCACCCAGAACAATAGCCAGATCGGCGTCTACAGCCGACATATCTTGGTTGCCGGTGAAATCGGTTTTAACAATCTGGACATGGCGAGGGATTTCCGTGCGGAGCCGTTCGGCTTCGGCGAGTACTTCCGGGCGCCCGGCCCCCAGGATGATCGCCCGAACAGACGTGTTAGGCGGTTTTTTCATGGACGCGTTCATAAAAGGCGATGATAGCGAGGATGCCGGGAAAAGAAAACCCGAGAAATGCCGATTTTGAGTTCTAAATCACTTCAAATAAATCGCGAAACCGCAAGCGGTTTAATTGGGAAATCACGAAACCGCAAGGACTATGCTTCACCGACCAGGTCGGCAAAGGCGTTTTTGGCATGGTCGAGCAAGGAGCTATATTCGGTGGTTTCCAGTTCTTCGCCCAGCAGTTCGACGTCATAATATCCGTTGTAACCGGCGGTCTTAAGGGCGGAGACGATTTCTCGCAGCGGAACAATGCCCTGGCCCAACCGGCAGCGGTTTTGCTCGCCGACGGGCGGTTTCCGGGCGTCGCCCAACTGGACAATGGATATATACTGTGCGATTTCGGCAATTCGATCGACCAGGGCGGGACTGAGGCCGAGATGATAGGTATCCAATATGATTTTCACCTGGCCTCCGGCAACCGCATGGATTACGTCCAGGACATCATCGACAGAGTTTAAAAAGGTCCAATCGGCGGCGCAGCCGGGATGCATGGCTTCGATGGCCAGGAAAACGCCCAGTTCGGCGGCTTGGGGCGAGAGTATTTTTAAAGCGTCATGCAGCAGGCGTCGAGCGTGGTTGGAAGTATGCCCTGCCCGGGCGCCGCTAAATATCGTCAAGGTATCGGTTTCCAGCGCGGCGGCGGCGAGCAAGGCTTCTTGGGCGTCCTCGATGCTTTCGCGATAATTGCGGCCTTCGCTGCCGGTGAAACCGCCCGCCCAAAACAAATGCGAAACTTTCAGACCGTGACGTTTGAGCAATTTTAATGCCTTGGCCTGACCGCAATCGGAGAGTTTCTGCCGCCAGACGCCCAAGGCCGGGATGCCGGCCGCGCTATAATGGGTCACGTCTTCCTCGAACGACCAGCGAAAGGTGGTCGTCTCGTTCATGGAGAGTATTGCCATCCGTGTCTGCTCCGGGATATTATAATCGCAAAACCGCAAGCGGTTTATTTGTGAAATGGCGAAATCGCAAGCGGTTTGTATGATAAATTGCGAAACTGCAAGCGGTTTATTTACTGATGTTTATTTTCGGGCGGCGCCGGTTTGGATTCGGTCTTGAGATTCCAGGCCGTAAGCCAGCGGGTGCTTATGGGAACCAGGCCGAACTGGTCGCGGAGGCGTTTATCGAAATCGGGCATGTGACCGCCGCCGTAAAAGATCGCCAGTTTTTTCTTCCCCTCGGCGATTTGCTTTTGCAACACTTCCAGGGCTACTTTGTTGCGTTCGCTGATCAGGGTGGATCCGTCGGCTCCTTCCACGGCAGAGAGCATACCGTCCATTGATTGAAATTGTTCGGCCATGACGCGTTTTAAAGCCATTGCCCGATTCTTGTCAAAAAGGGCCATGAGCAACTTTAGGTCGGAGGCGGCGGTCTGTTGGGAATCCTGTTGGTTCATGGCCGAGATCATCATGCGGATGAACATGGAAAACATGCTTTCGCCTCGCTTGTTCATGGACTGGGCGAATTGGTCTGGCGACATATCGGCGTGGAGCAAATTGGGGCGGGTATAATCGATCAATTGGAGTTGAAAATCAAGTTCCAGTACGTCTTTCATGGCCTTCTGGATCATGGAGATAAAGCTACCCGATCCCGCGCCGCCGCCTTTTGGTATGAGCGTGCCTTCGGGAGCGATGAGTTCGTAGAGTACGGCGTCATAACCTTCGAATTCCCGGTTCAGCCGTTGGTAATAACTTTTTTCACCGATATGAACCGCCGTAACCAGGTCCACGATCGGCGTTTTTTTGGAGCGATCCTTGGGAACGTATCTGACAATGGCCGACTCCAAGGCGATAGGCTGTTTTTTTTCGTCCCGGCTTAGACGAACGAAACGAGAGGAATTTTCTTTATCTTTATTGACTTGCGGTTCTTCGCCGGCTTGCCCAGCCGAAGCGCAGGAGGAGAGCAAATACAATACTGTCAACAACAGTGTTGGCCCAAAACGTTTCATACTCATGTTGTATCATATTTTCAACAAAAGTGTTCAATAATAATACTCTTTGTTGGCATACAAGAGTTTTCCCCTATTTCAAAATACTGTAATTCCAAGACCATTTAATAATTGCAGGAATTTTAAATCGGCCCCATCTAGAGGGTTATTGAAATACCTATTAAGTTGTATGAACAACAGTTTTACACACTTGACGTCCATAAAAAGTCCAATCATGATAAGATGAGGCGTCTATAGAGTATAGGCAACCTTAGAATATTTCTAATAAATTGGCGTGTATTTAACTATTGGCATGTATTTAGCTCCAGGTAATGCGGAACCCTTTATTTAGTTTGACAGATTTGTAAAAATTTACTCTCATTAACTATTAGGAGCTTGAGGCTTTACCATGCAGGATGGGCAATATGTAGTTGCCGTCATTTTTGTGACGGTAAATACAGGAACAGAGAGTTAGATGAACAATCCCTTGGAAATTCAATGCCTGGCATCAGCGGCATTTGAAGAGTGGCTCGCCCGGGCCGGCGGATCGGTGGCGGTCTCGACATATCAGGCGGGCAAGGTGGCGATGATCGGCTGGGACGGTCGCCAAGTGACGCTGTTGATGCGCGATTTCGACAAGCCGCTGGGACTGGCCGCGGCAGGGAATCGCATGGTTTTGGCTACGCGTCACGATCTGTGCATATTCGCTAATACTCCGCTTTTGGCCTACGAATTTTTGGAAAATCAGCCCGGCCGTTACGACGCCCTGTATTTACCCCGCGCGACGTATCACACGGGCGATTTGCACACCCATGACGTGGCGATTTCGGCCGAAGGGATAATTATAACGGCCACGCGGTTTTCCTGTCTTGCGCGATTGAGTTTTGATTTCAACTTTGTCCCTTTTTGGAAGCCTAGTTTTGTGAGCGATCTGGTGCCGGAGGATCGTTGTCATTTAAACGGTTTAGCGCTCTACGAGAACCGGCCCAAGTATGTAACCGCGCTGGGAAAGACGGACAAGGTCGGCGGCTGGCGTGAAAACAAGGCCGCCGGGGGCGTTATTATCGACGTCACGACCGACGAAATCGTAACCGACGGGCTGTCGATGCCGCATTCGCCCCGCTGGTACGACGGCCGATTATGGGTGTTGAATTCGGGGACCGGGGAGTTGGCGACGATCGACGTTGGAAGCGGCCGGCAGAACGTGGTTTGCGGACTGCCGGGATATTTACGGGGTTTGTGTTTTATCGGACCGTACGCGGTGGTGGGATTGTCGAGGATCAGGGAAAAACACATTTTCGGGGGCCTGCCGGTGCAAACGCGCTGGGAGCGGTTGCGTTGCGGACTGGCGGTGGTGGATCTTCGCAGCGGCCAGGAGGCGGGATTTTTCGAATTCACCGAGGGATGCGAAGAGATATACGACGTGCAATTTTTGCCCGGCCTTAAACGGCCGATGATTTTAAATTTGGAAAAACCGGCCACGCGCCAGGCGATAAGCAATCCTGATTCAGCCTTTTGGCTGCGGCCGGGCAATGAAATCCGCGATGACGCGGCAGCGACTCAAAACAATAATAACAACATCGATCAGCAGAATTATGCCAAGCCTCCGGTCGAGGGCGCGGCAGGACCAGTTACGGCTACAGCGACAAATCAAGTTCCGGATGCCGGAAATTTATCGTGAGGATTTTTAATCATGTCATTATTGCGAATGCCTAAATTTCAACGTATTGGAAACTCTTGGGAGAGCATCCTGGATTTTTTCAGCGGACGAAATCGCCGCCGACCGGCGGGTGGGCGTAACCGGCGACTGATGATCGATCCCTTGGAAGAACGGATGTTGCTTACCGTTTCCATCGGCAATACGACCGATCAAAGCGTCAGCCAAACGCTGGGCAGCCAAACCACCGGGACCACCTCGAATCCGAACTTGTCGTATACGGGCGCTACCGGCACGCAAGCGGTGGCTACGGATGACAACGGCGATTTTGTGGTGGCTTGGACGCGCTACGATCCGCTTATCGATCCGGAAACCGGTCTTCAGGTGATTAACCCGACAACGGGTTACGGAGTGACCGAAGCCAACATTTACGCCCGATATTACACCGACGAAGTACAGCGAATTACGTTGCCTTCTTCCATATTTAAAACACTGTCGAGCGGGTCGGTTGATCCCACCCAGAATCCCGCCAAGTTTTCCTTGGTTTACGGCGGCAACGCGGTGCAAAAAATAACCATTTCGCAGACAGATACGACGGGCACGTCCACTGCCGGTACTGCGAAAGGCGTGTTCAGTTTGGGTATTGATCTTAACGGCGACGGTACGATCGATCCGGTGACTGAGACCACGCAGCCGATCCAGTTCGACGAAACAGCCTACAATTCCACTTCCGCCACGCTGAATCCGGCGAATTTGATGCAGAGCGCACTGCGAGCCCTAGGCGGATCGCTGGCCGACGTGACGGTAACGGCCTTGGATTCCCATGAATACGAGGTGGATTTCGGCGATGCTTCGCAGGGGCAACCGATGAACATGATCACGGCCATGAATCCGGCTTGGACAACGGGGAATTTGCCGTCCGTCACGGTGAGCGTGGTGCGGCAGCCGATCAACATCGGCGTTAACACCGCCGGCGCCCCGCGCATATACGTGTCGCCGACGGACGGGTCGCAAACGGCATTAAGCATACAAACGGCATTCAGCGCGGCCAGTTGGACGGCAAACGGCATGGATCCGGTGACGGTTAAAGTGACGAACGTGGTCACGGCGACCGATCCGAACGGTTTGTTCACGTTTGACATAACTTTTACAGGCAATTCGGGGAAGACGGATCAACCCCAACTGGTATTCGGCCAAGTGACCGACTCAACCGGCACGAGTCTGTCGACTCAGACCATAGACTCGTTGAACGTTTTTAACGTCAAGACTTTGAAGGAGCCCAGCGCCGAATTCCGCGTGAATCCCCTGGAGCCGCAGAATCCTTATTCATCTCTGCCCACCCAATACGATCAGCTCGACCCGGCGGTGGCGATGGATGCGGACGGGGATTTTGTAATAACCTGGACGAGCGTGGTTCCGGATTCGGTAAATCAGGGCAGCCAGACCGACGTTTTTGCAAGGCGATTTTCGCCCTCTGCGCTGATGAGCAAGCCGAACTTGGTCATAACGACGAGCCACACGCTGTCGATTGCGGAGGGCGGCAACGGCACGTTTACAGTGGCGTTGGACAGCCAACCGTTATCGAACATAACGGTGACCATATCAAAAGAGTCGGGCGGCGACGCGGATCTTACCAATCCTAATGCCAATCCTGCAACCGGCATCCAAACGCTTACGTTTACCCCCAGCAATTGGAACAACCCCACCCCCGCCGATGTAGCTGCCCATACGGTAACGATCAGTGCGCGTGCGGACAGCACCACCATTAATAATGGGACGGCAAGCTTCGACGTATCAATAGCGGACTACGCCACCCAGGTGGTAACCGCTACTGAGATCGACAGCAAAAGTTTGATAGTTTCCAGCGATAACGTTTCAGTGCCGGAAGGCGCTTACAACACTTTTACCGTAAAACTTGAGACCGCGCCTACTTCGGATTTGACTGTGAACGTAAAAAAAGTAACCGGGGGCGACGCGGATCTCACGGTCGATTCCTCGACTGCGTCGCTCAAGTTTACAATCGCCGATCCCACCGCCGCGGATTACTGGAGTAAACCTCACACGGTAAAGGTCAACGACGCCGAGGACGCGGACACGACAAATGGAACCGCGGTGATTTCCTTGATGCCGGCGGATCTAACATCGGGTTACGCGACTCAGACTGTTAACTTAACCGAGGTCGACAACGATTTATCCAGTATAATGCTTTCCGCCGAAACGTTGTCGGTGGTTGAGGGAAGGACGAATAGTTTCACGGTTGCGCTATCGGCTGCGCCCACCAATATTGTAATTTTAGGAACAATCAGTGGGAGTAACATTGCTTGCGATGGCACTTATGCTATCTCTGGAACCTACGGAGGAAAAAACGCCTATCAATGTGCTACCACAAATTATATCCTTTGGTATGATTCCAGTGTGCCTCAGTGGGTTATCTCTTCTGCAGCAGGAACAAAATCCGGCACGTATTGGACCGCTGCAGGCACTACTGATCCTCCAATCGGTTTAACTTTTATTCCAAAAGGTTCAGCCTTAGGAAAACCGATTTCTACCCCACAGAATGTCGAAATTGACATTTTGAAGCGTGCCGACAGCAGCTCGGACATCACGGCCGCTCCCACGGCGCTCTATTTCAACATTTATAATTGGAACATGGTCCAAACGGTAACTTTAAGCGCGCCGCTGGACACGACGGTTAATAACGGCACGGCGTATTTTTACGTATATGCCCCCAATAATCCCGAATACGCCTATCAGACGGTTACCGCCAACGAGATCGGTGTAGGGCAGTTTGTGATAGGAAATACAGTGTTAGTGAATTCCTCCAATACCTTGACGGTTCCGGAAGGAGGCACGAACACCTTTACGGTTGCCCTTACCAGCCCGATAACTACGTTTGTGAATGTGAGCATCGTAAAGCAGGCAGGCGGCGATGCGGATTTGTCGGCCACTCCCACATTGCAATTAGGTCCTGGCGACTGGGATTATGTAAACAACGTGGGCTATGCACGCCCGATAACGGTAAATGCGCTTGCCGATTCGGACGCGATAAATGGCACCGCGGTATTTTACGTAATTGCGCCGGGTTATATCAATGTGCCGATTGCCGTGAGCGAGGTGGATACGACGACTCCGCCGGCCTTGATAATTACTCCGACGCCGGCGCTTGCCACCGACCCGGTGGTCGTGGCGGTTAGCGAGGGAGGGACAAATACAATAACCGTTGCGCTTCCGGTGGCCCCGACGTCGAATGTGACGCTGACCATTACGAAGGAGGCTGGGGGCGATCCGAACCTTACCGCAACCGGGACAATCACCTTTACCCCAACCAATTTTGGCCCGCAGACGATAACTTTCCACGCGGCCGCGGACGCGGACTCGATCAATGGCGCCGCGGTGTTTTATTTGGACGTGCCGGGTTACGCCGCTCAGAAAATTTTTGTCGGCGAGGTTGATAGTACGCCTTCGGCGGACTTTACTATTGTCACGCCAAATGGCGATCCTATCGTAGTCGTGCCCGAGGGAGGGACGAACACCTTTACCGTCGTTCTTACCGCCGTGCCTGCGGCGGATACTACGGTGAACCTCACGGCCGAGACGGGCAGCGATATCGACCTTACGGTAATTCCCACGTCACTCACATTTACCGCCCCAACATTCACCCCCGGCGATCCCGGCGATCCCAATGCCAACCCCCCTATCCCACCCACTCTACCCGTGCAACTTACGCCCGGCAATTGGATGACACCGCAAACGGTTACGGCAAGCGCGGCCGCGGATGCGGACACTGCTGATGGGATAGCATACTTCGACCTGACCGGGACGGGTTTGACAACCCAAACTGTGACTTTAATCGAAAATGACAATACTTCGATAAGTCTGGTGGTTTCCAGCAATACCGTATTTGTTCCGGAGGGAGGAACGAACACTTTTACAGTAATGCTTTCCGCAGCGCCAACGGCAAATGTAACGGTAACCATTCGCAGCCAAGCCACAGCCGACGGCGGTGATGTGGACCTTACCAATCCTAACGCCAATGGTATAACCGGCATACAAACGCTCACTTTTACTCCCGGCAACTGGAACGTGGCACAGACGGTGACAATCCGTGATGCCGTGGACGCGGACAACACGGATGGAACGCGATATTTTTACGTATCCGCGTTGTCGGCGGGTTTAACCACCCAGGTGGTGACCGCGATGGAGCTTGATAGTAACGTGCCCGACGTAACCATTTCCAATTCTCAAACCACTTACACCTCCGTACAGAACGTATCCGTGTTGGAGGGAGACACCGCCGGCCATGTAATTTATGTGTCGCTTCCCTCCTCACCGACTTATGACGTGACGGTTTACATCTCCAAGCAAGCGGGCGGCGATGCGTCCATAACGGCCGATAAAACGACACTGACATTTACCGCCGACGTTTGGAACGCGGCCCATACGGCAATAGTAACAAACGGCAATTGGAACACTCCGCAAGCGGTGACATTCACGTCGAATCCCGACTTAGACGCGATTAATGGGATCGCGAACTTTTACATTTCCGCCATCGGCTATTCGGTTCAAGCAGTCGCCGTGACACAGATCGACATAAACGCGTCGCCCGTGGTGATTATGGCGAGTACCGTGTCGGTTCCCGAGGGAGGATATACACTTGTCCCGATAAAGTTGGCTTACCAGCCAATATCGAATGTAACGGTCACCGTGACGATGGAAACTGGCGGCGACGCGAACCTAAGCCCAACGCCGACCAGTTTCACGTTTACGTCGGCCAACTGGTACATAACGCAAACGATGGTATTATATGATGCCCTCGGTGATGTCAATGGAACAGCCGTATTCGATCTAAAGGCCACAACTCCAACGTCGGAGGGGACGACTACCCCGGTCACTACTTTCACACCGAACGCCAAGGTGACGGCAAATGAAGTCAATTATGGTTCCACGTTGATTACTTCCACCGATTTAGTGCAGGTGCTGGAAGGAACAACAAGCACTTTCACGGTCGTGCTTCCGCAAGGACTTGATGTAAATGGGGATGGAGTGATCGACAAGAATGATGTTTATACGGTGACAATTGCAAGGCAGGCCGGCGCCGATCCGGACCTTCGGGCAATTCCCACGACGCTAACCTTTACCGGGGCCAATTGGAACGTGCCGCAAACGGTAAAGATACTGGATAATTCCGATGCGGACACTGTGGACGGAACCGCGCAATTTGTCATATCGGCGACGGGTTACGTGAGTACGACGGTCACGGCCTCAGAGATCGACTACGTGCAAGGAGTCAGGGCGCTGGGCAACGAATTCAGGGTGAATACTTATACGCCCAATAAGCAGTACGAAGCCTCGGTTTCCATGGACAACGACGGCGATTTCGTGGTTTCCTGGACCGATGAAGGTCAATTCACCAGCTTTTTCAACAACATTCAGGCCCAGCGTTTCGATCACGACGGCAATCGCATCGGCAGCCAGTTCCAGGTGAACTCGGAAATCACCTGCCCGGAATACGAATCCTATGTGAGCATGAGCGATGACGGGCACTTCCTGATTACTTGGACGGAAGAGCGATCGGTGTCGCAGCCGGATGTAGTCATGGCAAAGGTTTACGACGCACAAGGCAATATAATCAGTCTTAACGCAGCAGGCCAACCCAGCCAGTTTGACGTGGCGCTGGGTTTCGCCTCCACCGCGGCATGGGATTCGGGCGATAATTACGTAATTACCTTCGACAGGATTAACTGGCAAACGCCACCCTGTTCGGATGATAACTTCGACAAGGACAGGCCCGATATACCCCCCGGCACAGGCACTACAAATGTTATAACTATTGAAAGCGAAGGCGTGTACCAGATCAGATACAGCCTTACCGACCCGACTACAAACCTAGTGACGGGCAATTACGTTACTCTTCCCATTTTCCGGGTCAACAGCGCGTGGTCCGCTCCGACGGATGCATCGTCCGCCAGATATTATACCGATTGGCCGTATTTTCAGGGCAACAATCAAGTGGCCATGGACGCCGACGGCGATATTACGACCGTGTTTGATGGATATGGAAGCGAATGGGGTTATGGCCTCAACCTCGATTACATCATAAACAGTGATTTATGGACCGCCCAGAAAAGCGGACTTTCATACATGGACGTGTATTTGCTGCAAACATATTATCCTTATGAATATCAAAACCTAAGTGTCGGTTCCATAGCCACGAACGCGGATTTGGGCGCTCTTCAAACGGCCTGGGAGTCGTATTACTATTCTATGTACAACAACTCGCTTAAGACAGCCAACGCGACCTACGGCACCTTGTATGAACCCAACGGTTATATGCGCGGCGAACCCAACGGCGTGCAATTCTCCCAATTCGACGCATTTCGCGTGGTTAATGCGGATGGCTCCGTTAGCATGAACTATGACTCGAGCGGCGTTCTAAGAGACGTTGTTGTCAATAGCCTAACGGACGGGCACGACGCGCAATATATCATAGGCATCGATCCCACGGCCACGACCGGCAGTTTCACCATACGAGTGTCTAATTCGTATACCACTGCGCCCGGATACACGGACATTACGATTACACCCACGTATCTACCGAATAGTGGTCCGGTTGATGTAGCCCAAACGGCGACTGCGATTCAAAAAGCATTAAGCGGAGTGATAAACCGATTAGGCGGCATTGCTTGGGATAACACCCCGTCGGTGGAAGTTCGTTTAATTGACCCCACCGAGGTCACCGCGCGCACGGGAACGGACTGGGATTTGGCGAACTACGGTCTTCCGACTACTAACTATCAATATTACGAAATCACGCTGGATGACCAGGCGCACAATCAAACGGCTATAAGTTTGACTCCATACACGCCTTTTTCCATGAAGGTCGGCAGCGCTAACGCTCTTCCGCTTCAGTTGGCCGTTGAAACCGCCGCGACTACGGGCACGCTGCAGGAATACGCTTCAATTGGCATGGGGCCAAGCGGGAATTTCGTCGTGGTGTGGACCCAATCCGATCAATATTCGAACGGCACGTTGCAAAACTCGACCTACTATGATTCGAACGGCGTGTTGCACACGGCTGACTATAACCGGGACTTCTCGGAAGCGTTGGGAACCAGCATCCACTTTCGCACGTACACGGAGAGCACGGACACGGCCGGCCCGCTGGTCACCGATTTTATCCTGACCGACGGAACGCGCCTGAAAAACGGGGCGGAGGTTACGCAATCGATGCAGTATCTGGTGGTGACTTTCGACGAGCAGATGATGACCTCGGGCACCGGCAGCGTAACCAACACCAGCAACTGGGCCTTGATGAAGGACGGCGTGCAGATTAAGGGGGGAATCTACAAAATCGTTTACGGCCTGAATGCGGCTTATGACTGGGGGCTATCGACCATTGCCAGCAACAAGTACGAGGCAATCCTGTTCTTCGACGGCAACGGGGCCAGCGCCGGCATCACCGCCTTGGCCAACGGGCAGTATCAAATCGTGGCTCTAAACTCGCTGAAAGACGTGGCGGGAAATCCCTTGGGCCGGACGGGCTACAACATAAACGGCAGCTCCTTCAGCCGCTCCTTCGACGTGGCGGCGCTTACAGGCACGGAAACGCTGGTAAACCTGACCACGGCCGGAAACCAGGCCACTTCGCCCGGCCAGCAGGCCGTAGCCAGCGACGGCGAGGGCGACTACGTCGTCGTGTGGACCAGCACGGACTCCACCACCGGCTATGAATCCGTGTACGCCAAGATGTACACGACCACTTGGACGCTAGTCGGCACTACCCGCGTATCGACCATCACCGTGGAAACGGTAATCAATCCAGCCACGGGCCTCGCCTGGACGAACAACGAGATTCTGGTTGCCTCCGACGTATATCAATTTCCGTCAGGGGTGACCACGGGCGGGGCTACGGCCTCGGTGGCGATGGACGGCGACGGCGATTTCGTGGTGACCTGGTCGACCAACAAAAACGATCCGAACGACACAGTGGGCACAAGCTGGGACGTGTACGCCCGGATGTACGACGCGACCGGCGCGCGGGCCGGCCCGAACGATAGCGAGTTCCTGGTCAATAGATCTTATAAGAATGACATTCAGACTCACCCCGGCGTGGCGATGGACGCGGACGGCGACTTTGTCATTACCTGGCAGAGCATGGGCGAGGACGGCAGCGGGTACGGCGTGTATGCGCAGCGTTACAGCCCGGCCGGAGTGGAGTTGGGCGGCACCAACGAGGAACAAGTAATCACTTTCATCGGCCGGCCGCAAGGCTACTTTTACCTGAGTTGGAACGGCGTCGTGAGCACCACCAAAATCACGCTGCCGACCGATCCCAACAACCTTTTGACCCAGTCGCTTTTGGACCAGATCGCAGCCGCCATGACGGCCATGGGCGCGGCGGTCACCGTAACGGCCTCTTCTTCCACGGACGTTCTGGTAACCTTTATAGATTCGGACGCCAGCACGGACGAGCCGCTAATCACGGTAAGCTCCTCCAGCCTGACCGGCGACGCCGGCGTGCGGATCAGCATCGTCACACAGGTGGAGGGCGTGTCCGGCGCGATACAGGTCAACGACACGACCGCGAACGACCAGATGGATCCTTCGGTGGCGATGAGCGAACAAGGCTCGTTCGTCATAACTTGGACCGGTTACGGCCAGAGCGGCGACAACGCCTGGGAATCGAACATCTACGCCAAGCAGTTTGTTTCCAACACTTATTACGAAACGACCTCCAAATCATTGAGTACAGCCACGTCCGAATGGGATTCCCAGGTTACCAATAAAGTCGTGACAACCGACGATCCGGCCAATCACGTCGTGACCGCGGGCACCGGCGCCGACGGCATCGTATCGATATACACCGAAGACTATGGATATGGATCGGGCGTTCTGCTGGCCGATCGTTACCACGTAATTACCGCAGCGCACGTGGTGTGTTATGCAAACACCAATCAACTTGTTACCAACAATGTTTACGTTACTTTCAATTTGACCTCCGGCAATGTGACGATCAAGGCCAAAATGGTGACCGTCAATCCCAATTTCACCGGCGACTCGATGAGAAGTCCCGACATGGCCATCATTACATTGTCCCAAATCGCGCCGGCCGGCGTAACCGGATATGAGATTTACACGGGTACCGAAAGCAGCATTATCGGCCAAGTATTCGAATTCTACGGTTATGGGCTTTCCGGCACCGGCGCCACCGGCGCCACCCTGGGTTATGGAACCAAGCGGGAAGGCGAAAACAAATACGAGGCAACCGCCGATGAACTGGTCTCTAATTGGAGTTCAAATATCCTTGTATACGACTTTGATAGCGGCTTGGCGGCCAACGACGCATGTGGTATGTATCTCGGCATTAATGACTTGGGTTTAGGCAACTTGGAAGCGAATTCGGCGGAAGGCGACTCCGGCGGCCCGTGCTTCATCGACGGACAGATCGCGGCGATTGTCACGGCCGGGGTCACCTGTGCCGCCGACGTGGACAGCACGACCAATTCGTCCTTCGGCGAATTTAGTTTCGACACCTGCGTGTCCACATACGCCGATTGGATCAACTCCATGGTGAGCAGCGGCTCGGGCCCGGAGTTTCTCGTCAACCAGACCACGGCCGGCGTTCAACAATGGTCCTCGGTGGCCTTGGACGCGGACGGCGATTTCGTCGTGTCCTGGACCAGTTACGGCCAGGACGGGGGCGGCAGCGGTTACGGGGCCGGCGTGAGCGGCGAGAACGGCGTTTATGCCCGCCGCTTCGATTCGCAAGCCACTGCCCAAAGCAACGAATTCAAAGTCAATACCTTTACCACCTACAACCAGCAACATTCGCAAGCGTCGATGAACGCCGCGGGCGACTTTACCATCGTTTGGGAAAGCTACCAGGACCGGCCGTCCGTAAGCAGCGGCCTGGCGGACAGCCCCAACAGCTACGGCATCTACGCTCAGCGATACGCCCGCACTTCGCAGATCGGCGTGAACACGTCCTTGGGCACAAACGGCGAGATCGGCAACGAATTCCGCTTGAATTCCACCACGTACGGCGACCAGCGCTATCCCTCGATCGCCTTGGACGCCAACGGCGACCTGGTCGCGGTTTGGAGCGGCAACGGCAAAGACGCCCTGACCAGCGTTACAGACAACCAAGGCGTGTTCTTGCAACGTTACGAGTTAAAAGCCGACACCGCCGGACCCTTTGTCACCGACGTGTTGAATAGCACTGGCGCGACCACGCTGAGCAAAATCTACGACAACGCGATGATGACCAGCAGCGTCACGAAATTCGTGATCGAGTTTGACGAAAACCTTTCCACGGTCGGCACCACCGGCGGTGTTAACAGCGTGCTGAATCCTAACAACTGGACGATCACCCAGAACGGCTCAACAATTGTAAACGGCGTGGCATCGGTGAAATTCGGCCTGAACGAAGCCTACACGTTGGGGCTGTCGTCCACCGCGAGCGGCAAGTACGAAGCCGTGGTGACCTTCGACGGCAACATCGCGCTTTCCGGCAATCAGGCCCTTGGCCAAGGAACATACGTACTGACGATTTCCGATAAAGTTCAGGACATATTCGGCAACTATTTGGACGGCAACCTGGACGGCGCGAACGGGGGGAATTACGTTTTCAACTTTACCATCGATGTCCTGGGCCAGGGCGGCACCGTTGATGATCCGGTGGGCAACGTGGTAAGCGGCAGTACAAGTCAGAGCAACGGCCGAACTTACCCCGAAACTCCCGGTGCAGTGGCGGTCGACGCCGACGGGGATCACATCGTTGTTTGGACGGCCTACGATACGACCCTGAAACACGATCGAGTTTACTACCAAATCTTCAAGGCCGACGGGACCGCGGCCGACCTGCCTTGGGTCGATTCAAGCGGTAATTACCTCGGTACGATAGATTCCAACGCGGCGCCGGTGTTGGCGGTCGACACCACGCACCTCAGCGATACTCAACGCTTCGCCACCGTGGCCTGCGACGCCGACGGCGACTTTGTCGTGACTTGGACCGAATACAACAGCACGACCGGAGATGCGGACATTTATGCCCGCCGCTTCAACGCCCTGGGATTGATCAAGGGCGTGTACTACAACGCCAGCACCGGCACCAATGTGCTATACGTCAATCCAATCGCCTCGGAGAGCGAGTACAGCGCATTCCGTGTAAATACCCACACCGCCGGCCCTCAGAAGTGGTCGAACGTGTCCATGGACACCCAGGGCGATTTCGTGATCACATGGTCGAGCTACGGGGAGGAGAACAGCGGCAAGGCGGGCTACGGTTACGGCGTGTACGCCGCCAAATACAACTCTTTCGGAGAAGTGGTGATTCCGGAATTCCAGGTGAACACCACTACCGCCGGCGATCAATATCATTCCAGCGCGGCCCTGATGGACAACGGTTGGTTTGTGGTCGCCTTTGAAGGCCAGGGCATGGTCTCCACCAATCACGACATCTTTATCCGCATATTTAGTCCCGAGGGTAACCCCACGGAACCGGAATTCAATATGGGATATTTTTACAACTATCTTGGATTAGCCGAGCCTACCAATATAAATTATAGATATCCCGATATCGCCACCTCGCCCGACGGCGACAATATCGTTCTTGTATATCAATCCATGCTGCCGGACGGCAATGGTTGGGAAATCAAAGCCACCACTCTAACCTTCTATGACACCAATCCCACTACTAATACGGACTTTCTGCCATTCGTGCTTCCCTGGCAGCTTGACATAGCCGTCAACTCCACGATGCAGGGCGATCAGCAATATCCGTCGGTTGCCGTGGATTACAACGGCGGATTTGTGGTTGCCTGGAGCGGGTACGGCAACCGGATCGGTCAGAGCGATACCTCCGGCGCCGGCGTGTTCTATCAACGCTTCAGCTACGATCCTACATATAGGATTGCCGCCAAGGTCGGCGGCGAGACCCGGGCCAACGTGGCAACCGTCGGCAATCAGTATATTGCATCGGTTGGCAGCGACGCCGTCGGCGACGTGGTAATCGTGTTTACTGGCCCAGACACCACCAACAGCAGCAAGACGTTGATTTACAAAACGGTCACGGCGGCCAGCGCGCCGCGGACGGACACCGTCGGGGCGATCATCAGCGACGTACTCCTGCCCGACGGCACGCGGATCATGGATAACGACGCCATTTCCTCGACCACGTCGGTGACGGAACTGATCGTGGTCTTCGACGAGAACATGTACCTGGGCACTGGGACCAGCGGCGTGAACAGCATCATCAATTCCTCGAATTGGGCCTTGTATCACAACGGCAGCGAAATCATCGGCGCAATCTACAACGTGACCTTCGCCTACAATCCGGATACGCACAAATACGAAGCCACCGTCTATCTCAGCGGGAACGGGATCTCCGGAGGCGCAAGCGCATTGGCGTCCGGCCAGTATCAATTGGTGCTGAAGGGCAACGTCATCGATAATTCCGCTGCCCAGAGCAATCCGATGTACACCACGGCCTTTGTGACCTCGGGCCAGAGCTTCAGCAAACTCTTTACCGTGGGCTCGGCGCAGAGCGGGGGCGAGTTGCGCGTCGACGGCGTGGATGAATCCGGAAAATCGGACACGCAATACACCCAAACCACCGGACTCGTCGATTACGGCTCTTACAACATTGCCACCGACAAGTCCACTCATTCCCTGGCCGTGGATCATAAAGGCGATTTTGCCGTGGTTTGGACATCCTTCGGCCAAGACGATACCAGCGATCCCAATGGCGCGGGCGTGTACGTGCGGCTTTACGACTCCAACAACAACCCGCTGACCGCGGATGTCTTGGTAAACACGTACACCAAGGGCAATCAGATCGATCCGTCGATAGCCATGGACGCCGTAGGAGACTTCGTGGTGACCTGGACGAGCCAGGGCCAGGATGCCGACGGCAGTTGGGGCATTTATGCCCAGCGCTTCAATTCCGTGGGCAAAAAAGTCGGCGGGGAAATCCAAGTCAACACGAATTACACCGGCGATCAGATCTCGCCCTACGTGGCCATGAACGATTACGGCAATTTCGTGATCGTCTGGGCCAGCAAAGCCCAAACGCTCAGCTACTTCAACGATATCCACGCCCAAATTTATAATTACGACGGCCAAAAAGTCGGCAGCGAGTTCCGCGTCAATTCCGTTGACCTTCCCAGCGGGACGGGAGACGAAGTGAACCCAGCCGCGGCCATGGATAACAGCGGCAACTTCGTGGTCGTGTGGGAACAGGCTTTTTGGAATAGCGACGGCTATAACTGGGATTCGTATATTATGGCTCGCATGTTCGACGCCCAAGGGAATGCCCGCGTCCATGCCGCCGGCAACGATCAACAGGGCAACAACAATCTTGAGTTCCGCATCGACGGCAGCCGGCAGCCGATTAATGGAGCATATCAGAATTTCATCGCCGACTGGCCTGACGATCATCAATTGCCTTGCGACTATTATGGAATCTATACGGTCAGCGATTATATGAAGACCGCACGCAATCCCTCCGTCGTCATGGATAGCAGCGGGAACTTCATCGTCGCATGGGAAAGCTTCGAAGACAACGACGTTACTCCTGCCGGTACTCTGGATGCCGACAAAGATTATACCTCGCCTAATAAACAAGATCGCGCCGATAGTTTCGGCATCTATTACCGCCGCTTTGCCGCGAACGGGGCCCCGATGACGACCGGCGATCATAACGCCAATTACGTCGATACCGTGTATGATGCGACTGAGACCATTGAAGATCAATACACCAACGGCGAGCAAATCAATCCCTCGCTGGCCATTGACGGGAACGGCAATTTGGCCGTGGTGTGGAGCGGCAATGGAGCTACTTGGGGCCCGACGACGACGTACTTGCCGACCCAACACGATACCAGCGGCGTTTTCGTGCGCAACTTCTACTCTTCCAGTTACTCTCCGAATATCGAGGGATTGCCCACCGACATCGGAACCACGGTAAACTACACGCTTTCCGGCACCCAGAGTTCCCCCACCATCGGCATGACGCCCGATGGGAGTTACATCGTAGTGTGGAGCGGCAACGGGGTGGGAGATTCCAGCGGCATTTTCGCTCGCCGTTTCACCAGCACGACCGACACCGTCGGACCGATGGCGATTGAGTTCCTCCTGCCCGACGGCAGCCGCGTCGAATCCAATAATCAAATCTCTCTGCCGGTTTCGACAATCCAAGTGGTGTTTGACGAGGCCATGATGACCACGGGGACCGGCAGCGTCACCAATGTGGCGAATTACCAACTGGTGAAAGACGGCCTAGTGGTGCAGGGGGACATTTCCAGCATCACGTACTGTTTGGATACCAACACCAATAAGTATATCGCCACAATCCACCTAACCACTCCGATAACCGACGGACAATACCAACTCGTGATCCTCAACTCGGTGCGCGACAAGGCCGGCAATCCGTTGCAGAGCACGGCATTGAACCCCAACGGCAGCGTGACGACGCAATCAATGACTTTCACCCTGCACAGTAGCACGGAAACCCTAGTCAACACCACTACAAGCGGCAACCAGAGCACAACCGCCAGTCAACGGGCCGTGGCCAGCGACGGCAAGGGAGATTACGTGGCGGCCTGGATCAGCGATGGTTCGGGCGTTTACGCCAGGGTGTACAACTCATCGGGCAGCGCGAAAACGGGTGAAATACTCGTCTCCTCCGACGCTTACGCAGCCCAGGCGGCCGTGGCCATGGACGGGGACGGCGATTTCGTCGTCACCTGGTCCAGTGACAAAAACAATCCGTCCGGCACGTCCACGAGTTGGGACGTCTTTGCCCGATGCTACCACGACGCACTGGGCACGATGACGTATGGCGACGAATTCAGGGTCAACACCGAAACCAATAACATTCAGCGCAACTCGAGCGTAGCCATGGACGCCACGGGCGACTTCATTATCGTCTGGCAAAGTTTAAATCAGGACGGCAGCGGCTACGGCATATACGCCCAGCGTTACAGCCCGGCCGGCGACAGGCTGGGCGGCACCAACGATGCGCAGTTGATCACCTTGGTCGGCAATCCGACCGGCACCTTCGCCCTGCACTGGGAAGGCTACTCCAGCACTCTGAACGACACAAGCTCCGATATCACCGTATCCGGCAAAGCAGATGCCACCCTGGCAGCCAAAATCCAAGCCGCCATGCAGTACATGGGCGCTTCGGTGAATGTGACGGTCCTTTCCACCTCGACCATCCTGGTGACTTTCGTGGGAAGCTACAGCGATATGTACGTGCCCCAGATCACGCTGGACCATTACGACTTGAGCGGCTCATCCGGCGCGGCCATCAAAATCACCACGCAGGTGAACGGCGTATCCAGCGAAATCCGAGTGAACGACACCACGGCCAACGATCAGATAGATCCCGCCATAGCGGCCAGCGACGACGGCAATTTCGTGATATCCTGGACCAGTTACGGACAGGACGGCGATAGCGCCTGGCAGTCGAACATCTACTGCAAGCAACTCGTTTCTAACGCTTATTACGAATCGTCCTCCAAATCGTTGACGACAGCCACGTCTAAATTGGATTCCCAGGTTACCAATAAAGTCGTGACAACCGACAATCCGGCCAATCACGTCGTGGTCGCGGGCACGGGCGCCGACGGCATCGTATCGATATACACCGAAAACTATGGATATGGATCGGGCGTTCTGCTGACCGATCGTTACCACGTAATTACCGCGGCACACGTGGTGTGTTATGCGGGCACCAATCAACTTGTTACCAACAATGTTTACGTTACTTTCAACTTGGCCACCGGCAATGTGACGATCAAGGCCAAAATGGTGACCGTCAATCCCAATTACACGGGCAATGGGATGTACACTCCCGACATGGCCATCATTACATTGTCCCAAGTCGCGCCGACCGGCGTAACCGGGTATGATATTTACACGGGGTCTGAAAACAGCATTATCGGCCAGGTATTCGAATTCTACGGTTATGGGCTTTCCGGCACCGGCAACACCGGCGCTACCCTGGCTTATGGAACCAAGCGGGAAGGCGAAAACAAATACGAGGCGACCGCCAATGAAATTTACGCCGCTTGGACTTCAAATGTTCTAGTTTACGATTTTGACGACGGCTTGGCGGCCAACGACGCCTTGGGCGTGCTTCTCGGCATTAATGACTTGGGTTTAGGCAACTTGGAGGCGAATTCGGCGGAAGGCGATTCCGGCGGCCCATGTTTCATCAACGGAAAGCTCGTGGCGATAGTCACCGCCGGCGTTACCACTTCGGCCGACGTGAACAGCACGACCGATTCATCCTTCGGCGAACTTAGTTTCGACACCTGCGTGTCCACTTACGCCAACTGGATCAATGCCGTGACCTCCAGCGGCGGCGGTCCGGAAATGCTAGTCAATCAGACCACCACCGGTTCGCAAAAATGGTCCGACGTGGCCTTGGACGCCAACGGCGACTTCGTGGTCACTTGGACCAGTTACGGCCAGGACGGGGGCGGCAGCGGTTACGGGGCCGGCGTGAACGGCGAAAACGGCGTTTACGCCCGTCGTTTCAACTCCGACGGAATGGCGGCCAGCAACGAATTCCTGGTCAACACCACCACCGCCAATAATCAGCAACATTCACAGGTTGCTATGGACGCCGCGGGCGATTTCGCCGTGACCTGGGAGAGCTACCAGGATCAGCCGTCAACAAAGGCCAACAGTTACGGCATCTATGCCCAGCGTTACGCACGCACCTCGCTTATCGGGGTCGATACGTCCCTGGGCGCCAACGGGAAGATCGGCGCCGAATTCCTGGTAAACACCACCACCTCCGGAAATCAACGTTATCCGGCGGTCGGCATGGACGCCAACGGCGATTTCGTCGTGGTCTGGAGCGGGTACGGCAATCAAACCGGCCAGGCCGATTCGCAAGGCGTGTTCATGCAGCTTTACCAACAAACCAAGGATACCACCGGCGCTTTCGTGACGGAAATAGACAATCTCTCGTCTACTACCTCCAAGCTCGTGCAGGTCTACGACAACGCGACGTTTACCGGCAATGTAACCAAGATTGTAATTACCTTCGATGAGAATCTCTCGACGACCGGCGGCCCGGGCGGGGCAAACAGCGTGACCAATCTGAATAATTGGACGCTCACCAAGGACGGCATGGTTTTGTCCAGCGGCATATACTCCGTAAAATTCGGCTTAAACGAGACATATACCCTGGGACTTAGCTCCGCGCCAAGTGGAAAGTACGAGGCGGTGGTCACCCTGGATGGCGATTCCAACACCTCGGGCAGTCAGGCCCTCCTTTCAGGCGCCTACGTGCTGACTTTATCCGACAACGTATATGATACATCGAACAACGCCTTGGACGGCAATATGGACGGCACGCCCGGCGGAACTTGGGTATTCGATTTCACCGTGAACACCAATACCTCGGCCTCGGCTTCCGTGCCCATCACCGTAACTCCCCCCGGAAATCCCACAACCACTCAAACCGACCAACTGGTGAATACCATCACCGCCGGCACGCAAACCACCCCGGCCGTGGCCACGGATTCCTTGGGCGAATACGTGGTGGTCTGGGTAACAGACACCACGGCAAACGGAACCGATATCGCGGGTCAAAGGTACGACAAGTACGGCACCAAGGTGGGGGCCCAATTCACGGTTTGTTCGTATACACCGGGAAACCAGAACCAGCCGGACGTGGCAATGGATTCCGAGGGCGACTTCGTGGTGGTTTGGGCGGGCGTCGGCGCCGACATATCGGGCGTATATGCCAGAATTTACAATTACTCAGGCACCGCGCTAAGCACTCAATTCCGCGTCAATCAATATACGACCAGCGATCAAAACTATCCGGCCGTGGCAATGGACGACAACGGCGATTTCGTCGTCACTTGGACCAGTGTCGGCCAGGACGGCAGCGGTGGGGGAATTTACGCCCGCCGCTTCAACAAACTCGGCACGGCATTGAACAATGAATTCCAGGTAAACTCCACCACCGCCTATTGGCAGGAAAACTCGGACGTGGCCATGGATTCCAACGGAAACTTCGTCATCGTCTGGCAGAGCGACCAGCAGGACGGCTCTTCCTGGGGAATTTATGGGCAGCGATATAACTCCTCCGCCACTCGCTTGGGAGGCGAATTCGGCATCAATACTTACACAACCGACGCACAAGTCACTCCCAAAGTGGCCATGGATTCCGCCGGCGACTTCATCGTCGTTTGGTCGAGCTTCGGACAGGACGGCAGCGGTTACGGCGTATACGCCCGCAGGTACAATTCCGCCGGCGCCGCTCTCGACTTAAAAGAGCGCCTCGTCAATCAAACAACGCCAAATTGGCAATATCAGCCGTCCGTTAGCGCGGACGACGCCGGAACGTTCGTTGTTACCTGGACTGCCTACGGACAAGACAACGATCAGGCCGGAGATTATGGAATTTATGCCCGGATTTTCAACGCCGACGGCTTGAATTACGTCGATTCCTCCGGCGTCACACTGGGTGAATTCCGCATTAACAGCACAGTGGCGGGCAATCAAGTTTTGTCCGAAGTGGCCATGGATTCGGACGGCGATTTCATCGTGGTTTGGGTCGGCCCGGACGCCAATAGCACCGGAATCTACAGCCGTATTGTCGCCCTCAATCTATCCAGTTACGCGACCACGGGCGGCAGCAGCGCCGCCGTCACTACGGGGATATTCGGAATCGATCCGAACAATTCCTCCGGTACCACAACAACCACCGGAACGCCGACCTTCACGTTGTTGACTCCAACCAAGGGCACGTACGTCAACGGTCAAACAATCACTATCACGTGGGCGATTGCCAACGCCCCGACCAGCGGCTCAGTAAGCCTGTGCTACGACGTTGATACGACCTGGAACGGCAACGAAAAATGGATCGAGATCGGCAAGGTCACCGCCGCCAACGGCAGCGGAATGTACACTTGGGATACTACCGGCCTGGCCGCGGGCACGTATTACGTCAGCGGATACATGTACGACAAATCTACTAGTACCCCCACTTATTCCAGGTTGGGCACGCCGGTTATGATTTCGGTTCTTACACCGACGTTCGCATTGACCAGTCCCGGCACGAGCGCATACACCGCGGGTCAATCGGCAGCCATAAATTGGACGATTGCCAACGCCCCGACCAGCGGCTCAGTAAGCCTGTGCTACGACGTTGATACGACCTGGAACGGCAATGAAAAATGGATCGAGATCGGCAAGGTCGCCGCCGCCAGCGGCAGCGGAACGTACACTTGGAATACTACCGGTCTGGCCGCGGGCACGTATTACTTGGCCGGATACATGTACGATAAAACGACTAAAACTCCCACTTATTCCAGGTTGGGCACGCCGGTTATGATTTCGGTTCTTACACCGACGTTCGCATTGACCAGTCCCGGCACGAGCGCATACACCGCGGGTCAATCGGCAGCCATAAATTGGACGATTGCCAACGCCCCGACCAGCGGCTCAGTAAGCCTGTGCTACGACGTTGATACGACCTGGAACGGCAATGAAAAATGGATCGAGATCGGCAAGGTCGCCGCCGCCAACGGCACCGGAACGTACGCTTGGGATACTACCGGCCTGGCCGCGGGCACGTATTACTTGGCCGGCTACATGT
>JBEKFZ010000063.1:0-24496 GCA_050013075.1 Thermoguttaceae bacterium | reverse complement strand
TTCAAAGGTCCATTCTTCATTTTTTTCAGGCAAGGAAGATTTTTAATGCCCCAAACGAAAAAAAACACCTCCGAGAATGTTGTCCGAGCGATTGTGCAAAAGATGGAAAGTCTGCAACTAGCCGGAGTTGAAATGATAGCCAAGGCGCCTAAATCAAAATTCCCGGGGAGTGCGAAACATACCGCAGGCTTATTAAGCCCTCACCCTAACCCTCTCCCAAAGGGAGAGGGGACTTTAGATGATTCTCGATGCGCAGCGCTTGCCGAAGTGGCCCGGGACGTGGCTGCTTGCACTCGCTGCGCCGAACTTGTCCGCAATCGCACTCAAACGGTTTTCGGCGTGGGCAATCCTTACGCACGATTAGTCTTCTGCGGCGAGGCCCCGGGGGCCGACGAAGACCGACTGGGTGAGCCGTTTGTCGGCCGGGCAGGGCAATTGCTCACCGACATTGTCGTCAAAGGCATGAAAATGCGGCGACAGGACGTGTACATTCTCAACATCCTCCGCTGCCGGCCGCCGGGGAACCGCAATCCGCTGCCGGTCGAGGCCGCCGCTTGCCGGGAATTTCTCGACCGCCAACTGGCCATAATCCAACCCGAGTTTATCTGCTGCTTAGGCGCGGTGGCCGCGCAAAACCTGCTGCAAACCGATACGCCCATCGGCCGGCTCCGCGGCCGAGTGCTCGACTATCACGGCATTAAAGTCGTTTGCACTTATCATCCAGCCTATATTTTGCGAAATCCATCCGCAAAAAAATTCGTCTGGGATGATATTCAACTATTGATGGTCGAGATGAGCATGGATAAAAAGGATGAAGGATGAAGGATGAAAACAGCGGACATTCGTTAGTTTGGGGGTGGGCAGTTTACTGCCCACCGATAACCGTAAACTGTTAACTGAAAACTGATAACTGAAAACTTTCGTCATGTACGAAACCTTTGAACATACCGCCGATTTGGGGCTGCGGATCCGCGCGGACGACTTGAACAGTCTGTTCGCCGAGGCCGGCCGGGCTTTATTTTCGGTAATCGTGGAAAATTTAGAAGATATTCGTACCATTGAAGAAATACCCTTTACCATCAACATCAATGACGTGGAAGAACTGTTGCACGATTGGTTGACCGAATTGCTTTTCACCTTTCACGTCCGCCGGCTGTTGTTGATAAAATTCGATGTTAACATACAAGCCTCCGGGCTGACGGCCATCGCACACGGCGAAAAGATCGATCTTAAGCGTCACGAAATAAATCTCGAAATCAAAGCCATCACATGGCACGGCCTGAAAGTCGTACAATCCCCAACCGGCTGGATGGCCGAAGTGATCGTGGATATATAAGATAATATATGAGCGATGAACAGAGGGCTGGGCAATTTATTGCCCAGTGCATTGCGTTCAAGGAAGAGTGATGAATAAACCATAAAAACCGCTCAAGGTTTCGCGATGGAGAGTTAATCATGTCCAAAACCGGCTACAGCGGTCCGCTGGAACAGATTGACCAGTGCACCTGGCGGATTCCGAAGAGTTATAAAATTGGCATGCGCGTGGAAGGCCGCATTTTTGCCGATGATAAACTGATCGATCAGATCCGCCACGACGAGGCGCCCGAACAGGTCGCCAACGTGGCGTTTTTGCCGGGCATTCAGACGGCCAGCCTTGCCATGCCCGACATCCATTGGGGCTACGGCTTTTGCATTGGCGGAGTTTCGGCCACCGATCCGGAGGAAGGCGGCGTGATATCGCCCGGAGGGGTGGGCTATGACATAAACTGCGGCGTGCGCTTGGTCCGCACCAATCTAAACGTAGCTGATGTGATGCCCCGCATCGGGCAGCTCATGGAATCGCTTTATCGCCGCATTCCGGCCGGAGTGGGCGAAGGCGGTCCATATCTTTTCGACCACAAGGAACTCCGCCGCATTTTAGCCGAGGGTTCGGGGTACCTGGAAAAACGCGGCTGGGCCACCCAAAGCGATCTGGAACACACCGAGGCCGGCGGCTGCATTCCCGACGCCCGGCCCGATTTCGTCAGCCAAAAAGCCATCGCCCGCGGTGGCGATCAATGCGGCACGCTGGGCTCGGGCAACCATTTTCTCGAACTCCAGGTGGTCGAGGAAATCGTCGATGAAGCGGCGGCACGCGCAATGGGCCTGCAACTGGGGCAGATCTGCGTGATGATTCACTCCGGCTCACGCGGACTGGGCTACCAGGTTTGCGACGACGCCTTGCTCATGCTCCGCAAGGCGCCGGCCAAGTACGGCATCGACCTGCCCGACCGCCAACTGGCCTGCGCCCCGGTCCACAGCGACGAGGGCCAGGAATATCTGGGCGCAATGCGCTCGGCGGCGAATTTCGCCTGGGCGAACAGGCAATTGCTGATGTGGCAAACCCGGGAGATTTTCGCCGAGTTCTTCGGCCGCGCTTGGGAATCGCTGCAAATGAACCTGGTTTACGACGTGGCCCATAATATCGCCAAGATGGAGCGGCACATCGTCGAGGGAAAGGAAAAAATGCTTTGCGTGCATCGCAAGGGCGCGACCCGGGCCTTCCCGGCCGGGCATCTAGAAGTGCCGGAGAAATATCGGCACATCGGCCAACCGGTGATTATTCCCGGCGACATGGGCCGGGCGAGTTGGGTGCTTATCGGCCAGCCGGGCAGCATGGAAAAGACCTTCGGCACCACCTGCCACGGCGCAGGCCGCCTGATGAGCCGCACCGCCGCCGTGAAAAACGCCCAAGGCCGGCGAATCGACAAGGAACTGGCCGAGCAAGGCGTAATAGCCAAGTGCCGCCACTGGAAAGGCCTGGCCGAAGAACAACCCGCCGCATACAAAGACGTGAGCCTGGTTGTCGATGTAGTCCACCGCGCGGGCTTGGCAAGCAAAGTTGCACGCCTGCGGCCGATTGGCGTGGTGAAGGGGTAAGTGAAAAGTGATTGTAGGTTAGATTATGCATAACAAATATGTGATTTAAGTATCAGATAAACCACGAACTCATTCAAAATGGGATAAATCGCCCATTCCCGTCATAAGGCCACAAAATTACTTCTTCGGTGTTGGCGGGGGCGTGGTTGGCAGATTAGGTGGAGCTTGGGGAGGAGCAGGTGGAATTGCCCCAGTTCCGGGTGTCGGCTGAGTAATTGGTGCGGCTGGAACGCTGGGAGTCGGGGCACCTCGAGTCGAATCCGGACCTGCAGGACTATTATTAGTTGTCTCAACCACAAGTCCATCACGGTTAGCTACTGGAGCGAAAGGCGTAATAGCACCTGCTTTGAAATCGCGCTTACTCAAATCCAATTTGTGGTCTGCCATTTTCTCACCTTTTAACTGAAGGTTGTGATAAACCGAATATGTTAAAAATACAGTTCCGACAATGAAGACAATAAGTGACAGAATATTCAGTAATATAGTCACACAATTCCAATGGTTTTTTAGACTACTGCGGTCAATATTTGGCTTGCTGCATATGGTATCGATTATATTATCAAAACGGCGGTATGCGCATATACTTGTATGAAATGACATCAGTGTGAGACATATACTAGCAATGAAGCAAGCCCACGATAAACCAATAATGCAAATTGTTGAATGATCAGGATTTGGGGCAATTTCCTTGATGAATGTTAGCGACAGTGCAAGAGCTCCAGAGGCAAGAGTGAGTATTGCCTTGTCAAACTGGTAAGCTGAAGACCGTAATCCTTCAGCAACCTGTTTTTTGAACTCAATGTATTGTGATTGATCCACAGACATCACTCCATTTGATCAATTATCTATTTATCTTGCACAATGTCAAGATAAGGATTTTAGCCAGAGTGGCATATTCGCGAAGTTTGTAAGTCAGGCACTCCGTGCCTGACTCTCTATTAAACTACTGTGCAGCCGTGGGATCCTCGGCTCGCTGCTCTTGAATCCGGTGCATGGCGGCATCGTCGAACAAGCGGGCGGCGCAGGATCGGCATTTGTAATGGCGGAGGCGTTTGATGGTCAGGCCGTCGGCCAAGTGGCAGGTTTCGATGACGGAAACCATCTCGATCTTGCCGCATTCCGGGCAAGGGAAAGGTTCAGATATCAGTGCTTCTTTTAGATGAGATGAGGACATAGGGAATATCCATATTATTTTATTAAAAAGTACTCCATTTTCTACGTGGATTCAAGCCCCCAGTAGTAACCAATCTGACAAATTGATCTTAAAAACTAGTCGATGAGGTTGTATCTGCCGCTAATCTAAACAGTCTTAGGGTGTTTCTTGACAAAACATCGTAACCCCCGTATTGTGGATATATTATGGCTGCCATGGAACGCCTTATCTGCGCCGAAGGGCTTTTTCAGACGCCGAATCTCGGCCGGTGCGAATTAGTGCGCGGAGAAATAAAGGTAAAAAAGAATTGCGTGTTTTTTCCTCAAGGAGAACTATCGTGATCCGACGTAAATGGCAACTTGTTTCTCGATTCACAACGTTTGTATTGGTGGTTTTGGCGATTTCCGTCGTTTTACGTGCGGCGGACGTTCCGCGGGGGATTATGGTTATCGGCTGGGACGGGGCGGAGCGAAATAACGTCAAGCGACTGTTGGCCGCCGATGAATTGCCCAACCTGGCGGCGCTTGCCAAGGACGGTGCGTTGGTCGACATCGACATTGTGACCGGCCTCACCGAAACCGCGCCCGGTTTCGCGCAAATTCTCACCGGGTACGTTCCCGATAACATAGGCGTCCACAGCGACAAGATTTACCGGCCCATTCCGCGCGGATATACAATCTTCGAGCGGCTGAAAAAATTCTTTGGCCCCGAAAACATCCAAACCGCGGCCATCATCGCCAAAACAAGTTATTATCTCGGCGCCGACGGCCCGTTCAGGATTCCTTACGACACTTGGCGGGAAATGCAGGTTGAGCAGAAGATAATCGATGATAACAAGCCCGGGCCGGACGATCTGCATGGCGGAGTAATCGTCAAGGAAAACGGAGCGAAATTCGTGCAAATGCAAGGAGGTCCGTATCTCAATGCCAAAGATCAGATCGATTTATTCGTCAATGGACTAATAGTAAACGAGAAGGTCGGCACTGCGGCCATGGATCAGTTGGAAAAGTGCAAAGACAAGCATTTTTTCATTTTCGTCCAGTTTATTCAACCGGATAAAGCCGGCCATAAATACGGCGAGAACTCGCGGGAATACTCCGACGGGATTAAATCGGACGATCTTTGGACCGGCAAAATCATCGACAAGCTAAAAGAATTAAAAATATACGACAAGACCTTGATTTACGTCACCGCCGATCATGGTTTTGACATCGGAAAAACGAGTCATTACTACGCCCCTTATATTTTCCTGGCCACGAACGACAAGAAGGTCAATCGCGACGGCACGCGCGAAGACATCGCCCCCACGGTGCTGAAGCGATTTGGCATGGATCTGTCGAAGATCGAGCCCCGCCTGGACGGCATTCCCTTGGACGAGCCCGCCCCGCGGCGCAAGGCTCCGGCCGATAATCCGAAGCCGGACAAGAGCGCGATTGAAGAATCCCGCCCCGAGCCCGCCGGGCGCTTATTTAGTCCCGAAGCAGCAACGGTATGTCGCTGCTTCGCGGCTTAACACTAGTTTCAAAGAAGTGACCAGCAACGAATCGAGGCCTCGATGTTGCTCGTGAGTTTTTTTAGTCCGGTGGCCTGCGTGGCCATGACTTCGGCTTGTGCGGCGGCACAACTCCGCAATTGATCCACAAGGTTATCGACCGAGGTTGAATCCACTTCATCGCCAATTAATTGCGAGGTTCCATCTAAGGACTCGTCCAAAACTTCCTCAAAACGAGAAATATACCGGGGGTAACTGAATTTATCGGCGAAACGGCGGCAGGCGCTGAGTCCCATCAGCACTCGCTTGGAAGGAGACTGAAGAAGTTCGATGATCGCTTCAGCGAGCATGGCCGGATTTTTAACGCTCACAAGCCGGCCGGTCACGCCGTCCTCGACCATTTCCTCGCAGCCGCCGCTGCGAGTGGCGACCACCGGAATGCCCGCGGCCATGGCCTCCAACACCGCCAGCGGCAAAGGATCGGCCAATGAAGGCAGCACCAGCATGTCCGACGCCGATAGGATGCGGGGGACATCATTCCGATTGCCCAGGATTCGGAACGAATCGCGGATCCCGTATTTGTCGATCTTAATGATAACCTCGCGCCCTTTTCCTCCTTCAGCGCCCGCCAGGACGAATATCGCTTTTGGAAACCGCTTAAGAACAAGCGGCGCGGAATCTACGAAATCGACAACGCCCTTGCGCTCCGATAGAAGACCCACAAAACTCACAACGGGAATATGCGGGGGAAGATCGAACATGATTTTTTTGGGTTGATCCATCGCACCGGGCTTGTTTTCCGGCAGCCCGGTATGAACCACGTGCAATTTCTCTTTTTCCACATAAGGATCGAGTTGCCTTCTTACGGCCTCGGAGACCGTGACAATGCGGGTTGACAGGCCGTCCATGATCCTGTAAAGGCGTTCCAACGGCATGAACGAACGCAGCACCGGATCGTCCATGAGCATTTCGTGCACGTACCAGACGTGCGGAATGCCGCAATATCGCGATGCCAAGGCCCCTTCGGCGAATGCGCTGCTGTTGCTAACCGCCAGGTCGAATCGTTCCTTTTTCATTATGTGAACGATTTTGGCCACGCGATCGGCTAACCCATCGGCGAATGCGCGATAACGGGGCCAACGTCCGACCCACCAGCGTACGGGAGATAAATGCACCGGGATGTCCAGTTCTTCCATGAGTTTGCGGAGGTTTCGCTGGTGCAAACGATGTATCAACGGTTTGGGAGGAAGCATGACCGAGAGGTCGTATTTTTCCCGATGCAGTCCCTTCAAAAGATAATACAGGCAGCGTTCCGCGCCGCCGAAATAAGGTGAATGCGAAATGAAAAGCACTTTTGGTCGTGAAGTTTTCATGATCCACCCTCCTATATAGACCCCAGGGTATGAAGCATCCTAGCCTAAACGAAATAAAGACGTCCTCAGCCAAAGCACAAAACGCCGCTTTATCAGCCTTAACATGAATAGCTCTCGTGCAATAAGGTTTCGTGAATGCCTCCCGATCCATTGACAAATCCGCATCGGGCGAGGCCGCAAAACTAAAGGGTTCCGCCTGACTTTAAGCAGGATATTCGTTATCTGAACGAGCGCTCTGACCGCTATATATTCCAGGGACGTCATGGCTGCCGTGCGGTACCGCATATCCGCGCATTTCCGATATATTTGCGACAAGTCCAGGCGGTCGGCCGGCCCCATCCAGTATTCGCATTGGTTGCAGTACCAGTCCAGTTCCGTGTAGGACTCAAAATCCTCGACGCTTTCAGTCCATCCGGCCGCGGACTTTTCGAAATGCACAAACGCCGCTTCCAATTGAGAACGCAGCCGACGGAAAAAAAGCACCTGGCTTTCCGGAAGAGAGCAGTCGCGGGCCCGGACGTCGAACTGATCCAACCCGCGCAAATACGTTGCGGCCCTGACCGTCGCCGGCGCGGCATGAATGGCCCGGACTTGCGAGACGCCGACTGATTGCGACATGAATTCGGTCATATAATTATCGCTTACCAGGAGTCGAATAGAGTCATCCGGCAAATTGTGGCCAGCCATGCTAAAGCACGGCTTGTCTGGCACAAACTTCCTTGTCTCCAAAATGCCCGCTTTACTTTTTTCCAATCGCCCAAGCGCAGCGGGTTGAACTTTCGAAGACCCAGTTCATAGGAGTTGCCGGCGCTGAATTCTTCGGCGTGATTTAAGTGCCGTATGATGGTCTGCACCTCGTTTTTTCGAGGCAAGCACACAAAACGCGTCGCTGTGGCGAGAACAAAGGGCTTTATCTGCCGGGAACTGTAACCGGTCCAGCGGATGGCCTCCAAATATCGCTCGGCAAAGTCCAGTATTCCCTCCTGCAACACCGCGAGTTGCGGATTATTCTGGATTTCGAAATCCCGATCCGCCTGGCCCGGTTGTTTGAGGATCGGCCGAACGGTGTCGTTGCTGTCGGCCCATCGGTAGCCCATGGCCGTGCCGTGCGGGGCCCGAGCGGCCTCCTCGAATATCTCCAGGAATTCCAGGGGCAGGCGTTCGGCGATGGAGTAATTCCGGTAGTCGTATAGCAGGCCCTCGGCGAATGAGGGAGAATAGTCCAGCAGGTTCGGTCCGCGGCGCCGGCCTAAATAAAACCCGAACAGTTGCGGGAAATCCTGCCGTTGGCCAAAGGCATTAATAAGATTGAACTGAATGCTGCCTTCCCAGCCCACATCAATCAGTCCCACCTTGCGATTGCGCCCCCAAAAACCGCATTGCGCGAGGTAGGCTTCGAGTTTCGCCGCGGCGGAGCGTTGCAGCGGCGCAACCGCGCTTTGGACCCGGGTGTCCGAGAGAAATTTGGTCAGGCGCGGCTCGTCGATTCCGTGGATCGGATCGTTCAGCGAGATGCCGTATTCGGCAGCGATTGTCGCGAACGGTTCTTGCGGCAGTCCGTGAATGCTTAATACCTTGGCAAGTCCCACGCCTTTCATCTTCCGCACGCCGCGCTGGACCTCGCGGGGAGAAAGACGCTGCACTGAAGCCAGGGCCGTCGATTGGCGGGAAAAATACGCATAAACCGTATTCGGCCGTTGGGCGTGAGGGATCAGACTTTGGGCGAACCGCTCGTAGATTTTCTTGAAAACGAACCCTTCCCGGGCCGCGAACAATAGTTGGTGTATGCCGTACTGGCGGACCTGTTCGACCAGCCGGTGCATGGCGACGGCAAAGACCGGACCAAGGAACTGGTTGCCGTAACGGAAGAAAAAGTCCCCGTTTAGTGGATGACTTTTGAAATTATCGCACAACGCCAGGGCGTACTTTCCCTTTGCAAGGTCGCTGCTTGCCGCAGCGTGGTGAAGTTTAAGCAGATGTTCCCTGCGGGCCTGGGACGCCGAATCGGAGAAATGTATCGCGCTGAGGCCGACGGCCAGGGGGGCGATAAAATCGCATTTCACATTGTCGCCGACGTGGATGGCCCGGCGCGGATCGACGCGCTGGGACTCTATCCAGCGGCGGAAAAGGCGGCCAGTCCCTTTGCAGGCCTTTAATTCGCCGGACACGTACAGCGGCACGTCGTGCACAGGCAAGCCGTTTGCCGACAAAAGGTTGCGGATCTGAACGGCGGACAGGTACATGTCGGAGGACAAAATAACCCGCTTATTCCTCCGCAAAAGCTCTCTGAATAGGGCGGCCATTTCTGGTTTCGGCATCAATGCCTGTTGCTCCAACTGGAGTTCCTGCCGTACGAAAGCCTCGACGATTTCCTTTTTAACAGCCGCTGATACCGTCGCTGCCGTGCAATCGGCTATAAGCTCCTCAGCCAAAACCGCGAATTCAAATTCGGCGTCGAAACCTTGTTCCACGGCAAGGCGGCGGAGCCGGGTTTCAATTGCTTTTCGCCGCGCGAGGATATCATCAGACTTATGCAGAATGTCAAATGCAAGCAGAAATTTGGATAAAAACGCCGCCGATTGCTCTTTGACAAGATCGGGAGGCTCGATTCGTCGTTCCAACAGGGTGTCGAATACGTCGAACGATATTACATCGAACCGATCAAGGTTATCCAACAGAAACCCGCGGAGCCTGTCGGGCGACCGGATAACCATTCGTATCTGCTTTGGCCCGCGGAGCTTTTTTACTCCGTAAAGTTGTGAGAATAATCCGTCACGGGCGCGAAACGTCATGCTGCCGAGTAAATTTATGCCCCGCGCTGTTTGCCGGATCGGTTTAAAAATAGGATGCGACACATAGAATAATGTCGGCAATAAATTGGGTAAACTTTGAGGGTAAAAGCGAGTTTAACGATTATGCCGGAGACGGGCTAGAATAGCGAAACTGGGCAATATGCAGGGCTGAATTGTCAGGGTTTTTTGTACTACTAAACTATCAACCTGAGTTTTGCTTAACGAATCTGTCTCATGCCCCGGAGGGGCTTAGTCGTGTAGCCAGGGACGTGAGTCCCTGGTACAGGTCTTCAATGTCGCCCTTTCAGGGCTTTTGTATTTGTGTATCCTATTTCCCGGCGGCTAACGCCGCCGGCTACACGACTAAGCCCCTCCGGGGTAAAATATCACCCATACTTTATCCGAAACTCAGGTTATCAGTGTTTATTGAGTATCAGATTGCCAAAGTTACCAAGAGTTGGGATGACAGTTGTACTGCCGCCCCAGATTCGGTGGACGGGGCGGGAGTTTAGAGGAATTCAAAGGACGAGGGAAGTTTAGATGAATTTTTCCCCTGTCAGCCGCTGGTAGGCTTCGATGTATTTTTCCTGGGTTTTGGCCACCACTTCCTCGGGCAGGGACGGCGGCGGGCTGTTCTTATCCCAGGTGGTCGCCGAAAGCCAATCTCGCACGAACTGCTTGTCGAACGAGGGCTGGCCGCGGCCGGGGGCGTATTGATCGGCCGGCCAGAAGCGCGAACTGTCGGGCGTGAGCGCCTCGTCGATCAGTATCAACTCATCTCCAACGAGGCCGAACTCGAATTTCGTGTCGGCGATGATGATCCCGCGCTCTAAGGCATAATCGGCGCCGCGTTTGAATATGTCGATGCTGCGGCGGCGAAGCTCTTCGGCCAGGCCGCGCCCCGCGATCTCGACCATCCGATCGAATGAGATGTTTTCATCGTGCCCGGCCGACGCCTTGGTCGAAGGAGTGAAAACAGGCTCGCTCAGGCGTGCGCTTTCGGTCAGTCCGGCGGGCAAAGCGATGCCGCAGACAGTGCCGCTTTTGCTATATTCGCTCCAGCCTGATCCGGCCAGGTATCCGCGGACCACGCATTCGATGGGCACGACCTCGGTCTTGCGGCAGAGCGTGGTGCGTCCGACCAGCATCCGGCGGTCGATCGCCGGCGGCAAATCCATCCGCTCCACGTCGGTAGTTATAAGGTGGTTCGGCACGCCAAGCCGATCAAACCAAAATGCGGAAATCTGCGTGAGCACGCGGCCCTTGTCCGGAATACCCGTGGGAAGAACCCAGTCGAATGCGCTCAGCCGGTCGGTGCTCACCAGCAACAGCCGGTCGCCAAGATCGTAAACGTCGCGGACCTTGCCGCGGCGAACGGGCAGTCCGGGAATAGATGTTTCGCGAACAACGGTAGTGGTCATAAGCGGTTAGTGGAGAGTGGTTAGCGGTTAGTGGTTAGTTTATGAGTCTCATGTAATGAATGTCGCGTTTTCGCCTCAGAGCCGGGTCGTATCGGCCCGGAATTACCGGGGCGAAACGCCCCGGCTCTGATTTTTCATGCAACATCCTTTTCCCAGAATCAATAGCCGCAACTGGGCACTATCGGGCACCAATGCGCAGCGTTAGTTAGCATGGTCGAGGATCGAGCTAAAAAATATACCCCTGAAGGTCTTTTTTGCCTAGCGGGTGCGGGTGTCTTGAGAATGACGATTGGATTCGGTAAATTGGATAAGAATCGATAGTATTCCACCAGCGAAAAATAAACAGGGAATCTTATATTCATGGGCCTGATGCGATTTCATCCATACCCGCCGGAACGCATCACGGACGAAATGGTCCGGCAGGCCTATTTATCGGGGATTGATCGGGTTGGCTGGCCCGTGCGGACTACTTTTGAAAACGGCATGTTGCTCATGCACCGGGCGGTTTCCGAATCGGCAAATCTTCATATTCCCTGGCCGTTGGAGGGGGTCGGCCAACTGATCTTTACCACCGCCAGCCTGATGGAGCAAGAAACCCCTTATCTATTGCCTCTGGAACTCGCCCGGGGAACCGTGAGCCAACTGACCGATCAGCTTTTCGAATGGAAATCGATAGGGCTTTTAGTCCCCGATGCACTCAACGCCATGGTTTCCAAGTCCACTGGGCAATTGGCCGCGGCCGCGATTGTGCAAGACGATCCGGCCGCGTCGGCCGAATTGGCCGAAAAGGTTCTCCACACCGCCGCCGAGGCCGCCGGTCAGTTGGCGGCCGTTTACGTCGAACAGGCGTTGGCGATTCGACGGCGCGGCGATGCGAAGCTTACAAGTTTTTTAGGGGCCGATCTGGGAACGAACAAGCTCGATAATTACACGGCTCGGCATTTTCTCCAGGCATTCAACGCCGCGAACGTTCCGGTATGCTGGCGCGACGTGGAAGCCGTCGAGGGGCACTACGATTGGAGCGTCTGCGACAAACAGATCGAATGGTGCCGCGCGCATAATTTGCACGTAAGCGCGGGGCCGCTTTTACCGTTTAACGCCCATGCTCTGCCCGATTGGCTTGCCCTGTGGGAAGGCGATTTTGACAATTTATTGCTATTTTTCGCGGATTATATCCGCACGGTGGTGGAACGTTATCGCGGCAAGGTCGATATGTGGCAATGCGCCGGCCAGGTGAACACGGGCGAAATCCTCTCGCTTACGGAAGAAGATAAATTGCAATTGGTGGCATCGGCCATCGATATTGTCCGCTCCCGCGATCCGGATACGCCTGTCGTGGTGTCGTTCGATCAACCTTGGGCTGAGTACACCAGTCGCAAAGAAATAGATTTTCCCCCATTGCACTTTGCCGACGCACTGGTCCGCTCCGACCTGGGCCTTTCCGGCGTGATGCTGGAGATCAACGTCGGTTATTATCCCGGCGGCACCTTGCCTCGCAACCCCCTGGAGTTCAGCCGGCAATTGGACGCCTGGAGCGTTTGGGGCCTGCCCTTGTGGTTGTCCATCTGCGCGCCCAGCGTCTGCGATGCCGATCCAATGGCGCATCGCAACGTCAAACTACCGCCGGGAACCTGGACGCCTGCCGCTCAACGGGCCTGGGTTGCCCGATATGTGCCCTTAATGCTGGCAAAGTCCGGCGTGCAAGGCGTGATCTGGAACCAACTACACGACAGCCGGCCGCACGAATTTCCCTACGGCGGATTGTTCGACCTGCGCCGACGAGCCAAGCCCGCCTTGCACTCCCTGGCCTCCCTGCGCAGGGCGATATTGAAATAAAACGCTCCCCGACCATGCTACGCATGGTGCCTGGTCGCGGCTATTGAGTCTCAGGTAATAAATGTCGTGTTTTCTCCTCAGAGCCGGGCCGTGTCGGCCCGGAATTACCGGGGCGACACGCCCCGGCTCTGACTTTTCATACGACATTCTTTTCCTGACAATCAATAAACACTCTCCGCGCTCCTTACTTTGCCGCGCCGGGCAACGTCGGCGGCGGATCGAGCGTCAGACCATCGACGATCTTAACGGGCAACGACTCGATGCGCACCTCGGCGGGTTCCAAACCCTCGCGCGCGGCTTTCAACATGATCGTGCCCGGCGTGAGCGTTGAGCGGATAAATACCCGGTTGATGCCGCATTCGGTGTCAAGGTACTTGTTGTTAATCGAGCCGGGTATGCCGCTGTTATATCCACCGCGCCAAACGGCGGGGCCGGAGATATCGAAATCCACTCGGGCCTCGTCGGTCGGGCAGCGCCGGCCTTGGGCGTCCACCGCCTCGAAATCGACAAAAGCCACGTCCGATCCGTCGGCCAGCAGGCCCTTGGGCCCGGTATGCACGGTGAGTTTAAGCGCCTTGGCCGCGCCGGCGGTTGTTAGCTCATGCTCGCAGACCGTTTTTCCGTCCTTGATTCCCAAAACCTTGAGCGTTCCCGGCTCGAAAGCCACGTCCTTGAAGGTGTAGATGTATCCGTTGGCAGGCTCGCTCGATTTGCCCTTGGATACGCCATTTACAAAAAGTTCGACCGAATCCACGTGATTGGCCGCCGCGTACACGGTTTTTTTGGTGTCGGCCGGATAAGTCCAGTGCCCGATGATATGGATGTCCGGCTTCTCGTTTTGCATTACCCGATGAAGGAAGTAGATTTGCTTGGGCAGGCGCACGGCATCTACCTTTCCGCTGGTGCGGCAGACTTCGCTTGAAGCCTGCCGGCCGTGCTGGTTGCTGTCGGCGAAAATAATCGAGGCGTAGCCGGACCATTTCGATCGTTTCGGATCGGCGTTGGTGATGATCTGGCAGTAGTAATCATGGTAACGTTTGGCCGCCGCCAGGCAAAAGGTTTCGGAGTTCCATTTGTAGGTGTCGTTTGGTCCCGGCTTGAAACCGAAATGCGGCGGCGAATAATCGTCCCAAAACCTGCGGGCGGCTTCATCGCGAAAATCCTCGGTTTCGATCAGCGGAGCCAGGTCGCGCCTCTCCTGGCTGAATGCCCGGAACATCTCAGCGGGTTCTTTCAAGGCGTCGGTCTTCGGGTCCTGGCCGATCATCACCCCGAAATACTCGGCGATGCGCGTGGTCTCGGGGTCGTTCAAACTGCGACAGCCCATGGCGCGGCCGCCGTTGGGGTCCAATTCCTTGCGCAGATCGACCATCTCGCGCATGTGCGCGGCGCTTATGCCGTTGTTGCCGGCCTCCCAAAACAGGATGCTAGGATTGTTGCGATAATAGATAATCGTATCGCGCATGACCTCCATGCGCTGTTCCCATTGGCGGCCCGCGACGTCTTTTTCCTTGTCGCCGCCTGGGCAAATTTGCACAATGCCGAAGCGGTCGCAGGCCCGAACGTTCTGCGCCTTGGGCGCAATGTGCATCCAGCGCATGTAATTGCCGTTGCCGGCGCGGAGCAAGCCGGCGGTATAATCGTGCATCCAGTCGGGATACGCCCCTCCGACCGCGGCCCACTCGTCGATGGACCGCTGGGCGTAACCTTTCAGATATACGAAGCGGTCGTTGATATACACTCCACCCTTTCCCGCGCCGCCCCGAAACGCGGTCTTGCGGAATCCGGTGCGAATCTTGTTTACATCGACTACCTTGCCGTCGACGGTCAGGATGGAATAAACGTCGTAAAGATACGCTTCGGCGGGATCCCACCACCGGGCGCCGGCAAGTTCGCCGCCGGCCTTCAGCACCGAGGTTTCTCCGTCGACCATGTCGTAGGTTTCGCCTTTGAGAACTGCGCGAACGATGCCGGCCGCGTCGATCACCACGCCCGAAAGTTCGACCGCTTGCTGGCTACCCGATTCGTTGCGGACCTGCGACTCGAGGTTGATCGCGGCGGTTTTGCGGGGTATGTCGATATCGGCGGCGTAGACGTATGTTCCGACGGTCTTCAGGTTCTCGTACAAAGGCAAGGTTTGGTACGTTTTGCCGGTAACGTGCAGCCACACGTTGCGATTCAGCCCGCCGTAGTTGGGATTAAAGTCTTTGCTTTCCCATTGAAAGGGCACGCCCGTGGCTTCTTCCTTGTAGTTACCATCGTTGGTGACGTTGACGGTCAGCACGTTTTCCTTGTCGCCAAAGTAAACGGCGTCGCTGATATCGACGCCGCAAGGCGTAACGCCGTTTTCATATTTTCCCACGGCCTTGCCGTTGATAAAAAACCGGCCCGCCTGACGCATGCCCTCGAACTCGATGAACACCTTATTGCCTTGCGCATCGGCCGGGAGCTTGAAATGCTTGCGATAACAAGCCGGGCCCATGTAAAGCGATTTCTCCCCGCTTTTGCCGATAATTTCGTCGAAACTATCCACGTCGTTGTAGGTGTGCGGCGTGCTTACCGTGGCCCATTTCGAATCGTCGAAGTCGGGGTTTTCGGCCCCGGGGGCTTCCTGCTTGATAAACTTCCATCCGGCGTTGAAGTTGTATGTGATCCGCGGCGAAACCGGCGGGGCGTACTTCTCCTCCGCCTGCGAAAGGCCGCAATAAATGATCGACAGGCATAAAACAATCCCAAAAAACACAAACGGCAATCGGATAGCGAAAGAGTAGTTGCGATACATCAGGGCATACTCCTAAAAATGCTTGTAACTGTTGTTGTGGATCAAAAGGATCTTATATGCGAGCAGAGAACTTTATTCAACATAACAGCATACCCGGATGATATCAATATGCCCGCTGCTACCATGAGGCTATTGCAAATTGAAGAAGCAGCCGTTGGACTGCGTTAGAATACCCGACGGCAAAGATTTTTATAATCCCGACCCCTGCACGCCGAATCCTGACCCCTGCACGCCAAACCCTGAACCCTGAACGCCGAACCCTGCTCCCTTTGTTTGCATGGAATATCCCAGTTCGTTGCAGTTGAAAATCAGATGCCCGATGATCCGCTGTTCCAGCACCGGATCGCGGCCTTTTGGGATCCAACATTCGGGGGCCTGATCTCCGGCCGTAGGATTGACCACGCGTGTAAACGAACTGTCGTAACGGAAGGTGGCGCTTCCGGCCGAGGCATTTTCGGGCGTGCGCAGATCTTCCAACTCTTTGAACACTGCAACGTCTACCCAATGACCGCCCTCGCTGGGCCGCACGCGGACCACGGCCCGCCGACGCATGGTTTGCAGGGTGTTTTCCACCCGCTCGTACTCCCCGGCGGTATCGCGCCGCCAAGATTCCAGCAGCGTCGGGCTGACCTGGTAGTAGGTCTCTATAACGCCTTCATCTATATGACCTTCGCCGGGCGTGCCGCCGATCTGCCGCATGGGCGTCTCTTTTTCGATCTTGAAATAGTCGTCGATCACGTCGGCCACTGCTTCCCAAGCACATTGCGAATCTGGTATTGGGATAAACACGGGATTCGGATAGATCACTTCCGTCTGCTCGATCGGGATCAATTCTGGCGGTGGAGGCGGGGACCATGCCGGGACGGTGCATCCCGACAATCCCAAAGCCATTAACAGCGTCGCAAACATGTTACGCATGTTGCTCGTACCTATGAATCCGCGGAAAAAAAGAAATTATTGCTACCCAGCCCCAGGCGTGAAACGCCTGGGGTAGAGAAAAGTTCCACCGGCAGATAATCAAAAAAGCGGCGATAGTTTCCCTAAAACCGCCTTTTAGAACAAGATCAGAAATCAATCCGATTTGCCAAATGTTTGGCGGCACTTGCGTTGCGTCAGATGACACTGGTGTTGCATTGGGTGGTACTGGCGTATCGCCAGTGTTCTACCGCATAAGATTGCGCAAGATAAGAATACTTGGTAATTTGGGAAGGAGGGACTATTGGGCCGTGTCTTTCTCATCTTCATCTTCCACCTGATCGTCATCAGTCGAGGAGTACATAGCCGGATACATATCTGAACGTCCAACGATTACGCATTTGTCATTTGCCGCTTATATGAGGGTGTGTTGGAATTGATATTTAGCCCGCCGTGAATACACGGCGGGTTTAAAGGGGAAAAAAACCGCGCGGCCCCCAGTGTATTCACCGGGGGCTAAATATGCCTATTTTAAAACTTTCAATGGCCGGCGCATGGGCGGGCGGCGGCGGCCGGCGAAGCCGTTTTCGCTTAACAGGCGTTGGGCTTTAACCAGATCGTTCACTTTAATCACGGCCAGAACGCCGGCTTTGGACTTCTTATTGCAGTTGAACGAGCAATAAGCGTAGTCGATGTTTAGATGTTCGCCGGCCAGCCGTTCGCAGATTTTGCGAAATCCGCCCGGCTGGTTGGGAATGTCGGCCAACAGGACCTCGGTGGTTTCGTAGCGAACGTTAATTTTCTCTAGCACGCCGACAGCCGCTTGCGGGTCCTCGGGCACGAAGCGTACAGTGCCTCGCGTTCCGGAATCCATGACCGCCAGAGCCCTAAAATTCACTTTTTCCTTGGCCAGTGCCGTGAGCATGTCGGCTAAACGCCCGGGTTTGTTCACCAGCGAGACCGAAAGTTGCTTGGCCGTTTGCATAGCGTTCCTTCCTTTCGTGATGCAATTAAGATGTAAAAAACTCCGCCAGATTTGCGGACGAGATATTACACTAACATCCTATCAACGAGGCAGATAAGGTCAAATCCCCTCAACAAAGTAAGTGGATTTTGAGATTGGGACAGTTTGTCTAATTTGCCCGTATAACCCAATCGACGGGGATTGCCCTATCTTCTTCTCCACTTCCCAAATACTACTATATTCCTTTGCCAAAAGCTGAAAAAACCACGGATCTGAAAAGAAATATAGCGGTCAGGGAACTATTTTTTTATCAAAAACGTCTTAATCCTGTCAGGTGTATTGAGCGTATACACTTTCATTGTAGTACGGAAAAAACAGGCGAGCGGCCGGCGTTAGCCGGCTGAGACGCTTAACAATTGACAAACTTGTTACCGTTTTGCCGGGTTTAATTGATTATCATATTACTTGGTTGATTTCACATTCCCATGTTCCCGCGTGGGAAGGCCATTAAATAACAGAGGAGTATTTCTTATGTCCCGTATAACCATCCGCTTGTTGGTTTTGGCGTTGTTCGCCTCGCCAGCGATTGCCACCGCGCAGGGTATTTTGATAGTGATCGATCCCAATCAGCAAGTGCGCTTGCCGCGGCCGATCATCATTTTACCTCCGGAGCCTTGGCCGCATCCGCATCCCATTCCCGTGCCGCGTCCGCGTCCGCCGGTGTGTTACAAAATCAAGGAATTGGACATTCAAGCCCGGCTGATCGACCAGGTTGCGCAGGTCCAGGTTTCGCAGACGTTTGTCAACACGGGCAGCCTGCCGATGGAAGTGGCCTTTGTATTCCCATTGCCTTACGACGGCGCCGTGGAGCAGATGACGCTGATGATTGACGGAAAAGAGTATCCGGCCAAGTTGCTCGATGCCCGCGAGGCCCGGCGCATGTACGAGGAGATCGTGCGTAAAAACCGCGACCCGGCCCTGTTGGAGTGGATGGGCACGGGCTTGTTCAAAACCAGCGTGTTTCCCGTTCCGGCCGGGGCTAGCCGCACCGTATCGCTGCGATATTCGCAGCTTTGCCGCAAGCAGGAAGGTTTGACGGACTTCTTATTTCCCCTGAGCACTGCAAAATACACTTCCGATGCGGTGGAAAAAGTCGATATCCGGGTAACGATTGAGAGCCGGGATGAGATCAAGAATGTTTACAGCCCGAGCCATGCGGTGGAAATCAAACGGCCCGACCAACAACACTCGACAATCGCGTATTCCTGCAAGAACGAAGTGCCCTCCTCCGATTTCCGCTTGTTTTACGACGTGGGCAAAGGCACGCTCGGCGCCCGGGTGTTAAGCTATCGGCCGGAAAAGGAGCAGGAGGGATTTTTCCTGCTTTTGGCCAGCCCGGAAATCAAGAGCCAAAAATCCCCTCTACCACTGAGAGAGGGACAGGGTGAGGGCGAAAGTGAAAAAACCCTGGAAAAAACGGTAATCTTCGTAATCGACCGTTCGGGCAGCATGAGCGGCAAGAAAATCGAGCAAGTGCAAGCCGCGCTCAAGTACGTGCTGAACAATCTCCGCCCGGGCGATCTGTTCAACGTCATAGCTTACGACGATCGGGTGGAAAGCTTCCGCCCGGAGCTGCAACGCTTTGACGAGGAAACCCGCAAGGAGGCCCTCGGCTTTGTGGCAGGGCTTTATGCGGGCGGAAGCACGAACATCGACGCCGCCTTGCGCACGGCTCTGGGGCAGATTCAAGATGCCCGGCGGCCCAGCTACGTGGTTTTCCTTACCGACGGATTGCCCACCTCCGGCGAGACCAACGAGATGAAGATCGCGCTTGACGCCAGGCAAGAGAACAAGTTTCATGCGCGGATTTTCGCCTTTGGCGTGGGCTACGACGTGAACTCCCGCTTGTTGGACAAGATCGTGCGCGAGAATTTCGGCCAAAGCGAGTTCGTCCGTCCCAGCGAGGACATCGAAGATCGCGTAAGCCGGCTGTACAACCGCCTGGAAGCGCCCGTTATGACCGGCGTGCAAATACAGTTCGTCCTCGACGAGATGAAAACTGAAGAAGGCAGCCCGATAAATCGGGTCTATCCCAAGGACGAATATGATCTGTTCGCAGGCGAGCAGTTGGTGCTGGTCGGCAGATACAAGAGGCCCGGCGCGGCAAAAGTGGTCGTTCAAGGAACTATTGGGCAGAGGCAGGAAAAATTCGATTTTCCCGCCGTGCTGGCGGATAAGAGTACCGACGAGAGTTTCGCATTTATCGAAAAACTTTGGGCCGTGCGCCGCGTGGGCGAAATCCTCGACGAGTTGGATCTAAAAGGCAAAAACGACGAATTGGTAAAGGAACTGGTCGAACTGGCCACTCGCCACGGTATCCTCACGCCGTACACCTCGTTCATGGCCGATGAGGGCGTAAACATCCGCGACGTTGCCGGAAACGCGGCCCGGGCCGACCGCCGGCTGGGCGCATTGGAATTATCCGAAGGCCGCGCAGGATTTGCCCAACGGGCAATGAAAGGCGACATGCAACGTGCTAATCAGGTTCCGGCCGGCTCAAGCGGAGGCGCTTTCGGGTATGGGGGTAAGCCGGCGGAAATGGCCGATGCCTATAAGAGTTTAAGCTCCACGCCCGCCTTTCAAAGCGGCGGAGTGGCAATGAATTATTCCGGCGCTGCCGAAAAGGAATTGGCCGCCGTAGAGCAAAATATCCGCAACGTCGGCAACCGGACTTTTTATCAGCGATCCGGGCGCTGGGTCGATTCGTCGCTCCACGGCGATCAGCAATCCAATGCCAAGCGGATCAAACAGTTCAGCGACGAATACTTTGAACTTGCCCGGCGTCACGGGCGCACGCTCTCGCAATACATGGTCTTCGACGAGCCAGTGCTTTTGAATTTGGAAAATCAGGCGTATCTTATTGAGCCATAAATGCGCCTTTGACTATTTTATCTGTCATTATTGCGAAAATAGTTTTTCCTTGTTTGCGTTCGTTTGGTCACATCAAGACCACCCAAAGTGCGCGTAAGATCCGGTTTTTATGATAGGTCCATGCCGGGATATTTACGTTTTTTTCCTCTATTTGAGAAAATGACGTTTTCCCGGATGGAATCCGCGAAATTCATCGCTCAAGTCAGCCTGAGCGAGTAGATGTAATCTATATTATTCCAGAGCCAACATCTTTTAAACTATAAGTGAAAAAGATTCTTTAGTGGGGGATGGGGATGGACGCTAATAATCTTGAAATCTCCCGCCAATCGGCATTGGCCGCGGAGAATCAGCCCGCCGGCCTTGTTTTTTTCAAACAACTCTTTGATTCTTTATCCGACGGAGTTTACATCGTCGACAAAGAGCGGAAGATTTTATATTGGAACCGCGGAGCACAGGCGTTGACGGGCTATTCGCAAGATGAAGCGGCGGGACGATACTGCAATTCGGGCGTATTCAATCATACCGACGGCGCCGGATGCAAACTGTGCGAGGGCAACTGCCCGCTTTTAAAAGTAATCGAAACCCAGCAGCCCCAATACAAGCGTATGTTTTTCCGCCACAAGGACCGCCGCTGCATCGCCGTTGCCATGCACTGCATGCCTCTTAAAAATGAGCGGGATGAAATAGTCGGCGTGGTGGGTATGTTTCGCGATGCCAGCGAGGCCGCGGCTTTGGATGACGCCTACAACAAGCTCCGCGAATTGTCGGAAAAAGACGCCCTTACCGGCACGACCAATCGGCGCCAACTCGATAAAATCATTCCCGATCAACTGAGACTCTTGAAACGATCCGGCATCCCGTTTAGCGTAATCCTTTTGGATATCGATCGTTTCAAACAGATCAAAAAAACTCTCTGCCGCGGTGAAGGAGACGAGATACTGGTTCATTTTGCCCAGATTTTACGGCGCCAATGCCGCGGAAGCGACATCATCGGCCGCTTTAAGGAAGGGATGTTTTTGATCCTTTTGCGACAACAAAACTTGGAACTTGCCGTACAAATGGCGGAAAGACTGAGAATCGCCGTTTCCACCTCCAGGCAACTTCGCAGGAATCTTACCGCCAGCCTGGGCGTGACTGAAGCGACTTTTGACGATACGACCGCCGGAGTGATGAAACGCGTTACTCAAGCGCTCCATCGAGCCAGAACCTGCGGCGGGAATCGTGTGGAATCCCTCGAGCCTGAAACGGTCGCATAAATAATCCCCAATTGACCGTATACCCTTACTGCCGGTACAATCGTCGCTTTAAGTCAAGGAGACGTTTCTATCGACGGTAAGAATAATGGCTGATCTCAGAATTCATCGCGTAACGACGCGCTGGCAGCAAAAGCAGTTTTTGGAATTTCCCTGGACCTTGTACGAGGGCGATCCGAATTGGATTCCCCCGCTGCGTTCCAACCAGAAAGAGCTGGTGGGTTACAAGCCCCATCCGTTTTACGCCCGGAATTCAGTGCAAACCTTTCTGGCCATGCGCGGCGACGAGGTATGCGGACGGATCGCGGCGATTCTCAACCACGGCCACAACATACACTACAACGAACGCCGGGGATTCTTCGGGTTTTTCGAGTGCCGCGACGATCAGGAAGCCGCCACGGGCCTTTTCGACGCCGTGAAGCAGTGGTTCGCCGATCAAGGCATCCATAACCTCCGCGGGCCGGCCAATCCTTCGCAAAATTACGAATTGGGCTTGTTGATCCAGGGTTTCGATTCTCAGCCCACATTCATGATGACCTATAATCCGCCCTATTACGAGCGGCTTATCGAAAACTACGGATTTCGCAAGACCCAGGACCTGTACGCCTTCTGGGGACACATGGACATGCTTCCGGCCATTTCCAACAAGTTAAGGCCGGTGGCCGAGCAGATCGTCGAGCGATACAACGTCAAGCGGCGTTCGCTGGACAGATCGAGGTTCAAGGAAGACGTGAGAATGTTCCTGTCGCTTTACAACCGGTCGCTGGCGAATACCTGGGGTTTCGTGCCCATGACGCCCGGCGAAGTGGAACACATGGCCGAGGGTCTGCGTCACCTGATAGTGCCCGAGATGACCGTCGCGGCTGAAATAGACGGCCAGGTGGTGGGCGTGGCCTTTGGCCTGCCCGACTACAACCCCCGCATCAAGGAAATCGACGGCCGGTTGTTTCCCTTCGGGTTTTTTCATCTTCTGCGAAACCGCCGGGCTATTAAAAAGATCCGCCTCATCAGCACTAACGTCATTCCCGAGTATCAACGCTACGGCATCGGATTGGTGCTAATGCAGGGACTGGTGCCCAAGGCCTTGGAGTGGGGGCTGCAAGAAGCCGAATTCTCCTGGGTCTTGGAATCGAACTCGCTCTCCTACGGCAGCCTGAAAAAAGGCGGCGCAAAAATAACCAAAACCTATCGGCTTTACGATTATGAGGGTTCAGGGGGCAGTGGGCAGTGGACAGTAGACAGTAGACAGGCAGCAGAGGTAAGGGGACAGGGTTCAGGGTTCAGAGTTCAGGGTTCGATAGGGCAGGGGGCGGGGGGAAGTGGACGGTTGGAAATTCGAGAAGTTCGAAACGGCGCCGATTTGAACGATTTTATTCGCGTGCCCTGGGAGATCTATAAAGACGATCCCCATTGGGTCCCGCCCTTGATCGTCGAGGTCAAGGAATTTCTCAATCGTCGTAAGCATCCATTCTACCTGCACGGCGAGGCTACGCAATTTCTTGTCTGCCGAGGCTCCCGGCCGCTGGGCCGAATACTCGTCAGCGACGATCCTCGCTATAACGAGCAGCGTGGAACCAACGTAGGCTGCTTCGGCATGTTCGAGTGCGCGGACGACCGGGAAGCGGCCCATGCCTTGCTCGACGCCGCCGCCGGCTGGCTGCGCGCCCGGGGACGCGGCGAAATCAGGGGGCCCATCGACTATTCGCTCAATTATCCATGCGGGCTGCTGATCGATGGATTCGATACCCCGCAGCGCGTAATGATGAATCACAACCGCATCTACTACGCCGCGCTTTTGGAGTCCTGGGGATTGACCAAAGTCAAAGATCTTTATGCCTGGTGGTTTGTCCCTAACTGCGACCTGACAAAGCGTTGGGGGGATCGCGTGGATCGCATTATCAAACGCACGGGCATTACCATCCGCCAGTTTGATAATAACAATTTTGACGCCGAGGTTGCCAGATGCCTGGAGATCTACAATTCAGCCATGAGCAATTCATGGGGATTCGTTAAACTGACCGATGCCGAATTCCTCCATCTTGCCCAGCGCCTAAAAAAGATCGCCCGGGAAGAACAAGTACTGCTGGCCGAACTCAACGGCAAACCAGTCGGCATTTCCGTAACCCTGCCCGACATTAACGAAGCAATCCGCCCCTTGAACGGTCGCCTGACAACCTGGGGGCTGCCCCTGGGTCTGTTGCGCCTGTTGAGGCGGATGCGAAAAATCTCCACCGCCCGCGTGGTTATTCTTGACGTGCTCGAAGGTTATCGCCACCGCGGCATCGCCGAAGCGCTTATCCTCCACACCCTGGATTATGGGATAAATGTACTGCACTATACCGGCGCGGAGTTGAGTTGGACCCTGGAAGACAATCCCCATATCAACCACACTATCGAATCGCTCGGAGGGCAACGCTATAAAACGTACCGAATATATCAAAAAGGGATTGGAGATTAGGGATTAGATAATCGTGAGGGGTGGTCAGTTTACTGACCACTCAGATGGAAAAACCAATAGCAGTATTAAGAAAGAAATTTGGTAACCGTTCACGGGGACTGTCCCAATTTTCGCGGTTCACCGCGAAAATGGGACTGTCCCCCTTGGCGGCGAAGGGGACAGGCACATTTTTCGGCCCTAAAAGGACCGAAAAATGAGCCAGTCCCC
>JBEKFZ010000062.1:0-24548 GCA_050013075.1 Thermoguttaceae bacterium | reverse complement strand
ACTTTTTCCGGCGTGGCCATCCACGTGGCCGACGTGGGTCGGAGTATTCCTGCCACCAGAGATACCTTTAATCTCACGAATCGCTTCGATGGCGTTGGTCCCAGCGTGTTCGCCGAGTTGAAGCGGCCGTTTTGTTGCTCGGGCCTGGCCTTGGTGGCCAATGTCCGCGCCTCCGAAGTCTTCGGCAGCCCCACGGTTCGAGCCATGCAGGTGAATGGCATTGGCAAAGAGCCGATTACCCAGACATGGGACCTTGCGCCCCAGACCAGCGCGCTGAGTCTCACCGAACTGCAACTCGGTGCCGAATGGGCCAGGGATTTGGGCCGCTCCTCCCTCTTCGCCCAGGCCCTGTGGGAAGCCCAATACTGGATAAACACCGGCAACACCCTTGTCCCGCTGGCCGACAATCTGTCGCTGGTGGGCGTTACTTTCCGAGTCGGACTGAAGCACTAGGAATGTCTCTCGGTGTGTTCGCTGACGCGCAACTGCTGGCTGATTGCCTTTATGCCAAGGCGAACTATCCGCTTGGTTGGCGCGAAGTTTTCGTCCTCGTCGGACGGTACTTATCCCCCGAAGATGAAATAATCACCGAAGATGGGTCGCTCACCGAGGACTATCAAGGTCGCATTGCCTCATCGCTTAAAGATGACGTGAAACTTAAGGACTGTTTTGACCGAATTGCCGATGAGATCGAACGGGAAGCCGCTGGGATGGACGATCCCACACAACTCCGCTCCCAGGTGCGAGCGATTCTGTTCATCAACGAGAGAATAAAGTCTACCGGACGATTGGCAAATAACGTTCATTCCGATCGTTGCTAAACCAAGCTCTAAGATCGCTCCCCTTCGGGTCGCGGCTAAACGGGTCGTGAATAAACCTGTTGTGGTTAAACGCGGGCCGATTTCAGCGCGACCGCCGGTCGCAGATTTGTGCTAGCACCGCTGGCATGACGTAAAAAACCGCTCTTTGTGGATTTCCAAAGATATTGTAAATTCCCTTATCCTTTAATCCCGCACGGCAATTCAATCCTGTTGTTTCCGTTGTTTTGGCATTGCGGGCCGGGAGCAGACGAACGAAAGTTCGTCGGGTAAGGGGCTGGCGAAACCAAAGCGCAAAACTGAAATCTCCGGCTAAACTTTTTTATGTAATCACAGTTGCCGGCACGGCGTCGGATCGCAAGGATGCGGCCGACGGTTACCTGACTTTGACAAGAAAGGCAACGAAAGAGCATGGACGCTCGCATAATTCGGGCCGTCGCCTTGACGGCCGCGCTCCTGGTTTCGATGGGCGCCCGGCACCGCAGTGCCAATTTTATCGTCGAAACACCCGACCCAAATCTGGCCGCCCAAATCGCCCAGGCCGCCGAACAATACCGCCACGATCTGGCCATCGAGTGGCTCGGGCAGCCCATGCCCGACTGGTCCCAGCCCTGCCCCATGACCGTCATGGTCGGACCGAATCTCGGCGCGGGCGGAGCGACTACCTTCGTTTTCGACCGCGGCGAAGTATTCGGCTGGCGCATGACCATCCAAGGCTCGCCCCAGCGCGTACTCGATTCCGTCCTGCCGCACGAAATCACGCACATGATTTACGCCAGCCACTTCCGCCAGCCGCTTCCGCGCTGGGCCGACGAAGGCGGCGCCACCACCGTGGAAAATATCGCCGAACGCACAAAGTACCAGCGCATGCTCGATCAGTTCCTCCGCACCGGCCGGGGAATCGCCTTCAGCCGCATGTTCGCCATGACCGAGTATCCGCCCGACGTGATGCCGCTTTACGCGCAATGCTATTCCCTGGCCGAATATCTCATCCAAATCGGCGGCCGTCGTAAGTACATTGAATTCCTCGACGACGGACTGAAGAACAACGATTGGTCCGGAGCCGTGGCCCGAAACTACGGCATCGGCGACTTGCCACGACTGCAAAATTCCTGGCTGGCCTGGGTCAAACAAGGCTCTCCGGCGCTTAAACCGGGCAATAACCAGCCCGCCGCGGGCGCATCGCCCGAAATGCTTGCCGCAAACTCCGCCGCCGGGCGTGCGGAGCCCGCTTCGATCTATCAACAACCATCTCAGAACCGCCCATCTCCGCCGGCCGTGATTCCAGCCGGCCGCCTGGTTCCAGTGCCCGGTTCGCTATTTAATCCCATAACGGTTGCCAGCAGCCCCGGGTCTTCACCTGAAAATAGTCAAGGCGGCGTGAAACTTGCATCCGTTTCGACCGTGCTGCCTGCTTCCGCATGGAAAACGGCCGTCGCTCAGAAGTCCATACCGATTCCAACATCGACGCCTGCGCCGACGCCGACCACACTGGCTCAATCTCCGGCCGGCCAACATAATGCAATCGTACCACAACCGTCGCAGCCCTCTCAGCCGCCCCAGGCCGATCCATTCCAATCTCAAGTCGCCCGCCCCCAAGACGCCGAACAGCCGCGGCAAGTCATCCTGGAATGGAGCGCTCGCTAATAATTCCGCTATGAAATTTATCAGGCAACACGGACCGCTTGACATCCGAGAAAAAGATTTGCAGGTGTCAACGGCAGCTTGTGACATATCAAGAGAAGAATGACTTCAGCATTTTTTCATCCTTCATCCTTCCGCCTTCATCCTTCTGTTTACGGTATCGGCGACATGAAGTGATTCAAAACCAGCCACCAGCGGGTGCAGTGGAAGAAGACCGGGGCGGCAAAGCAGATCGAGTCGATCCGGTCCAGCACTCCGCCGTGGCCTTCCACCAGGGTGCCGTAATCTTTCACGCCGCGGTCGCGCTTGATGGCCGACATCGTCAGACCGCCGGCAAAACCCATCAGCGAGATCACCGCCGACATCACGCCCGCCATCCACCAACTGGCCCCGTGGAAGGGCGTGGCCCACCACAGCATGGCCCCGATCAAGGTTGCGCTGGCGGTTCCGCCCAGCAGTCCCTCCCACGTGCGGCCGGGATTGATCGAGGGCGCGATAACGTGCCGGCTCGAAAACTGCGACCAAATGTATTGCAAAGCGTCGCTGAGCTGCACCATCAGCACGAAAAAGAACAACAGCCGCACCTTGCCGCCCACGTCGGGATTGCCGCCGGATAGCTCGGGTAGTTTCAAGGTCAACAGGGCCGGCGTGTAGCTTAGGCAATACACGCAAATCAGCAATCCGCATTGAATCTTGGCCGTGCGCTCCAAAAAACGCTTGCAATCCCCGGCCAAGGCAATGGCCACGGGAATGAATAAAAATCCGTATACCGGAATCACCACGCTGTACAAACCGTAAAACTCGGTGCCTACTAAAACGTATTGCAACGGCGTGAATATGAAGAACACGAAAAACAGCGTGCGGTGATCGCCCAGCCGGGTAGGCGTCAGCGTGATGAATTCCCTCAGCGCCCAGAACGAAATCAGCCCGAACAGCACCACAGTGGCCGTCTGGCTGATGTAAAAAGCCGCCACCAGCACCGAAAACAAAATCCACCATGCCCGCACCCGGAGCCGGAAGGTCTCGATAATGGCCGCATCCAGCCCGCTCTCGGGCCGATGCTTGAGAACTTGCACCACGCCCGTGGTAAAACCCAATAGCGCCAATACCGCGCCCACCAAACATATTGTTCGCCAGTCGTCAAACATGGCTTCACGCTTCTTTCAATCGTCTGACCGCCTCGCGGGTGCGGGCTAAAAACTCGGTTTTCGGTTCGCCCGCCTCCAGCCACATCGGCGGTCCAAAGGTGATGCAAGTCAGCATCGGCACCGGCAGCACCTCGCCCCGGGGCAGGATGCGATTCATATTGTCGATGTGCACGGGTATCAATTCCAAATCCGGACGTTTCTTGCACAGGTAATACAGCCCGCTCTTGAACTCCCCGATCTCCCGGCCGTCGCTCCGCCCGCCCTCCGGAAACACGATCAGCGAGTACTGCTGCCCGATCTCCCGGATCATCATATCCACCGGGCTCTGATGCACCTTGATTTCGGTGCGGTCGATTAGAATCGCGTTAAACAACCGGGTGGCAAACCAGCGGCGGATCGGACCGGCCATCCAGTAATCTTTCGCCCCCACCGGCCGGGTAAGCGTTCGCACCGCCTGCGGCAACGACGACCAGATCACAATTGAATCCAAGTGGCTGGTATGATTGGCAAAATACACCCGCTGGCAGGTGTCGGGCTGGGAATCGATCCAGCGCGTGCTGGCCCCGCTGAGGAGTCGGGCCATTAAGGCCAAAAAATCCCTGGTCAAATTCGTGTCCATAGCTCCGCCACCTGTCAAACTCACATGGTAGCGTGCTTCGCCGACGCAGCCAATACCCCTTTTGTAGGAAGGAAGATAGTGGGCAGTGGGCAGAGTTTATTGAGTCTCAGGTAATGAATGTCGCGTTTTCGCCTCAGAGCCGGGCCGTGTCGGGTGCGGAATTACCGGGGCGACACGCCCCGGCTCTGACTTTTCATGTGACATTCTTTTTCTGATACCCAATAGCCGCGACCCGGGCGCCATCGGGCACCATGCGAAGCATGGTCGGCATGGTCTGGGAACGAGGATGCTACGAAACACTGGTATCAAGTTTAGCCGCCCCCTGTCCACTGCCCACCACCCGCCGCCCACCGCCCACTGCCTTCTTTTCGTACAGTTCGGCGATCAAATCCTGGTATCCTTTGACCATCCGATCCACTGACCAATGGGCTATAACGTGCTCCCGGCCGGCGCGGCCCATGAGCGCGGCCTGGTCCGGGTGGCACAGCAATTCCAGCGTCCGCTCGGCAAGCCGATATGCATCGCCCGGAGGAACCAGGTAGCCTGTCCGACCGTCCAAAACCGTTTCCGCCACCGATCCCACCCGAGTAGCCACAACCGGCTTTTCGCAGGCCATCGCCTCTAAAATCGACGCCGGATTGGCCTCCATCCGCGATGTCAACAATATCACGTCCACAAGCGATAGCATCTCAGGCACGTCGCCGCGAGTACCCGTAAAACGAACCGCACCGGCCAGTCCCAATTCCCGGGCAAGACATTCCAGTTCGCCCCGCCGCGGGCCGTCGCCGATCACCAGAAACTTCACCGTCGGCAGCGCCTCATGAATAAGCTTCGCCGCCTGCAAAAACAACTCGTGGTTTTTTTCCGGCCTTAATGCCGCCACTATGCCCGCCACGGGCGAATCTACCGACAAGCAAAATTCCCGCTGCAAGGACGCAATCGGCCAGCGGGGGTGAAATCTTTCCACGTCCACGCCGTTGGGAATTACACGCACCTTCGCCGCCGGACAACCCTCTTTTTCCGCCAGATACAGCCCCTGCGTCTTGGCCACGCCGATAAAGGCGTCGCTGAGCGGCGCCAGCAGCCGATTGAGCAACTCCACCCGGTCCGGAAAGCCCGTCGAATGTAGCGCCGAACAAATCACAGGCACTCCTGCCATCCAGCCGGCCAGGCGTCCCCAAAACATCTTGTCGCCCGCGCCGATCGTCACTACTGCGTCGATCCGCCTTTGACGCGGCAGTTTCTTCAATCGCCACAATACGGCAAAATCGTATTTGTGTTTCAACAATCCGCTAAAAGCGGGAATCTCTTGCGCTAGATCCTCGCCCAGAACGTCGAAATATTTCAAACAACATAATTCCGGCTCGAACCGCGATCGATCCAAGCGGCGGATCAATTCAACCGTCAAGGCCTCCATTCCCCCTACCGGCATGTTGGTGATTACAAACATCACCCGCAATGGACCTCGGTCGGCAAGCGGCGTTACGCGGCGGCGAAAAAACATATTAGTGGAGAGTGGTTGGTCCGCATTTCTCACCAAAGTGTGCCACTGCTTGCTTGCAAGCAGTGCTGAATTGCTGACTTACGTCTACACTGCTTGCAAGCAAGCAGTGGCACACTTTTTGGAATGTACCGGTCTGGTGAGAAATACTGGTTGATGGTTAGTGGTCGGTTAAGTCCCGGCTCTTGTGCCGGGCGAAAACGCCGCTGACGAATTACAACGGCATCATCCGCACTCTTAAATATGGCATTGAAAAACCCGCTTGCCCAAGGTGGGATTATGACGGTTGCGCCGAATGAAAAGAGCATTTGTGCAATTTGCCCGGAAAAACGCTTGCGGTTTCGCGATTACTTGGCAAACGGATCGGCGGGTTCAGCTTCTTTGTTGTCGGCGGGTTTATCGGCCGGGGTCGCTTTTTCGGGCGATTCTTTTGCCGCGCCGGCCTGGGGCACCGTCTTATTGCCGCCGCCGGCGGCCTTTTTGATCAGCGTGCCAAGAATACTTTTGCCCATTGGTTTGGATTCACCCGTTGGCTTTTCTTCGGCTGCGGGCTTTTCTTTGGTGGCAGGTTTCTTTTCGGCGGCGGGCTTTTCTCCTTCCGCCGCTTTAGTGGCAAAGGGATCTTCAGCGGCGGATTCAGCCCCGGACTCCGCGCCCGCCCCGGCGGCTTTTTTCCCGACGGATTTTTTCTCTTCCGCCGAAACTCCGGCCGGATTGGCGTTTGTCTCCTTAGAACCTTCCGTACCGGTTCCTTCAGCGGCCGGCGTCGGAACCACTTCAGTGGATTCACCGGCCAACGCAGCCGCGCCCTCGGCAACCTGCTGCTGCAAAACCCGGGCCTCTTCGTGTTTGATGGCCTCGTACCGGGCTTTCCTCATCTTTTCCGACTCTTCGTACGCCGCCATCCGCGCCTGCACCCGATATGATTCCAACAATTTCCGTTCCGTGCCCTGAACGCGTTCAAGCGCCCGGCCCACGTTGTAATACTTGTTGATGTCTCTGCTTTCCAGCTCGGCGGCCTTGCGGAAGTCCATCTCGGCTTCCGGCGCTCGGCCAAGTTTCAGATATGCCAGACCGCGGAAATAAAACACCCGCGGATCGCGGCTGCCCGCGTTCGCGGCGGCGGTCAACCGTTCGAAAGCCTTGCTATAATCGCCGGAAAAATACTCGTGTACGCCTTTGTCATAGATTTGGAGCAACACGGCCTCTTGCGCCTGCGACGACGACGACCACAGCGATGCCAGCCCTCCGACCAACAAAACCAAGCTGCGAAACATATCCTCTGACTCCTGATCGATATTAAGCGGGCTTGCCAAGCAGGGTTATCCCAGCCCAGATATTCAGTCCGTACTCTATTCGATACTAATTACTTTATACATAAATATCAAGCAACCGCCACACTTACTCGCTATACTTTATGCAGATACCGTATTTGTCCACCCACCCGTATAGGTGTATTCGTTATTCTTGACGTACCTTATTTATTCTATCTATACTGAAGTAAGTCAATTGTCGCAAATTACCCCCATAACAGTGGGAATTGTTTCATGAATCGTCTTATTCTCTCGTCATTGTGGCTGTTTGTCGCAACCGTGCTTTTGCTTTGCCGGCCATTGACGGCCGCGGACGATAAACAATCCCCCGATCAATCGCCAAAGGCCAAAGAATCGCTCGATAAACCCGCCGACACAAAACCTCTGAACACGCCGGCCAAAAAAACCCCGGCCTCGCCCTTGGCGCCCGGCGTGATGATCACCATCGAGCCTGACGCCGAAGTGGGCGAAACGGTCTCTCGCCACGACGTGGTGGAACTGCTGGCCGTGGATAAAAACTTCGACTGGGCCAAAAATATCGATTTCCGCCGCGAGATTTGGGCCTTGCAGTTCCAATTCAAACCCGTGCGAATGATCTCGGTCGATATACCTCAGCCCTCCGGCATGATGCAACGCAAGCTGATTTGGTACATGGTTTATTCGGTGACCAACACGGGCAAAATCATAACGCCGGTAAAGGACGTCTCGCTTCCTTATGAAAACGAACTTGCCGACAAGCAAAAAGTTTACGAAGTCAAGACCGTCGAAAAACCAATCCATTTCATTCCCGAATTCCTGTTGGAAGGCCACAACCGCTTAAAGGATAAGGATACCGAAGGATTCCCCAAGCCTTATCCGGATCGGGTAATTCCAGTAGCCGACGCGGCCATCCAATTAAGGGAAGGATACGGCCAAAAGCTCCACACCTCCGTGGAAATGAACCGCGAAATCGCAGTCGGGCAAACCCTCTGGGGCGCGGCTACTTGGGAAGATATCGATCCGAAGATAGTGTGGTTTTCGGTCTATGTCACGGGCCTGACCAACGCCTATCAGTGGAACGACTCCCCCGGAGAGTACAAGGCAGGGGACCCCATCGGCAAGGGCCGGAAATTACTGCGAAAAACCCTTAAATTGAACTTCTGGCGCCCGGGCGACGAATTTTTTGAAACCGAGGACGAAATCCGCTACGGCATTCCCGGCCGGCTTGACTACGAGTGGGTTTATCGGTAGAAAGAAGGGTTCCCGTTTCAAGGCGGATAACATTCCCTGAACCCTTAAGGTGACTTTCATGGCGCATAAAAAAGGCCAAGGTTCCAGCCGGAACGGCCGCGATTCCAACGGCCAACGTCGCGGCGTAAAACGATTCGGCGGACAATACGTTCAGGCCGGCAGCATCATTGTTCGCCAGTTGGGCACCGTTTTTCATCCGGGCAAAGGCGTGGGCAAAGGAAACGACTACACCCTATATGCCCTGATCGACGGTTACGTAAAATTCGACCGTGGCGGCAGCCGCGTTCAAGTGCTCCAATCGCAATGAAGGTTTCATGTTTTTTTGTTTAGCCGCGACCCGAAGGGGAGCGGGCTTTCTTGTCTTGTTTGATCCGCTCCCCTTCGGGTCGCGGCTAAACAAATAATTACCCCTATCCCTGAACCCTTTATCCCCATCCTTCCCATGACTGCCGTGATCTTAGACGGAAAAGCCCTGGCCGAGAAAATTCGCGCGGAGATCGCCGACGAGGTGGCCGCCTTCATCGCATCCAGCGCGGTGACCCCGTGTCTGGCCGCCGTCCTGGTGGGCGAAGATCCGGCCAGTCAGACTTATGTCCGCAATAAACAAAAAGATTGCGAGAAGGTCGGCATCGGCAGTGTACTACACCATTTAAAAACTGAAACCTCCACCGCCGAATTACTCGCCTTGATCGAACGGCTAAACGCCGATCCGAAAATCCACGGCATTCTGGTTCAACTCCCCTTGCCCAAGCAAATAAACGAATACCAGGCACTCGAAGCGATTTCCCCGGACAAGGACGTCGATGCGCTGCATCCCCAGAACGTGGGCCGAATCGTGCAAGGCCGCCCGCGCTTCCTGCCCTGCACTCCCCAAGGCGTTCAAGAATTGCTCATCCGCAACAATATTCAAATCGCCGGCGCAAACGTGGTCGTGCTGGGCCGCAGCGAGATCGTGGGCAAGCCCATGGCCATTATGCTCATGCAACGTGGTCCGGGCGCCGACGCCACCGTCACCGTCTGCCACAGCCGCACAAAGAATCTCCCGGAAATCTGCCGCTCGGCCGACATCCTCATCGTGGCCATCGGCAAGGCGAAATTCGTCACCGCCGACATGGTCAAACCCGGTGCAACGGTAATCGACGTGGGCATCAACCGCACCGAGGCCGGACTTGTCGGCGACGTCGATTTCCAAGCCGTCAAGGAAGTCGCCGGACACATCACTCCCGTACCCGGCGGCATAGGCCCGCTGACCATCGCCATGCTGTTGAAGAACACACTGCTTGCGGCTATTGTGGCTAAATTGCAGACACAATCAAAGGGGCGAGGGGCGAGATACGAGGGGACGGGAATCAAAGCCCAAGCATCAGCAGGCAAAAAGATACCTTATACCTAGCGCGGACTGATTGCCGCAATCAAAGCGATTGGGGATTAGGCATTAACCCGGATTATTCATTAATTCACACTAGCCCGAAGCGCAAGCGAGGGGCTGCAAATGGTTTACCCTCGCTTGCGCTTCGGGCTAGTGTGCTGTGCCCTGTGTCAGAAATCCCAGGCCATGAATAATCCGGGTTAAGGATCGAGTATGAGGCCGCGGCTGTACGTCTTTCGCTTCGGCATCTTTCATCCTCCCATGGAATCGTGTTATAATTCAATCCTTCCCCGCTTCTTTCCCGCTGTCCACGATCCCCGGAGAAGGCCGTTATGAATCTTTACCGCCGTTTTCTCATATTCCTTCCTTGTTTTTTTATATTGCCTTTCACCTCAGCCTGCGCCGCCGATTTATCCGCGAAATCACCGCGCGAGACTATTCCACTTTCGACCTGGCAGTTTGCCGAAGATGCCGAAACCGCTGCGACGGCGGCCCGACCGCCGCGGACGGCCCAGTGGAAGCAAATCTCCGTTCCCCATGTCTTCCGCCAATCCGGCCTGTCGGACGACTCCGCCGGTTGGTATCGCCAGAAAATCACGCTGACCGAGTCCGATCGGAACCGGCGCGTGTATCTGGTGCTGGAAGGGGCCGCCTCGGTGAAAGACGTGTCCGTCAACCATCAGCACGTCGGCCGGCACAAGGGCGCATTTTCGGCATCCGCCTTTGACCTGACGAAGGCGCTCAGGATCGGCCAAGACAACATCCTGGACGTGCGCGTGAGCAACCGCGAGAGCGAGGCCAAGAACTGCTTTTCGCGATCCGGGCTTTACTACGTCAACGGCGGCATGTTCCGCAAGGCCTGGCTGGTAAAGACCGGCGAGGTGCATATTTTTCCGGATATGGGTTCCAGCGGCGTTTATCTCACGCCCGGCAACATCACCGAGTCCAGCGCCGATCTAAGTGTACGGACGGTGGTGCGGAATCCGCTCGCGTCGCCCGTCGAGCTTGTGGTCCGCCATTTTGTCGCCGATCCCGGCAATGCGGCTTGCACGGAGTTCGAGGCGAAGCAAACCATTCCCGCCGGGGAAACTGTAACTGTCAAGGCCGCGGGAAAAATCGCCCATCCCAAACTCTGGGACATCGGCCGACCCAATCTTTATACGGTCCGCACCGAAATCAGCGTGGGCGGACAGCCGACCGACGCGGTGACTGAGCGGGTGGGACTGCGCACCATCGCCGTCAAAGACAAACGCTTTTACCTGAATGGGCGCGAGGTGCAGTTCCGCGGAGTGAACAAGCACGCGCAAAACGAATACGTTTGGAACGCGGTGAGCGATGAAGGGCTGCGCAGAGAATGGCAGTGGATGGCCGATCTGGGCGTAAACATGGTGCGCCTGCCGCATTATCCGCACAGCCACCTGGAATACGACGTCGCCGACGAGCGCGGCATTGTAGTGTGGGCCGAAAACGGCTACGCCGGGCAGGTTTGGAAAGACCCGGGCAACGAGGAAAAAACCGTCACGCCCGACGGCGAACGACTCACCCGCGAAATGGTGCGGCAAAACTGGAACCACCCCAGCATCCTCTTTTGGAGCGCGGGCAACGAGACCATCATAGATGTGGTCAGCCACTATGCCGACTTGATTCGGCAGGAGGAGGATCCCACGCGCCTGGTTACTTATGCGGCCGCGGATAATAACGACAAGGAACCGAAGAACTGCGATTTTGTGGCATACAACACCTACGACGGCTGGTATACCAGCGGCCCCTATACCGATTTTAGCAAAAGATCGCTCAATGCGATGGTTTCCGAGACCGGATCGGGCAACTGGATCACGCACCATGTCCCGTACGGCACGATAAAGTTTACCGTCGATAAATATGAGCCTGAGGAATACTCGGAGATGTTTACCGAGTATCGGCTGCAAACGGTTTGCCGCAACGCAGTAGCAGACCACCCCATGTTCTTGTGGTGGAACTTCCGCGAGTTCTACAACCTGAAGTTCAAAAAGAATCGCAACACCAAGGGGCTCCTTACGCTCGCGGGCATGCCCAAGGATATTTGCTTTTTATTCAAAACGTTCTTCAATCCGACCGAGCCGGTGGTGCATCTTTGCGGGCGGCACCACTTCCTCCGCGCATTCGCGCCGGACAACGGCATAAAGGCTTACTCCAACGCCGACGAATTGCAACTGACCCTGAACGGAGTCGCACAGGATAAAATCAAGAATGGCAGTTATCGCATACCCGACGCCGAGATGAAAAATAAAGACGGGAAGATTACGCCTGTGCCCGGCATCCCGGTGGCGAACGTGTTCTTCTGGAAAACGCCGCTACGGCCGGGGCAAAACGTCATTGAAGTTAGCGACGGCCGGGGACACGGCGACCGCATGATTATTTACCAGCAGCCGACCGGCGCGTCCGATCCTACCGCCCTGGTGCAGGACCTGCGAAGTTCCAATGCGGAAAATCCCGCCGTGTTTATCGACCGTCCGGTCGAAGCGCAAGGGCCGGTTTATACCGACGTCGACGGCTCCTCGGACAACACGTTCGATATACTGCCCAACGATGTCGAAGGCGCGGCTTGGATCGCCACGCGCCGCCTGAGCGACCCTAAGCTCAAGACCGATCTGGAGTTCCGCATCAACCCCTCCGCGAAAGGCGCGACGGTTTTTGTGCTTTTCACGACCGGCGCGTATCCGACCGTTACCTTGAAGCAGCCGGACCCGGCTATTGCAAGCGCGGCGGACGCATTGCGCAACTCGCTCGCCGCCGCCGGATTCAAAGCCAGTGGAACCCAGGCCGTGTGGCGCGATCATCAACTAAATCGGGCCAACGCCGAACTTTGGAGCCGCGAAGTTAAGCCCGGCGAAAAGTTGAACCTGCCGGGCCAGACGCTCGATTATGTGCTGATGCTGCGCGGCGCGGAAAATGCACAACAGAGCGCGAAGTAATACGTTTTCTGGTTCAAACCTGCACATCCTTCATTCGAACGAACCGTAAACAACAAAAAATGCTCTTAATGTTAGCTCGAAAAGACTGGATATGCCGGACCTAATATAGTCTCATGGTTCGTATCAGAAAGTGCCTCGCGCACTTGAGGAAACTTAAAATATATCCGCATAAGGTTATCCATTGCTCTGGATTGGATCACGGTTCCCGTAGTCCATCGTGAAAGGGTTTCCTGGGCAACGCCTAATTGTTCAGATAATCCCTTTTGTGTTAGTTGTAGTCGTTTAAGGGCATCGCGAATTTGAACCGGCGCCAAGAGCTTAAGATGTAATCGAAGAGCATCATTGACTTGTTGATCCACATCTTCCGTAAATACTTTTTCTTTGCAAGACTGGCACACAGGTATCTGAAGTTTTGAAATTTTAAAAGTGTGTAAACGGCCCTCGTAACGTACTTCCGCGGTGTACTCCACGGTCTCCATTTCAACTTCGTTTTTACCGCAGTGACGACATCGCCACGGAAAAGGTCGTTCCGCATTGTATGGGCGTTTCATGACAAATCAATCTTCATTATTTTGACATATGTCAATTGATGCGAAATGAATTTAGCAAAGCCAAATTATGAAACATAGTATAATTACCAATAATAAATTGATATATGTCAATATTATGCGTATCAAAAAAAGAAAAAACACGCAAATATACTACTTGTGGGTTATTTGCATTGCCAAAACTATGCCCGCCAGGGTGATGTGCGGGACAAATTGAGCATCAGGGCCCAGCAGTTCGGCAACCGCAGCGCCGGCGCCACCGGTGAGAAAGATTTGCGGATGATCGCCCGCATCATGGCCAAGTTGTTCGATTAACTGGCGGATCGCACCCACGGTGCCCCAAAACAGGCCCGATCGCATGGCCGCTTCGGTCGATGTGCCCAAGGCCGGCGGCGGTTCGCTCAATTCCGAAACGTCCACAAGCGGCAAAAGATCGGTGAATTCGTTTAGCGCCCGGGCCGACATCCGCAAGCCCGGCAGGATCGATCCGCCCAGAAAAGCCCCGTCAGCCGCGACCAGATCGACCGTGATGGCCGTGCCCACGTCCACGATCACCGCCGAGCGACCGGGTTCGCGCACCCGGTTGACGGCCACGGCATCGACCAGCCGGTCTATGCCCACCATGTCCGGGCGATCCACTCGCACCACAAGCGGCAGGTCGCCGGCGGAAAGCAACGTCACCAAATCATCCGGCCTGTGCACGCTGAGCCAGTCGATAAGCCTTGTCGCGCCGGGCCGATTCACGCTGGCCAAAAACCAGGGTAATTTTTGCCCCGCCAAATCATCCAGCCACGGTCCAATGGAATCAAATTGCGGCTCATCGCCCTCAAGCGGCAACGTTCGCGCCGGCTCAGGCAGGCCGGAAAAAAAGGGGACTGGCTCCGAGCGCAGCGAGGTGCCTGTCCCCTTTTTTTCGTGTAGGGAATCATCGGCAATAGTATCGAACACGCCGATTTTCATCCGCGCGTTGCCAATATCGACGGCGAGCAAAGGAAAGATCATGATTAAGAAGAATCAGCAATGTTTACGGAATTCCTCGATTGTCAATCCCGCCTCTTTAATGATTCCAGCCAATGTCCAACGATTGACCGGATTATGGCGCGGAATGGTGATAATGGATTTGCCGTCTGTCATTACGACATGTTTGCCTTCACATAGAACACGAAAGCCTGCCTTTTCAAAGGCCTTTACGACGCGCCGATGAGGTAAACCGGGGAGTTCAGCCAACTACCACCTCTACCTCACGCACTTGCTCTCCAAAAGTTATCTCCTCGACTGCCGCCAAATACTCTTCAATTGCACTACGAATGTTTTCCAAAGCTTCCTCTTCCGTTTCTCCTTGGCTCCAGCAACCGCGTAGTGCCGGGCAGTGAACGGTATACCCATCTTCATTTTTGCTTATAACGACTTTGTATCGCATAAATTTCTCCTGCTAGCGTATTTCATATTTATTCCCTGTTTATATTCTCTCTTACCAAATGTAATATTTCAAGAGCGTTACCATGCCGGCGGTTCGCCTTGTAGTTGTTTGGCAATCGCGCCGACCAGTTCGTTTAATCCCTGGCCGGTGACGGCCGAGATTAACAACACTTCCCGATCGAGTTCGCCGGCCATTTTTTGCCGCACGTCGTCGGCCCCGGGCAGATCGGCCTTGGTCACGGCCACGATTTCCGCCCGCCGGGGTAGATCGTGGTCGTACTTTTCCAATTCCGCGCGGATCGCCCGATAGTTAGTCCACGGATCGCCGCCGTCGTCGGGCAACGGCTCGACCAGGTGCACGAGGATTCCGGCCCGTTGGACGTGGCGGAGAAACTCGTGCCCCAAACCCACGCCTTCCGAGGCCCCTTCGATCAAGCCCGGGATGTCGGCCATGATGAACGAGCGGTCGAAGTCGATCTGCACGCGACCCAGATACGGATGCTTGGTCGTGAACGGATACGCCGCGATCTCGGGCCGGGCCCGGGAAAGACGGCTTAGAAGCGTGCTCTTGCCGGCGTTGGGTTTGCCGATCAGGCCCACGTCGGCGATCACCTTCAACTCCAGCACCAACGAGCGGGCCTCGCCCGGATCGCCAGGCGTATGCTGCCTGGGCGCGCGGTTGGTGGCCGATTTGAAGCGGACGTTGCCCTTGCCGCCCTTGCCTCCTTGGGCCGCCGTCACCCGATCGTCCGCCACGGCCAGGTCCTTGATCACGTGCCCGTGCTCGGTGTCGCGCACTACTGTGCCCGGCGGAACAAGGATAGTCAGATCTTCGGCCGAAGCCCCGTGGCAATTCGCGCTACTGCCCGGCTGGCCGTCATTGGCCTTCCAGAGTTTTATGTGTGCCAAGGCCGTAAGGCTGTCAACGCCCTCCCGGGTCAGCAAGATCACGCTGCCGCCGTTGCCGCCGTCGCCGCCGTCCGGACCGCCGCGAGGCACGAATTTTTCCCGCCGGAAACTGACGCACCCGTCACCCCCCTTGCCGGCCTCTACCCGGATTTCCACTTCATCGACAAACGTCATCGCTGCGGGTTCCTTAAAGATGATGCCCGATCTTCTCATTCGGCAGGGCCAACTGCCGGCGCAACCGATTGACCTCCGCGTCGAGCGGATCCAGATCGCGGCGGAATCGGATCGCGCCGCGACATTCGCTTTCCAATTGCGTGAACAATCCCGAGGCCGATGAAGGCGATTGCCAATCCGCCGTCAGCCGATCGATTTCGCGGCGCAGCCCCCGGCGCAACCGACTGGTCAAGGCGAATATGAGCAAGATGCACCACAGCAAGAGCCAGAAACCGGCGGTCAGATAAAAATCCAATCCCAACGCCGGCGACGGGCCGGGCTTTAGCCAGGAATCGTAAAAAAAATCTTTCGCCAGGCGAAACACCAGACACGCTATCATCGTGCAAAACAGCAGTTCGTAACAGCCGCGGGTAAACCAGCCGGTGTGACGCGCGGCAAGCCGAGCGACAACCGATTCCAGGTCGGTCGAGGCCCGGGCGATAAAATTCGCCCCCGCCGTGTCGGACTCGGCGGCCACGGTCGGTTGCGACGCGCCGCTGCGGTCCACTCCGGCCTCGGCCGCGTATCCGTCCAGAATAAGGCTGGCCTTGTGAATTTCGGCCTGATCCCAGCAGTCCGCCACTGCCCGATCAAGACCTTGGTCGGCCCGCCGGTCTTGACGCCGTTTTCGCCAGGCATGAAAGCCCTCGAGCGTTCCCCACAGGGCAATCTGCGCCGGAGTGCGGGCGCGCAACAAAAGCCCGCCCAGCGCCCAATTGCCCAATCCTTGATAAATCCGCAACGCCAGGGCAAAAGGACTCAGTCCCCAGCGCGACGCGGTCTGGGCCAGCAACCTGTTCTCCCAGGATCGTCGGCTTGAGAGCAATTCGGCGCGCATTTGTTTGGCCACGAGCGAAGCCAGAACTCCGCGCTGCTGGTGTATGGCATTTATCGCTTGCTCGACCGGGGGCGTGGCTTCGTCCAGCCGATTGCGGCACCCGGAAAGAGTATCGGCCAAAAGATCGAGAAAATTCGCCCGGCGGATACGGTTGCCCGCCGCCGCGGCCAGTTCGTTGAGTAAAAGATCGACCAACTGCGCGAATTCACCCCGCGGCTGGCGATTCTCTCGGGCATCGGCCAAGGCCGACAAGGAATCGATAAAAAAAATGTGTCCGGCGGCATACTGATCGGCCAGCACCGCGCGCCAATCGTCGCGGATGTCGTCCTCGGCGTCGGCATGGGTTTGCACGAATACCAGTCTTGCCCCGGGGGCCGCGGCCGCCAATTCCTCCGCCACCCGGGCGCTGCGATATTTTTGCTGCGTGGCGGTGACCAGCAACACATCGCAATGAGGCAATATCTTCCGCAACCGGGCAAGATTGCTGTCCGGCTCCAGCCATGCTTGTGGTGCAGCCGTCTCGGCCGCCTGAGCAGGCGAGACGCCCGAGAGACAAGTTATTTCCGGACAGTCACCCGGCGTTTCCTCGGTAGTGTCGGGATCGGGGCAATCGACCAGCACCAAATCGCGGAGCATGGGCAGATCGCGCGTGATGACTTCCACTCCGGCCGGATCGATGCCCAGCATTTCCGGCGTGATGTCGCCGCGCAAGATGAGCGTGGGCCTGGTGGTGGTGGGGCGCCGGCGTCCGGTTTGCACCACTTCAGCGCCTAAAATCGCGTTAATCAACGCACTTTTGCCCGTTCCCGTGCCGCCCAGCAACGCCACCACCAGCGGCGCTTCCCACCTGACCCGCATGGCCGCAAGGCGTTGCTCAAGTCGGCGGACCATCGCCCGGCATGTCTCGGCCGGCCGCCAATTGGGCGCGGCTTCGGCCCAACGATTCAGACGATCGATTAGGGCGTCGATTTCGGAAAGCAGTTCCAGTTGGGCCAGTTCGTCGGCGGGCATGGAAGTAGGCTGTAGACTTTAGGCTATAGGCTTAAGGGATAAAGGATGAAACCGGTTGCAGTTTCATATTATCCACTATCCACGGCCCACCGTCCACTGGCCGGCTTATAATGACCGATCCGCCGAGCGAAAAAATCCGTACCCGCCAGGCGGCTATTGAGAGTCAGGAAAACAAAGTCCTGTGTTAAGTTACAAATTAAAATAAGCCCACGGGTCGTAACCCGTGGGCTTGGTGACATTATTTTTCCGAGTTTCTATAAACTAATTCTCAATCCCTTTTCCCTTACTTAGAACCGCACTTCAGCACCGACATTGACCCCTTGTGCCCAGAAATTCGTCTGGCGGCCCAAGTATTGCGGGTAAGGCAGACCGTCCGGCTGGACCGGCGCCCAGTTGCGCTGATCCATGTTCAAGTCGATCTGATCGCCCGCACGCATCACCGATCCCCAGTAGATGATATTGTATCCCACAAATGTCCGCACATGGCAGGTGAGCTGATAGCCAATTTCCGCCCCAAATTGCGGAATCACCGCGAATTGGTCGAGTACATGGACGCCGGAGTTCGTCCCCGTGACGTAAATGCCCTCCGGGTAGGTGATCGTTTCTTTTCCATTGTTGATTGTAGTCGTGCCCAGTAGCGTGGCGGTTTCGTGGTTTTCGCCCAGCGCCATCTTGGCCAACAGACCCAGGGACCAGCGTCCGCGGCGGAGTTCGGTGTTAAGCCCGATTTCCATGCCGTTAAATTCATTGCGGGTATTAAAAGTGTCGGTGCTTTGAAAGCGTGAATCTATTGGGACGTAGTAAGTGTCTTGCCCCATGGCCAGGTTGTCGCCCAGTAAATAATGGCGATAGCCCATCAACAAATCGGTGCGGCAATAAGATATGCAACACGGATCGCAACACTCCGCGCCGCACCCGCCGTCGCAAGGCTCGGCACAACCATCTCCGCATCCGCAGGAACTACAGCACAAGTTGTAACGCAAGGTCATGCCCACGGATTCAAAATAATCGTTCCCGATAACATCCACCGAGCCGGTAATTAAATCCGGATAAGCTTGAAGTTGGTGCCACTGGGCATTGCGCTGGAGGTCGTAATACGGCAAGGCAAGGATCAGATTGCCGTCCGAAACTCGGTAAAAATAGTTCGAATTGCCGCCCAGGGTCAACCAATCGGCCTCCAGGCCCCAGCGGTGACAAGAGTCCAACCATCCGCCAAACGTGATGCGCACCCCGGGACGTCCGTCAGTATTAACAGTCGAGTTGCCAAACAGGATAGAAGTGGTGGCGGTCTCCGTGAAACCCGGTCCTAATACGCCCGCTTGGTCTTGCGATGTACCCTTGGGACTGGTAGTCACAAGCGGCGGCAGATTCTCGCCGCTGGTCCACCACATCATCCAGTCGCCTCGCACCCAGTATCGGCCCGGCGGACTGCATAAGGGTACGCCTTCAAACGTGCATCCATTCTCGCCGCATTGTTCCGTGACAATATTGGCGTCTTCGGCATTGGTGCCTTCGGCGGTCGGAACAACAGACTCGACCTTTTCAGCCGCGCCCGGCGTTGGAATCGCCTCTGTATTTTCCTGACCGGGCGCTTGAGCGGCTGCATGAGTATAGGCGACGCTAAGTATCACTGACCAAACAAAAAATGCCCCTAAAATCAACTTGTCGGCTCGTCTGGCGGCCATAATCAATCCCCCCTCTGTGGATATCATAAAGCTTAACGGTTGTGTCGGTTTTGAGGAAAGCAACGAATACTCCTCAATTACCGAATCGGCTGATTATGCCAATAGAATTAACTTTGAATAAAACTCTAAAAATAACGACGAGGTAAAATACGTAATATAGAGGATTTTTGCAGGCAACCAATGTGGTAATGGGATAAATGAGAAATCTAGGGAATGAAATAAAAAAAGTGGGCAGTGGACAGTTAGTTTAGCCGTGAGTGGGCACCGACTTAATGTCGGGCGGGGAGCGGAAATTGGTCGTTGGTTGGCGCGAAACCGCAAGCGGTTTCCTTCATCCTTCATCTTTCATCCTTCATCTTTTACTGCTTGATCTATCTTCACACGAAGCCATACAATACAGGGTTTTCCTTGAACCATTGTCTGACCTAGTAATTATGGCGGCTTCCGATATCATCATCGAGGGTGCCCGGGAACATAATCTCCGGGACGTGAATTTGATCCTGCCTCGGAACCGGCTGATTTGCTTTACCGGTGTAAGCGGGTCTGGAAAGAGTTCCTTGGCCTTCGATACCCTGTATGCCGAAGGCCAACGCCGCTACGTGGAAAGTCTTTCCAGCTTCGCTCGCCAGTTTTTAGGCCAGATGCCCAAGCCCGACGTGGACCGCATCGCCGGGCTAAGCCCCTCGATCTCCATTTCGCAAAAAACGGCCGGACAAAGCCCTCGCTCCACCGTCGGCACGATTACCGAGATCCACGATTATCTGCGCGTGTTATACGCCCGGGTGGGCCGGGGGAATTGTCCCCAATGCCGGCAACCCATCACCGCCCAAACCCGGGAACAAATCCTCGATCGCATCTGCGCCCTGCCCGGCGGCACAAAGTTTCTGGTGCTCGCGCCTTTGATTCGCGGACAAAAAGGTGAATACCGCGACCTATTCGAGGACCTGCTAAAACAAGGTTTCATCCGCGCCCGGGTCGACGGGCGCGTGGTCCGCCTGAGCGACGATTTACATCTGGACCGGCAGATGCGGCACAACATCGAGGTGGTCGTCGATCGGCTCGTTTTAGGCCCCAAAATCCGCCCCCGCCTGGCCGAAGCCGTGGAACTTGCCCTCCGCCTGGGCGACGGCAACCTCGTAGTCGCCATGGAAGATTCGGACACCGTTCAGGGTTCAGAGGGCAGGATTCAGGGTTCAGAGAATAATAAAAAGTTTAGCCGCAACCGGGCACCAATCGACGATTGGTCGGGGAGCGAGGATATTGAAGTTCGCACCGCGAAACCGCAAGCGGTTTCTTCCGACATTCATCTTTCCGCCCGCTATGCCTGCACGCATTGCGGCGTGAGTTTCGAGCCGCCCAGCCCGCAGATGTTCAGTTTCAACAATCCCCAAGGAATGTGTCCGCAGTGCGGCGGTTTGGGACAGATTTACACCCTTGATCCGGAAAAGCTCATACCCGATCCCACGCGCTCGTTTCAGCAAGGCTGCATCGAATTGGCCGGCAAATGGCGCGAAATGGGACGCTGGCGCAGGCACATCTATCGCGGCGTGGCCGAAACAATGGAGCGCAAATACGCCCTGCCCCACGGCGCGGTTTTGGAAACCGCCTGGGAAGAACTCGACCCCAGGGTCCGACACGCCCTGCTCTGGGGCACCGGAGAGGAGCACGTCACTTTCACCTGGCGGAGCGGCCCTTCCGGCTACAAGTGGGGCGGCAAATTCGAAGGCGTCATTCCCAAACTCCTCGACCAATATCGCACCACCAAAAGCCGCCTGCAACGCCGCCAGTTAGAAAAGTACATGCGTATTCTCGGCTGCAGCGCATGTAACGGCCAGCGCCTCAATCCCCAGGCCCGCTGCGTGTCGCTCGCCACGCGCTCGCCAATGTTCCGCGCCAATCCCGAGCAAACGCTGCCCGAGGTTTGCGCACTGCCCGTGACCGAGGCCGAGGAGTTTTTCAGCGAATTGGAATTGGACGCCGTCGGCCAGACGATCGCCGCCGAGGCCCTAAAGGAAATCCGCGGCCGCCTGCAATTCCTCAAAAACGTGGGGCTCGATTATCTCACCCTCGACCGCACCGCTCCCACGCTTTCCGGCGGCGAGATGCAGCGCATACGCCTGGCCGGCCAGATCGGCTGCGGTCTGGTGGGCGTGCTGTACATTCTCGACGAACCCTCCGTCGGCCTGCATCCACGCGACAACGGCCGTCTGCTCGGCACCCTGGGAAACCTCCGCGATCAAGGCAACACGGTCGTGGTGGTCGAGCACGACGAAGACACCATGCGCGCGGCCGATCACATCGTCGATTTCGGACCCGGCCCCGGCGTTCGCGGCGGCCGGATCGTCGCTACCGGCCCTTTCCGCCAAATCGCCGAACATCCGGACAGCATCACCGGGCAATATCTTTCCGGCCGGCGGCGGATCGAAATCCCGGCCACTCGCCGACCCACAAGCCAAAAAAAACTCATTGTCCGCAACGCCACGCACAACAACCTCCAGGGGATCGACATCGAAATCCCACTGGGCGTATTCGTGTGCGTAACCGGCGTTTCAGGCTCTGGCAAGAGTTCGTTGGTCAACGATATTTTAGTCGAGGCCCTGCGCCGCGATCTGAATCACGGCCTGGGAAATCCGGGTTCGCACGGACGAATCGAGGGTCTAAAACATCTCGACCGCATGATTTCCATCGATCAATCGCCCATCGGACGCACCCCTCGGAGCAACCCGGCCACTTATATCAAGGTCTTCGACGAAATCCGCAGACTCTACACCCAACTGCCCGAGTCCAAAGCCCGGGGATACAAACCCGGCCGGTTCAGTTTCAACGTCGAAGGCGGGCGGTGCGAGGCCTGCCAGGGCAACGGCTCCAACCGCCTGGAAATGGATTTTTTGGCCGACATCTGGGTCACCTGCCCGGTCTGCGAAGGCCACCGCTTCAACCGCGAAACATTGCAGATCCGTTTCAAGGGAAAATCCATCGCCCAAGTCTTGGAAATGGACATCCAGGAAGCGCTCACGCACTTCGAGAACATTCCCGCCATCGCCCACAAGCTGCAAACCCTGCACGACGTGGGTCTGGACTACATGAAACTCGGCCAGCCCTCCCCTACCCTATCCGGAGGCGAGGCCCAACGCATCAAACTCGCCCGCGAACTGGTCAAAACCGCAACCGGGCGCACCCTGTATCTGCTCGACGAACCCACCACCGGCCTGCATTTCGCCGATATTGAGCTACTCTTGAAAGTGCTGCACGGCTTTGTCCAGGCAGGCAATACCGTGCTGGTCGTCGAGCACAATCTCGAAGTCATAAAAACCGCCGACTGGATCATCGACCTCGGCCCGGAAGGCGGCAAACAAGGCGGACTGATCATAGCTCAAGGAACGCCCGAACAAATCGCCAAAAATGAAAATTCCTACACCGGCCAGGTCCTGCGACACGTTTTCAACGGCCAGGGGCGAGAAACTAAGGACGAGGAACAAACAAAACGTTTAGCCCGGGCACTTGTGCCCGGTGAAAGCGCCGCCGACAGCCGCCCGCACCTGGCCACGTCCATTAAAATCCGCGGCGCAAAACAGCACAATCTAAAAGACATCGACGTCGATATTCCACGCGATCAGCTTACCGTCTTTTGCGGGCCCAGCGGATCGGGCAAAAGTTCCCTGGCCATGGACACCATTTATGCCGAAGGCCAACGCCGCTACGTCGAAAGCCTTAGCGCCTATGCGCGGCAGTTCATCGATCAAATGCAAAAACCCAGGCTCGACCATATAGAAGGCCTGTCGCCCGCCATCGCCATCGAGCAAAAGCACGGCGGACACACGCCCCGCAGCACGGTCGGCACGGTAACCGAAATCTACGATTACTTGCGGATTCTCGTGTCCAGGCTGGGCGTGCCGCATTGCCCGGCCTGCGACCTGCCCGTCGGCACCCAGTCGGCCGACGAAATCATCGCCAAGATCATGGATCATCCGTCCGGCACGAAGATCTACATCATGGCCCCCTGGGAAGTACACGTCGGCGAGCACCACGAAACTGTTTGGGAGGAAATGCGAGCACTGGGCTATGTCCGCGTTCGCGTGGACGGGCAGACTTATCCGTTGGACAATCCCCCGGCCATCGACCGGCGGCGCAAACACAACGTCGAGGTGGTGATCGATCGTTTGACCATCCGGCCCGACGCCCGCTCGCGCATCGCGGGCAGCATGGAAAACGCCCTTGCCCTTGGAAAAGGCGTGATGCACGTGACGTATCCCCGCGAAGATCAGCCCGAAACCGCTTGGCTCACAATGGTACACAGCCAACATTTCGTCTGCGAGCGATGCGGCCGGAGTTTCGAGCCGCTTACGCCGCACAACTTTTCCTTTAACAGTCCGCTGGGATGGTGCCCGGGGTGCGAAGGACTCGGCGTGCAGACCGGAACGAATCCGGTCATGCTCCTTACCGATCCCAAGTTGACCCTTGCCCAAGGCGCGGTTGCCCTGTGGCCCGACGTCCAAGGGCCCATGTTCCGCCTGATGCTGGACGCTTTTTGCCGGACGACCGGAATTCCATCCGACGTCCCCTTCGACCAGCTCGGCGGCAAACACCGCCGCCTGATAATGCAAGGCACGGGCGAACAATGGTTCGATGTTAGGGTTCAGGATTCAGGGTTCAGGGTTCAGGAAACAGGGAAAAAGGAGAAGTTTAGCCGTGAGTTGTTTAGCCGCGACCCGAAGGGGAGCGTTGGCGACAGTGTCATATTCAAATTCCAATACAAGGGCCTATATCCGGCCCTGGAAGAAGCCAGCCATATTTCGCCTTCGTTGCGCACGAAATTGGAGCATCTGGTCGACGAGGTCGAATGTACCGTGTGCGGAGGCAGCCGCTTGCGCGACGACGCCGCGGCCATGCGTTTGCGCGGCCGGAGCATCGACGAACTCTGCCGTATGCCGCTGGGTCGCCTCCTGGAAGATTTCAAATCCTGGACGCCCAGCGAAACCGAGCAAAAAGTCGCCGGCGAGCTTGCCCGCGAGATCGGCAACCGCCTGCAATTCCTCCTCGACGTGGGCCTCGACTATCTCACGCTTGCCCGGCCCGCCCCGACCCTCTCCAGCGGCGAAATGCAACGCATCCGCCTGGCAGCCCAAATCGGAAGCGGATTGTGCGGCGTGCTCTACGTCCTCGACGAACCCACCATCGGATTGCATCCCCGCGATAACCGGCGCCTGCTCGGGGCGCTGAAAAAACTCCGCGACCTGGGCAACACGCTGTTGGTGGTCGAGCACGACCGCGAAGTGGTTTCCAATGCCGATCAACTGCTCGACTTCGGGCCCGGGGCCGGCCGAAACGG
>JBEKFZ010000061.1:0-25421 GCA_050013075.1 Thermoguttaceae bacterium | reverse complement strand
CAAAATGATTTTTTCAGTCTATGGCCTAACACCCTAAATGAATGAAAAATCACCTATGGCATGACGGTAGCGGTGTTTTGCGTATGGAAAAATAGGTAACCTCGGCATGTTTTAGGAAAGTGCAGTCATATATTGAATACGACTATATATTTTAACCACGAACAAGTGTAAAAGATAGCACCGGCCTAACGGTGCATTAGTCCGTCCGCCCTACCTGTAACGTGGCTAGGGTTTTTAAGTTAAGACGGTTTTTATTATCCGGCTAAGGAAGGCCGCGGGAAACTTTATGACCCCTGAAAATTCCCCATGTAAGCCCCAGTATTATCTGGAAGCCAAGTGTCTTGATTTTGCATAATTAAATCTGTTGCCGCTAATTCTTTTTTCTTTGTCGACAAGACACTGCTATTTAATGCGGCTAGTAATGATCCGGATGAATTGTTGGAGATGCTTATGGATTGCATCGAGTGCGATTCCGTGACCGTCCACAGTTTTTTGTCATATACATATCCGCCGATGTAATACGTGCCTGGAAGGAAATTGCCGGGATCAAAGGTGTATGAACCAGTCCCATTACCGGCGGGCACTTTATCGATTTCGATCCATCGCTCGTTGCCGTTCCACAGCTTGGTGTCTTTATCCAAGCACAGGCTGATTACGCTGTTGGCGGAAACGTTGCCGGCCGTCCAAGTAATCGTAATTGACTGCCCGGGGGCGTATGTACCAGAGGTGGGAGCGGTTATGGTAAATGTCGGGGTGGGAATCGTGATCGGCGCTTTCGCGTGCGATTCCGTGACCGTGCACAGTTTTTTGTCATATACATATCCGCCGATGTAATACGTGCCTGGAAGGAAATTGCCGGGATCAAAGGTGTATGAACCAGTCCCATTACCGGCGGGCACTTTGTCGATTTCGATCCATCGCTCGTTGCCGTTCCACAGCTTGGTGTCTTTATCCAAGCACAGGCTGATTACGCTGTTGGCGGAAACGTTGCCGGCCGTCCAGGTGATCGTCATGGATTGGCCGGGGGCGTAGGTTCCAGAGGTCGGCTCCATCAATGTAAAGGTCGGGGCTGGAATGGTGATCGGCGTGGACAGGTGCGAATATGTGGGCGTATGTGTCGTGTGGTTGTACAAATATCCGCCGACGTAATATGTGCCAGGAAGATACCGTGCAGGATCAAAACTGTATGAACCGTCACTATTGGAAGCAACCACCTGACCAATTTCGATCCACTGCTCGTTGCCGTTCCACCACTTGGTATCCCTGTCCAAACACAAACTGACGGAGCAGTTTGCCGGGATATTGCCGGCCGTCCAAGTAATCGTAATCGACTGCCCGGGGGCGAATGTTCCAGAGGTGGGACCGGTTATGGTAAATGTCGGCGTACCGCTCACAATGAAATTGACGCTGTTGTCATTACTAGTGGAAGCCACATTCGGATATCCCGCCGCGTCATGGACAACACCTTCAGCAATACTGGCAATCACCGTGCCGCTGCCGGTCATTCCGCTAACGGCCACGTCATAAGTGGTGCCGTCAATACCATCGGGAGTTACGTTCGCGATGCTTGCCCCCGCCGTGCCGCTTAAACTAACATCCCCCGATGCAAAATCGGACACCGGCCAGTTAAAAACAACTGTGAAGTAAATGGGCCAATTGTTTGTCGGATCCGACTGTCCGGATGCCTGGACGATTGTCTCAGTCAGGAGCAGCGTCACACTCACGCTGCTGGTTGCCGTCAGACCGCCTGCATCCATGATTGTGACCAGAAATGCGTAGTTGCCCGCCTGGCTGAACGTGGCAACGGTGTTCTTTGCGGCATTGGCGCCATTGACGCTGTAGCTGACCGGCGCTGGCCCCGCAGCCGACCATGTGTAGGTCAGATTCACCACTCCTCCATCATCATCTGCCAACACGCTGAGGTTCGTCGTTGTGCCGGTTACCGGGTTGGGTAAAGCGGCGGCAGTCATGGTTACCGTCGGCACTGCGTTATTGACAGTAACTTCGGCGCTGCCCACAACCGACCCGCTGGTGGCCGTAATGCTGGCAGAACCGGTTGCTGCGGGCGCCGTGTACAGCCCGCTGGCGCTGATCGAACCCACGCCGCTGGCCTTGTTCCATATGAAGCCCGGCTGCGCGCTTAATGCAACGACAAACTGGTCGTAACCGGTGGCCTTGAACTGTTGGGTCTGGTTCTCGTTGAGCGTCACACCGGCTGGAGCGACTGTGATGCTCGTCAGAGTCTGGTCCACAGTCACGCTCACGCTGCTGGTTGCCGTCAGACCGCTTCGGTCCGTGATCGTGACCAGGAATTCGTAGTTGCCCGCCTGGCTGAACGTGGCAACGGTGTTATCTGCTTCGTTTGTACCATTGACGCTGTAGCTGACCGGCGCTGGCCCCGTAGCCGACCATGTGTAGGTCAGATTCTCCACTCCTCCATCGTCATCTGCCGACACGCTGAGGTTCGTCGTTGTGCCGGTTACCGGATCGGGTAAAGCGGCGGCAGGCTCAACCACGGTGGGGGCGGTGTTTGCGCTGGTCACATAAACGTTGGAGAATTGCGTTGTAGTCGTTAAAGCACTGTCGTTCGAACAAACACCCAAACCTCCCAGGATATAGGAATTCATGCTGATTGTTCGCGATGATCCTAATTGGGTCCAGGTAGTGCCGTCAGTGCTGAAATACCCGGTAAAGACATTGCCTACTCGCGTCAACATGAACCATATCGGTACGGCCTGATAGCCTGTCGAATACTTGGTCGAGCCGCCGTCCGAAGAACGGTAATTGAAAAATATATGAAGCTTGGAATCGGAGGTGGCGACCATGCTTACATAACGCGAGGTGGTGGAGGCCGAGTTGCGGAGCATGATTCCGCCCCAGCCCGTGGCGATAGTCTGGGAATCGACTTTGGCAATAATAGTGCAATCGCCGACAAGCTCCTGATAGGCAAATTGGAACCCGTCGCCCGAACTGGCGGTGGAACCGGTCACTTGGAAAACGTCGTTGGAGTATATGGTGTGGCCGGCAACGCCCACGCTGCCGATGTCCTGGGCAACCCACGGGAAGATCAAGGGTATCGAGACTATAGTTTCGGCCGAGTTGGGGCTGCCATTCGTCGCGCTTACCGCCGCGACCACGTAATAATATGTCCCGCCGCTGAGCACGGTCGCGTCGGAGTAGGTGGTGCTTGTCACGTCGGAGGCGATGATTGTGTAAGGTCCGCCGCTATTAAACGCCCGTCTGATGAGGTAACTAGCGGCACTTGGGCTGGCCGTCCAAGACAAATCGACCTGGCTAAAGGAAACAGCCGTTGCCGTTAAGCCAGTCGGGGCTGGAAGACCGGTTATCGATCCCATGACCTCGGGGGAATTATCGCTTTCGCCGGATGAGCTTACCGCCGAAACGACATAGTAATAAGTCCCGCTAACTTCCACGTTTGTATCGGAATAGCCGGTTCCGGTAACACCGGTGGCGATGGTGTAGAAAGGCCCGCCGCTGTTGTCCGCTCGTTTGACCCTGTAACTTGTGGCGCCCGAACTGGCGGTCCAGGACAAATCGATTTCACTCGGCGAAGCAACCGTCACCGCCAAACCAGTGGGGACAGCCGGCGGCACCAGATCGCTTTTGACAACATAGATGTTGGGCGTGGGCGGGGTCGACATTCCATAGCCGAGGTAAAAACTGGTATGAGCCGGCTGATTGTAAGCCACGTTCTGCCAGGCGATCGATTCCCGGTACTGCAGGTCGTCCATGAGGGTGTAAATACGAGTGGTGGATGGCGTGGTTGTCGTGTAGATGCGGAGTTCCGAACTGTCGGTGGTGCGCCAAACCACCTCTTCGCGCCAGTCGCCCAGAATATCGGCCACCAGACAAGGAGTTGATTTGGTGCCATTGTTTGAAGAGCACCCGGTGGCAGTGAGAAGTGTTGTTTCACCACTGGTGGAATACTTTTTAATGGTAGTGCCGTCCTCCAATTCGCGGCTTGTATCGCCGTCCCACCAGACCAGGAAATTGTCGGAACTTGGGGCATTGCCAACCACGTTTCCGTTGACGTCATAAAGATAGCTGCTGTTGGCGGACCACATCTCTGCGCCGACCGTGCCTGCAATGATATTATCGCAACATCCGCGTCCCACGTCGCCTGTCGAGCCTTGCCCCCAGATGATCTCCCCGGTGGCGGCGTCGTGCAATTCAACGCCGGCCGTGGATGACGCCGTTTCATGGACCTCGAATACTTCCAGGCCCGGCCGGGTTGGGTCAAAATCACCGACGTGCATGGCGTCGCCGTGGCCAAGGCCTGTACAATAAATGGGGGCGCCGTTATCGTCGATCGCGCACGCGCCATAAATGATTTCATCCTTGCCATCGCCGTCGATGTCGGCAACGCTGAGACTGTGATCTCCTTGGCCGATGTAGTCGATGTTGATATCGCCGTCTTGTCCCATGGCGGCTTCAAAGGTCCAGACCTGGCTTAGAGTTCCGTTGCGCCAGTTCCAGGCCACGATTTCGGTCTTGGCTTTTGTTTGCCCGCTTTGGGGACCATAGTATCCCCGGCACTCCACCAGGCTGGGACTTACGCCATCCAAGTATGCCACACAGGCCAGGAAACGATCACAACGATTGCCATAAGTGTCTCCCCAATCAGATACCTTGCCTCTGGCAGGCGCAAAAGAGGTTGTGGCCAATGCGCGGCCTGTCGTACCGTCGAAAATCGTCAGATATTCCGGCCCCGAAAGGATATAGCCCGATGAATTGCGATAATCGGCCGTGGGATCGTCGCCGGGCAAGATCACATAATTTCCCTTTCCATCGATAGTGCCCGGCGCAGTCTTGCAGGCGACTTCCGCCCGGCCGTCGCCATCAAGATCGTAGACGATGAATTGCGTGTAATGTGCCCCGGCGCGGATATTTTTGCCCAAATCGATGCGCCAAAGCAGAGTTCCGTCCATTTTGTAGGCGTCAAGATAGACGTTTCCAGTATAGCCAGATTGCGCATTGTCTTTTGAGTTGGATGGATCCCATTTCACAATGATTTCGTACTGGCCGTCGCCGTCCAGGTCGCCCACGCTGCAATCGTTGGCGCTATAAGTGCAAGTTACCCCATCGGGCGTGGTGACGCCGGCGGGAATCTGAAGCGGAATTCCCAAATATTGCTGAGTGGACGCGTTTGCTCCCAGGGTAAAGGTCTCGCTGGCCGACTGCTCCACGCCGCCGACGACCGGCCGGACGAAATATAAATTGCTTAGGGCCGTGTTTACGCCGGTATCGACGTAATCGGTGGTTACGGTGATCGGAGTGCTGTTGAGTTTTACCGCCGCCGCGCCGCCCGTGGATCGATAAAGGTTGAAGGCGATGTCGCTGGGATCGGTGCCCAACAGGCGCCAGCCTATATAGACCTGTCCTCCGCCCTGATTGATGGCGACGACCCCGCGGTCAAGATATTCCGTCTGCCGTGGAGCGGAAGCAGTCGCCGCAATCTCGGCTTCAGTGCCGGATGCGAGATCGGGAACCAACGACGTATTGTCCAGTCCGGTAACGCTGTTGAGCACCCAGCGCGGTTCGAGAGATTCAAATTTCAGCCGACTGTAGTGGTCGCGGAGGCAGGAGGATGTGCGGGTTGAGAAAAAAGAATTAATACGCGATGATTTTTTGGATTTGCGGAGAAGACTTCGGAGCATGACTGTCCTCCCGGTAGAATGAAGTGGCGGAAAAATGCAAATTGTAGGACGGATTTGAAATCCGTCTTACAATCACTGCGGAGCGAGAAGCCACACCGCCGGATAAGATAGAAATCCGTTGCCGTCTCTCCGACGACTTTGCCCACAAAAATGAGCCGTTAGTTTTCCCCTCCGATATAGGCCGCTATTCTAGCTGGCAATACTAGCATTGTCAATGGGCGGGATGAAAATACGTGATGGAGACATCAAAGGGGATGGAGAATAGAGCAGCACGATGAGCGCGGAACTAAGAATGCGGAAGGCAAAACAAAGGCGGATGGCGGAAACCAATCCCTAGCGAGACCTCACGGCCGCAAGCAAAATGATTGCAAATTGGCGCAGCGATTTATGGTTATTCAATTTGCAATTTGCAATAAAAAAACATGCGCGCGAAACGCGATCAAACCACAAACAAAGACTCTAATCCCCAATCCCCGATTACCTATCCGCGGATTTTCGATCTCCAAACTCCAAGACTTGCGGCGATCATTGCCACCGGCGGGGCGCCTTTCAGTTCGAAGTTATAGCTTTGCATGTGCAGATACAAGAAAAGAATGGCCGTCAGTATCGCCAACAGGGCGATCACCAGGAGTATGGTGTACAGATCGGCCCGGGGTTTGCGAAAGGTTCCGCCGGGGTTGTTACTCGATTTTGGAGGCGACACGGTCACCTTTCTGCACTTCGCTTTGCTGGAAACTGGGTATGATTTTGCAGACCGACTTGTCCGGGGCGGTTTTCAGGACTTCGACCCGGCCGACGTATTTATTTCCGGTGGGGGCAACGCGATACACGTCGAGTTTATGGCCTTTCTGCACACCGGAATCGGAGCCGATGGAAATTTCCGTCATCCCGCCGCCTAAGACCGCCTCTACCAGGCCTTCCACGCGCGGGGGACTGCCCGAAATGTCCGTATTCTCGCTAAGATCGAAGTGCCGCAGCACCTCCCGGGCTTTAGCCATGTCGGCCGCCAAGGTGGTGTTGCGATTCTTCAGATCGGTCATCTCGTTGAGCATCTGGTGCATTTCATCGGTGAGGCGGACTACTTCCCTGAAATGCGCATTGCGGTCGGATTGGGCCTTTTCGGCTTCGCTGCGCAGGCCCTCGACCTCCCCGCGGAATTTAGCCGATTCATCTTGCGTGGCCTTTAAGGCCGCCACCGCTTTCCGCTGCGCATCGTCTAATTTATCTATGGACTTCTGGAGTTCATTGTTCTTGTCTTTCATCAGCGAGTTTTCGTTTTCCAGCTTGGTCAGGGCTTGCACCTTGGCGTCGAGTTCCTTGTCCTTTTCCTGTTTGAGCTGATCCAACTGGTCTTTAAGTTCCTGGTTGTGTTTCTTTTCCTTGTCCCATTCGTATTTCAATCCCAAGGGTCTGGTCGCGGTAACCTGTTCCGGCGTAGTTTCGACGGCGTCGCGCCAGTTCCTATGCGTGGCATAGATAGCCAGCACCATAGTCATGAAAATGATGCTTAAAATAAAGATCAATACCGTGAATATTTTTCCGATTAGGTTCATTCCAGACCTTTCCCGCGGCCTAATTTATCAGGCGGCCCGATGGTGCGATTCAGGTGCAAATCAACTTTCCAGGGTCAAATAATCCGCAACTTTTATCTTTTTAGTATAACTTCGCCCAATTTCGCATGTCAATCAGAACCCCCATAAACCGGATAATTTGTGACGTCCGGCAAGATATTCAGGCTTAAAAGACCTATTGAATACTGATACAACTGATACAGTCGAAATTCTCCCCCGCTGATAGAGGGCTAGGGTAGCGGTTTAAGGGATTGGGAGAGGGGGCAAGATTCTGGTTTCAGGGGTTCAGGATTCAGGACTTGCACTTTTGCCTTTTTGGCGGAAGCGTTTCCAAAACCCTAAGGCGGCAAAAACACAGCAACCCGCAAGGCAGATTCCAGAGGGCCAATCGCCGTAATACAGATACCAGCTTTTACGATGATCCACGCGGACCTCGGCCAGAAGCGTGGCGGTTTCGCGCCGCGGTCCTTTTTCCATGATCCGGCCGTCGGCGTCGATCCAGGCGGAGAAGCCGGTGTTTGCGGCGATCAAAAATGGCTTGCGGCATTCCACTGCCCGAAATATCCCGCAGGCCAGGTGCAGGTCCAGTTCGCTGGAGCCCCAAAACCAGCCGTCGTTGGTGAGGTTTACCAGCACGTCCGGTTCTTTCCCTTGGGCCTGAAGGGTGTTGATCTGCCGGCGGATCACATGCGGCAATACGCTTTCGTAGCAGATATTCGGGGCAATGCGGATATCGCCTATTTGAAAAACCGCGGGCTGCGTGCCGGGCAGAGTGCCCACGCTAAGCGGAGTAAGGTTGTAAAGCCAAGTCAAATACTCGGCAAAGGGAATGTACTCGCCGAACATGACCAGATGCATCTTGTCGTAACGGCCCAACAATTCGCCGGATGCCGATACATACGCCGCTGAATTATATATTCGCTCCTTGTCGGCGGTAAAATGATACGAGTTGAGTCCGATTAGCAAGGGTGAATGTAGTAGTCCGGCGGTTTCGATAAATGCCTGGCGGGATTGATCGTACCATGTTTTCAAGTTATCCCTAGCTTTCTCGGGTGTAATGCCGTCTTCCCGCAACCGCGAATCTCTTGCACCCGCGTCGGCATCAAAGGTAATCAATGGATATCGAAAAACTCCTTCCGGCCAAACGATCAAATCCAATTTCCCATATTTATCGATTGCCTGCCTGGAAAGTTCAATATATTGGGAATCCATCGTTTCGCGGGAATCCACACTGTCATTCATCGTGGTATCAATCGAGCCTTGGATGAGCGCGATCTTCAGCCCAGGCGTCGTATTATTGCCGGCGGTCCGTATAAAACCATAACCCAATGCGGCGGCTAATATCGCCGCGGCCGGCAGAAGCGGCCAAAACGCGCGGGGCTTGCCTTCGCACGGCAGCATTTGGGCAAAGCATGCTGCCGCGAACATCACCAGGAAACTGACGCCATAAGCGCCCGCCAGGTCGCTGATTTGGATCAATTCCACCCAGCGATACTGCGTATGAGCGAGGCTGGCCATAGTCATGCCGGTCAAGAGATGCGCCCGGGCGAGTTCCAGACCGGTCCAGACGATCGGGGCCGCCAAGATCACGGGCAGACGGAGTTGGTGCACGGCCGTTCGGCTCAGGGCGATAAACAACGGCAGATAAAAAGCAAAGTAAAACGACAGGGCCACCCAGCCGAAAGCGGTTGCCCAATACGGCAGGCGGAGCCAGTGCAGCACGGCCAGCCAAAAGGCGAAACCGGCCAGCCAGAGGATAAAAAACGGCCGAGGTCCGTCAAGTTTTTCCCGTCGGATGAGCAGCACCCACGGAATCGGCGCGATCCACGCCAGCGGCCAGAGATCCAGCGGCGGAAAAGCGGCCCAAAGCAAAACCGCTCCGAGAAAAGCATATTTAAAAGTCGAAGTTCTTAAAAAACCCGGGATCATTTTTTTATCACGAAAACACGAAAGTACGAAAGAGCGAAAGTAAATATGGGCACATATTACTCATCAATTAGTTTTTTATATAACTTTTTCGTGATTTCGTCCTTTCATAATTTCGTGATTCCCTGATATTGACATTCTTCGTGCAGGTGAATTATTGCCCGACCTTCAGAAAGCGTTCCAGGAACGTCGAGCCGCAGTCGGTAAGAAAGCTTTCGGGATGGAACTGCACGCCGAAGAGGGGAAACCGCTTGTGGCGGATGCCCATTATTTCCCGGGTTCCGTCCGGGGCGGTGCTCCAGGCATTGACGATAAATTCGCCTGGGAGCGTGTCAGGCTCGATCACCAGGCTGTGATACCGCGTGGCCGTGAATGGATTAGGCAGATCGCGGAGCAGTCCTTGATTATCGTGATGGATTTGGTCGGTCTTGCCGTGCATCAACCGGCCGCAGCGGACGATCTTAGCGCCGAAGGCCTGACCGATCGACTGGTGCCCCAAGCACACGCCCAAAAGCGGAATCTTGCCGGCAAACCGCTTCACGCACGGCATCGAAATTCCGGCCTCGTCGGGCGTGCAAGGCCCCGGCGAGATGATCAAATGCGTCGGCCGCTTGGCTTCGATCTCGTCCAAGGTAATTTTATCGTTGCGATAAACCTCAAGGTCCAACGCCGGATCGATCTCGCCCAGCCGCTGCACCAGGTTGTAGGTAAAAGAATCGTAATTATCAATGAGTAGTATCATGGCCGGATGTGAAAGGGTTATATGAGTTTATCATAACCCCATTTTTACCGCATCCGATAAAAAATGCAACGGACCGGCGTTTATTCCTACTCGATCACTAAATCGCGTAGAAACGCTTCCCCGCCGGCCGTGACGCTGATTTTGGCGGATAATTTTCGATTGTGCACGGCATTTTAATAATCGTGCCCTTTACCCTCCTGGACATAAAACGACTCGATGCCGTATTGAATTTGCCAACCTTGGATTTGCCCGCGAAGGTATGTGCCTTGTTTGGGCCGTTCCGTGGAATACCGCTCGGGACGCCAATGCCTTCCATCGGACTCGGGAGCAAGAGTGACATAAACCGTTTGGCCCTGCACTTCGCGGAAATCGTAATTTTGATAACCCCTTAGCCCAGCGATGCCTGCCGAGGGGATCCGGCTGCACTCGTAACCCAGGACCACGTAATTGCCCCGGAAAATATCTCGAGGATCGACGGGAACAACCCGGAGCAAGATTGTATTGCCCGTCAGTATGGGCGCCAGCCGCATGGCGATCATGCCCACAAGCACGATAAGTTGCAAAATTATTCCCCCCATAATTAGCAGTCGCTCATGCCCTTTTATCCAGGCTGCCGGCCGGTCAATCCATGCAGGAAAAGGAGAAACGGAATCGCCGGATTCAAACATGGGAAATCTCCTTTCGACATTGCCAAAGTCGCGCCACGGCATACAGCGCGACGCCGCAGGTTAAAAACAGCGCCGCCGCCCCCAACATTCCGCCCACGCCGCTAAACAGATCGAAATATCGAAGTATGGCCCAAAGCAGGAAATAAGCGACGCCCAAGGCAAAAATCTTGGCGCGGTCGTATTTCATGCCTCTGCGTATCAACCAAATGGAAAAAGCAACCATCAAAATGTTTACAATAATCACCGGCACTAATATGGGATATGACCATCTCAGAAGCGAATCGACATAGTAAGGACGGTAGGAGATGCTATGAACATCCATCATTCCATGCCACACGCACAAAAATCCCATTGAGCCTATGATCGCCAAGGGAACGGCCAAGGAAACTAGTTGGGAAGCAAAGGAAACGGGTGTTCCGTTTTGCCGGATCTGGTTTTTTTTCGCCCAATAGGCCAAAACCAAGGAACAAGTCAATCCCGCAATAATAAAACCTATCCCGGTGTATATCTGGTAGTGAACGAGGTCCCTGTTCCTATAATAATTGCATTGATAATCGGCAAAACTCAAAGGAACCAGGCCCGCCAGCACCATCGCCACACCCAGTATGTAAAAAGGCGCAGCCATGTTATTTCTGGGGGCATGAATCAAGGCGATCATCAAGAATATTCCACCCAAGACCGCCACCCAATACATCGGGTCGATACGCAATTGCCAACAGAGCGGATACAAGACGATCCACCATGCAATTACGGAAAGATAAATCGCCAGAGTAAGCGGAGAACCCTTTCGATAAGCCCAAACGATGCCCGGCAATACCATCAGTGGAAGACTATAGGACACCGGCAAAGGGATTCCCCAATTGGAAAAGAACCAGTTCATTAAATGTGCGAAGCCCAGCGTTTCACAACCTACCCAAGTTGCCAGCAACCCGGCATACAGACAATGGAACAACAACGTATCCAAGCAAAGCGCAAAGGGCAGTACGCCCAAGGCCCAGCACCACACGGCGTCGGGATAATGGCCATTAATATTGAATATCTGTGCAATCAGCCAAATCGCCGCCCCGTAGAACAAACAACCCAGAAAGAAAAGCAACTCCGAAATCAACCGGGCTTGGCGCAGGTAGCGCAACCAAAACGCCGCTGCATAGGCCCCAAGAATAGCACCGAAGATGATAGCCAGTTTGACTGGCCGGCCAATCGCCTCCCAGTTGTAAGCGATCATCAACAAAACGGCGAGTCCCATCATCAACGTCGCCAGGCTTAACAGCGTAAATCTGGCGAGGGCATGACGTCGTTGGGCTGACTGCTGTGCGTTGACATAAAGCCCCCAAATCCTGGCGGCGTGGTCTTCGGAGACTATGCCCCGGCTCTTCCAAATATTGATTTCATCTGATAACCAAGTCCTATTTTTTTCCGTAATTTCTCGCTGGTTCATGGGAAATACCACTTTTCAAAAAGGAAACTGGATAAACGAGTCTAATTATAAGGGCGAAGAGCGCGTCAATAATATAACAATATGCTTTTTAATAATCCGTGAATAAATCGCTAAACCTGCGATGTTCATCAATGTAACACAGAGAAGCTGTATAAGGTTTATTGATTATCAAAAAAATTAGGGAGTAAAGAGGGTAAAAAAAGCCCTAATAACCGTTAAATATTTCCTTCCTTTCGCCTGCGGAAATCTTTGCGCAATGGGAGTAGTAAACCGTTTGCTGGAAATACGTTGCGTTCGCTCAAGGCCGCTTATTCGGTCAGCCGATACGGTATTCTGACCCAAGACAATTCACGCGTGCCGTGTTGACACGCGTTGAGGGTGCGTCAGGCAACCGGATCGGGTATGTATCTCGGGCCAAGGAGTGGCTCGACGGCCCTGGCGCAGTACACCGTATGAACTGTGGGATTCGACTCGAACTTCCCGCCTACAACCTCCCTAACACACAAGAGTCGATTTTCACTTATGGCGGAATCCATTCCGCCATGAGGCGTCACGCAAGAAAACGCTTCGGTTAGAGGTCGCTAGTTAGGAATTTCAGCATCCTCAGTTCATTGTAAAGGAGTTGTTGCTCAATGAAAAGCAAGACGATTTTTGGAGCGCTCCTGGTGAGCGTAGCCCTATGCAGCCAGGGGTTCGGACTCGAACTTCTGGATCGCCTTTTAGGGCTGAACAATTGCGGTGGCTGCGGCGAGTGCAATGCCTGTGCCAAGGCTGCCTGCTGTGAAAAGGCTTGCTGCCCGGAACCTGCCTGCTGTGCAAAGCCATGCTGCTGTGCAAAGCCGGCTTGCTGCGAACCGACTTGTGGGAAGTGCTGTGCCACCCCGGTCCGCGACCTGTTTGCGGGCATCAAAGACCTATTTGATTGCGGCTGCTGCGAGAAGTGCGGCTGCTGCGAAAAACCATGCTGCTGCGAGAAGCCTTGCTGCTGCGAAAAACCATGCTGCTGCGAAAAGCCTTGCTGCTGCGAAAAGCCTTGCTGCTGCGAAAAACCATGCTGCTGCAAAAAGCCTTGCTGCTGCGAAAAGCCTTGCTGCTGCGAAAAGCCCTGCTGCTGCAAAAAACCTTGCTGCTGCGAGAAACCTTGCTGCTGCGAAAAAGCTTGCTGCTGCAAAGTGAAGTGCTGCGAGAAGGCGTGCTGTGCACCAGCCTGCTGTGAGAAGCCGGCCTGCTGCGAACCGACTTGCTGCGAAGCCAAGTGCTGCAAGAAGTGCTGCCGCCCGGTACACGATCTGCTTGATAGCCTGTTCTGCTGCAAGTGCTGCTGCAAAGCCGGGTGCTGCGCACCCGCTGGCTGCGAGCAAGCCTGCGGCTGTGGTTGTGGTGGTGCGGCTCCGGCCAATGCCCCCGAGACCGCTCCGGCCAAGGCCCCGGCTGGCAGTGAACCGGCCCCGTTGCCGAAAGCCCCAAAAGCCGATCCCTCGGCTTCGATTAACCACGGCTTGTATCAAGCCGGCCGCATCGTCGCTCGCAATTAAGGCGATCGATTCGATATAAAACTGTATAATCAGCAGGTCTGTCCGAGCTTGATCTTGGGCAGACCTGTTTTTTTTAGGTAGTAGACTATAGGCTGTAGTTAATTAAGGACTCCTGATCCCTGCCCCCTGAACCCTGAAGCCTATTCCATGCGACCTGCCTGGCACGACAGCCCGATGATGCGCGCCGCCCGCTGCGAGAATGCCGATCGCACGCCCATCTGGCTAATGCGTCAGGCCGGCCGATACATGGCCGAATATCGGTCGATCCGCCGCCACACGCCCTTCCTGCAACTGTGTAAAAATCCCGATCTATGCGCCGAGATCATGCTGGCCGCGGTAAAGCGGCTTAAAGTCGACGCCGCCATCCTCTTTTCCGACCTTCTCGTGATTCTAGAACCGATGGGAATTCAGCTCCAATTCCGCGTTTCTGAAGGACCTTTGCTTGTTAATTCAATCCGAACACCCGCTGAGGCGGATCGACTGCTGGAATTGGAAAACATCGAAGCATTGCAGTTTGTGATGGAAGCAGTGCGAAAGACCCGCGCCGGTCTGCCGGAGTCATTGCCGCTTATTGGTTTTGCCGGGGCGCCTTTTACCTTGGCTGCTTATATAATTGAAGGCGGATCGAGCCGCGATTATAGCCGGACTAAAACTTTTATGTATGGCGACATCGGCGCGTGGAACGCCATGTTAAGCCGTCTTGCCCGGGCCGTGGGACTGTATCTGAATGCCCAGATCGCCGCCGGCGTGCAACTGGTGCAATTATTCGATAGTTGGGTTGGCTGTCTGGGCGTGGACGATTATCGCCGTTATGTATTGCCGCACACCCAAGCCGTGATTGCGTCTATTCCGCCCGGAGTGCCGATCATTTATTTTTATACCGGCAATCCCGCCTTGTTGCCCTATATTAAGAAGGCAGCCGGCAACAGAAAAAACCTCGTGATCGGCGTTGATTGGCGAATGCGCTTGGACGATGCCTGGGAAGCGATCGGATTGGACACGGCCATTCAGGGCAACCTTGATCCCGCGGTTTTGTTGAGCACTCCCGCCGAGATTCGCCGCCAAGCGCGGGAAATTCTCGAACAGGCCGCCGGAAGGGCCGGCCATATCTTCAACCTCGGCCACGGCGTGCTGCCGCAAACGCCGGTGGAAAACGCCATCGCCCTGATCGACGCCGTGCACGAACTAAGCCTGAAAACATAGGCGGCACACTCCGTGTGCCGGTCTCGCATACGGAATGTGCGGACTACTTTTTTTAAAAATAATTGGGGCGGCATTTAAACTGCCACCCCAACGCAAAGAAGGTTTTTGCGCGAATTATTATTTTCTTCTCCGCCATCCATAGAACGCCACCGCAAAAACGCCTATGTCTAATAAGACAAACGCGGAAGGCTCGGGAACCGTCGTCGATAGCTCAAATGCCATGTCCGCCGATTTCCACCAGTCGCTCGGGAAGGCGCCATAATAATAATCGGGAGAAACAGAATCTGAAGACTGCCAACCCCAATGACCCCAGTCCCCGGTCTCGTCGGCACTTACGGCATCGTCTCCCAGAGTCTCATCATTACGATTCCGAAATAGCCAAATAAATTCCTCAGGATTTTCATTATTTGGCATTACTCCTTGGATTCCAATCCAGTACACGATTGGATTGTCATGAGAGCCTAGCTGCGGAAACCAATCTTGTTCCGGAAGGTTAATAATATAATTGTGGTTTCCTAAAAATTGAAAGCCTATTTTATTGGGGTCATCAGATTGTGCGGGATTGACATATATCTCCTTCAACAAACTGTCCGGGTGGCTCTCGTCACTGAGAGTTCGGCCCACATCCGACCAGAAGGTAATATAGAACTGAGCGGGATAATCCATCGGTTGATTTTTAGCATCATCCCAACAATAGCCGCAGAAACGGATTTCGGTTATTGGCAAAGGCGATGTACAGAGAAAATCATCCGCAGTAGTCCCGTTGTCGACGTGTTCGTCGATATAGCTGGAGACTCCGCAAGTGTCAGGATTCAATTGCGTCCACTTAGGCACGGAACCGGGCCAATCGGCCGATGCCGGCGCAAAGGCCAACAATAAGGCGCCCAGAAACAACACCGCGGTTAATAAGTTCGCAATAGGACGGAAATTAAGGGAATCGTGATGCATTTCAGGCATCTTACGAGCACGCCGCCGCAGATAAACTACCCCGAGTCCCAGCAATGCCGAGCCCAGCAGCGTAAGCGTTGCGGGCTCGGGGACTTGGCCGATGAGCCAATTGTCAGAGCCAGAGCCGAAGACGTCGTTGAGTTGGGTCTGGTCGGTGTTGTTGAAATATATCACCGGGGACACGAAACCGTAGAAGATGCCGGAGTCGGACCTCCAATACAGAGTGCCACCCCCCTTGTTTAGGGACAGGTAGGCATCGTGTAGGAAGATTTGCGATCCAGTGAAGGTGGGTAAGCCACCAGAACCTGCGAAGTCGCCCAGTGGACCAGACCCCGTGAACGTCACTGGAACTACATTACCATTGAGCATATTCTGTATCGTTACGCTGTACGCTAATAATGTAATATCGGCGTTCGGGATTGTGTCGTTTGCTCCGTAGCCTGCGAAGCCGCTACCAGTGATAGTAATGGTACTCCCCACAATGGAGTCCAAACCCCCGTTTGTGTCCGTCTGGGCGCCGGGGTTGATTATGTTGTAAGTAATCAGGTCCGCCCTGGCGGTGGTTGCATTTACGAGGATGACCGCCGAAAACAACAGGTGGGCGAGAGCCAGTGCTGAACGACGGCCTGCAAACAATATCGCTAAAGATGCTGAAATCTTCATGCCAAAGCTCCCTTAAAGTAAAAAAAATGTGTGTGGTCAAAATCACCCGGATTGTGTGTGGTTATCTAAATAGTAAATATCGAAGCGTCTGCAAGAATTGTTTATCTATGTAGTTTTTTATCTCCGTCGCCGCAGCCGAGAAAACGCCGCCATGCAAAGGCCGCCCACGCCGAACAATATCCAAGTGCCCGGCTCCGGCACGACGATAGCCACGGTGATCGTGCTGCTGAGGGCGTAGAAACCGTGTTCTTCGGAAGAGTCCGCAAGCGTCCCGCGGTACAGCCATTTTCTGTTTTTGTATTTGGATCCTAAAGATCCGAAGATGGTGGAATCGGAGCTGTATCCCAGTGGGCCGTACAATGAGCCATTAATATATATCCTCGTTCCGTTCCAATCGGATCCCGTCCAGACCATTGAGTCGTCCACGGGCATCCCAAACTGGTCGTAGTCGATTGCGTTTTCAATGGCAAGGCCATTCCATAAATCGGAGGTTTCTTCCGCGATGAGCCGGCCCTGCGTATCGTAGATGGGAATGTCGCTTTCAGTCCCGACATTGACCTTGGCGTCTATCGCGGATGTTGAGGCGATAGCGCGCCATGTTAGGCCGGGAGGAAGAGCTTTGTTCAGGCCGGCCTGCTCCGATACAAAGTCATTGTAATACGCAATAGAACCGCTTGTGGCGTTCCGGGCGTCTGCCGTAACAAAAATCAACCGATACTCAGCGCCATTGGCTAAGCCGCTGGGCGAAATGAAATCGCCTCTTACTGGATTGGCATCCTGCATTAACAGGATGAGCATGCTTGAGAACATGCCAATCAGCGGCAAGACGCGGCGCGATCGAAATGGAAAAATCATTGTTTCACCTTTGATGTAAAAAATTGTTCATGCGATTTACTTATCCAGGTCTTCAAGCCTTCGCCCCGCGCCGCCGCAGATAAACTAGCCCAAGTCCCAGAAGTGACGAAGCAAGCAGAGTGAGGGTGGTGGGTTCGGGGATGACGGTCGCGACGATCGAAAAACCGTTCGAGGAGTCCGTCTCGTACGTCGTCGAGGCGTAAAATGGAGAGTACGGAGACGGCGGTGTTACGTACTCAGTACCACCCAACTCAGAGTAAGCCCACCACCACGACACACTGATGTTTGATGAGTGTGCAAATGAGTATGCGTTTATTGCCTCCGCCAAGCCGCTCGTTGTTAGATTCACTTCGATTGAATTGTCGGTGAACTCGATCGCACCGGTGTTCCAGGAGGTAAAGTACACACTGTCGAATGTTTCGTTGCCGTAGGTTATGGGTGGTTGACCGTTGGGTGTGAAAGTAAGGCTACCCGATATTATTGGGGGATCGGTGATGATGATGTTCGGGCCCGAATAATTTATTTGTCCGGTTAGCGTTCCCTCTGCACCGCTGATGGGCACGAGGTTGTACGTGATCAAGTCCGCCTTGGCGTTGGATACGGATGCCAGAAGGACAGCCGAAAACAACAGCAGGGCAGCAGCCAGTGCTGAACGATGGCGGGACAAAAAGTTGGACGTGTTGAACGAACGGAACACTGTCGGGCGTTTCATTAGAGTCTCTCCAGTAAAAAGGTAGGGCTGTTCACGAACCTAGCGCGACAGCGGTTGCCAAAAACGCGGAAACAAAACGTTTCGGTTCATTGTTAAATCTCTGCAATTGTTGCGGAGTTTTTTGGAATAAGTGGAAACGTGAGTCAAAAGCCAGAGCATCCACGGCGTTTGCTTCACGGGTCGGCTCGTTGCGAGCCACGCAAGACTTCATACGCTGCCTTCTTCTTTAATAACTGTTTATGGTTGATGGTTAGGTGCTATTTAGGATCGTTATTTCAAAGTCCGGAGTCGAATTCGCCATTTGATTAGCGAAGGAATCCGATGGCACGCTGCGCTGCCTCCATGTTTGTAGTTCTTGGCATTGTTGTTTTCAGCACCGCGTTTAAGCCGCCCGACGTGTGGAATTCCGCGCGGCCAGATTACGTCCCGCCCAAAATTCTTCCGCCTCCGCTTGTTCCTTTAGCTGTTTGCGTTCTTCTTCCAGATCCACTTGAACTTCATCGGAAGATGCAATCTCCGGTCCGTCGATGATGCTAAGTTGCGGAAATTTATTATCGATCTTTGGCAGATTGTAGTTCATGCTTAATCCTTTCATGTTCAGACTGCCTGCAAGCATTCAAAAATCCCAGTTAATGCCTTGCCGCCGGATACGAGTGCGTCGGTCCGTCAATGTCCCGGATGAGTTGGTCGAACAGCCATGATCTAATACAAATAACATCCTGAATAATTGCATATACCAACTCATCCAAACCATAAACCTTGACTGATAGGCGGGCTCGATTTCCAAGTTGGCTGGCAATAAAACCCCTCCCTCGTTTCATGCGGCGCCGGCACGTCAGCAATTTCCTCAGTTGCTTAAGCCGCAAGTCGACGGCGTCGCGAATCTTTCATGCCCGCGATTTTCACGGGCAATGCCGCCGATCCCAGTGAGTGTCGATAACTTTTCTGGCGTTGCACCGCCCGGCGCCTGGCGGAATCGGGAATTTCCTCCTGGCGTTCCAGGCGTCGCTCCAACTCCACGTCGATCGCCTCACTCACGCTCAGCAATTCATCATCGCTGAGTCGATGCAGCCGATTCAGAATTGCATTCATTAACTACCTCCTTTCCTTTTCGAATAAAAAAGTTCGTTGTGGGTTAAAACGTTCATATCAACTTTTATGCCGCACGACGTTGTGCATGCTTGTTGATTTCTTCCTCCGGCAGTGTTTCCGCTTGTTTTTTCGCTATAAGCGGGTCAGGCGAGGAAGCCCCCGGCGCGACAGGCTCCCCGTCGTCTTGCACCATGGGAAACAGCCAATATCGTCGAATACTCCGCCGTCGCCACCACTGAGCTATGCCCGCCGCGATCAACACTAATCCAAAGCTGACGCCGACGGTTACGATCAGCAAATAGCGCTCAAACGGCGAGTCGGAGGGCGAGTCGGAGTTTTCCTTTACTCTTTGGGAATTACCGGCCCTGTCGGCCGTGTCCGCCGGTGAGCCGGAGACATCGGCGTACGAATAATCGTTGTTTTCGGCGTTTCGTTTTGATGGGTAATTTACGCCGCTTTCCTTCTGATCGCGAAGTGTATCCGCGGTCCAGGTTTTATCGAGGTTGGAAATCGCCTCCGATCCGTTATTTACATCGGACATTGCCAGGTTATTTCCCACTGACGCCAGGAAGACATCGTCGGCCCGGCATATTTCAGCGGTAAATAAAACCCACAATACCCAGGAAAAGCCGATAATCCTTGTTAAACATTTCATAACTCGACCTTTCATTTTTTTAAATTCGATGCCGCTTTCCGGAAAAAGGAGACAGTCTCCATTTGCCGGAAGGGGACAGCCCCCTTTTTCCTCTGCAATCACAATCACGCTGCATGGCGGCGCTTGCGTTGTCCCTTCAGGCCGGTTACGCGAACGGGCGGCGCCGTTGAACCCGTCGCTCGGCGATAACTTTGATCGCGTAAAACCGCCCTTCGCCGAGCCGACTCGGGAATTTCCTCCGTCCGCTCCTGGCGGCGCCCCAATTCCAGGTCAATCGCTTCGCTAAGCGACAGTAATTCGTCGTTGTTCAAATCGTTCAGATTCTTTAGGATCGCTTTCATGGCGATTTCTATCCTTGACTTAGCTTGTCCAGCCGGCTCTATCCGGAAAAAGGAGACAGCCCCCATTTTCCTAGCCGGCATTCGGCCTGTAATAAATCACTTTGTTATCCTCGTATTCCCCCACGGTTTGCAGTTTCTCCCGCTTGCCTTGATTCACGAACAAGCCGCTTGTTTCCAGTGGAATAAGCGTGGGAAACTTGTGTTCTAAAAAAGCCTCCCATTCTTCCATGCTCATCGGACCCAACAGCAACGGCGCTCCAAACATGCGCACCAGCAATTCCAAACCGTAGTGCATCTTCTCGGTGTATACGGCCACTGCGTCCGATGTTAGTATGTTCACGGATTGTAGAAACGCATCGGTGCCTTGCGCGGGATCTGAAGAGGCGTCGATCACCGCCAATTTCGCATGGCGCACCCATTTGCGAATACCGGGAAGAGATCGCTCGAACGAAACCGCGGCCCGGCATCCTCCGTACTGCTGGGCCCAGGCGTGAATTTGATCCGCCAGCAAACGGCCGGGATAAAACAGCACGATCCCGGACGCAGACTGCGATCTAATTGGTTTTCTCACATCTCTTCTCCTTTACATCTACGCCCTTACTCCGGCTTGCCCCGGCGCTTGGCAACGACATATTGCGATGCCTTTTATCTGCAAGCGACGTGCCTGATTCCGGCAAAAAAGAAATTCGAGCGACAAGTTGCAACCTCTTAGACAGTTACATCCGAAACGCCGCGTTAAGAAAAAAACAACCTTCAAATAAATGGCTGCAAAGCGCGGCACCACCCGGACTCAAAGCGCGACCATGATAAGGGGATAGGGATTAGAGATTAGGGATTCGTTTAGGGGTGGGCAATTTATTGCCCACTGAGAAGTGCCGAATGAGATGAACGCCAAACGCTGAATTCGGAATGGAGAACCGCGAAACGAATAATCCTGAACGATGAAAGCGGAAGAATGAAGGCTATTTCAGCCCGTGACGCTTCAGTTTTCGCGAAAGAGTGGCGCGATGCACGTGCAACAAGCGGGCCGCTTTACGCTGATTGAAATCGGTCCGGTCCATGGCCTGCTCGATTGCGCAGCGTTCCAATTGGCGCAAACTCATGCCATCGATGGGGAGTTTATCCTGCTTTTTATCCGACTCCAGCAGCAATGCCTCGACCAGGACTTCCGCATCCAAGCCGGTGGCGTACAAGCGTTCCACCCAAGCCGCCAATTCGCGCACGTTTCCCGGCCAAGAATGGCCCAAAAGCAAACTGCGGACGGCGGGCGAAACGTGAATCTCATCCCTTTTGTAATGCCGGGCGTAATGGGCGGCAAAATGATCCAACAAAAGCGGTATGTCTTCGCTTCGCTGCCGTAAAGGCGGCACCACCACGCGGACTATGTTCAAGCGAAAATAAAGATCCTGCCGGAATTTTCCCCGCTCCACAAGTTCGCGCAAATTCCGGTTCGTGCCGGCTATAAAGCGGGTATCCACCTTGATTGGAATGGGCTTGCCAATGGGCATCACCTCTTGCTCCTGGATGACCCGCAGCAATTTGGGTTGCAGATTAAGCGGTATGTCCCCTACCTCGTCCAGGAATAACGTCCCCTCGCTGGCGGTGCGTACCAGCCCCAACATGCTTTGCTCGGCCCCGGTAAATGCCCCGCGAACGTGACCGAAAAACTGGCTCTCAAACAGCGATTCGCTGATGCCCGCGCAATTCACTGGAATAAAAGGCTTCTCTTTTCGCGGGCTTTTGGCGCAAAGACGTCGGGCGATCAGTTCCTTGCCCGTGCCGCTTTCGCCTTCGATAAGAACGCAACAATCGCTCTCCGCGACTTTGTCGATAAGGCTGATGACATCACAAATAACCTGAGATGCGCCAACAATGTTGGGAACGCCGAGTTCCGGTCTAGTAGTCACTCCCATGGCGCGTACTCTCCCGACCGCTAGGGATTGCTCCCATCAGGCCTTGGCATTCGGCTAGTTCGTACACAAGTGATTCGGACAAAGCGTGCTGCTGCCGAACACCTTACGAGTGTAAAAGCGCCTTTCACTTAGATTAGCGACAACAGGGGCTTATCCTTAATCCACCGTCGAATTGACCTAAGTGCCCGAAAACTCGTGACGAACCCGCTGCTCGCTGCCTCCGTGATAATTGTGAATAAGTGGTGAAAAAATAGTAACGCGACGCTCAATTCACATACTCTGTCAAATAGCCCGACAAGTATCAATCCATTCCGGCTAATTGACTACCGCTTAATACGATGTCTTCCTACATTATTCCAACTTAATAAGTTTTAGCGATTTGTCAAGTAGTGCTAATAAAAGTAATAAAAAGGGTTCGGCAACTTAGATAACCCAATCGGCGGGTATAATGGGTCAAAAAAACGTATTTGTGCAAAAGATTATGTATTAAATTAGCTCAATTACTGTATCCACCCCCCGCCAAGAACCCTATCATTCTGGTAACAAACCGCGGCCTGGCCCGGGGCAATGCCGTAACAGGGTTCCTGGAACTGAACCCGGAATCGATCCGTTCCGTGCGCCTCCACCAGGGCCGGAAACGATCTGCCGCGATAGCGGATCTTTACCTGGCACGGCAACGGATGGGCCAAAATCCCCTCTTTCACCAGCCAATTGACCTCCGCGGCGGAAAGTTCGCTCCGTGCCAATTCCTCGTGCGTGCCGATCACGATCCGCCGCGTATCCGCTTCGATCCGTATCACATACCGCGGTTGTCCGAAGGCCACTTGCAGCCCCTTTCGCTGGCCGATTGTAAATTGTTCCAAACCGCCGTGCCTTCCCACCACTTTTCCGTCCGTGGTGACAATCTCGCCCGATGTATCGACGTATTCCTTACGCCGGCGGATAAAGCCGGCATGGTCTTGGTCCGGAATGAAACAGATTTCCTGGCTGTCGCGTTTCGCCGCCACTCGCAAACCCAAGCCCGAGGCAATCCGGCGGATCTCCTCTTTTCGATGCTCGCCTAGCGGAAATTTCAACCGTCCCAAAATCCCGCGCCGAATGCCAAACAACACATAGGACTGATCTTTTGACTCGTCCCGGCCCCGGCAAAGGGCGATTTCCCCGTCCGCCGACTTTTCCAGCCGGGCATAATGGCCCGTGGCAACGTACTCCGCCCCGATGCTGTCGGCATACTCGAATAGTTTGCCGAACTTCAGCCGGGTATTGCACACGATGCAAGGATTCGGCGTTCGGCCGGCAGTGTACTGCGTCACAAAATAATCGACGATCCGGGCGAATTCCCGCTGGAAATTCAGCACGTAAAACGGCAAACCCAGCATATCGGCCACCCGCCTGGCGTCGGCCGCGTCGGCCGCGCTGCAACAACCCTGTTTGCGCTGCGCGGCAGGTTGTGTGGGGCAGGCGATTTCCGCTTCCTGTCCGTGCCGCATAAATACCCCAATCACTTCATGCCCCTCTTCCCTGAGCAACCACGCGGCCACGCTGCTATCCACCCCGCCGGACATGGCTAAAACTACTCGGGACATAAATAGGGAATAGGGATTGGGGAATAGGGATTGGGGAATAGAAAAATGTTTAGCCCGGGCACTTGTGCCCGGTGCGATTGGGTGCCATGCCCACGCTTGCCGTGGGCCTGTTCCGGGGTTGTCTTTTCGGCCGCTATCAAGTAGCATTAAAAGGGATTATTGATCTAATTGCAAGCAAATGGATAAGTATTTTATGGAACGCGAACTGATCGATCGGGCCGAAAACATCCACAAGCGAATTCTGCAACTGCGGGACTCTCTTTGACTTCGACGGCAAGCAATCGAAAGTCCGGGCCATCGAAGAACGGCTCTCCGCGCCCGACTTTTGGAACAATCAGGAAAAGGCCCAAGAGACCGTTGCCCAACTCAAAGCCCTCAATGCCGTGTTGAAACCCGCGGAAGAATTGATCAAGGCGGCCGGCGATCTTGCCGCGCTCGTGGAAATGGCCCGGGAGGACGACAGCCTGGCGGCCGAAGTCCCCGGCGAACTCGACCGCGTGGAAAAGGCACTGGAAACCTTGGAAACCAAGGCCCTGTTGGACGGTCCGTTCGACGCCAACTCCGCCTTGCTTACGATCAATGCCCGCGACGGCGGAACCGACGCCAACGATTGGGCCGAAATGATGCTGCGCATGTATCTCAGTTGGGCCAAGGACCACGACTATCAGACCGAACTGCTCGATCGGCAGGACAACGAACAGGCGGGCATAAACAGCGCAACCATCGCCGTGCGCGGCCCGATGGCCTATGGATATCTTAAAGGCGAAAACGGCATCCATCGCCTGGTCCGAATCAGCCCGTATAACGCCGAAGGCAAGCGGCAGACCAGCTTCGCCGCCGTGGACGTCGCGCCCGAGGTCTCCGATCAAATCAACATCGAAATCCGCGATGAAGACGTGCGCGAGGACGTTTTTCGCGCAAGCGGGGCCGGCGGGCAGCACGTCAACAAAACCTCCAGCGCTATCCGGCTGACGCATCTTCCCACGGGCATAGCCGTGCAGTGCCAAAACGAACGCAGCCAGCACAAGAATCGGGCCATCGCCATAAAAATGCTCCGCGCACGGCTGGCCCGGGTGGAGGAAGAAAAACGCGAGGCCGAACAGGCCGCCAAGTATTATCATAAGCCCAAGGTAGGCTTCGGCTCCCAAATCCGCAGTTATTTCCTCCATCCCGACCAGCGTGTCAAGGACGCCCGGACAGGTCATTCCGCCACAAACTTTCACGACGTGCTCGACGGCCACATCCAGGACTTTTTAGACGCCTATCTCCGCTACTGCAAAACCCAACAAAAATAACCCTTTGCGCCCATGGCTGTCAGGTGTAAACTAACCATCAAACTCAACCTGAAAAGTCCCCTCTCCCTCTGGGAGAGGGTTAGGGTGAGGGCTATTGGTTCTCAGGTAATGAATGTCGTGACACAAATCAGCATTTGCGGCAATTCCTCCGGGAGCAAGCTCCCGGGCTAAACATTGAACACGACATTTATAATCTGACAGTCAATAATAACTGATAACTGAAAACTGACAACTGAAAACTTCTTTGATGACGTCCGAAGAACTTGAAAACCTGAAAGAAACCTACACCGGCCGGACCGTTACGATCGAGGCCCTGCGTCCGGAATTGACCCGCTGGGCAAACGTGTCCGGGCGCGTGATTACCTTCAATTGCAACGGCCGGGCATTGGTCCAGTTCGAAGGAGCGGATCAAGCCTTTTACGACATCGATCCTGAGTACATAAGAATCGCTGAACCGCCCGCCGATAACCCATGAAGCCGCGACGGGCGCCAACGGGCACCAACGGGCACCGACGCGGCACCATGCGGAGCATGGTCGCGTTGGTCGGCATGGTCGGTCGCGCTGAGTGATATTGTAATTTTGCCGGGCGCCACTGGTAC
>JBEKFZ010000060.1:0-26320 GCA_050013075.1 Thermoguttaceae bacterium | reverse complement strand
ATACTTTATCAATTCGGAAGTATCGACCACTTTGGCCAAAAGTATATTATCCGCTGTTTGGGGTTCGGCGTTCATATTATCTTCTTTAATTACGACGTTTAAACTGGTATTGTTTTCCCTTTAATGGCGAATCGACTGCTGAATTATATCGGAAAATCATTACTCAAGCACGGTTCTAAGGGCGGCTATGCCCTGCTGAAGGGTGGATAGATAAAAGCAATTTTGTTAGATATCAAACAAACGAACCGGTTTAACGTCTTATGCAACAAGATGTTGCGGCTTCTGAAAACCTCTGGAACCTACCTTGATCTTAAGGCCGGGGGTTCATATAATCTGGCCCGCCTGAAATAGGCGACTTTTCGCGTAACGACTTTTCACTCAACGTGTTACTGCTTCAACTCGGGCGGATCGGCAGGGATCGGCTCGACGTGGCAAGGATGTTTGTCTGCTGAAATCACGGCCTGAAAGACCGGTTGACGTCCAATGCGCCGGGCCGGAACTGTGCGCTAGCGATAAAACCGCGCGCGCGGAGAAAAAATTGCAGACTGCAAATTACAGGCGAAAGTGGACAGTGGGCGGTGGGCAGTGGGCAGTGAACAGGATTCAGGGTTCAGGGTTCAGGGTTCAGGGTTCAGAATTTTCTACTTGCCGCTTGCCACACGCCACCGCCCACTGCCCACTGCCCACTGTCCACTCGCCATTAAATTATTTATCGTTAATCAAACGAATATCCTCAATTTGCAATTTGCAATTTGCAATTTACAATTTGCAATCTTTCTTATGCGGCTGGTTCGTTGCGGCCATGTTTGCTTGTTTTGCGGCTACCACGCGGGGCGAGGTAGATTTGCCCGAGCCGAATCGAAGCGATCCGATCGCCGTAAGCGCCGATGCGGCCAATCGGTGGACGTCCGGCTCTTATGACGTTTGGTTGCTTAAGGGCAACTGCCGCATCCAACAGGGCGCTGTCGACGCGCGATGCCGCGAGGCATTGCTGTGGATCCAACGGGCCGATGGAGCTGAACGGTCGGAGAGCACAATAATCGCCTATTTGGAAGGCGACGTGGAATTGGCGCTAAACGGACCATCCGCGCCGGTAAAAGTTAAAGATATAACCTGGCTGGGGCGGTTTACGACCAGTCGCGAGATCCAGGTGTATGCCGGTCAGGTTTCCGGCGAGCCGTCGGCGATGCCGCCGATTTACCAGCGTGCAATGGAGCGCCGCAATCCGATTTCGGCCGACACGGTGACGCGCAGCGAAGTCCGCCCGGCACAGTTTGTCGCGCCGGCCGGTCAGCCGGAGGTAATTAAGACGCCGCCGGCACAGTCTGCGCAAGAGATGTTGCGGGATGTGCGGGTACGGCGGGTTCGCGTATTTCCCCGCGGCGACGTGCCATATCAAGCCGAATGGAAGCCCGATCCGCGCGGCGGGAATATGTGGATCGCCGTTATCAGCGGAGGTGTGAACATGGTGATCGATACGGAGGGGGCGTTGGGATCAATCGACATTTCCACCGACCGGATGGTCGTCTGGACCGTTAATCCCATGAATAACTCGCAGGATCCGCCCGATTTTTCCGGCAACAGCTTCGTGGACGGACGCACTCCGCTGGAAATATACATGGAAGGAAACATCGTGTTCCGTCAGGGCGAACGCACCATTTACGCCGAGCGGATGTATTACAACGAGCCTAACCGCACCGGCACGATACTGAACGCCGAAATACTCACCCCGGTTCCGACTTACGAGGGCAAGTTGCGGCTGAAATCGGATATGATCCAGCAGACCGGGCGCGACAGCTATTATTCACATAACACGTTCATCACTTCGAGCCGGATGGGCGAGCCGGGCTACAGGCTTCAGGCGGGCGACATCTTTTTTGAAGACATTCAAAGCCCGATGATCGATCCCTTAAGCGGGCAGGTCCTGGTCGATCCGAAGACGAACCAGGAACTGGTCGAGCACAATAAATTGGCCACCTCGTCGAACAATTTCCTTTTCATCGGACCCGTGCCCGTGTTTTACTGGCCGGTTTTTTCGACCAATTTGGAGGAGCCGACGTATTACATCCGCCGCGCCCGGGCAAAATACGATCGGGTTTACGGCACGCAAATTCTGACCACCTGGAACGGATATGAGTTGCTGGGAGTGAAAAAGCCCCCGCCCGGCACGGATTTGGAATTCAGTTTCGACTACTTGGGATTAAGGGGTTTTGGCGCCGGCGGCAGTTTCACTTACAATCTTCCGGGCGTTTTCGAGATGCCCGGGCAGGTCGGCGGACTGTTCGATTATTGGGGCATTCCAGACCACGGCGCCGATAACCTGGGCGTGGACCGCAGCGATTTGGTCCCTGAAAAGGACTATCGGTTCCGCATGTTCTGGCAGCATCGGCAAATGCTGCCTATGGATTGGCAACTCTCGGCCGAATTGGGTTATATCAGCGATCGCAACTTTTTGCAGAGTTATTACGAGCGCGAATGGGACACCTTGAAAGACGAAAGCACGGGCGTGGAATTGAAACAAACTCGGGAAAACCGTTCGCTTGGCATTACGGCCGACGTCCGCTTGAACAACTTCTTCACCGAGACCGAGTGGCTGCCGCGGGCCGATCATTTTTGGCTGGGCCAGTCGCTTTTGAATGATACTTTTACTTGGTACGAACACAGCACGGCGGGATACGCCCGCTTCCGCCCGGCCAATACGCCCGCCAATCCGCAAGACCAGCCGTTCTATTATCTGCCGTGGGAAACCGTCACCACGCCGACTCTGACGCAGCCGGCGCCGGAGCGATACGGCGAGGTATTTTCAACCAGGCAGGAAATCGACTGGCCCTTCCAGTTGGGCGACGTAAAAATCGTGCCTTACGCCTTGGGCGAATTGGCCCACTGGGGTCAGGACCTCGAGGGCGACTCCTTGAACCGTGCCTACGGGCAGGCCGGCGTGCGGGCGAGTTTGCCCATCTGGTCCGTCGATCCCTCGATAAAGAGCGAGTTGTTCAACATAAACGGAATTGCCCACAAGGTGGTTTTCGAGGCCGAGTTCGCCTTTGCCGATTCGAATCAAAATCTCGACCAACTGCCGCTTTATAATCCGCTGGACGACAATTCGGTCGAGGCCGAACGGCAGCGGTTCCGCATATATTCGTACAACAGTCCGCCCAACGCCTTTCCCGTGTGGTTGGACGAACGTTATTATGCCGTGCGCTCGGGCCTGGGCAGTTGGGTAACCGCGCCCAGCACCGAAGTGGTCGACGACCTGACGGTCGTGCGCCTAGGCGCCCGGCAGCGGTGGCAGACGAAACGCGGCACGCCCGGCAACGAGCACATCATCGATTGGATAACGCTGGACACAAACGTCAGCCTGTTCCCCAATCCCGACCGCGACAACTTCGGCCAGGTGGCGGGACTTGCAAACTACGATTTTTCCTGGCACGTGGGCGATCGGCTGACGCTGCTTTCCGACGGGGATTTTGACTTCTTCTACCAAGGTCAAAAAACGTACAGCGTGGGCGCTTATCTCAGCCGTCCGCCGCGAGGCAGTTTCTACCTCGGTTTCAGGCAGATCGAAGGCCCGTTGGACAGCCGGGTGATTACGCTCTCATACACTTATTGGATGAGCCCCAAGTGGATATCCACCTTCGGCACGACGTACGACTTCGGACAGGAAGGCAACATCGGACAGACCTTCGGAATTACGCGAATCGGCGAATCGTTCCTGGTGAATCTCAGCTTCACGGTCGATCCTTCGCGGAACGACTACGGCGTGGGATTCTCGATCGAACCGCGTTTCCTGCCCAAGAGCCGGCTGGCCAACATCGGCGGGGCACACATCCCGGTGGCTGGAGCGAATGGACTGGAATAAAAAATGCAGAATGAAGAATGCAGAATTCAGAATGAAAAATGAAGGATGAAGGATGAAGGATGAAAACAGCAGACAGTGAGGGGTGGGCAGTTTACTGCCCACTGATAACCATAAACCGTAAACTTTAAACCGTGAACTGTAAACCGAAAACCGACAACTAAAACTTATGCTCGATCCGAAACCAATTTCCGAACGTCCTTGGCTGCGTAAATTCCGCGATGCCTTCCGCGGCGTGAGGGCGGGCGTGCGCGGACAGAGCAGCTTTTTCGTGCATTTTTTCCTGACTGCCGCCGTAATCGTCGCCGCCGTGGTGCTGCGCGTGGATCTCATCGAGTGGTGCATTCTACTGGCCTGCATCGCCATGGTGCTAACGGCAGAAATGTTCAACAGCGCGTTGGAATCGATGGCCAAGGCCATTACCGGCGAAAGCGATCCACACCTGGGCAATTCGCTAGATATCGGCTCCGGGGCGGTGCTGGTGGCCTCGATCGGGGCCGCAATAGTAGGCAGTATCATCTTCGTTAACCGCCTGGGAATGATGTTGCAGTGGTGGTGAAGACAGTTTTCAATAAACAGTTTTCAGTGGAATTGCGGCGTTTTTTGGGCCGAAGGCCCTACGTTCTCCCAGCCCATGGCAACGCCGTGCTTGTTACACACAAATTGGCGGCGTTTTTGGCGTATATCGCAAAGCGGTTACAGAAATTAGCCCAGGGTTGCCGCGTGAGCGGCTACCCTGGGGTAAGGTTTAGGTAAATCAGTGAACCCTGAAAGGGTTCTGGAACGATTTTCACGTTAGATTTCCCTTTCCGAACGCCCTTTCGCAATACGAAGGCCGGCAAAAACTACGGAACCCTTTCAGGGTTCAATTGTTTACCCATTTCGCCACCCAGGGTAGCTGCTGCGCAGCAACCCTGGGCTATCGAATTCAACCGCTTCGCGGTTGGGACAATCGAATTCAACCTTCGCGGTTGGGACAATCGAATTCAACCTTCGCGGTTGGGACATAAGTCCTCACTCAACTTGTGTGTAACAACGAGGGCGTTGCCCTGGGCTGGGAGAACTTTCGCCCCTTCGGGGCTGCAAATGGCTGAACTGTTACAAGATCTTCAAGAACCGCTCGTAGGCCTGATCCCAGGCGGAGGTATTTTTCGGTTCGTACTGTTCGACGGCGAAGCTACGGCGGATTACTTCGCGGGCTTGGGCGATTGAGGCCACGTCGCCGGCGGCTACGGCTTGCATCATTACGTTTCCGGTGGCCGTGGCTTCGACCGGTCCGGCCACCACGCGGCGTGAGCAGGCGTTGGCCGCGAACTGGCAGAGTTGCCGATTCTGAGTGCCGCCGCCTACGATGTGGATGGTTTCGATCCGCCCGCCGGATAGTTGCTCGCACATTTCCAACGTATATCGGAATTTCAGGGCCAGACTTTCCAAGGCACAACGCAGAATAGCGCCCTTTTCCCCGGGCACGTTTTGGCCGGTGCGTTTGCAATACGCTCGGATGGCCTCGGGCATGTCGTTGGGGGCGAGGAATTCGGGAGCGTCGGGATTGACAAACGATTTTAGCGGCTGCTGTGCGGCGGCGAGTTTGTTCAAATCGTCCCAAGAAAGATTCCCGCCCGATTGGTTCCATATCCGGCGACATTCCTGCACCAGCCATAGTCCGGCGATATTTCTAAGCAGGCGGGTAGTTCCGCCCACGCCGCCTTCGTTGGTAAAGGCCAATTTCAGCACCTGATCGGTCACCACCGGCCGGGGCGACTCGATGCCCATCAAGGCCCAGGTGCCCAGGCTGATGTAGCACCAATCCGGACGCTTGCCTGGTTGGCTGGAGGCGGGCACGGCCATGACCGCGCTGGCGGTATCGTGGGTGCCGGGCAAAACCACTTGCATTGCGCCAAGAGAGGTTTCCGCGGCGAGATTTTTTCGCAGCGGTCCAAGCACCGTTCCGGGCTGGATAATGCGGCCGAAAATTTTTGAAGGCAGGCCGAATTTTTCCAAAAGCGGCCAGGCCCAATCGCCCGTGACCGGATTGTAACTCTGGCTGGTGCTGACGTCGGTCATTTCGTTGCTTTTCACGCCGGTCATGAGCCAGTGGAACAAATCGGGCATCATCAACAAGGTTTCGGCCGCGTCTAAAATGGGCGAACCGCCAAGCTTCATCGCCAGGAGTTGATAAAGCGTATTGAACTGCATGAATTGCAGCCCGGTGTGTTGGAAGATTTCTTCCTTTGGGACTATGGAAAAGGCCTTTTCCATCATGCCGTTGGTTCGGCCGTCGCGATAATGATAGGGATTGCCCAACAGTTCGTCGTTTCGGCCCAGGAGTCCGAAATCCACGCCCCAGGTATCCACGCCGACGCTGACGATCTGCCCGTTGGTTTTGTTTCCAGCCGCCCGTAGTCCTTGGCAAACCTGGGACCATTGTCCTAGCAGGTCCCAATGCAGGTTGCCGGCGACCTCGACAGGGCCGTTATCGAAGCGGAATACCTCTTCCAATCGCAAGCGTTGGCCATCAAAATGGCCTAGTACATGCCGCCCGCTGGATGCACCTATGTCCACGGCCAAATAAGCCTTTTCTTTCATATACCGGCTGCCTTTACAGTTATTAAAGTGTCCAAAAGTGTTTAGATTAAGAGAAATAACGACTTGTTTGCAATGATGCCTGGGGGAAAATCATTAGTCAAGTAGGATAGATATTGTTTTATTGGTGCAAAACGAAATACTTGTCATAGTTCACAAACAAAATTATAATTGATTTTGTCAACTATAGGTTGATAATTTAATAAGTTTAATTGGTAAGTATTCATTTTTAACAAGTGAAACTTATGAAAATCTCCGCAAAAACAGAATATGCCTGCATAGCGATGATGGAGCTGGCCTCTCACTATGGGTCCGGCGAACCGGTTCGCATACGGCGGATTGCCGAGCGGCACGATGTTCCGCCGCGATTTCTCGTTCAAATACTGCTTCAGTTGAAAGGGGCCGGATTGGTGGCCAGCATTCGCGGCGCGGCTGGAGGGTATCAACTGGTAAAATCCCCTCAGGAAATTTCGCTCGGACAAATCATGGAAGTCATCGAGGGTTCGAGCGAGGAAAAGGGACAGACCAGCAGCGCCTCGCCCGATTCCCCGGCCGTTAAAGTATTGATGAAAACATGGCAGGACGTCGCGGCCGTGGAACGCCAGATGCTCCAAAATATTTCTTTGGCCGAATTGCTGGAACGGGCCAAAGAACAAGACGAGCAGATGTATCATATATAAGGGAATAGGGGATAGGGAATAGAGTTTTTGTCGAGGTTTCTCCTCAGAGCCAGGCTGTATCGGATGCGGAATTACCGGGGCGACACGCCCCGGCTCTGACTTTTCATAGGCCATAGTTTTTCTGATCCGCCGGATCGACGCGGACGGTGAAAAAACCTTTCACTCTCCGGTTTGTCTCTAATAGCGCCGTGATCTCTTGTGCTGAGTCAAATTTACCGATTGCGGATCCGGGCCGTCCTTTTTATACTGTCAGCTTGATTAGGCTTTAGGCTTTAGGCTGAAAGTTGAGCGCCGTGAACTGAAAACTGATTACTGATAACTGAAAACTGACAACAAAAGTCCTCGAACCAAAGGAAATGCCGATGAGCGCGCTAGTGCCCCCGCATGGCGGATTGACGGAGCCCGTTTGCCGCACCGTGCCTGCCGATTTCACTGCCGATTTTCTCGCCCGGGCCAAAACTCTGGTGCGAGTGCCCGTTTCCGACGCCGATCTATCCACGGTTTATCGTTTCGGCGACGGGGGCTTAAGTCCATTGACCGGGCCCATGGATTCGGCCGCGTACAATCGCGTGCTGGACGAATCGGTGCTGGAACACAACGGCCGGAAGTATGCCTGGACCATCCCGCTCGCACTGCCGGTGACGGCCGAGACGGCCAAAAAGCTGAAGCCGGGCCAAAAGGCCGCACTGGTGAATTCCGACGGCCGCATCGTGGCCGCCTTGGACGTCACTGACATCTTTCCCTGGGATAAAATGCGTTACCTCAGCGGCGTATATCTCACCGAGCGGACCGATCATCCGGGCGGGGACATGGTGCTTAAGGCCGACGCCGATAAAACGCACCTCTTGGGCGGAACCATCGAGGTTTTGCCGCAACCCAAGCATCCGGTGTTCGGCAAGTACGTGCTTTCGCCCCTCGAGGTCCGCGAATTATTGGCCGAAAAAGGCTGGCAACGGGTCGTGGCCTTTCAAACCCGCAATCCATTGCACCGCGCACACGAGTACGCCTTGGTCTGCGGTTTGGAGACGTTGCTCCGCGCCGGCCACAACGCCGGGGCGTGCCTGAACCCGCTTATCGGCGAGACCAAGGGCGACGATGTCCACGCCGAAGTGCGCATGATGACTTACGAGGCGCTCATCGATCAACGAATGTTGGGCGAAGGCGACAGCGATCCGGCGCTGTGGGGTCCGCGCGGCGAGTCCGTGCCCGATCGCGTCATTCTGTTGGGCCTGGACATCAAAATGTTCTACGGCGGTCCGAAAGAAGCGGTGATGCACGGCATTTATCGGCAGAATTTCGGGTTTACCGACATCATCATCGGGCGGAAACACGCCGACGCGCCTTATCACGACGGCAAGCCCATCTGGGGCGATTTCGACGCCCAGGAGATCTTCAACCACCTGGCCGGCGATTTGCGGATCAAGCCGCTTAACGTGGGTTTCGCCGCATATTACGAGTCGATCGGCCGGGTCGACCTGATGGAAAACCACAAAGACGAAAAACCGCTGTTCATCTCCGGAAAAGAGGTGCGGCGTTGTCTGATGGCCGGTGAACCGGTCGATCCCCGCGTCATGCGCCAAAGCACCGCCGCAATACTCAGCGCAGCCATGGCCGGGAAAAGCGGGGTTAGGGGATAAGGATTATTGAGTCTCAGAAAAAGAATGTTGCATGAAAAGTCAGAGCCGGGGCGTGTCGCCTCGGTAATTCCGCACCCGGCACGGCCCGGCTCCGAGGCGAAAACGCGACATTCATTACCTGACACTCAATAGGTTTGGGAAAAGGCTGGGGAAAGGGGAAAATAGTGGGGAGGCTTTATTCTTGAAAATCGTATTGATGTGAAAGTGTTTATTGATACTCGGGCAAATAATGTCGTGTGGAATGAAAAAAACTCCGGGCACAAGTGCCCGGGCTAAACAATTAATACGACATTCATTACATGAGACTCAATAGCCATGCCGCGACGATTGCGACCGACAATCTAGTCGTCGGCAATCAAAAAGGACTTCCGACCGCTTTAATTCCTTTTAATTCGGCCTCTTTAATTTTGAGCATGGTTGTTCTTGTCTTATCGGGCTGGCTCCTTTTCTTCCGCCTGGGGCATTATCCGTTGTGGTGCGATGAAGCCGATACGGCGTTGTTCGCGCGGGGGATTGCCCGCACCGGCGACACGTCAGCCTTGATCGATCACAATTTATATGCGTTTCGCAACGGTTCTTGCCTGAAGAATTTGCATGGCCGGTATCAACCTCCTTTGCCGTATTACCTAGCCGCGCCGTTCGTAGGGACCGATGGGACGAGTTCCTTTTGGCCGCGGCTGCCCTTTGCCGTTTGCGGTTTATTATGCGTGGCGCTGATGTTGTTCTGGATGTCTCAAAGTCGATTGACGAAGATTGCCCGGTATGCCTTGTCGATCGGATTACTTTGCAACGTTTCTTTTTTTCTTTTTTGCCGCCAGTGCCGCTATTACTCTTTGGGAATTTTACTCTCTCTGGCGATTGTTTATTTGTATTTGAATTTGAACAAACGATTAAGCGGCATTCTGTGGCTGATGCTGGTTTCCGTTTTATTGTTATGGACGCAGTATTTATACTACGCCGCGTTGTACGCCGCCATTGCCTGCGATTACTTGCTATTCGAGAGACACGAGCGGAAGTGGAGTCTTAACCGGTGTCTCGTGCTTCTTGGTCCCCAATTGCTCATCGGTCTGGCGACATTGTGGATATACAATCCATTTGGCGCCGAGGTGGCGGCGCACGATCCCGGAGAAAATTTCATTCTTGACAAGCTTGAGTTGCTGTGGTGGAATTTTCGCGACCTGAACAATTGCGAATTCTGTGCGGGCATTGTCGTGCTTATAGCGCCGATTGTGTATTATTGGACGCGGAATATCTGGCTTTTGCGCGGGATGGCGGCCGTGATTTGTTATGTCGCCGTGGTTACGATTTTTTCTCCTCAGTCGGTAAAACTAACGACCCTCGCCCAGGCGGATGTCCGTTACCTTGCTCCATTAATACCGTTGCTCATCGGTTTGTCGGCCTTGATTATAGTGCTGCTTACGCGTAATAAGTGGTTTTTGGCTTTGCCGCTTATGATTCTGATCTTTGGGACCAATGTTTTGAATTACCCGTTCTCATCGCATCTGTGGTGTTCCAGGCCCGTCGAATTTATCGAGGAACTATGGTATCCGCGTATCACTTCCATCGACGAGGCCGTCGATTGGATCAACGATCACGTCGGCAATGGACAGAGCATTTGGGTATTGCCGCAATCCAAGGAGCCGCCGTTGATGTATCATGCGCCACATGCGACGTATGCCTGGCATTTGGATCGTCCGCGGACTGAACAATTTGCCGCACTGCCGCTGGTGCATTTCGTCGACCTGATTCCGCCCGACTACATAATCGTGTTCGGGCCTTTCAGAGCGCGGATTGAACAAGAGTTGGAAAAAAACAGCAACCCGGAAATGATTTACAAGATTGACACAATTATAAACGTGTATTGGGACGAGAAAGTGCGTCCCGAGATATTTTGGCATTCATTCCTGCCCATCGAAAACTTCGACCGCGACTTGAGGGCCGTATACGTGTACCGCCGAGTTAAATATTAATAACAAAATGATGGGTCTGGTTGGCTTGGGCGACTCGGCTCAACTTGCCTGGCCACGCGGTATTTTTTCACGCCGGAGGTTGTTCGCCGGCCGGGAGTAAGGCTGGGCCGAGATCGAAATGGGGGATGGAAATTTGCTTCTCCGGCGACTGTCCATATTCGCCTCGGATGTTGGGAATGTCTCGTTCGGGATTTTTTGCAGCCGTCGTTTCTTTGCTCCCATTAACTCGATAGCGGCTCAAATCGCAAACCATATCCAGTTCGCGCGACTGCGTATGCGCGGTGTACTGAAAACCGCATTTTGCATAAATGTGTCTGGCCCTAAGATTGGTGGAATCGACGGGAAGCCATATTTTTTCAAAGCCCAGTCCGGCGGCCGTGTGAACGCAGCACCGCGTCAATTCGGTGCCGATGCCGATGTTCTGGAATCGCGGCCAGACCACAACGAGCATTTCGCACTTGCGCTGGTTGATGGGAAATAAGGCCGTATGGCCCGCAATGCCCGACGCGGGACAAACGGCAATGAAATTTATGCCCGTGCGGATCATGTCCTCCACCCATTTCACGCAGATTTCGTCTTTCAGCGGCGGCAGCCCTTGGAACGAGTTCCGAGGTTGAAAACTGAGATACGTCTCTACCAGCCGGCGATGAAAATTTTTGTCGAGCAGTTGGAGACGCATTAATTGCCGATTCTTTGCCGCAAAATCACGGGGAAAGCCGTCGATGGTAAAAGGCGCGGTTGCGAGGTCCATGTTCTGAATCCTAAGCAGTGAAGGCCGGTCCATTAGCAAAGCCAATGTTTTTCTGGGATAATAAAAGCTCGCCCATAATCACTTTCGCCCAGGAGTCAGCCGAACTTTATACGGCTTACATTCATTGGCCGGCCGGAGCACTGTTTTAATGGTTATATCAGTTGTAACAGCCCTTTATTGCTTGTTATCAACTAATATGGCGTGTATACTAAATAACAACTAATTATACATAAATAGTAGATTTTTTAGCGGAGTTGATGTGTTCGTTATAAGTTATGCTGTGAGCGTTGCCGAGGATTTGGCTGCGATCCGAACCTTTGAACGCAAGCATTTTATGAAAACAGTTGATATTCACGAAACCAACTTGGACGCCTGCGTAAGTGACGCCCAATCTGATCGCGTCATCGTGACGTGCGGCGGCAACCCCGTCGCGCTCGTAGTGGGAGTCCAGGGACTTGATGAGGAACAAACGCAACTAGGTGCTAGCGATGAGTTCTGGAAACTGATTTCCGAACGCCGCAAGGAGCCGACTCTTGACCGCTCGGCCTTGGAAAAGAAATTGAACGGTTGATAACCTGGGCTACCCACTACCCGCTGAGCTACGCGCGCTAGCATGTTGGTTTTGTTGGCGGAATGATGTAAAATGCCCGAGGTTTAGCTTAAGCATCACAATTAAACGACGGTCGTAAGGGGCGTTCATCAAGAAAAGCAAAATGATGAAAATTTATCCACTTTACTTTCTGTTGTTCTGTTTTCTTGCTTGCGGATTGCTCCGGGGGAATGAAATTGCGGCGGGAAGCATGGATTTGACGGTGGAAACTCATCAAACCGCCGGGGTCTTTCCGTTGGTCAACGATGGAAATAACGCCAAGATTTTATACGATGCCGGCGATGCGGCGGTCGTGAAAACTGCCGCGGAGGCCCTTGATAAAGATATCGCCCTTGTCACTGGGACGCGACCGGGCATTTGCACGAATGGCGAAGAACTTCCAAAGCCGGCAATTATCATCGGGACAATCGAGAAGTCGAAATTTATCCAAGAGATGTGCAAGGCGAAAAAACTCCCGGCGGACCGGATTCGGGGAAAATGGGAGACATTCCTAATCACGGTGGTGGAGCAACCGCTGGATGGCATTGATCGCGCGCTGGTGATTGCCGGCAGCGATCCAAGAGGGGCAGCTTTTGGCGTTTTTGAGCTATCGAAACGCATTGGCGTTTCGCCTTGGTATTGGTGGGCGGACGTCCGGCCGGAAAAACATGAAAAGTTGTTCGTTCGCGGCGGCATGATCGTCGATGGACCGCCGTCGGTGAAATATCGGGGAATATTTTTGAATGACGAGGATTGGGGACTGAAGCCTTGGGCGGCGGCGAATATCGACACCGACATCAAGGACGTCGGGCCGAAGACTTATGCGAAAATATTCGAATTGCTCTTGCGACTGAAAGCCAATTTTATCTGGCCGGCCATGCATCCCTGCACCAAGGCTTTTTATTATTACAAGGAAAATCCGAAAATCGCCGACCAATATGCCATTGTCGTGGGATCGAGCCACTGCGAACCGATGCTTCGGAACAACGTTGACGAGTGGACTAATAACTTCCAAAGCGAATACGGCAAACCGCCGGGCCCGTGGCGTTATGACACGAATGAAAAAGAAATCCATCGCTACTGGGACGATCGCGCCAAAGAGTCGAGCAAGTACGAGTCGGTCTATACCATGGGGATGCGAGGGATTCACGATTCAGACATGCCGGGTCCTAAAGAAACGGACAAGAAAATCGCACTGATCAATAATGTCATAGCCGACCAGCGTGAAATCCTTTCCAAAAGGTTGGAAAAACCCGTTGAAGAAATTCCGCAGATTTTTTGCCCATATAAAGAGGTCTTGCAACTGTATCAAAAGGGAATCGCATTGCCGGATGACGTCACAATCGTTTGGGCGGACGACAATCACGGCTTCATCCGCCAGCTTTCCACGCCAAAGGAACAGCGGCGATCGGGCAAAAGCGGAGTGTATTATCACCTGTCGTACTGGGGCTCGCCGAGCGACTATCTCTGGCTTTCGTCGACATCGCCCGAACTGATCTCTTATGAAATGAACAAGGCATATCAATATGGGGCCAGCCGGCTTTGGGTCTTTAACGTCGGCGATCTTAAACCGGCGGAGGCGGAAATTGAATTTGCTATGGATCTAGCCTGGAACGTCGATCAATGGCCCCCGGAAAAGGCACATCTTTATATAAAGAGCTGGGCCGATAGGACATTCGGCCCGGAATTCGCCGAACGGATTGCCGATATAAAGCAAGAATACTATCTGCTTGCCCAAACTGGAAAACCCGAGCATCTGGACTTGATCACCTTCAGCCGCGAAGAAGCCCGGCAGCGATTGGAAGCGTACCAAAGAATCGGCAAGGAAGCCGCGGAGCTTGGCGAAAAAATGCCGGATCGACTTAAAGACGCTTATTTCCAATTGATTTTATATCCCACATTATGTGCGTGTCGCATGAATGAAAAGTTTCTCTACGCCGCAATGAGCGTTGACTCGTTTGGGAGCGCGGCCGTCTCGGCCGCATCAAGCGGGCAGGATGCCCGCGCTTTGGATGTTGGGGCAGCTTCAATTTCATCCGCCGACTATGCCGGGAAGGCCAGGTTTGCTTTTTCCGAGATACAAAGATTGACCCGAATGTACAACCAGGAAATAGCCGGTGGAAAGTGGAATAAAATGATGGACTGGAAGCCGCGCAACCGTCCGGTTTTTCAGATGCCGTCCGTCTCTGCATTGCCGAAAAATAAAACCGTATTCAAACAAGACTCGCCTGTGGCCGTCATTGCCGCCGCCGATTTTTCACAAACGAGTGAAGCGAGTTTTGGAAAACCGCACATAATAAAGGGGCTTGGCGTAAGCGGTGCAAGCATGACAATTCTTCCCGTCACGAACCCCAGCATACCGGATGAAAATGCGGCGAAAGCCCCGCCGGCGGAGTACGAGGTTAAACTTCCCGCCGGGCAAAGGACCGCGGAGGTGATTTGCGTTCCGACGCACCGAATCCACGAGGGCCGAGGACTGCGCTATGCCATATCTTTCGGCGATGAATCGCCCACGATTGTAAACGTCCAAAGCGCGGCGGAAACGCCTCAATGGGAAAAGAACGTCTTGCGCGGCTATTCCATTGGCAAGTCTTCGCACAAACTAGACAAGGACGGAATTGTGAAAATTCGCATCTTCCTGCTCGACGCCGGCTTGCTCATAAGCCAGATAAAGATTTACTAGAGCGGTAAAATTTTAGCCGTTTGAAAATTGTATGAAATAATTTTCAGAATTGCGGCTTTTTTGGGGCTAAAAGAATTTCTGCCCTTTCAGGGCTGCAAACGGCTAAAATGTTACCCACATATAATGTTCGGCGGCAATAAAAATCCATAAAAAAGGTTGCTTTTTTGTGATAGATGTGATATAAAAGTATAATTATGCGCAAACGTTCGTCAATTCAATTCTTTAGTTATAAGGGTGGCATTATGCGTACGCATTCATTCATTCTTTCGATTGTGCTTGTGATAAGCGGTCTCACCCTGTGTGAAAATACCGCGTTCGCCCAACTAAAGGCCTTTGCCGAGGCGGAGGGTTACGGGGCTTTAGTCACCGGCGGACGGGGAGGGACGGTGTATCACGTCACCAATCTTAACGACTCGGGCGCCGGATCGTTGCGAGATGCGGTCAGCGCATCCAATCGCATCGTGGTGTTCGATACATGCGGCGTTATTAACCTCTCCAGCGCGCTTGCTATCAGCAGCAATATCACCATTGCCGGGCAGACAGCGCCGGGCGACGGCATTACCGTGTATGGAAATGCCACCTCGCTGAGCAACCAAAGCAACGTGATCATTAGAGATATGCGGTTTCACGCGGGCATCAACAGCTCCAGCGGCAGTAAAGCGCTCAACGTCACCGACGGTAATAGTATGATTTTCGACCATGTCTCGGTCGAATGGGGACGGTGGGATGATATCGGTGTGACCAAAGACAAAGTAGCTGCTTACACCGTTACATTCCAGAACTGCATCATCGGCGAACCGATCGACCCGCAGTACTTTGGCGGCCTTATCGAAAATGCCGATGGCATCACGTTCAGCCACAATCTGTTTATCGATAACACCAGTCGCAGTCCCAAGGTTAAGGGAACTATTCAGTACATCAACAACGTAGTGTATAACTGGGCAGTCACGGGCCTGTGCGGCGGACATTCAGGAGCGGTCCATTATCTCGATTGCATTGGCAACACTTTTATCGCAGGTCCCAGTTCCAACAACCAGTTTGTCGGAGAATTCACGGCGACCGACCACGTCTATCAAACCGGCAACGTGAAGGACCTGAACAAAAACGGCGTACTTGACAGTGTCGCGGTCGTCCCGTCGGACTTTTATCAATCTACTACTTATCCCGGTCCGACATTCTCCTCCTCCTCCACGCTGACTTACCAACCCGTGATACCGGTAACCATCGACAGCGCCGCCACGGCTTATGCCAAGGTCCTCGCCAGCGCAGGGGCTTCGCTGGTACGCGACCCGGTCGATACCAGGCTGGTCGGTCAACTCACGTCGCTGGGAACCTCGGGTAATGCAAGAGTTCATGACGAGTCTGTAGTGGGCGGGCAGCCGACGATGACCGTGGTAACCAGGCCCGCCGGATTCGATTCGGACAACGACGGCATGCCCGACACCTGGGAGACCGCCCACGGACTGAACCCCAACCTCGCCACGGATAGAAACTTGACCAATCCCGTCGGCTACACCTATGTCGAGCAATACATCAACGAGATTGCCGTGAACCACGGCACTCAAACCTGGCAAGGCAATACCGGCAATTGGCCTACTACGATATGGTGGACATCGGCCGTGCCCACGAACGACGACAATGCATACGTAGTCGGCAACGGCTCAGGCACAAGCGCCCTGGTCACTGTCGCGCAGAACAACGCCGTGTGCTTTTCCTTGTATATCGGCGGCAACGGCAGTACGACCGCCGACAAGGTCTCCGTCAACGCCGGCGGCGCGCTGACGGTCAACGATACTATTTACGTGGGCGACCAGAACAACGGCACGCTGGAGATCAACAGCGGCGGCACGGTCTGGGCTTGGAACGTCCAATTAGGCAACACCGTCAGCGGCACTACGTACACGGGCAATCTATTGCTCAACGGCGGCACTTTGAAGACTTGTGCGGTCGTCCTTGGCGGCGGCGTGCCCGGGAACTGGACCACCGGCGGCTCTTGCACCTGGTCAGGCGGCAAGATAGAGGCAATCGGCACGCTGAATTTTGCCGTCCCGACCACAATCGGCACAGGCGGCGCAACGATCGACTCCAACGGCTATGCTTGCACCATTTCCGGCGTTCTAAGCGGTGAAGGCGGCCTGACCAAAATCGGCTCCGGCACGCTCACCCTTACCGCCACCAATACATACGCCGGCGATACGATCATCAGCGAGGGCACTCTGAAGTTGTCTTCCACGGGCCAGATCTCCGCGGCTTCATCAATATACACTTCTTCCACCGCCACGTTCCAAGTCGATAGCGGCACGCATACCGTGGGCGACATCAGCGGCACGGGCACCACTTATATACTAGACGGCGGCAATTTGACGGCGAGTTCCGTGGTCCAAGACACATTGACCATCGGCGCAGTGACCACGTTTACCATCGCTTCCTTGTCCGGCGGATCCCAATCGGGCAGCTCCTCGACGACCCCTGTGCCAGAGCCATCGACCATCGCTCTTTTAATCGCGGCGGCCTTGGGAATAGTGATCTATTGTAAGAGAATTCAATAGTTAATATCGCATCGATCCTGGGGTAGATAGTTTATTGATACTCAGGTAAATGATGTCGTATGGAATATAGAAAAACTCCGGGCACAAGTGCCCGGGCTAAACTTTTAATGCGACATTCATTACCCGAGACTCAATAATCTAGATTCCTTCTATCAAAGGCCCCAGATATATCAATTTATTCACAAACCCTGACTTTCAATCAATGTCCGCTGTTTTCTATCTCATTTGCAAAATCACTTCAATTGCCTCATACGAGGCGGCGACGGCTAGCATGATGAATACGATTATATTTCCCTTGACGTTCATCATCAGCGCGTGCCCATATCGCGCTCTGAGTTTATTTCCCTCAGCCGGATTGAAAAGATAGATCGGCATCAAAAGCGCGAAAAAGGCGGCGAGTATGTATCCTTCGCCTTCCAGCAACAGCGTTACCGAATGAAAACGAATGGCCCCGGCAAGAGCCATGCTCGTCGGCGCCATCATTATTCCCCAAAGGGCGGCACGGAACAGCGCCATGAATACGCCTATCCCCGGCACGATAACCGACGGCAAGGTAATCACTAAAATCGATCCGACAAAGAAATTAATCACCAGCGTGGTAACGGCCGCCAGGGCAATGTTCCGGCTCCCATAGGCCATGCCCGCCACGCCGAGCACTCCCGATTCACTCTCGATTTGTCCGCTTATCGTCGTAAGCAGGAAATCTTGCGGCAGCGGCTTTTCATATATGATCAGCGCGCCAATAATGCAAATGCCAAAGTATATTACGTGCATCAGGCTGAACAGTTTCCAATGCCGGCTGATTTGCGCCAGCGGGGGGCCGATCCAGGCGTTGGTTATACGCCGCGCGGCAAACATATAACTCCTTATAAGCAGGACCGAACCGCCGATTAACAAAAGCGACATTCCTATCATATAGTTATAGTATGCGCCTCGATCCAAACGTTGCGATCCGGCAATCGCCGTGAATTGCTCGCGCGGGAACCGTTGTTTTATGTCTCGGATCAGCTTCAAATCCTCCAAGGGAACAATAAAACCGCCGATCAACTTTTTTCCGCTGGGATCGAGCGCGCCGCGCTGGGGCGGATTGTCGGCGGCGTAGTAGGCGTCCTGTTGTAGTAAATTTGTCTTTTTAAGCACTCCGACTACGCTCAATTTCTCATCGCCCGCCTTTATCGGGCCGTGATCGGTAGTACGCGGATCGGCAAGCACTTCCGTAGTTCCGGGCTTGGGCAGCCTGCCCGAGACAAGCATGTCCGCGGTGAATTGTTGCTCGAAATCGGGAAAAAGGATCACTTTTTCCTGGTGATTTCGCAAGAACGATCTTCCCGCGGCAGCAGTCGTCCCGCCCAGGATTTTAACAAACTCATCCACGACTTTCCTAGCCGGCAAAAAAAACACCGTAACCGGCCTGCCCATCTCTGTTTTCGCCTCGGTTTTTTCGGCGACATAAAGAACGTATCGCTTATCGCCCGAACCACAACTATCTTGCGCTTGGCGATAGGAAACTACCATCAACACCACGCCGCCGGCGGCGGCCGATAGACAAATCAAGGCCCATATTCGAGACATAAATATCCTCCCAAGAGATTTAGAGTCTATCCCAAAAGTCATCCTGAGCGTAGCGAAGGATCTCCGTATTTGGCAATATATTACCCATTTTAGATATATGTTCCTTCTAGATTCTTCGCTTCGCTCAGAATGACATTATTGTTTTTGGATAGGCTCTTAATTGTCTCCATAATATTAAATTCATACGAATAATAAAGGCATCCTCTTTCTTCACCCCTCGCCCCCTGACTCCTTATCGCTGTTTACTGCCGCGGCGCTTTGCCGTGTGTAACCGTGGCATCTGTTTTCACGTCGCCGCCGATGCCTTTCAGATGGTGGTCGAAAAAGGCGTTTACCATATCGGCGGTATCGCGCCCGCCGAAGCCGGGGCCGTGGGCCGCCCCTTCGATGACGTGCAGGCGGACGCTTACGCCGGCTTTTTTTAATGCCTCGAATAGCAATTGGCTTTGATTAAGCGGGACCAAAGGGTCTTGGTCGCCGTGGACGATCAAAAACCCAGCGGCGGCGGGTGTGACGTATGTGATTGGATTTGCCCGGGCCGCCTTGTCCTTGTTCTCTTGGATCGCCCCGCCGATCAGACGCGACTCGGGCGAGGAAGGCGAGTCGTGCTCCATCCGGGCATTGGGCAGCATGTGAGCGGCCATTTGAACAAGGTCGGTCGGGCCGTAATAGTCGCAAACGGCCTGAACGCGGCTGGAAAAGTCAAGATTATCGCCTTTGTCGAATTCTTTTACATCGCCGGCAGTACCCAAAAGCGCCGCCAGATGCCCGCCCGCGGAATCACCCCATGCGCCGAAATGCTCGGCGTCCAGGGCGTATTGCCCGGCATGGGCCCGCAGCCAGCGCACGGCGGCCTTGCAGTCCTCGATTTGCGCGGGGAAGATGGCCTCGCTGCTGAGGCGATAGTTTATGCTGGCCACGGCATAGCCACGTTCGCTCATGCGGCGCGCCGGGCAGTCGGCCTTATTGCCGCCGGCCCAAGCCCCGCCGTGAATCCAGATGATGAGCGGCATTGGACGCCGCGACTTTTCCGGCAAATACAGATCCAGCAGCAAGCTTTTTTCGCCGGCCCGGGCATATTCAAGGTCGCGCAACACCTTTATTCCAGGCAATTCTTTCGCGGTGGGCTTTTGAGTTTGTTCGCCGGACGCCGCTTTGGCAAAGTCGTAGATAAAAATCCCGTGGCCCACGCCTGCCTGGTCTTTGGATTTGGCCATTTGGAAGGCCATGTACCGGCCGTCGTCGCTTACGACCGGGTTGGACGACTTGTAACCCGGATAATCGCTGAAGTAAGTCATCCGTTGCGTTTGGCCGCTTCCGTCGAGTTTCAGTTTCCAAAGGTCGACATAATTCGAGCCTTTGTGGTTCTGGCGGTCGCACTCCACGCAGGTGTATTGGCCGTCGGGAAAGATGCCTTCGGGTTCGTCGTATTGGCCGGGCGCATTGGAATAGTTCACTACTTTTTTAGTCCCAAGATCGATGCCGCAAACCTCGGTTCCCTGGTATCCGTAGGCCGTGAAAATGAGTTCTCCTTCCTCGGGCGGGCGGAAGTTCTGCGGTTCCAGCGTGCATTTAAAGGGCAGATCGCGGCTCTCGACAATGATTTTCTGATTGGCCAGTTTCGGCGTGCCGTTTTCATAAACGATGTCGGCTTCCTGCATCCGCGATTGGCCTTTTGCCATCTCGTCCGGGTATTGGTCGGCGACGTGGGCCCAGGCAATGTGCATCCGCTTGCGCGATACGGCCGGGCCTTCGCTGCACTTGGTGCCCAGCGGCACGGGCGGCTTGGTCAGGCTTTTGTCGAGCACGTAAAGATAACACTGCACGCGGCTGACGTGCGGGTTTTTCGGATCAAACTCCTCCGGGCCGGAAAGCAGGATGTCGCCGTTTGCCAGGTACAGCGCCCGGGTGTAGCCGTGGTGATAATAATGATGCGTCACCGGGCGGATGGTTTTGGCGGCGATGTCGATTTCGTAAACGTCGCCGTATGTTTTGGCGAGGAATAGGATTTTTTTCCCATCCAGCGACCAGTCGGCCCGTTCGCCGAACGATGTCAAGTGCGTGATATGTGGCGGCAATTCGTCGGCCGGAGATTTGCCGGCCTTTGCCGGATCGTCCGTCTCTGCCGCGCTGAGTGCGGCGGCGACCAGCAGCAAACCGGGCCAACAGGTTCTGCAAAAGAATCGTGTAGTTGTCATAAAACGTTTCCTTTCGGGAAATACTGATGAATTTTGTTGCGCACTTGGTTAAGAGCGCGAAACCGCAAGCGGTTTCATTGAAGTATTTTACATTAATTTCCAGTTGCCTGAAGACACTACATAGATGCCCAGCAGAAAATTGGTTACCGCATGGGCGGCAACGCAGTCCCAGATGTTGCGGGTGCGGAGCATAAGCCAGGTCACCAAAGAGAACCACACTGCCGCGGCGAGCAGTTCGCCTGGATGCATCAGCATCGGCACGAGCGTGCCCAAAACCACGGCCAAGCGGTTTACCTTGCCAAAGGGCACTTCCCACCATTGCTGGTCGACTACGAAACGCATAATAAAGCCGCGGAGGAAAAACTCCTCGATCACCGGCACGACAAGGGCCAGTCCGAAAAACCGAATCGCCAGAAAAATCCAGGCCCGAACCGGCTGGTCGGCTAATTGTATGAACGGATTGAACGCCGGCCGATCGCCGGAGCCGATTATCGCGCCCAGGCCGACGCGCTCCAATGCCGGTTGGATATAGGCGTGTTCCAGATCCAACCGGCACAGGCCGACCCAAATAAAAATGCCCACAACACCCACCACGATCGAAAGCAAACTTATCCGAAACGGAAATTGCCGATAGCCGGGCAGCACAAAGCCAATAGCCGCCAATGTCAGGGCGACCTTTACTGTGTAAACCACCGGATACCAATTGTATGGAATAGCAAGGCCGATTGCTTTGCCGCCGGGCGCGCCGGGCGTGGGCTCCAGGGACCCTACCAGCATAAACACCACGAAGGGCAAAAGAAACACGAGCCAGGGGTTTTTTTGCAGCATGTGATTAAATCCCAAGGGGTTTAACAGCAGATTCTGGATTGATGTTTAGTCCCGGAGCTTGCTCCGGGAGAATTTCCCATATTGCAATTGCATTTTAAGGGGAAATCTGGCACCCTATTAATTGAAGACAATAACTGATTTGCCGCCTGATTTCAAGGAGAAGGAACTATATGCCGCAACGGATTTATCGAAAGTCGGCGATTGCGTTAATAATTCTCGGTTGCTTTTGTGCGCCGGTCTGGCGGACCGCAAGACCGGCTTATGCCGATTCCCCGTCCGCCGCTGGCCCGGGCGATGCCTGGCAAACGATCGCCGTTGAAAGGACTTTCAATAACGTCCCCTTCGATTATCAAATAAAATTTCACTCGCAGCGCAACGGATATCGAGTGTACGAAATAAAATATCCCTCGCCGCTGAAAACGGCCCTGGAGCGGAACAACACCGTGCCGGCCGATTATTATCTTCCCGACGATATTGCACCGGGCCGGGGAGTGTCCCAATCTTCTGGCGGACTGTCCCAATCGCATAGCGAAAATGGCACTGTCCACTTGTCGCCCAGGCCCGCCGTGATCTGCCTGCACATCCTCGACGGCAACGACGCCTTGACCGACATGGTTTGCTCGGTGCTGGCCTTGCGGGGCGTTCCGGCGATCATGTTCAGATTGCCCTATTACGGCGAGCGCGGCCTGCCCGGCGGACCGGAGGCTTTGGCAAAAGATCCCAAAATGTTCGCCAGCGCGATTGCCCAAGCCGGAGAGGATTTGCGGCGGACCATCGATGTGCTGGCCTCCAGGCCGGAGGTCGATGCGGATCGCATCGGAGTGACCGGCATCAGCCTGGGCGGGATAATCGCGGCCACGGCCGCCGGCGGCGAGCCGCGGATCAATCGCGCCGCGTTCTTCCTGGCCGGCGGCGATTTGATGAAAATCATCCATCACGCCCGGGAAACGCGGCCGCTTAGCAAAATGATTCTGGCTCTTCCACCAGACGAGCGCGGCGATATTGAAGGCAAAATCGCCGAGGTCGATCCGCTTCGATTCGCCCCTGGGCTTAAAGAAAAGGCACGGCAGGGCAAAGTGATGATGATAAACGCGGCCGAGGATGAAGTGATTCCCCGGGCGTGCACCGAAAAACTCGCCGACGCAATGGAGATGGGCGACCGGGTCGTGTGGATACAAGGCCTGGGGCATTACACGTCGATGGCCGAACTGCCCAGGGTGTTGAAGTCCACGGCCGATTTTTTTGCCCAAGATCTTCCGCCCGGTACTACGCCGCCGGTTGTGGGAAAACAATCCACGCCATTTCAGACCATCGCCGGAGTGCTCGGGCAGGTTGCCACAATCCTGAGCGACAAGCCCGAGGCGGGCAAATGCCATATAGTGGATTTGGAGGTAACGATTGCTAGGATGGATCAAATGTCTCCTCTCTCTTTGGGAGAGGGGCAGGGTGAGGGCGGCCAAAAAGGCCATTTTCGCCTGGTCCGCGGCACGCAAGGCAAGTTCGCGTTTTCCTGCAAACTGCCGGCTGGAACCGAGATTTCCATCGGGCAGAACGATCATCCTTGGATGGCAACCGGAGGAAAAGAGGTTTACGATGGCACCGAGAATCCCGGCCCGGCGCTTAAAGATCCGCTGGAATTTTTCGATGCCAAGCAGGTGGCCTTGTTACGGATGCTCTGCGGAGTGCTGAACAGCGTGGCCCTTGCGCCGGATGTTCTGGAGCGGTTGATCGAGGCGAAAGATGAGGGCACAATCGAGGGCGATCGGGTGATTCAGATTTCGCTCCAGGGAAGAATTCCCACCAGCGTGCGATTGGAACTCAAGTCGGAAGGCGATTTGGGGCTGACGCAAATTTCCAATCGCTATGCTCGCATGGTCGGCGACAGCAAAAGCGTTCTTCTTGGAAAACCGGAAGAGTACACGCCGCAAACCCTGACATTTAACTTTCCAGGCGTGGAAGGCAGCGTGAAATTCGCCGAGTGGAAGATCAACGCACCCGAGAAAGACTCCCTATTCCAACCGCCCGCCGATCTACCGCGGCGCAAAGTCGATCAGAGTTTTCTTTATACGCTATTTTCGACATCACTGAGGTTTGCCTTGGGGACGGCGGAGTAGATACAGGGAACAACAGACGGAGAACAGGGGACAGAGAAACACTGCTGGGCAAGCCAGCATCGGCAGCAGATGCGACGGAATCTGTCACGAATTAGGTTTTGTATGTTTGAGATTCAAAGTGCTTTATTGCACGATCTCGCCGGTCATCATATAGTTGCTCAGATACATCTACAAATGTTCGCACATCAGGTGGCTGCCACGGAGAAGCTTGTTCATCACTTACCCAGACGAGCCAAGCCACGGGTATTCGCCATTCTGGAGTAATCTCTTCTTCGTTGAGAATCCTATCAATATGGCCGGGTTCCAGAACTTCATATCCCTTCTTTGCTACGCCAATCCCAATAATTCCTACTTTATTCGCATACATGAAAATTACATCGCCTGATTTAACTCTCTTCATGTGGTTGGGAAACTTAAACTTTTCCCATGCTGCGGCATAGGAACGTGTACACATTAACTCTTCTCGCTTATATTTGCCCGAGTGCGTTGGCCTGCCATGCTTTCGATCCGTGTTACACAAGAAAAAGCGAGGACGACTTTGGGATGAACTGTTTGTGTTGTCCAGTATGTCATGTAATAAGGACGATCCATCTTGTGGAAGCCCGACCGGCAATGCGTTATGCGACAGTTTTGGCTCGGCACTTAATTTCTTTCGTAGAATAGAATATTCACTGCACAGAGTGGCAGTCTGTTGTTGCCACATGGAAACTTGCGTTGCATCAAGCGGTTGGGCCTTATCCCAGTGTACATCGAACCAAGCAATGACTTCCTGTACTGCGTTGCCACTCAATTCTACTCCAACCTCAATATTTGAATCCAGAGCATTCCGGGTGAGATTGGCAGAAGTCACAACGACAAATTCATCACCAAAAATGTAAACCTTAGCATGAAATCTTGGACCATTTGACAAGTAACGGCATTGTACTCCATTTTCTATAAGTGATCTCAATGCATCAAGTGAAGTCGCTCCTGAAACGACGTCCATGCGCAGCAGGGATGTGAGAATCTGAACACTTCGGTTTGAGACGCTGACCAGAAGATCGGTATCGGTGACATAGGCGCTGGCAATGCGAAGAGGACCATTCGTCGTTTCCAACAGGTTTCTGAGCCATCGCCGGTGCTGTCTGTGCCTACCGTCTTCGGTGATCAACTTGTACATAGGGTTGTTCATGGATTGTTGCCTAATGGGGGGAATGGAGATAAGTCCATTTATTTCACCCCGCCGCCGGCATGGGCTTCGTAGCGGGCGATCTCCTCGGTAAGTTGGTTGATCATGCGTTTCAAAGATTGCAAGGTTAGTTCTCGCAAATGATCGTCGCCCAATTTTTCGCGGCGGATTTTATCGTAGCGATCTTCCAACAAACGTAGTTTTTCACGAGTCGGTTCAATGTTTCTGATTTCATGCCATTTCATAAGATTATCTCCACCATACCCTTGGGAATAGTGTCTCGATCAGTGGCAAACACAGTTTCTACAAAGAAATCGAAACCTTCCTGATTGACCAATTGAACTTCTAAAAAGGGTAATCCGTTAATTATATTGCTTTCAGCCGAAATATCACGAGGAAATCCGGCTTCACCCAATAAAACACAATCCACGTCGTTGGGTTCGAAAACATCGGTAACAAAGCTGCCGTTAATAACCAGCCGCAGAACGCCCGCCCGGCGAGCCATATCGACCAGCCAACGTAGCGATTCCATTTGCACTCGCCGCAGTTCGGATTGCCGTCCGAAACGCTGTTCGATTTCCTCGAGTGTCGCCCGATACAATCCCGGCGGCAAATAGCCGCGATCATCGAAATCAGGAATCATGCACATCCCCTTCTATGGTAATTTTAATCCTGATGGATGCTGGTGTCAATGAAAACCATTGGCGGATGTGCGCATAAAGAAGGGGCGGCACTGCAACTGCCACCCCAACAAAGATCCTTCGCTGCGATCAGGATGACTTTTATTTCCGTGCTTTTGGCTACTTCTGCGCCTTTAGCGCCGCTTGGGCGGCCGCCAATCTGGCGATGGGCACGCGGTACGGACTGCAACTTACGTAGTTCAATCCGCTCTTGAAGCAGAACTGGACCGAGGCAGGGTCGCCGCCCTGCTCGCCGCAGATGCCGATTTTCAGCTCTCCGCGGGTGGAACGGCCTTTGATCACGGCCATCTGGATCAACTGGCCCACGCCCGCCTGATCGATGGTCTGGAACGGGTCGGCTTCCAGCAGGTTCTTTTCCAGGTAGTCGTTGAGGAATCCGCCGATGTCGTCGCGGCTGAAACCGAAGCACATCTGCGTCAGGTCGTTTGTGCCGAATGAAAA
>JBEKFZ010000059.1:0-26496 GCA_050013075.1 Thermoguttaceae bacterium | reverse complement strand
CGTTGTCGCCGCATACTGCTTTAGCCACTTTCACGGCTCTGTTAATATCTTCCCCTTCACTATACTCCCACTCGCCTTCATCCAATTGAATATCGAGCCAATGCCAATCGTCTACCGGATTCAATTTGCCTTCCGTTCCATAACCAGCAAGATCGTGCATCATCCTTTGCTTTGCCTGTATCCGCAAAACGTTTTGCATGGTCGGCGGTAGTTTGTCAATCGGCTCTGTATTTGGACTATCCAAAATAAGTTTTATGAAGTCATACTCCCGGGTTCTCACAATAGCAGAAAAATCAATGGTCCCGTACATGGAAATGTGATCTATATTATTCGCATTTCCAAACATCCATTGGATGGCAGCATGGCCAGCTTCGTGATAAGCTATCTCCCTTTTTCGTTCAGGGGTTACGCCTTCTCTCAATAGTCGCGCAAATTTCCGTTTGTTCATTTTTATTCTGCTTTCCAAAGTCCCAATGCTTTTAAAATTTCATAATCCTCAAGAGTAAGTGTGTAACTTTCCGGAGAAAGTGCTTTTGATTGGAGGACGTTGTACATAACTATGCTGTTAATAATATCTCTGGGTTTTGGACTTCGACCGGGTTTCTTACATTTTTCCCAGCAGCTTTTGCATAGATGAAGTTCATGTTTAACAACTTCATCATCATCTTCTACTTTCCAGCCGATGGTAAAATCGGTATTACTGTCTATATTTGTTTTGCATGATATACAAGTATTGGATGAAATTATGTCCATAAATAATCCTTTCGGGTTGCGGCACCCGGCCGACCTATTCGACCGGCCGGGTTTCCGCTGCCGGTGTCACTGACAACTTTTGATTTCTATTCATGTTTTAAACGCCTCTGGTTGCGGTAACTCGGGCCGTGGTAGAACATCCACGGCCCGAATCGAATGAATTTTCGTCGGGTCAAGATATGCTTGGGTCACTTGCATACAGGAATGGCCGAGATAAGCCATAGCTGCAGCGCCGCCAAGTTTGTCGGCAATGTAGGTTGCCGTGGTTTTACGTATGATGTGAAAGAGTTGCGACCCCATGCCCTTATTGACCCATACCCCAGCCTTTTCGATGATCTTACGGAATACTCTGTTAAGGGACTGCCGACTATAGGGGAAGTAAAATAGATAACCCCCTAACGGTTCGACTTCGCGTAGGGCCTCGATAGTCGAGGTGTGAAGCATAAAGGTCTGATCGGCCTTTTGCTTTTGCGTTTCGGCCGGGATTCGTAACCATCCCTTTTCAAAATCAATATACTCCGGTTTGATGGCAAGAATAGCACCAATTCTTAAACCCGTATCGTAAGCAAGGAGCAAGAGCGCCGGCCACCACTTATTTGCCGGGTTATCATTTAGGCCAGACCGCCGTTTTTGCTTGCCGAAAAAATAAGTCGGGGCAACTTCGCCCTCAAGCTTCTTGGCGATAGCAATTATTTTTCCATACTCCTCCATGCTCCAACACTTTGGAACCCGCTTATATTCGCGGAGTTTATCAATATCAGGTAATTGGCCTATTAGCTTCTTCTTAAAAGCGAATCGCCACAGGGCAAGAATAATTCGGCGTTGATGATTGACTTGTCCAATCGACAAGTCTTTGTCCAACATCGAAGCCATATACTTTGTGACAAGTTCGTCGGTTAGATCGGAAAGTTTAGCTTGCCTTCCCAGCCATTTATTAAATTTCGTTAAGGAATAAAAGTAATCTATCCGGGTGTGGGAAGAGCGCCCCAACAGTTTCATGGGTTTGTAATAATTCTCATAAAATCCCTCGAGCGCCATGGCTTGCGGATCATGGGTTTGGCCGTTTTCATCCAGCAGTTTCTCGTTTCGATTGGCGAGAATCGGGTTTTTTAAATCGGCCTCGATTTTGGAATGTGTTTCGGCCTTAACGGCTTCCAATTCTTTATCGCACAATTCGTGCCATAGTTTTGTGTTCATCCTGCGCAAGCGGATAATATCATCTAGTGGCTTCCCGAGTTCCTTTGCCACATAGTGATATGTTCCTCCCCGCATGAATAACACGGCAACCCTTTCAAGCAAAAGGCGGTCGGCCTCTGTTGTCTTGTAAATTTTCTTTTTTTTACGATTACTGCCAAAATTTATTGCTATCATGGTGCCCACTCCCTTTCCCCGGTTTGCAGCATTTCGACGGCCCGCAAAATTACGCTCTCTATGCCGCCAATTTCCCGGACAAAATCTTCCTCTACACTCCAAAAATGAATTGCCATTTTTTCTCTGGTTAAGTGGAGGCAAGCGCGGATTATTCCCTGCGACTTGTCGTTTATTTCCTGGACCATGAAAATCAGTTGGCGTAAAACGTCATCGGGATCCCGGGCAAGGTCGAGCCTTTCGTTCGTGCCGCTTATGTCATCAAGAAACTGCAAAGAGCAGCTTGCAGTAGTTGGGCCGATATTGGTGGCAATCATACGGCACCACCTTCCTGGGCGAAGTATTTTATGCTGCGCCGCGAATAACGGTCCCAACCTTTCGACCGAACACAACAAGCGCAGATAGCCCATAAGCGGTCCCACGCCTCTGTGTTGCTATCTCGTTTTTGTTGGGCCTCTGTGTTATATACCCTGACCACGGCCCGGGCATCGTCGAGGGTGAGATTTTTAGCATGGATTCGCCCCTCTGTAAAATTTTCCGGCCACTGACAATTGGATGAAGGAATGAAACCTACATCGACGCGGACAATATAGACGGCCGTCCGCTCATGCCATGCTCGGCGTCCCATAGTAACCCGCCTTTCAGCCGCACCTTACAGCGCAGCAAAAAAGCCACAGCCCCCGAATACCGTTGCTTAGGCATCGGTAAAAATGCCCGGGCGTCCTTGCGGATCGTCCACAGTAATCGGGGGTTGTGGCCTTTCTGAATCATTTTTTTACCGTCTGCCTATGGCAGTTAAAGCGCCCGTAATTATCACCTTTCCGTTTTTCCTGTCAATACCACCTAAAACCCGGAAAAACAGCCTCTTTTATCCTCAGAAATCATGTTCCTCCACAGACTCGGCATGTTGTGTTTGTAGCATCGCTTCCGTGTTTCGGATAAGTTCTGCCGTGTTTGTGTCGATTGCCTCGACGTTTTTATCCTTATCCGCTCCATACATACTGGTTACGATTGTTCGCCAAGCCTCGGCGCTGCCCTCTTCCTTGACCGTGGGCAATTGATCCGGCCCAGTTTTGCCTTGAGTTTGTTTTTGATATTCCAAGCCAGCGGCCTTTACGGCCCGGTCATACCTGGCTTGGCCGAGTTTCCCTTCTCCTAAAGCGCCGACTTCGACTAAGCGATTATACTCTTGGAGTTTTTCAATCAGCCGCTCGCGTGGCGTCAGCATGGATTCGGTAATGGCCTTGCCGCGCTGCATGAGTTCTTGATGTTCTTTTTCGGCTTCATTTGCTTCCAACTGGGCTTCATAGACCATCCATAAACCCTGTTTTTCATCGGCAGCCATATTCGAGGAAAGAATCCGATCGAGCATTTTGGCATCGGCACTCTCGTTCATCAATCCGATTTCATCGCGGAGTTTATCGTTTGCCTCTTCATTTTTTTCATGCGCTGCGGCCAAAACTTTTTTTTCTTTTTCCTTTTCCCTGGCTTTGACTGCTGCATCGGCAACTGCCGATTCATTTTTTTCAGCATCCATTAAACGATTTACTGTCTCGGTAGTCTCTTGTAATGCACGATTGCGAAGCATCACGGCCTCGGCTTGCGACCCGGCCTGTTGATTCTTTCCGCTAAATTCATTTTTCAATCGATCGAAAATAGTTAGTTCTTCCCCTGGTCCTTGCATTGCATTATCACGAGCCATCCGGGCAGTTCTTTGAGCTATGAGAGCCTTTTCCAACTCAGTCTGAATTCGGTCAAGATCATGTTCTTTTATAGGAGCCGGTTTTTCGGTAATTTCACCACCAGGTCCTACGTGAGCACGAGGTGTGTTCGCTTCGGCTATTTCCTTATAAACACCGCGCAACTCGATTGCTTTATTTTTGGTTTCTTCAAGTGCATCTCTTGCGGCGTTTGCCGCTTCTTGAGAAGATGATTTGAACATTGTCGCCGCTGCGGCCGCGACGGCAATAACGCCGGCCAAACCTGCCCAAGCCAAGGGAGATGCAAGTGCGTTGGCAATAACTTCCTGCGATGCAAGATATTCATACGCGGTGCCTAGGGCGTGCACACTGTGTTGAGCCATGCCAATCATCGCTACAGTGCCGCCGAGTTTTTCGATTCCCGAGCCAAGGGTTTCATTCATCCCTGAAACTGATGCCCCGGTATGTTCGATTTCACGGCCGAGAAATTGAAAAGAGCGATAAGACGAAACGGTATGGGTCTGGACTTCCCCGCCAAATCGCTTTATTTGGTCAGCATCATTACTGAGAGTTGGACCCCATTTAGAATCATCCACTCCCAATGTTGCTACAAGATCGCCGATATTACTCATAAGATTAACTCCTTAAATAGATTGTTTTTGTTCCGCCCTGTTGGCGTTTCGTGTTAGGCAATGCGTTCTGAGTTTCTTTGCCGCTGGGAAATTTCAGCCGGTTATCCGATTCACTTTCTTTGATTTCTAAATAGCGAACCGGGTTTGTGTTTTTGGATCGGTTCAATGCTGACCTTAACAAGTTTTCAGTGATTCGATAATCATCTTAAAAATCCGCCAAACCGGCCGGCTCGAACCGCAACGGCGGCCCGGGCCGGCCGGTCGGCAAAACTAACTAGGAGGGGCACCCAAAACGACTTTGCAATTTATTAAAATATCGCCGCACCTCCAAACTCAGGCTTTCACGGCTGGTCGTGCTGAGATAGTATTTTGAAAAACATTCTGCAAAATACTCCTCAGATATTTTTTGTTGATCGTTGGTATTCGGCACCATGCCGGCCGCCAAATCTTGCTTCCAAATTTTCAACCATAATTTGCTTTTCGACAGTTGCAGAGGTCTTGTCAGACTTATGAGATGGCCGACTTCGTGGTACAGAATTTCAACCATCGGCACGGCCAGCGAATCGGTTGTCACAACAGCCATCTTTCCAAAACCATCAACTAAACCTAATGCCGCCCTTCCACCGCTGCCATTAAATTTTGGATGCTCGCGGGCGTTTTTTCCAGGGACCGCTTCTATTTTTTGACCGCGCTCTAGAATTGCTTGGCGGAAAACTAGCGGCAATCTTGAAAGTGCATTACATAAAGTTTGAATCTGTGCTTGTGTTGGCTTCTCGCCGTGCAAAGCGCGGGCTGATACAACGGGAAGTAGGCCGGCTTTTAGTAGGTCGTATTCGAGTAAAATACACTCAGTCTCTAGCAAAGCGTATTCTTGTTGATGTCGTGCGCTAGGATTGATCGGTTCAAAATATAATTTGCCATCGCGGACGCCATAACCATCGGACACAAAGCCGCACCATCGCGGCGGTCGATCTTGCATTTTCAATTTGTCTTTAATCGCTGGCATATAATTTTTTGTGAAAAACCCGGACAAGTACGGCTTGCTTATCGCACCTGCCCGGGTGCATCCGATTCTAAAACTCTGCAATGACAAATCACTCGGCTTTAAAAATCGGTAGCATGGGATTCAATAAATTTTCTTTACTTCACTTCCGGGGTTTGGACTATCGCTTGTTAAAACGATCATCACCGGCTCGATACTCGGATGCGAACTATCGCCCAACACCCGGGGCAAATCCTCAAAAATAACTTTTTTCCTGCTGCCTGGGTAACCGTTTAATCCCGGCTCCGAAACAACAAAAAACGATGCGCACCCTAAATTTGCATCGTGCATTTCCTGAAATAATTTATGGCCCGCGCTCCTTTGAGTGCTTACATCCATTTCAAAACATAAACCCTCTGGACCATTGAAAAGCATCGCGTCACCCAAATAATTTTCGGATTCTTTGTCGGTCAAGTTTTGATTAGAAAACGAATTGACATAAACCGCCACGGGCCGCGATAATTGTAGTTTCGCGTCGTTGCTTAATTGGTCGCAAAGTTTTGCTTTTATTCTCATTGGAATATCCTTTCAAGAATTATGGTTTTTAGGTTAAAAGATTTTTATTCGTTTCGATAAATCCCCTGAGATTCATCGTTTGGATCAAGGAGGGTAAGGCCCCGCAATTTGAAAAATTGCATAGTAGTCTGTATCCCGGCAACGAGGAAGTTAAGGCACCTGCTGCTAACATTTTTTGGGCAAGGGCCAACTCAAAATCCCAGGATTTTTTTAATTCGATTACCGCCGCCACAATTCGCTTTCTTGCTTCGAGGTGTTCGTCCTCCCAGGCTTTGTAAATTTCGGGTGCAAGTGTAAACCGAAGTTTTTCTTTTTCGCCAATTTTTTGTGCAAGAGCGTTTTTCGCCGTCTCATTCCTTTCCCAAACCGTCGGCGAGTCAATTTCAATTTTGGCCGGCTCTGGTTTCCCGGATACCTTTGCCAAAAGTGCTTTGGCAAAATTCGCGATTCTATTCTGCGACGGCGTCGCCGGTCGCAAACCTTCCGCTCCTTCTGCTTTGCGGACTTCCTCCTCGCTTTCCGCCAACTCGATTTCCAACAGCCGCATCGCTTCGACGGCTTCGCCCCACTTGGGATGATTTTTATTATCGCGGATCATCCCGGCTTGGTTAGAGGAAGTTTTCTTTGTGTTTAACAAACTTGGCATTGTATGCCCTTTCATAAAAAGTGGTAAAATTTTACCGGCGAAGTTGCCGGGTTTTTTCTTAATTTCTGGATATAAAATTTCGCTGTCGGAAAACAATTACTCTTGCCAGCCGTCCAATTGTCGCATCGGCCGAATTGTTTTTTGCAAACGTCAAAATTTCCCCTGACTGCTCTTTACTAAGTGAGCATCGAAAACACAAATCTGCAATTTCCTTATATTTTTTTGATTTTCTCATTTTGATTTGCCGCCATTTTTGTTAAAAGTTTAAACATTGGGTCATTTGAATTCGGTTTGACATCAACAGATAGACGCGCTCGGCTCGCCGGGTCCATTCCAAACCGGCTTGCCGCCCGCTCAAAGTTTTGCCAGTACGATACGGCCGCAATTCTGGCATCCTTATCAACAGGATTTTTCTTTGCTGCTTTAAGCGCCTCTCGATATAAACCCCAAAGTTCACATGCCGACAAAAGCAGCGCGGTATCAATCCGGGCAAGGACGCCTTTTCCGCCAAGAGATTCTATGACCGAATCCCAAAGCCACTTTTCGTCTTTAGTCATGCCGCGCGGCTTAGTTGGTTCAACTTCCACTTGCAAGGAATTATTTTTACCATGCCGATCCGGCCGAAATGTGCCGGTCAATTTATGTAATTCGTCCGGTTTGCGAAGTCGGCCGCTGTTTTGATTTCCACTCATAAAAACCTCATTTTTTGCCAAGACGCGCGAATCCTGAAAACGCGGTTTCGGGTATATTTTCGCCTAGAGATTTAACCTCCCTACCCGGTCGGCCTAATTTATGTATCTTTCCATCGGTCCCTTTCGTCCATGTACTCATATCCGCCGTTTTGCTCCTCACTGTTTTCTAACTCCTCGATAAAGGTTGCAATCTTTTGGTACTCACGACAGCGCCTTTGTCGATCATATTGGGACAGTTGGCGAAAGTGTAAGTCAATTACTTGTTTCTCAAACGTCATGCCATCACCTCTTTATTGCCGGATAGTCTTGCCCAATCGAATCGGGCTTGCGTTCCCACGTCGGCGGGCTTGTTGGCTTCGTTGTCATCCGTCAACCACGGGCATGGTGCGTCGATAGACTCCATGCCGTCGACGTCCCCGCACGTCAGGAGGTGAAGCAACCGATCTATCAGGCGTCGAAGTCTTGCGCGGTTCCACGGGTAAACCGCCTTAATATCGTTGCCGTGCCGTTCCCAAAAGATTATCCAGGATTCGCCACGGGCATGGGCATCGACGGCCAGCCGTTCAAGTTCCTTAAACTGTTTCAATTTTTATCCTCCAAACTCTGCAAAATCTGGTTCGTAATTCGACGATCTTGATGGTATATATTCCTGTTGTTCACGTGGCACAAACCGCGTCCGTTCCGGTTGCCACGTCAAGAGAAACGCGCCTGTTTCGCCATTGCGATTCTTGGCAATGAGCAGTTCCGCTTCGCGGTCCTTGCCGTCGCTGTTGCGGTAAGATGATACTTGGCGGTGGAGGATGCCCACTGCATCGGAGTCTTGCTCGATTGAACCTGATTCGCGCAAGTGGTGGAGTCCAGGTCGATCTTCTTTTTCTGAAGCGCGATTCAATTGGGCCAAAACCAAAACGGGTACATTTAATTCACGCGCTAAACTTTTTAAGGCATCGGTCATCATGCCCACCTGCTCATGGCGCTGTACTTTACGATCAAGTGGCGTCAATCTTTGGAGGTAATCGACGATCACAAGAGATAAACCTTGCCGGGATAAACGCCGTGCTTCGCGCCTAATGTCGTCGGTTGTGATGCTCGGTCTATCGCAGATAATCAGGGCATGTTTATCGAGGGCGTTTCCGGCGACGACAAGAGGTTTGTAATCCTGGTCCATGATTTCGGCGCGCCGAATCTTCATGCCCGATATTCCGCTTTTGGAACATATTATTCGTGTTATCAGTTCCGCCCCCGACATTTCCAAGGAACAAAATAGAACCAACTTTCCATGCCCGGAAACATATTCCGCAACTTGACAAGCAAGCGCGGTTTTCCCGACACCGGGACGCGCTGCCAAAATGAATAACTCGCCCGGGAATAATCCGCCAATTGCAGAATCAAGACTTTCAATCCCAGTAAAAAGCCCGATATGGTTTTTCCGTTCGCGGATTGCCTCGATTCGATCAAGGGCGGCAATAATAAAGTCGCGGATTGTTTTTGATTTCGTAACAAATTCACCGCCTATTGATATTTCCGAGAGTTCTTTTTCGGCCCGGCTCAGAATTTCTGTCGGTTCATCCTGTGCCGCCTGGGCATCACGCAGGAGAGCCACTCCTGCAGATTTAATACGCCGATAATCACTCATACGCTTTACGATCTCGGCATAATAAATTGCGTTGGAAGCATAAGGGACGGATTGGGCAACCTCAGCTAGATATGCGGCCCCGCCGACCGCCTCAAAATCGCCGGCCTGTTTTAAGAGTTCGATTAAGATAATCGAGTCAGCCCGCTTTCCAGCCGCGTGTATCGCCTTGATATGTCCGAAAAGTTTTCTATTGGCATCGGCATAAAAATCCTCGTCTCGGATAATTACGGCTACTTCATCGCAAAGACGTGAATCTAAAAGCAGACTACCCAAAACACCTTTCTCGGCGTCGAGGTTTTGCGGCGGTAAGCGGTCAAGAATTTCGGAGTTCATTTATTCACCTGAAAATAATTTATAGAAGCTTGTGGCTTAGCAACGGCATTGACCTTGCCGTTGCCATCTCGGTTCCATGCCTTAGGATCATCATCGTAATGCCCCTGGTTCAGAAAAGGTGCGGGGCCATTGCAAAAACAGGTTTGTCCAAGCGGAGAGGCGTAATAGGCACTGGCACGATCCAAGAGAAAGGCGGCCGGGTTGGGGTGCTTGCCGTTCAGCCGGCGCAAGGCTACTTGATAGGCTTCCTCAGCCTTGCGTTTACCCGACTTCTTGTGAGACGGAACCAACCCCCAAAAAGCATCAAAGGAATTCACGGCGCATTTAGTTCTATTGGGTCTAGTTCTTAATGGGTCTAGTTCTTGGGTCGTTTCGTTCACTAGGGGTAGGGTCGTTTCGTTCACTACCCTAGGGGCTTTTGGTTCACTAGGGGTAGGGGCTTTTGGTTCACTAGGTTTATGGGGGGAAAGTATGGTGTAAATGTTCGATGCAAACCCAGCATTTTTTTCATTGCGCCGCTGTTTAATGGAAATCAGTTTGTGAGATTCCAAAGTTTTAATAGCCTTTCGGATTGTTCTAACAGTCAATCCGGTGCTACGGGCAAGTCGGGTTGCGGATGGATAACATGTTTGTGATTCGTTATCGACATGTTTTACAAGAACCGCATAAACCAGAAATGCAGTTGGCCCAATCTCGGCTGCGCGTTCCACAATTTCGTTGTCTACTTGGGTAAATCCGGTCATTTTATCCCCCTTTTCCACCTTTCGCGCCGCAAAATGAGGGTTAAAATTCTGACCTGGAGCGCAGTCGAGAAAGAGGCAAAGCCAAGCAAAAACCGCAAGAACTTGTCGATGAAACTGCATTTCAACACTGGACTTTCGTCGCTTCTCAGTTTAAAATCAATCAATCGAATCTTTTTTCGGCCGGGTTGCTTTGCCGTTGCCCGGCCGAAAACCTTTCTTATTAAAAATACTGGAATTTCCACCCGCTTTTAGATCGGCGTCGCGTCACTTTCGGCGCGGGCGCAATCGTCCGTTTCAATTCAAAAATTCCCAACTCTTCGGGCGTGATCCTGTACCGCGCCTTCCTACCCTGGTTCGCCACCACGTTTAACGCCCGCAGTTCGCCGCGCTTGATCCACCCTAAAACTTTGCCCACGTCCACGCCGAGACGTTCGGCAACGTCACGGGGTTTGTAAGTGCGGGCGAGTTTTGGGGTGGGGGCGTCGATCATCGGGCGACCTCCCTTCCGACTGGCCTCTTAGCCGAATTAATAAACTCTTGTAGATCGGTTGGATCGAAACGGACTTCCCGATTAGGGAAGGCCACGCTTGGCAATTCGCCTCGTCGCGCAAGACGAGTCACTTGACGGGGAGTAAGCCGTAAGATTTCGGCGGCTTCGATGTCATTTAGTAGTTGTGTCATATACCCAATAATATCTTGGGCATGAGGGACACAATAAGAGAAGAATGTGGTACAAAAACGCGGTACAACGCGGTACAACGCGGTACATTTTTTGAGATTTCGGCCGCATTAGTTTTTATTTAGAGTTAGAGGGCTTGCCGGCACGGCGCTTTTTGGCGCGCTTGATAGCTTGAGTAACAGCTTTGTAAGAGACCTTGTTTGAATGTTCCGGGTCAATTTTGGCTCGCCCTGCCATTGTCATTCCATCCTAATTTTTAAAAACTTCCTTGGGCTTGTGAAAGGTATCAGTTCCTATAGCAACATATTGTTCTACAAACCACGTATCGCGTGGTGTTTCGGAATTATTTTTCTCAGTTAATTCATTTAATGTTTTCTGTGAAATTTCCGGCAACTTCCCACTGTAATGATGCAATTCCGCAAGGTTTCTGTACAAATCCCTAATCATATCAGTTGGCATCGAGGGCCATTTCGATGCAACCTCGAGCGCTTTGGATATTTCGCACTTTTTGTTTTGAGGATTACATGCCATCACCAAAATATTGGCAAGGTATAACAGCTTATTTTTTTCGCGGTCCTTGTCTTGAGTAATCTTGGCGATTACGGCCGGCAAATATTTGTCCCATTGCTTCTCTACAAGCAATGCTCCCAATTCACGGAAGTGTTTTTCCCCTTGTGAAAAGAATTGTTTGCGGGGCGGGGGATTGTCGGTTTTGAGAATAGCGAAGTTCCAAGACCACGCTACACGTTCCCAAGCGGTTATAAACTCTTGTTCCGATCTAGCCGTTATGGCCTCTAATTCCCGCTCTCGTTTTTCTCTCTCAGATTGGGCCTTAATTTCGTCGGCCAGCTTTTTTAAGTTTGACATTTTTTCTAATCCTTTCATGCCAGGTCGGTCGGGTGAACATCGGGGCGATTAGATTTCCTCGATAATTCACCCGGCCACTTGACGGTAGCTAACCATCTTCCCGGCAATATCAGTTTACTTTGTTTCCTCGTTTTCAAACAGCCATGCGTGGACGTGATCGGTCACGGCTTTAAGCCGGGCATCCTCGATCCGCTCTCTGTAGTTTCCGGCAATTGTATCGTCAACGTGCCCCATAATTTCGTTGACGCTCACCTGATCCAAGGAACCTCCGGCCACAGTTTCAAACACATGCCGCAACGTGTAGAATCCCAAACCGCGATGATGCAATTTCAGCTTTTTAAGTAGTTTTCTGAATTCTTGCGTCACGGGATTGTTGTTGGTAATTGCGATTTTGCCAGTTTCGGGATCCGGTTCACTAACTCCCACTTTTTCCCAGCGGTGCCCGTATTTTGTGATAAACACCAACCCGGCTTCGTCGGCGCCTTTGGCCTTTGGTCGCTGTTCGAGCGATTCCTTGATCGCTGTCACAGTCTCAGGCCAGAGCGGGCATCGGCGGGGAATTCCAGTTTTAGGCCGCGGATAATCCACCCAGCCGGTTTTCAAGTTAAGGGCTTTTATCGGTAGGTTGGCTACATCGCTATTCCCAAACCCGCAATTGATGCCAGACAAGATCATGGCCTTCATGGGTTGACTGGCCGCGGCGATGATCCTGCGCAGCTCATTGGATTCAAACATCCGAACGCCGGCTTTAGCACGGTTCAGGCGTAAAACCTTTCGGGTAGGCTTTTTGAACATCGGGCCGAAACGGACGGGTCGGTCGATCAATCCCGATTCGTACCCAAACTTGAAAACGGACCGAACCCGCTGGACCTCGTTACCCAACCGGATCGGCCCCCAGTTCTTAGAAATGGCCTTGCGAAGTCGATCAAAGTCATCGGCCGCCAAGTCTACCACAAGGCGATTAAGGCCGAAGGCGTCGCCGATCCGCCGGCAGCAGGCGTATAACTCCGCAAAGTGCTTGGGGCTGATTTCCCGGGTGTCAAGAAGGTGTCTTTTGCTCACCATGTAGCGGTCGAGCAGTTCCCGGAGGATCAGCCCTTCCGGCTTCACCCGTGGGGTGCGCCCGGCAAGCAAATCGTCTTTTTGCTCAAGCCACAACTCTATGGCCCTTTGGCCTTGCGGATCGTCGTCTACTTTGCCAAAATAGACGAATCTGCCTTTTACCTTTTTGCACCAACGGCCGGAAGCGTGGGGAAACAATGGGAAGTCCGAACGCGGTTTTTGTGGTCTGGGTGATTTAGGTATTTTGACCATGATGTTTATAGGGTGGTTTGTATGAGGGTTAATGGTGTTATTATTTCTGGGTTGTTAGTATGTTTTTCCGTTGGAAAATATAATATACACAATTCCATTAAGGTGTCAAAAAAGGTGTCAAGACGTTTCAACTCTGATTATAGCATGATCCCCGGAAACGTCAATAACCCCGGAAAAAAAGATATTTTGCACCACTAGCTCAATTGGATAGAGCATCGGTCTACGGAACCGAAGGTTACAGGTTCGAGTCCTGTGTGGTGTACTTTTTTTCTTATAGATTCAGAAAGTTTGGGCAAAATATTTTCATTAATGGCGTTGCAGGGGGGGCTTTGTGTAATCCGACCTGCAAACGGCTATATCCGCCTAAATTACCGCCTGCTTGCCCATTTGTTGTCTTTTTGCACCCTATGATTGTTGCAATTAGGTGAAATTCAGCCGACCTTAATAAGCAACTCTTCCAATGTCCTGGGGCGATTAGTCAATCCAGCGGCCATAGCAGGTGTAGGCCCTGTTTACCGGTTGTGCCAGCCTTTCGTGGTCGCCAGCAATAAAAGTGGCACAAGGGAAATATACATCTTATGGGGGATTTTGATGGAAAAATCAAATTAGGACACTACCCTTTGGCCGATAAGGGTGGACAGAAAACGAAAAACTAGTATAAAATATAAGGCTCTAACCATTTTATATACTTATAGGATGGCTAACATTTAACTAACAGCGGTATTTAACCTAAAAGGAGGACTGAGTGGTAAAGTTGACATTGCGGGATCGGGAGTCTATTCAGGAGGCGGTACGTCGCTTCCGCAAATTGGTGGAGCGAAGCGGAATCAAAAAGGAAATGCGTCGCCGTGAGTATTACGAAAAGCCCAGCGAAATCCGAAGGCGTGCGCGTTTGCGTGCCGAACGCCGCTCGCGACGCGGGGTTATAACCCCGGGCCTCTAATCTGCCCGGAGTCTTTCTCTCTCTGAATTTTTTAAGGCGGTAATGGTCTGCGCATATTGCAGCGCTAGCCTTTTATTTCATCCTTCATCCTTCCACCTTCCGGCTTTAGCTTAAAGTCCCAGCACGTCGTTCATGCCGTAGAGTCCGGCCGGTTTGCCGACAAGGAATTTCGCGGCGGCCAATGCGCCCAGTGCGTAGCAATCGCGATTGGTGGCGCGAACCGTCAATTCGACTGTCTCGCCCGGCATGGCGAAAATAACGGTGTGCTCGCCCGGGTTGTCGCCCACGCGGATGGCATGATAACCGATTTCGTTGTGCGGGCGTTTACCGGGGTGGCCTTGTCGGCCGTGGGTGTGGACGCTCTGACCCATCACGCTGGAAATAATCTGGCCGAATTTGAGTGCCGTGCCGCTGGGCGAGTCTTCTTTATAGCGGTGATGCCGTTCGAGAATTTCCACGTCGGCATCTTTATCTTTCAAGGCCCTGGCGACGATTTCGGCCAGTTTCATGGCCAGGTTGACCGCCAGGCTCATATTCGGAGCCCAAAGCAAGGGGATTTCGTGTGCCGCGGCATGAAGTTTTTCGGTTTGAACGTCGCTTAAACCGGTGGTGGCCACGACCAGGGGGATTTTCTTTTGCCGGCAGGCTTGGATGATGCTTTCTGCGCCGGAAGGAACGGAAAAATCCACAACCACGTCGGCCTGCACGTTCAAGGTCGCCGTAAGAGGCACGCCCAGCTTGCCCGATCCGAAAATTGCGCCGGCGTCTTCGCCCAGCCGGGGATGGTGCGGCGATTCGAGGGCTGCTACCAGGGATAATTCCGGATCTATGGCCGCCAAGGCGATTAACCTCTGTCCCATGCGCCCCGCGGCACCGTGAATGGCAATGCGTATCATTTTAAAGTTTTCGGTTATCAGTTTTCAGTTAACAGTTTACAATTGACATCGCTCAACGCGAAACCGCAAGCGGTTTTTGCGCGACCGACCAACCGACCATGCTTTGCATGGTGCCCGTCGCGGCTTTATGGATGTCTCGACGGTACGTATTATATACTCTAGTGCATGAGTGGGCAGTAAACTGCCCACCCCCAATCTCTAACTATTTAAGTTTATCGCTTTGATAATTTTGTCCAAATCGTTCGGCACGGCGATAGCGCGATTGGCGAATTTCGCGCTATGGATGCCGCGGCTGCCAAGCACCTTGTCGAATTGCTCCTGGTCGGCGGAGTGATAGGCGACGGTGGCCGTCGGATCCTTTAGTTGATGGCCGGTGAGGATGCACACAACGCGCTGGTCCGGGCCGATTAGGCCTTCGTCGACGAGCAGTTTCGCGCCGGCCACGCTGGCCGCGCTGGCCGGTTCGCAACCCAAACCGCCCGCGCCCACCTGGGCCTTGGCGTCCAGGATTTGTTGATCGGTGACCTCGCGGACCAAGCCGTTGCACCACTCTAAGGCTCGGATGCACTTCAGCAAGTTGACCGGCCGATTGATCTCGATAGCGCTGGCAATGGTCGATGCCCGGCGTTTTTCCGCATCCATTTCGCCGTAGTAGCGGCCGACCATATCGGTATCCGGCTTGCCGCCGTTCCAGCGCAGGCCGCGGCATTCATAAAGTTCATAAAGCGTGTTGGCCCCGGCGGCGTTGATCACGGCCAGACGGGGAATGCGATTGATCAGTCCCAACTGATGCAGTTCGTGGAAGGCCTTGCCAAAGGCCGAGGAATTGCCCAGATTGCCGCCCGGTGCAATGATCCAGTCGGGCACTTGCCATCGCAAGCCTTCCAATATCCGATACATGATCGTTTTTTGTCCTTCCAGGCGGAATGGATTGACGCTGTTGACCAGGTAGATGCCCAATTGTTTGCTTGCTTCCTGCACGCGGGCCATGGCGTCGTCGAAATCGCCGTCAATCTGCAAGGTCAGGGCGCCGTAATCGAGGGCCTGGGAAAGTTTTCCGGAGGAGATCCTTCCGGAGCCGATGAAAATCACCGCGCGCATCAGGCGCGTTGCCGAGCAGTATAAAGCCAGCGAAGCGCTGGTATTGCCGGTCGATGCGCAAGCCGCGCGGGTTGCGCCGACGAATCGCGCGTGGCTGAAGGCCGCCGACATGCCGTTGTCTTTGAAACTGCCCGAGGGATTCATGCCCTCGTATTGCAGGAACAATCGGCCGGGCGTGCTGCCGACGTAACGGGCCACGCCTTCGGACGAGTGTAGTAGAGTCTGGCCCTCGCCCACGGTAACGCATTGCTTAAGGGGAACAAAGGGCAACAATTCGTGGAACCGCCAAACGCCGCTGAAACAATGCGGGTCGGCGCGACGCGCCCATTTTTCCTCGAAATAGTTCAACGACTTTGGCGGCGGCAGATGATCCCAATCGTATACCACGTCGAGCAGATTGCCGCATTTGACGCAGTCAATCCGAATTTCATCGATGGAATACGTCGCACCGCAGGACGGCACGATACATTGTTGATAGGCAGGGGCGGAGTGAGAAATGGTTTTACTTTCTGAATGGCGTTAAAATGGCGATAAAATTCTGTTACCAAAGCTATCAATAGGAGCCGTAATAAACAAATTTAGAATAACAAAGGACAATCAGCAAGCCATAAAGCGATTACCACCCGTATTGTTCAGGTTGATATCCTTCTGATTGGGTATTTGACTTCTATATTTAATTCGTCTAAAATGAGTAATCTCTGAGGTTATAAAACATAGCTAAGCGATATTCCACTACTCGGAGAGAATGCTATGAATAAGGCTGAACTGGCTGGATACAAAGAACTACTTCTCAATTTGCGGGCACGGCTTCGCGGCGATGTCAGCCAGATGGCCGACGCGACGTTAAAAAAGAGCCGATCGGAGGCCAATGGCGATCTTTCGACAATGCCTATCCACATGGCCGACATAGGCAGCGACAACTTTGAACAAGAGTTTACGCTCAGCCTTATGGAAAACGAGGGTGTGACCCTGGAGCAGATTGAATCCTCGCTGGAGCGTATCGAAGAAGGCACGTATGGTCAATGCGAGGAATGCGGCGTAAAGATTCCCAAAGCCCGGCTCAACGCCATCCCATTCGCCACCCTCTGTGTCCGTTGTGCGGAACAGCAGGAAAACGGTTTTTAAGCCTAAGTAGGCCGAAAAAAAGATCGCGGTAAATTAAGGGATGGCCATGAAGGCGATCTCCGTCAATCGATGCCTGGTATTTTTGCTTATCTCCTTTTCCGGTTGCGCGCTCGATTTGACGACAAAGTCGCTGGCACTCCGTTGCCTGGGAATGCCCGGCCCGGTCAGTAACACCAAGTGGATTTGGAAAGGCGTGTTCGGTTTTCAAACCTGTTTAAACGAGGGGGCCTTGTTTGGGCTGGGGCAAGGAATGGTCTCGGTTTTTGCCGGATTGTCGATGGTGGCCGCAATCGGCATATTCTTCTGGCTTTTTTTTGCCGGAGGGTCGCGCGATTGGCTATTGACCATCGCCTTGGGTTTCATTATGGCGGGGATTTTCGGCAACCTTTACGATCGCCTGGGATTGCCCGGTCTAGTTTGGAAAGGGCTCGGCGACCTCCATGCACCCGGTGAACCGATATACGCGGTACGCGACTTTATTCTGGTAATGATCGGCCCTTGGCATTGGCCCAATTTCAATCTTGCCGATAGCTTTTTGGATTGCGGGGCAGTGCTGCTTGTTTGGCATGCCTTACGCACTAAGTCGGCGTCAATGCCGGAAACCGCCGCCTCACAACCTGTTGAAAAATGAATAAGAACGAGTTTTTGGGCATCATGACCGCGTTTGGGGGCTGTTTGCCGGTGTTTTCCATGCTCACGCAAGCATGAGCATGGCACCCAACGATTTTCTCAACCGGCTGCTAAGCGGTTAGCGGCAATTCTTTACTCATCCCCTTGACTTTTCTCTTTCACATATATAATTCCTTTGGTGTAGCACCTTTGGCGTATCATCGCATAGGAAACATGTAGTGTATTTACACTATAAAAATACACAGGGTAGATATTCTCAAAAAAACTCTTTAACCATTTAAACCGAGCTTAAGATAGGCAAATAAATTATGCCCATCTTCTGAATTACACCTTACGATCTCTTGACATACCGGCTTTTAAAGCGTAAGCTTTCCCCAATAACGAGGGATCACTATTGAGGGATACATGCAATGAAGCTTTCTCGTACAGTAGCCTACGCCCTTCAAGCTACTTTACAATTAGCGCAATCAGGCAATGTAGATCCTGTGCCCTGTAGCCGTCTTGCCGCCGAAGGCAAGATGCCGGAGCGTTTTTTATTGCAGATTTTACGAAACCTGGTGGCACATGGGATTTTGTGTTCTACTCGCGGGGTAGATGGCGGGTATACGCTCGATCGCACACCTGAGGAGATCTCATTGTTGGACATTATCGAGGCGATCGAAGGACCTATTACTCCCGTGATTCCCGTAGCCCAAGGGCTTCTTGCCAGCTCAAAGGCAAAACTCGAAGGGGCGTTGGCCATCATTACTGAAACGGCCAGAAAAGAATTGCAGTCGATTAAACTTGCCCATTTGTTGCCCTCCCCGCGGCGCACAAAAGAAAAATAGGCCATATCTTCTATATTAAGGGGATGGGTAGTACGACTGGGGGTTTAAACACCGCTGAGGCGCTGTTGCCGCTCAACCCCAAAATTCCATCAAGGGCATCTGTTTTACTCGCGCTTATGGACAAACCCCTCGGGCGTCTAGTAAGCTTTGGACATGCAAGCAGATGCTAACAATATTGCCCGGCGATTGGATTTGGCCATCGCAGCCGCTCGACAGGCCGGGAATATAACCCTGGAATACTTCCGCACCGATGATCTGGTTGTCAACCTAAAGCAGGACGATACGCCCGTCACCATAGCCGATCATAAGGCGGAGGAATACTTGCGCGGCGCGATTGCCTCGGCCTTTCCGGACGATGGAATTTTTGGGGAGGAATTTGCCCAGCGGCAAGGCACAAGCGGATATCGCTGGATATTGGATCCCATAGACGGGACAAAATCGTTTATCCACGGCGTGCCGCTGTATGGCACGCTTTTAGGCTTGGAATACGGCGGCCAGTGCGTGTTGGGCGTAATCCGCATACCGGCCTTGGACGAATGTTTGTATGCGGCCAAGGGGCAAGGGGCCTGGTACTTCGTCGGCCACAATAAGCCCAAATCCGCCCGGGTTTCACAGCGAAAACCGCTTGCCAAAGCCCTGTTTGTCACCAGCGAGGTAATTTCCTTCGACCGCACCGGCCGGCGCGCCGTGTACGATCGACTTCAGGCCGCCACGCGACTGACGCGCACCTGGGGCGATTGCTACGGCTATCTGATGGTGGCCACCGGACGGGCCGACCTGATGGTCGATCCGGTAATGGCCGTTTGGGACGCCGCGGCCTTGTTGCCGATTCTTGAAGAAGCGGGCGGAACATTCACCGATTGGCAAGGCCGGAACACCATCTACACCGGCGAGGGAATCGCCACCAATGGTTTGATTCTTTCTGAGGTTCTCGAAATGGTGAAGGGAAATTAGTAGGCAATTCGCGGCGGACAGTAAGTTTATTGAGTCCGGGTAATGAATGTCGCATTTTCCCATCAGAGCCGGGCCGTGTCGGCCCGGAATTACCGGGGCGACACGCCCCGGCTCTGACTTTTCATGAGAAATTCTTTTTCTGAGACTCAATAACCGCTACCGGGTACCGACTTAAAGAAATAGGATACGCAAATACAAAAGCCCTGAAAGGGCGACATTGAAGTGGGAAGCGCCTATCAATGTCGCCCTTTCAGGGCTTGAACCGTCATTTTGACCTATACCAGGGACTCGCGTCCCTGGCTATACGACAAAGCCCCTCCGGGGCAATAAACAGATTCGTTTAGCAAAACTCAGGTCAGTGGGCAGTGCGAAACGGCAAGCAGTTTGTCTGATTTTCCAATTCACCTTGTTTTACAAGCTCTCGCATTTTGCCGATTTGCCGCAAAAAATTGTAAAAAATTCTATTTTTCATCCCCTTCGAAAGCTCCATCTTTCTTTTACCGGTCCTGATTCCCGAACATCCTGGAAATCAGAGACTTAGGGCAACTACCCTCATGGGCAGCGATAGCAGTGCTAGCCGGGGTATTTCGTCGCAAGCCTGGGCCTGCCTTGGACTTAGAAAACTCTTGCAGACTCTCATTGACCGCTGTTAAGAAATTGTTAGACTTGTCGGTTTGCCCCGTATATTGTGGTCGATTTGTTTTAAGATACAATATATAGGGGAACCAGTATGTTTGGCAGGAAGTCCAATACTTTAACCGTGGAAGGATCTCAGTCATGGATAAACCCGAAAACGAAACCTTGGCCGCCTCGGCCCTATTGACCGATCATCCCGCACAAAAACCCGCGCGGGCTATTCCGTGCGGGCTTACTATCAAGTCGATTTTTTGTCCCGAGAACATTGCCGATCCGTTTTCCACCGTCCAGTGGGAACGGCGCTGTGCCCAAATCAAAGGCGAAGGCGGCGAGATCTTTTTCGAACAGCTCGATTGCGAAATTCCAGCCACTTGGAGCCAACTGGCCACTAATGTCGTGGCCAGCAAGTATTTATACGGCGAAGTCGGCACGCCGGAGCGTGAGACCGGCGTTCGGCAGTTGATACATCGCGTTTGCCGCACCATCAGCGATTGGGGCATCGCCGACGGCTATTTCGCCTCTAAGGCCGACGGCGAGCGTTTCTACCGCGACCTGGTCTGTCTATGCCTGCACCAGTACGCCTCGTTCAATTCGCCGGTGTGGTTCAACGTCGGATTGTATCACCAGTACGGCATCAAAGGCGCGATGTGCAATTGGGCCTGGGACGCCGCGCGGCAGGAAATTGCTCAGCCCGAGAATCCTTACGAATATCCGCAAGGTTCGGCCTGCTTTATCCAAAGCGTGCGGGATGATATGGAAGACATAATGGAGCTTGCCCGCAGCGAGGCGATGTTGTTCAAGTTCGGATCGGGCACGGGCACAGACATCTCGACGTTGCGATCGCACCGCGAAAGACTTTCCGGCGGAGGCCGGCCGTCCGGACCGCTGTCGTTCATGCGGGTGTACGATCAGATCGCGGCGGTGGTCAAAAGCGGCGGCAAGACGCGGCGGGCGGCCAAAATGCAGTCCATCAAGGATTGGCATCCAGACGTGATGGAATTCATCGAGTGCAAGTGCCGCGAGGAAAAAAAGGTCCGACTCCTGATCGAGCAAGGCTACGATCCCCTAGAGGCCTACGATTCGGTGCTCTTCCAGAACGCAAACCTTTCCCTGCGCGTGAGCGACGAATTCATGCGGGCGGTGGAAGAAGACAAGCCCTGGACAACGCACTGGGTAACCGATCCCGCCAAGGCCGGTCCCACGTATTCGGCCCGGGAAATGTTCCAAAAAATGGCCCAATCGGCCTGGAGTTGCGGCGATCCGGGCGTGCAATACGACACCACCATCAATCGCTGGCACACCTGCCCGAACTCCGGCCGGATCAACGCCTCGAATCCCTGCTCCGAGTACATGTTCGTGGACGATTCGGCCTGCAACCTGGCCAGCATAAACCTGATGAAATTCAGGCGCGAGGACGGGGCCTTCGACGTCGAGCGGTTCAAGGCCGCCTGCCGCGTCGTGTTTATCGCCCAGGAGATCATCGTAGATCACGCCAGTTATCCCACGAAAAGAATCGCCACGAACAGCCATCGTTTCCGGCCCATCGGGCTGGGCTACTCGAACTTGGGCAGCCTGCTTATGTCCTGGGGCCTGCCGTACGAATCGGACCAAGCCCGGGGTATTTGCGGGGCCTTGACGTCCATCCTGCACGGCACGGCCTGCCTGACCAGCACCGAATTGGCCGCCGCGGTCGGGCCGTTCGACGAATTCGAAAAAAATCGCGAGCCCATGCTGCGCGTCATGGAGATGCACTGGGAAAAGGTCGAGGAAATCACATCCTGCCCGAAGTATCTGTTCGATGCCGCCCAGTCGCTTTGGGACGCGGTTCTAACGCACGGCAAACGCCAGGGATTCCGCAACGCCCAGGCCACGGTGCTTGCCCCCACGGGCACGATCAGCTTTATGATGGATTGCGACACCACGGGCATCGAGCCGGACATCGCACTGGTGAAATACAAGCAATTGGCCGGGGGCGGAATGTTGAAAATCGTCAACCAAACCGTGCCGCTGGCCCTTAAAACACTGGGCTACGACGGCGCTCAAATCGAGGCCATCGTGGCCCACATCGACAAGAACGACACCATCGAGGGCGCCGCGGAATTGAAGCCCGAGCACCTGCCGGTCTTCGATTGCGCGTTCCCGCCCCACAACGGCAAGCGATCGATACCCTGGCGCGCCCACATTCAGATGATGGCCGCCGCGCAGCCCTTCATCTCGGGCGCGATTTCAAAAACGGCGAATATGCCCAAAAACAGCACGCCGGAAGACATAGCCAACGCTTATACCGAAGGCTGGCGCTTGGGACTGAAGGCCTTGGCGATTTATCGCGACGGGTCAAAGGAAGTGCAGCCGCTTTCGACCAAGTCGAAGTCGGACAAGGGTCTGGAAAAACCGCTTGTAGGCGCGCCGCGCCGCGAACGCCTGCAGGACACGCGCCAGTCGATCACCCATAAATTTAACGTCTCAGGCCACGAGGGCTACATCACCGTGGGCCTGTATCCCGACGGCCGGCCGGGCGAATTGTTCATCACCATGGCCAAGGAAGGCAGCACCGTGGGCGGATTGATGGACTGCTTCGGCACGGCGGTTTCCATGAGTTTGCAGTACGGCGTGCCCCTGGAAGTGTACGTGAACAAGTTTTCCCACACCCGATTCGAGCCCATGGGTTTCACGAAAAACCCGGATATCCGTATAGCCAAGAGCATCGTGGATTACATCTTCCGCTGGCTGGGCATCCAGTTTTTGCCCGGCTACAGAGAAGCCAACAAGAGCCTGCCGCCCGGTCCGGATGAGGCGCCGCACGTTGAACACGGCGATACTGAGCAAGAGCACAAGCCCGCCGCCATGATGGCCGGCGGGCCCAGCGTCGGGCAAGGAGCGTCCAAGAACCAAAGCCATGCCTCATCAAATGGGTCCTCGGGCTCAGGGCGCGGCAAATCGAACGGGCAAAATTCCTCGGGCGGCAACGGTTCAGCGCGTCGCGACGGCGCCGCTCAGTCCAAAAAGACTGCTTCACAGCCGAGCCCGCTAATAATCATGACCGAACCCGCCGCCAACCCTTCGGCCCGCGACGAGCAGTTCGCCGCTTTTCAAACCGATGCGCCAACTTGCGACAACTGCGGCGCCATTACCGTGCGCAACGGCAATTGCTACCTGTGCCACAACTGCGGCAACAGCATGGGATGCTCGTAGTAGAGGATAGGGATTAGTAAGGGATGGTCAGTTTACTGACCCATTAATAACCAAAAGGGATTGTCAGTTTACTGACCCATTGATAACCAAAAGGGATGGTCAGTTTACTGACCCATTGATAACTGAAAACTGAAAACCGATTACTGAAAACTTCATAAAAACCGCTTGCGGTTTCGCATTTGTCCCATGCCTACTGTAATCCGTCAGCGGAAAACTGTTAATTGTAAACCGTGGATCGAGGACTCTTATGAGAGTTATGCACTACGAACAAATCGAGGCCGCGCCGGTCGAGATGGACGGGGCCGTCAATTGCCGCATGCGTTGCCTGATCGGCCCGGACCAGGGCGCGCCGAGTTTTTCCATGCGGCAATTCGAGATATCGCCCGGCGGCCATACCCCAAAACACGCCCACGCTTATGAACACGAAGTTTTCATATTGGAGGGAACAGGCGTAGTGCTCGAGGGCGATAAGGAACATCCGCTCCAACCGGGCAGCACCGTGTTTGTTCCGCCCAGCCAGGTCCATCAATTCCTAAATACCGGCCCCGGCCCGCTGAAATTCCTTTGCCTGATCCCCCATCCCATGCGCGGCATGTCCGGCCCCTGTGTGGCGGCCTGTGGATGCGATGGATAGAGGGAACATGTTCCTCGCAAAGACGCTAAGCCGCGAAGAATAGCAATACTAAATTTTAAAAATGATATGATATATCTTTACTTAACTCAAAAAACTAAAATTATTCGCTTCTTCGCGGCTTAGCGTCTTTGCGAGAAATTTTTATGGTTATTTTTGAGAAGTAGGTATCATTCAATGTCCGCTGGTCCTGCCGCTGAAATCGCTCGGCTTCGCGAAGAAATCGCTTACCACGACCGCAAGTATTACGTGGAAGCGACGCCGGAGATTTCCGATCTCCAGTACGATCGTCTGATGGAGCGGCTTAAAAAGCTGGAGGCCGAGCATCCGGAATTGATTTCGCCCGATAGTCCCACGCAGCGCGTCGGCGAACGGCCGGTCGAGGGGCTCCAACAGGTCGAACATCGCGTGCCCATGCTCTCCATCGAGAACACCTACAGCATCGAGGAGCTGAAAAAATACGGCGAGCGGGTGGCCAAGCTCCTGCCGGGCGAAAAAATCGAGTGGGTCGTGGAACTGAAAATCGACGGCGTGGCCATAGCGCTGATTTACGAAAACGGACTTTTGACCCGGGGCATTACCCGGGGCAACGGGCGGGTGGGCGACGACATCACCCACAATGTCCGCACGGTCAAGGGCATACCGCTCCGCTTGTCCGGCAAGAAAGTGCCGCCGGTGCTTGAAGTCCGCGGCGAAATCTACATGACCAACTCCGATCTGGTCTCTCTAAACGAAGAGCAGGAGAAAAACGGCGAACCGCCGTTTGCCAATACCCGAAACGTAACGGCCGGCAGTATTCGGCTCTTGGATCCGCGGATTTGCGCCCGGCGGCGATTGCGTTTTTTCGCCCATAGCGTGGGCTTGACCGAGGGTCTTAGGGCCAGGACGCATATGGAGTTCCTCGAAGAGTTGCGCGGATACGGAATTCCGCCCACGCCCGAGGTGCAATGTTTTTCATCGTTCGCGGCGGCAGTGGATCATTGCGAGGAACTAATCGAGCGCCTGCACGAGTTGGATTTCGAGATCGACGGCCTGGTGCTTAAAGTCAACAGTTTCGCTGAGCGCGAGCGCCTTGGAGCGACGTCGAAATGCCCGCGCTGGGTGATCGCTTATAAATTCGAGAAGTACGAAGCCACCACGCGGCTCAACGAAATTCGCGTGCAGGTGGGCAAGACCGGCACGATAACGCCCGTGGCCGATCTGGAGCCCGTGGAACTGGCCGGCACAACCGTAAGCCACGCCAGCCTGCACAATGCCGATGAGATCGAGCGCAAGGACGTCCGCGTGGGCGATGTGGTGGTGGTCGAAAAGGCGGGCAAAATCATCCCGCACATCGTCCGCGTGGAAAAGCATCTTCGTAAGGGCTTGCCGCGCAAGTTCGTTTTTCCCACCGCGTGTCCCGAGTGTGACACGAAACTGGTCAAGGACGAAGGCGGAGTTTACATCCGCTGCCCGAACCAAAATTGTCCGGCCCAGGTGAAAGAACGCATCCGCTACTTTGCCGGCCGCAATGCCATGGACATCGAAGGCCTGGGCGATAAGCTGGTCGATCAACTGGTAAGCGATGGATTGGTGAAAAACTGCGGCGATCTGTATCGGCTGGAAGAAAAACAAGACAAACTATTGAATCTCGAGCGCATGGGCCGCAAGTCGCTCGACAATCTGCTCGAAGGCATAGAGGCGAGCAAAAATCGCGGCCTGGCCCGACTGCTAAACGCCCTGTCGATCCGTCATGTCGGCGCCCGGGTGGCGTCGGTGCTGGCCGAGCATTTCGGCACAATGGACGCCCTGATGGCGGCCAAGGAAGCGGAACTCAGCAAGGTGAACGAGATCGGCCCGATCATCGCCGCCAGCATTTATTCGTTCCTGCATAGTAAATTCGGCCGGGAAACCATCGCCGATCTGAAATCCCTAGGCGTAAACCTAAAATCCATCGCGCCCGCCCGCGGCCAGCGCCGTGCCCTTGAAGGCAAAACCCTGGTAGTAACCGGCACCCTCAAAAAATACACCCGCGACCAGATCGAAGAGCTAATAACCCAAAACGGCGGCCACGCGGCATCGAGCGTATCGAAAAAAACCGATTACGTAGTAGCCGGCGAAAACGCGGGGAGTAAATTGGAGAAGGCACATTCCCTCAAGGTGAATGTTATTACAGAAAATGATTTTGAAAAGATGTTAATAATATTATAAAATCAAATAATTACGGAAATATCAGGGAAATAAATGCATAAGACATCGACATACCAATATAAATTGTTAGATATTACCCTAAATAGCGGAACGGTTTTGCATCCAGGGAAATTAACCGTCTTGATTGGTCCGAATAACTCCGGTAAGAGCCAGGCATTAAAGGATATTGTATCGCTTACAACGTTAACAAATCCAAAAGTGGGAATTGTTGTTTCTTCGGTATTACCAGAGTATCCATCTTGTTTTGAAGAATTAAAAGATTTCTACGATGTAGATATATATCAAGATGATAATAGAAACTGGTTTTTTCGCACACTCAATTCCAATTTCAGTAGTTCCAAGTTTGGCAGATAGCCGTTAAAAATTGATATTTGTGAACGCAAGGCTCTTCCCGACAATGGTTTGTGTCAACCAAACCGACGTCAAGGAGAGAGCCCATGCGTTCAAGGA
>JBEKFZ010000058.1:0-27471 GCA_050013075.1 Thermoguttaceae bacterium | reverse complement strand
TTCCTCCTGCGTTACACGATGGCGATACTATATTCTTGCTCAAAGACTTTTTCAAGTCTTGTTCAGAGACTTTTTCAACGGGCTGCTAGACCAACAACTGTTTTTCCTTGGTAGTTAATGATATTTATTATGCCACCTCCACCTTCAATTTCTCCTAGATCAACAATTGATTTTCCTTGGGAGTTACTGATATTTATCATACCACCTTCACCTTCGTTTCCCCCTAGATCAACAATTGATTTTCCTTGGGAGTTACTTATATTCACGCAACCATCTCCACCTTCATTTTCTCCTAGAGTAACAACTGGGTTTCCTTGGGAATTGAAGATACCCATGAGCCCATTTCCGTCTTTTGTCTCCGTTATCTTAAAAACTGGTTTTCCTTGGGGGTTACTGATATTTAAGATACCACCTTCACCTTCGTTGCCCCCCAGATCAACAACTGATTGTCCTTGGGAATTATAGATTGACATGGACCCACAGCGTTCGTCTTTTGTCTCCGTTAGAGCAAAAACTAATTTTCCTTGTGAGTTATAGATTCCTATGTACCCACCGCCAGCTTGGTTCCCCACTAAAGTAACAACTGCTTTTCCGAGAGGGCTTACTATTTCAAGATGCTTCGTTCGGACAATTTCGGAGGTGCCGCTATTGCCAGACTGCTCACAAGAGGTCACAACGATTGCGACCAATGCCAAAGCAAAGCCCGTGGTCGCAAGTTTCCACACATGATTCGTTTTTTCCAGTCTTGTAATACGTTCTTCGACTGTCATACATACCTGCCTTTGCGGTGTTACCGCTGTTTGTAGGTCGCCTTTTGTGAACGGGTCAAACGTAATCCGCTTAAATCCGCTTGGATCGTGTCCTATGCTCGCCATGTTTTTTACCTTTCGTCGTTTTTGGTTTTTCAAACGTGATATGCAGTCCTAATATTTCGGCAATCTTATCAATCGCCGCAAGGCTTAATCCCTCTTTTCCGGCCGTAAATCGGGCAAGAGAGGCTTGGTCAATTCCGGTTAGCTGCCATAAGCGATAGCGGGAAATGGGGGCATTATCAATAACCGCCCTTAGTTCATCGGAAAATAGAGTTTTTTTCTTCATGCCTTCATTATTTCAGTTACAAGAGAATATGTCAAGTACCATCTAAAGCCTTTTTTCTTTGCTCCAGTCTGCCCATGATTGCTCAAGTTCTTTCATGGTTTCACCTTTCGCCTGAGTTCTTCTAGTTCACTTACCTGGGGAAATAACCGCCGCTGGGTAGGCTCGGCTTGCAGGACGGGAAAGTCGCTCCAAAACTTCCAGGCTTGGTAGGGCATATTCTGCCGGTATCCATGGCCCGGCTGGTCGCTTGCGCCCATGCGTTGATGCACGTGATGCATGTATCACCCCATTGCGTATATATATATGCTTTTTTATTTTATTTTTCTCTCGCACCACACGTGCATTAGATTGATACATGTATCACCTGCATCAGTCACTAAGGCCGACACCACGGTAAAACCTCCGTAATTTGTCGAAAACTCGGTGGTGTTCATCCTTGAGTGTGGGTATCACGGCTCGCAGGGCACGGCCGAAACCGGCAGCATCTTCGACAAAGCCCTTGCCGTTTTTTTGTGCCCATTCTCGATAGGCGGTGTAGAGGTCTTGTCGATCGACGCTTTCGTCATCGCCAACTCGGCAGCAATCCCGCATGAATACCGAAACGGGTGAAGCCAACGCCTCCAGGTCGGCAATCAATTCCAGAGACGTGCGGGGCTGTATGAACCGGCCGAATTGGCGTAGCCGTTTCCAACCCTCAATTGCCCACAACAAAATGCCCGGCAATTCCACAAGCAATTTTTTAGTTAGTGCGGGATCTTCTTGGCCCAAAAAACTTCGCGTCAATCTAAGCAAGATCAAACGGCTCACCAACGCACCCGAAGAGTCATGCAACCTTGGCAATTCATTGGTAAGGATCACAAATCGAGTCGGCAGGGTGCAAGTAATCGGCTCCAAGTTCTTTCTGTCGATTGTCTGTGCATCCTCGCCGCTGATCGAAAGTAAATGCTCCACCACGTTCGCGGTGTCGCTTCGGCTGCTCAGTCTGGCGTCCGATATTATCGCCAGGCTCTTGCCGATTAAAGGCCACAAGCCAAAATTCATACCCAGACTTGCCAGCGTCGGCGCGCAGGTGTTGGCACGGCCAACGAGGGTGCGCATCACGCGGGCAATGGTGCCTTTACCGCTCCGCTTCGGGCCTATGAGCATCAAGATTTTTTCTTGGCGGGTATCTGGCAAGAGACAGTATCCGAAAAATTCTTGGAGTGCGTCGATATTTTCGCCTTCTTCGGGATCGGTCCAAAGTTGGCCGAGAAAATCTAACCATTTTTCCGGCCGCAGAGCGTCGGGGGCAAAATTATAGTCCAAGGCGGATAGCGTGAAAAATTTCGGCGTAAGCGGCCGAGTCGCGGGCTGGCCGTCAATTAACGATGGAAGATGGACTAATGTATTTTTCGCCGCTAAGATTTCGCCTGCCGGCCAGGGTTCATTTTCGCTTATCCAAACCGGCGGGGTACTGACGAACGGCGATAGGCGCGCTTTCGATTTAACATGGTCCAAGACATTGTTTATAGCTGTTGTCGTAACCTTGAAAAAATTCCTATTAAGAAATTCCACCAGCCGGCCTCGTACATCGCTAGTCGGCAACTCCTTGTAATGGGTGCCGGTCCAGTAGTAAAAAGTTCCTTGGTAGAATCGCAATCGCGGAAGGCTATCCACCTCAGTTATTTTTAAAAATCTATCCGCCTCCGGGCCTGGGTCAATTTCACTTGCAGGCGACTTAATTTCTCCGGCGTCCGGCGGTTCCGGCTCCACGGCTTCATTTATTAGTTTCCAAAGTGTCGCCGAATCGTTGTTATTCGCCACGAGAAAATCGTCGAGCCCAACCTTTTCGCCGTTGGGGCCGGATGGGATTCTCACGATTTTGACTTGGGCACCGCGTGACTTTATGACGGCGGCCAATAATTTTTCATTCGCGACCACGTTTTCATTTTGCGCGGCATCGCTATCAAAACACACGAAAACCCGGCGGTTATTCCAAGGAATTTGCTCAAGGTCGGGAATAAGAGCAGAGCATTTTTTGCCATGCCAACAATCGACACCCGATAGGCCGATAGTGGTGACGCCGGCCTGCCATCCGGCTAGAGTTTTTTTCTCGCCCTCAGTGACAACGATAACGCGCTCGGCATCTTGCAACTCGCCATTCATACCGGGTGGGAAATATGCTCTTATCGCAGCGCCTGTAGGTTGCAAGTATTTTTTGGGCTTACCGTTTTCTTTCGGCGCGTTGTCTGGCTTCACCCGCCACAAGACTACATTCCCGCTCATGTCAAAGTAAGGATACAGCAGCGCCGGGCCGTAGGTCCGTGGCCATTTTTTGCGATTCAACAACAAAGCAATTTTGACGTGATTCGTTTCGCTTTTTATTCCGGCAGCATGGATAGTTTCATCGCTAAGGCCGGATTGGTGCAATTCGGCAAGGTGATGAGGCAAAAGATTTATTAGGTGGTCACTCATCGCCGCCTCCCCGCTCGCCTGCCGCTCGGCCAGCCCGTCGATAAACGCCCGCCGGCCACGCCGAACATACACTTCATCGGCTTGCCCCTTTCACATTGCGAACAGGGGGACAGCCTTGGCTTATCCATTCGTCGATTTCGTCCAAGTCCCAACGGACAAGTGCCCCAAGTCGAACAGGTGCCGGCATACGCCCGCCATCGGCAAGCCTATAAATGTGACGAGTAGAGCAATCTAATTTTGCGGCGACTATTTCAACGTCGCCTAGCCTTCGGCCGGTAACTTTTTCCGGCACTTGCAAAGAAGCACTCATAATAAATATCCTCTTGAAAGAGTTGGCAGCCAGCGCCGTGCCAGCCGCATAAATGCCAGAGTAGCGATTTTTGGTTAGCCGGTCCTGGATTCGCCCGACGGAGAATTCGTGCTGTGCGCGCAGTTTGTCGGGCGCGTTGACAGAAAAAGACCTTTTTTGCCGAGCAAAGCCAGCATGAGCCGCGCCCGACAGCATTTTTAGGCGCGCACCTGTGGGCGCAATTTGTCGGCAACCGTCAATAAATCGCCAGTCTTGCAGGCCATGGTAAACTGGACGCCTGAGTAGGAATCATCACAGGCATTCGGAGTGTGAAACGATGGCAAAGACTATGAGTAACGATCAGCGGCGCCAGTATTGGCGGGAGGTGATCGAGCGTCATGAGGCCAGTGGGCAGAGTATTGTCGGATTCTGTGCTCAGCAAAGGCTGTCCCCGTCTGTGTTCCATGCTTGGAAGCGACGATTTCGGCAGTCCCGCCGTGTAATCCGGCGGAAAGCGGCAAAGGAGGCCCTCATTCCCGTGGAGATCGTCAGCGATCCGGCGGATGGCATGGGAAATCTGGAAGTCCAGTGGCCTGACGGCGTCGTGCTGCGGGTTCAGGGTTGCGACATGCAGACGATCAGCACGGTGATTGCTACCGTCTCGGCTTCATCGACACGAAGGATGCGATGATGTTAACGCCTACAACGTCGCTCCGCGTCTTTGCCAAGACCGGCCCTACAGATATGCGAAGAAGTTTCGAGGGTCTTGTGGGGCTGGTAGAGCACGAACTGCACCAACAGGTAGAATCTGGTGACCTGTTTCTCTTCTTCAATCGGCGTGGCGATCGTGTAAAGGTACTTTGGTTTGCGGGAGACGGGCTTGTAATTTGGTACAAGCACTTGGAAGGTGGGACCTTTGAAGTGCCGAAGGCGGCGCGGACTGTGCAGGAGGACGGATCGACTTCGCCTGCTGGAATCGAGATGCGTCTGAGTGACTTGACGCTGATCCTGGAAGGCATCGACTTGGCCAGTGTGCGGCATCGCCCGCGATGGCGTCGTGCATGACGCCGACTCGCTGTTACGAACACCTGCACGTCCACATTCCTTCGTCCCAAAAAAATTCTTCGTATCAGCAGAACCAAATCGCAGAGTCGAGCGTATGATATGCCATGGAACACGGAAGTTTATCTCTTGCCGATCAACTGGCAGCCTGCGAGCAACGCATCCGCGAGCTGGAGCAAGCGGACATCCGGCAGCAAGCGATCATTGCGCAACAGCAGGAGACCATCGTACATCAGGCGGCGGTCATCGCCCAGCAGCAAGAGATGGCCACCGCATACCAGGAGCAACTGGCGAAGGCCGCCGAGCAACTGCGGTTCTTTAAGCGGGCAATGTTCGGCCAACGTCGCGAACGATATGCGCCCTCGCCCGATCAGACGTTGCTTTTCGTGCCGGAAGCCGTCGAGGGGTTGGATGCCAAGCAGGAGAACACCAAGGACACCAATGCCGACTCGCCGCCGCCTCGGACTCGACGAAAGCCACGACGACCCAGGATCGAGTTCCCGCAATTCTGGGAACATCGGCGGATCGAGTACGCACTACCGGAGTCGGAATTGCCTTGCGGCTGCTGCGGGACCCAACGGATCATTACCCGCACCCACATCACGAAGCGGGCGGAGATGGAAGAGGCGAAGCTGTACGTGGTCGAAGAGGTGCGGTACACCTACGGTTGTTCGGCATGTCACGATGGCTCCCAGATGCTGACCACGCAGAGGCCACCGCAGGCGGTGGAGAAAAGCCCCTTCGGCCCGAGCATCCTGGCTTGGCTGGTCACATGGAAGTTCCTGCATCATCTGCCGGTCTATAGGCAGCAGGAACTGCTCCTCGGACCGCTGAAACGATGGTTGTCGCGGGCGCTATTGTGCGGGCTGTTGAGGAGGACGGCCCAGGCTTTGCGGCCTCTGGAACGATTGATCTACCAGCGGATATTCGCCAGTGCGGTGGTCAACGCCGACGAAACGGAGGTACGGATGCTCAAGCCGGGACACGGCAAGGCGATCACGGGTTACCTCAGCGGTTACGCCGGGGATGCGGATCATCGGTACGTCTTCTATGACTTCCGGCCCAGCCGCAGTCGCGATGGGCCGAAGGAAGTCTTGGCCGATTATCGTGGTTATCTCCAAACGGACGGCTATATCGTTTACACGTCGCTGGTGCGCGAAGCGGCGGGCCGCCTTGTGGATGTGGCGTGCTGGGCGCACGGTCGGAGGGGCTTCGAGGAAGCGATTCCGGCGACCAGCCACCCGCTTGTCCACGAGGCCATGATCTGGACGCAGCAACTTTACGACATCGATGACCGTGCAAAGGAGATGTCGGCAGACGATCGCCGGGCATTACGTCAGGCGGAGGCGTTGCCGATCCTGGTACGGATGAAGGCCCGTTTCGATGAAGTGCGGCCCACCTTGCGTCCTACGGCAAAACTGGCCGAGGCGATCGACTACGTGCTCAACCGCTGGGACGCATTCGTCCGATACACCAGTGACGGTAGGATTCCAATAGACAACAACGTCATTGAACGGCTCTTGCGTCCCATCTCTGTCGGTAGAAAAAATTACCTATTCTTTGGAAGCGAGAATGGCGGGAAGACGGCGGCGACGCTCTACACGTTAGTTCAAAGTGCGCGGCGGAACTGCGTAGACGTGTGGCCCTACTTGACCGACGTGCTGCGTCGGATCGCGGCCATCGCCCCTGGCGACACGGCTGCCCTGGAGGTCCTGCTGCCTGACCGCTGGGTTGCCGACCATCCCGAGCATCGCTTGGAGCAGCGGGAAGAAGAATCCCGCGAGGCCCAAGCCCGTCGCCGCCGCAAACGGGCCGAACGTCGGCTTGCCATCGCCCAGTAGGCGGTCTTTCCGCGGACTCTTCCCAGCGCCCGGCGTCCGCGATAAGATTAGGGGCGTTGCCTCTGATAAGAATTCCTATCAGTTGGCTAGCGTACACTGGTCGTCGTGGTTCGGCGCGAGCAGCGCCGGGCCAGTAAATCTCTTTTTTATGGGAGGACACGTTATGAGAAACTTCCTGACTGGGTGCATCGTGCTTTTCACAATGGCGGGGACCGCTTTTAGCGAGACGAAAGAGTCGCCGAAGAAACTCGCGGCGGACTTGGGCGGTGGGGTGAAGATGGAGCTGGTCCTCATCCCGGCGGGCGAGTTCAAGATGGGCAGCGGTGAGTCGGCGGAGACCACGGCTGCCTTCTTCAGCAAAACCTACGGCGAGGATCTTCTGAAAGCAGACTCTTTCAAGGACGAGCACCCGCAGCACCGCGTGCGAATCACGAAGCCGTTCTACCTGGGCACCTACCATGTAACGCGGGGCCAGTTCCGGCAGTTCGTCGCCGACAGCGGGTACAAGACGGACGCGGAAAAAGGGGACTCGAAGGGCGCGTTCGGCTGGGACCCCGACAAGAAGGAGTTCGGCTTCAACGCGAAATACTCCTGGCGGAACGCGGGTTTCGAGCAGACCGACGAGCACCCCGTGGTGAACGTAAGCTGGAACGACGCGGTGGCGTTCTGCAAATGGCTCAGCCGCAAGGAAGGCAAGACGTACCGGCTGCCCACCGAAGCCGAATGGGAATATGCCTGTCGTGCCGGAACGACAACGCGGTACTATAGCGGCGACGATCCCGAGACGCTCGCCAAGGTCGGCAACGTGGCCGACGCGGCGTTCAAGGCGCAGTTCCCGGAGGACTGGAAATACACGATCAAAGCCAATGACGGATACGTGTTCACGGCCCCGGTGGGGAAGTTCAAGCCCAATGCCTTCGGGCTGTACGACATGCACGGAAATGCTTGGCAGTGGTGCGCGGATCGGTACGGCGCGGAATACTATGCCGCGTCCCCCGCAGACGATCCAACCGGCCCAGATTCCGGCAATGACCGTGTCCTTCGTGGCGGTTCCTGGGGCCTCGGGCCGGACCTCACCCGTTCCGCCAATCGCAACTGGTACGCGCCGGACGACCGGTACGACGACACAGGCTTCCGCGTTGCCAGGACTCAGTAATACTATGGCATCTGGCTGTGTTACCGTTTGCCATTTTACCTCTTTTCCCTTTTACTTCGCCGCGCAGCGGCGCGCGATTTTGTAGCGCATTTTCCACTTCGTGAGCAATCGCCATGCCCCGCGACGAAGAGCTACCGATCATCCGTGCCTTCTACGATTTCGTGTTGTGGTTGAATCCCAAGATCGCCAAGTTTCCCCGCGACCAGCGTTTTGTGCTGGGGGAGCGAATGGAAAGGCAGCTTTACGAGGTGCTGGAAAACCTGATCCGTGCCAAGTACACTCGGAGTCGGAAGGCCATCCTGGATCAAGTGAATCTCGGCTTGGAGATCCTGCGATTCCAGACCCGTTTGGCCAAGGATCAGCGTTGCCTGTCGCTGAAAAGCTACGGCATGGCCGCCGAGGGGCTTACTGACATCGGGCGGCAGGTAGGCGGCTGGCACCGGCAATCCCCGACCTGACGCTGCAATTCCCTTGAGGAGCGAATGGTGCGACGTTGCGGGAACCTTTGGAAGGGGCTAGCCGCTGGCGATTCTTTGACGCTTACGTCTTCGGGAGTAAGGGTTGGGGGTGCGAATCCATCCGGGCGTACTGTCTCATTTTCGCCGCCCTCTACAATGCAGGACAATTAATCCATCTCTAGCGGTTGCGCAACTGTTTGACTTCATTTTAACGGTTACTGTTTTTTTCAAGTTTCTTCTTGTATAGACTCACTGCTCGTTCATAGTCCTCGGGCACATCCATGTCCTCAATGACGTCGGGGGCGGCAACTTCGACCTCGGAAACATCTTCAGGATGCGCATGGAGCAGTCCGCGCAGACCGACATCCTGGTAACAATTTAAAATCTCATCGCGGTAGTGCATGGACATCAAGAGCGGGTGACCGCGTCGGCCTCCATGAATCGGCACGACGATTCCGCGGCCGGAGGTCTGGAAAGCCCGGACCAGTAAGGCAATGACATCCGCCGCGATCCCCGGTTGATCGCCTAATACCACCAGCACGGCCGTGCAATCATCGGGCATCGCACAAAGACCGCAGCGAACTGAAGAGAGCATCTCCCCCTGAATATCAGGATTGGTTACGAAGTCGACACACTTATTTGAAATCGCTTCGATGACGCCATTGCCTTCGGGGCCAACTATCGCAAAGACTCGATCCACCGGGCTGCGAAGCACCTCGTCCACGATGCGGGCGATTACCGTCCGATCTCCCAGAGGCAATAAGAGTTTTTGAGCGCCCATGCGACGCGATCGCCCGGCTGCGAGTATCATGGCATGGATCATGGGCATCTCACTTGCTTGGAATCCTAGGCGCGGCGCCCTTGCGACGCACTGCGATCAATTGAGCCGCGATGCTAGCCGCGATTTCGGGCACGGTTACCGAACCGATGTCAAGTCCAATGGGCGCATAAACGCGCGCGAACTCGGCCGCCGCAGCCCGGCCCGACTCGACAAACTCCTTGCGCATAAGTTCCACCTTGCGACGGCTGCCGATCATGCCGATGTAGGCCGCCGGCTTGTGCAGGCAGGCGGCCAGCGCTTCGGAATCATTCCGGTGGTCGCGCGTGACGATAACAATGTAGGTATCGCCGCCGATCGGCAAGCGGCCGATTTCCTCATCGATCGGACCGCAGCGAGTGCTCACTCCTTCCGGGAATAATCCAACGGCGGTGAATTCCTTCCGGTCGTCGAGCACCAGAATATCGAATCCAAGAATATTGGCTTGCAGGGCCAAGGCCTGACCGATGTGGCCGCCGCCGACGATCAAAAGCAGCGGATTGGGAATCAGCGGCTCTACCAGTACTTCCAGATGCTGCCCTTGCGGGGATGAATCTGCAACAAAGATTCCTGTTTCCTCCTCTCGCAGAACGGATCTAATGGACTCAGCGTTGGGAAAACCGAATTCAGAAGGAATCGCACTTTCGGCCAAAAACCGGACTTCCGTCTCAGGCTGCTTCTCGCCGCGGATCGTGGTCAGCAATACGCCTCGTTGGCGGTGTTGCCGGGCTTCCGACGCGGCTCGATAGGCCGCCCTGTGTCTGGCCGCGATCGGATCGATCAGCACGCGCATCATTCCCCCGCAAATCGGATTCTTATCGCTAACCGCGGTGCCTTCCAAGTTGAAGTCGAATACCAACGGACGTCCGATTTTAATGGCTTCGATGGCCGTGCGCTGTGCCTGGGCTTCGACTGCGCCGCCGCCGATAGTGCCCCGGATCGCGCCGCCGGAATCGATGATCGCTTTTGCGCCCGCTTTGCAGGGCGTGGAACCCACGGCTTTGAGGACCGTCGCCACCGCGAGATCACGGCCGCGGTCGCACTGTTGGGCAACGGCTCGATGAATGTCCTTGGGCTGGCGGATAATCATGGCGATTTTTGTTATTCGCGATTAAGCTTGCACATTTTCCGGCAATCGGATCGGCATCCGGCGGATACGGGCGCCGGTGGCATGGAATACTGCGTTGGCAATCGCCGGGGCGATGGCGATGATGGGTGTCTCGCCGCCGCCGGTGCTGGCCAGATCGGATCGGTTGAGCAAGTGAATATCGAGTTCCGGCAAGTCGTTAAAACGAGGCACGAGGTAGTGCTTGAAATTAGGATTTTGTATCTTGCCGTCTGCAAACTGCATTTCCTCGCGCAGAGCCGGTCCCAGTCCCATGATGACGCAGCCCTGCACCTGGGCACTGAGGTTGTCGGGGTTTATGATAGTGCCGCATTCGAATACTTCGCACACGTGGCGCACCGCGATGCGGTTATGCTCCCGGTCGACGGCGATTTCGGCGCAGGCCGCCACGCAAGAGTTTTTTTCCGTTCCGCACGCCAGGCCCATGCCGACATCGGGTTGTTTTTGCTTTACCCTCTCGCGCCAATTGAACCGTTTGGCCGCCTCTTCGAGCACCGCGCGCAACCGCGGATTATCGAGATGAGCGAGGCGGAATTCCAGCGGATCGGCGTCCGCTGCCGCGGCCAGTTCATCCATGAAACATTCTCTGGCGAAATTGTTGGCCGTCGCCGCCAGAGCCCGGTATGAACTTTGGCGCAGCGGCGAATCGGAAGGCACGAATCGGCAATCGACCTTGGCTATCCGGTAAGGCGTATTAATCGCCGACGGACCGGAGTTGATGTTAATGAAATGCCACGACGTGATCTGGCCTTTAGGATCCAGCCCGGCTTCGATGTCGATAACCGCCGCCGGACGGAAATAAGCCCAGGTGAATTCTTCCTCGCGCGTCCACTTGAGCAAAACGGGCCGCCCGGCCGCCTTTGCCAGCCTTGCAGCCTCCACTACGGCCTCGCCGGAGTGTTTTCCGCCGTAACCGCCGCCGAAATCGGGCACAATCACGCGCACGCTCTCGTTGGGCAGGTGGAAGGCGCGAGCCAATTCCCCGCGGCAGCCAAACGGATTTTGCGATCCGGTCCAGACCGTCAGCTTGCCGTCGTCCCACTCGGCCAGTGCGGTACGAGTTTCCAACGGCGCATGTTGAACGTAGGACACATGGTAAGTCTGCTTGAGAACTTTGCCGGCATTGGCCAGTTGCTCGGCAAATGGGTTCTTTGGCACATCGCCCCGCACGCTACTGCGCAGGTGGTCGAACACTTCCCGGCTTGACGGCTGAACAGCAGGCTCCCACTTGGCAGACTGGGCAATTGCTTCCAGGGCCTTCCGGGCCTGATGCGTCGTGGGCGCGGCCACGCCCACGAATTGGTCGTCCTGTACTGCCACTACGCCTTTCATTGCCTTAGCTCCTTCCAGGTCGATAGAGACGAGCTTCGCTCCATACGACACCGGGCGAAGGACTTTGCCGTAAAGCATGCCGGGACGCACGATGTCGGATGGATATTTATGTGCGCCGGTTACCAAGTCGCGGCTATTCGGGCGCGGGACCGAAACGCCGAGTATCTTCCACTCCTTGACGGGCGTTATCGTGATATCAGCCGGCGGGGCCTGCTCAAAGGCAGCGCCAAATTCATCGCCTTGGGCCAGTTCGGCATAGCTCAGCGTGCGCCCTGAGGCGGCGTGTATAATTTTGCCATCGCGCACTTCCACGTCGGTGGGATTCACTTTCCAGCGATCGGCGGCAATTTGTACAAGACCTTGTCGGGCCGCAGCGGCACCCTTGCGCACGGGCGGCACGGTTAAGGGAGTGGTCATACTGCCGGCAGTGATACCGTCGTCGGGCACTAGACTCGTGTCGCCCATCACCAATTCCACCTGGCTTACCGGCACGTGTAATTCTTCGGCGGCGGCCTGGGTGAGTTCGGCACGGGCGCCCTGGCCCCCTTCCACTTTTCCGGTCATGACGGTGATTTTGCCGTCTTTTGCGATGTGAATTCGCTGTGAGATGTGTTGCACGCGGCCCATTTCACGCCTGCCGCCGCGTTGCCCTAGAACCGTGCCTGCGCTGACCGTAATGAGCAAGCCCGCGCCAAGCACCTTCACAAAGCCGCGGCGGCTGATGCCGAAGTCGTAACCGACCTGTTCGATGGGTTCTTGGTATTCCGCTTCTAAATATTCATTGGACTGCTGTTTTGTGGTCATGGTTTTCACCTCCCGGCTTGCGCGGCCCGTTGGATCGCTTTCTGGATTTTCGGAAAGCCGCAGCAGCGGCACAAATGTTTTTCCATGCCAGAACGAATTTCGGCATCCGTCGGATTGGGTCTGTCATTGAGCAAGTCAACCGACGCCATGACCATACCCGGAGTGCAATAGCCGCACTGGAAGGCATTCTCTGCGAGAAAGGCTTCTTGCACGGGATGCAGCTTGCCATCTTTGGCCAAGCCCTCGATAGTCAGGATCTCCTTCTTGTCTGCATCTTCCACGGCCGTAATGCAGGAGAATGCGGATTTGCCGTCTAAGAGCACGCTGCAGGCGCCGCATAGCCCTTCGCCGCAGCCGTATTTGGGGCCGGTCAGTTGCAGGTCCTCTCGCAGCACTTCGAGCAAGGGCCTTTCAGGATCGGTGGTCACGGTCTTCGATTCGCCGTTGACAGTGAAAGTGAATGTCTTATCCACGAGAGTTCCTCCTTTTACATTCTTTCCGACTTTTGTCGCTGTTCTCCCGGTATTATACAGGATCAATCCCGATATAAAAGATTTATCACGCTCATGATTCCCAATACTTTCAGCAGGGCCATGATTATTTAAGGACTCTAACAATACTCCCCTCCGCCGGGCACCGACCGAAGGTTGGTCGCGGGAGAGGGGCCGGGGGTGAGGGTGGCTGGGTATTGTTAGAGTCCCTTACCATTTATCTTTCTTTTTGCCGCAAAAGCGATCCCCCAGGCCAAGAGAAAACCGGCCCATAAAGGTAATATCAAACAAACGGCGGCCGTGAAACCGGGTATGATCCAGGCACGTCGGGAAAGCCGATCACGGCATACGAGAACCAGTTCTCCGCCGCTAATGATTACCAGCACGCTCAAGATACTGCGAGGATAATGCTGCAAGGCTCCTAACAATGAGTTACCCAATACGAGCCCCAGGCAAATCAAGGCGGATCCGAGTATCACGTTGCAAAGACCACTCCGGGCGCCGAACCGATATTGGGCGGCTAATCCGCCCGCCCCGTGGCACATGGGCATTGCGCCGAAGGGACAAAGCAACACATTCATCAGACCCACGGAGAGCCCCACGCGACGGGCAGCGGCAGGTCGATGGGGAAAAAGATCGGCCGAGAGCATGCACACCGCAAATACCGAGTTGAGCAAGGTCAACGGTATTTGCGGCAAGGCAGCCGCTGTAAAAGCGGTTTTCCAGGCGTACCAGTGCACCAGGTCGGGAAGATGCCAGTCCATGCCCAATTGCATCGTGCATAAAAGATCTTGATGGGTAAAACAAAGCACAATCAACCCGCAGCAAAACGCCACCAGCGCGGAAGGAAAGTTCTTGATCCACCACCCTAAAATCACACAGCCGGCGGCCATACCAATCAATACGAGATCGAACACGGCCCACGAGGCGCCCATCATGTGCACTCCACCTGCGATGAGTTTAAGCCCTAAGGCCAATTGCAGACCGCGCACGACACTCTTGGGAATGTAGCGATCAAGGTGCTGGATCGCTCCCGACCAGGCCAAAAATAAGAATATCGCACCAGTGATGATGCCCGCTGCCACGATCTGGCTTTCGGTGAGAGATTCACTGATGGCCACTGCGGCGATGGCCTTCATAGGCTGCACTGCAAGGGGAATTTTGAAGATCATGCCTGTAGTCAGATTTGCCACACCCGCCCCGACAAGTGCAGGCCCCAGTTGCAGACCGCACAGCGAGACCATTCCGAACAGCAGTGGAATGAAGGTTCCCAAGTCGCCAAATGCGCCGGAGGTTTCCATAAGAGCAAACCGCAGCCGATCGGAAATGCGCGATCGTGCGATTTCGACTTGTTCCGACAAAATTGGTGCAATATTGGTTGTCATATAATAATTAATGTCACATTCATCGTTTAGCCCAGGAGCTTGCTCCGGGAGTTTTTTCCCAATTAATTCACTTTTGATAATACATTATTTTCATTATCTCCCCTGATTCAAAAACCAATGACAAGACATTGTGCTTCCTTCGGGCCAGGGTTCCTCGCGGGGCGGCGCTTCGATAAAGCAATTCGCCGCGGTGCATGAAAAAATGTCGGCCGAGCTGACAGTAGGCAAAGGCCTGACCTGCCACGCGCCCGGGGCCGTGACACTTGCCTTGCACTGAGCAGGAACAAAGTGCGTGCGCTCAGCTTTGACACGGATTGCGCCGTTTATCGTGCCGATGAATTCCCGGGCGCGGGGATCTTTCCCCTCGAGCGCATCCAGCGCCGCGGCGACATAGCGCTGGAAACAAAAGTGGCAGCCCAGGGGATTGCCCGGGAGACCAAAAATCAGTTGTTTATCCCGCCGGGCGAAAAACAGCGGTTTGCCCGGCTTTTGTTGTACGTAATGAAAAAGCGCCTCGCCGCCCCAATCTTGTACCACGCGCGGCGCCAAATCGTAATTCCCGGCAGAAACACCGCCGGAAATCACTATAAGATCATAGTCGGCAAAGCTCTCCAAAAGGTGGAATATCTCGGATTGATTATCGCGGACGCGAAAAACTTCGGGCGTGGGCAGGCATGCTTCCCGGGCAAGGGCCGAAAGCATTGGCCCGTTGGAATCGTGGATTTTTGCACCTTGCGGGATTTCGTTTTCGCCTGCCAACTCCTCCCCGGTGACCAAAATGCCCAGTCTGGGCCGGGGAATCGCCCGCACTTGCCTGCGCCCCGTCGCCGCCGCCGTGGCAATAGCCAGGGGGGTGAGCAATTGGCCGGCGCAAAGCACGCTTCTGCCGCAGCGGCACTCGCTGCCTTGCGGGGCAATATGCTCTCCAGGGGCGATTTCCAATGGCAAGACGATCTCATCGCCTTCGCGACTAACTTGCTCCTTGGGCACAACGGCCTCGACACCCGGCGGGCAGGCGGCGCCGGTCATGATTTCAATGCACGTTCCATCGGGCCAGGACCTGGTCCACTCGAGTCCGGCCGGGAGTTCGCCGGCTACCGGCACGCTTTTGCCGGCGTCGGCCAGGCGCACAGCAAAACCGTCCATCATTGCTCGGGGAAAAGGCGGAAAATCCCAATCGGCCACGATGTTCTCAGCCAATAGCAAACCCGCCGCCTCACACAAAGGCATCTCCCGGGGCGCAATAGGCGAGCAGGCTGTGACAACCCTTTGGAAGGCATCTTGTGGAGAAATCATGTTCAAGCCACTGGATTAAAGATCTCCCGCGGATTATATCAAACCCCCGCGGCGGTAGCTAGTTTTGCAGCGAATTTCGATAATCGCCTCATCCTGAAAAACATCACCTTAAGCATTATGTAACTCAATGGCCGAGTTATTCGCAATTGAGCCAAATATATATATAATGGTATCAGTATATATAATGGCAGCAGCAAATGGAGATAATTAGCGGCGCCGGCTTGCAGTCATTGCGAAACATTGAACACCCAGTTTATGTGTAATCTCTCTTAAAAAAGATATTTACATGTTAGTCGATTCCTGGGGAAGAAAGATCCAGTACCTGCGCGTCTCGGTAACCGACCGTTGCAATCTGCGCTGTGTGTATTGTATGCCGGAGAAAGGAATTTCCCTGTTGCCGCACTCGGCCATGCTTAGTTACGAAGAGATTGCCGAAGTGGTGCGGGCGGGCGTTGCACTGGGGATTTCCAAAGTGCGGCTTACGGGTGGAGAGCCGTTGGTTCGGCGGAATTTGCAGCGGCTGGTGGCGATGATTGCCCCGATCCCCGGTGTTAGCGACTTTACACTAACGACCAACGGCATACTCTTGGCTTCACAGGCCCGGCCGCTGGCAGAGGGCGGTTTGCAGCGGGTGAACATCAGCTTGGATACGCTCGATCCCCGGCGCTACGCAGCCCTTACCCGCGGCGGCGACGTGCAAAAAGTTCTCGCCGGGATTGCCGCCGCGCAAGAAGCGGGATTAACCCCCGTCAAATTGAACTGCGTTATCACGCCTAAGACGCTTGCGGAAGACGTAGAAGCACTGCGAAAATTCGCCGCGCGGGAAAACCTGGAACTGCGCTTGATCCCGCGCATGAACCTGACGCAAGGCCTGTTTGGGATCGTGCATCGCGGCGGGGGCGGCGACTGCCGCTTATGCAATCGTTTGCGCCTGACTTGTGACGGCTGGATTCTTCCTTGCTTGTTCGGCGAAGGCGGATATTCCGTCCGCAAATTGGGAGCGTCAGAGGCCCTGCGTCGCGCAGTTGCCGAAAAACCCAGGTCCGGCTCCCGTTGCACTACCCGGGCCATGCAAACAATCGGAGGATAAAATGTCCGATCTCAGCCATCTGGATGCCGAAGGCCGTGCACGCATGGTCGACGTAGGGGACAAACCTCTTCAGTACAGGCGAGCCCGGGCCGCCGGAACTATCGAACTGGCCGCGGCCACGCAGGATTTAATCCGGAAAAACCAGGTCAAAAAAGGCGACGTGCTGGTCGTTGCTCAAATCGCGGGAATTCAAGCGGCCAAAAGAACCGCCGAGCTGATCCCGCTGTGCCACCCGCTCGTGCTCGACCGGATCGATGTGACGCTCGCCTTGACCGATGAAGGAGTGTCCGCCGTAAGCGAGGTCGCCTGCGTCGGCCGTACGGGAGTGGAAATGGAGGCGCTGACCGCGGTCAGCGTCGCGCTGTTGACGGTTTATGATATGTGCAAGGCGGCGGACAAGCAAATGCGGATCGGAAATATTATACTTCTGGAGAAAGTAAAAAGCGATGTCGCGTGATCTTGAAGTGATCTCCGTCAATCTCTCGGAGCGCAAGGGCACGATCAAAAGGCCGGTGGAACGCATCACCATCGACTTAAGCGGCGTCGTGGGCGACGCCCATGCCGGGCCATGGCAGCGCCAGGTCAGTTTGTTGAGCCAAGACGGCATCGAGCGATTTTCCCAACGGATGGGGCGCAAAATCATGCCGGGCGAGTTCGCCGAAAACCTTACGGTCGCAGGCCTCGACTTTGGCGCAGTGGCCGTTCTCGACCGATTCCGGTTCGGCGGCGTGGAATTGGAGGTCGCTCAGATCGGCAAGCAGTGCCACGGCCGGGGATGCGCGATTTTTCAGCAGGTCGGTCAATGCGTGATGCCGGTCGAGGGAATTTTTACCCGCGTCGTCCGCGGCGGCGAACTGGCCGCCGGCGCTCTGGGCGAACACCTGGCGCGGGCGCTAAGTTTTCTGATCCTCACGCTCAGCGATCGGGTGGTCGCCGGAGTGTATGAGGATCGCTCCGGCCGGCGCGCTGGAGAGCTGCTGGAGAACTGGTTGGCGGGCAGACAATGGCACGGCCTCGTCGAAGCCAAAATTCTGCCCGACGATCCGGGACGATTGCGCGAGGAGATCCAACGGGCCAAGACCGCCGGCGTGGATGTGATCGTCACTACCGGCGGCACCGGGGTGGGACCGCGCGACATCACCCCGGAAACGGCGGCGGCATTGTGCGATAAACTAATTCCCGGGATCATGGAAAACATCCGCATAAAATTCGGCTCGACCGAACCCAATGCCCTGCTGAGCCGGTCCATTGCCGGGGTGGCGGGAAATACGCAGGTTTACACGTTGCCGGGCAGCGTCCGAGCCGTCGAAGAGTACCTCGGCGAGATTCTTAAAACCCTGGAGCATACGATTTTCATGCTGCACGGACTCGACGCGCATTAGAAAACATCTCAAGAGCCTATCCCAACCCCCCCCTCCCGACCAACCGACTAGATAATGGGGTCCACTTTATGTTATGATACCAGTCATGCTGGAGCAGGCAAACTCACATCGAATTATGACACTACTTTACCTGTTTCCGGCATAACCGGAGGATCATTATGCGTTCGTTGACATGGCTGCTGTTGATTTTGTCATGGATTGGATCGCAGGCACTGGCGGCCGATGCTCCGCCCAAGCAGTGGATTGACCCAGACACCGGGCATCGCGTCGTTCGCCTCACGGATGAGCCGGGCAGCGAAAGTTTTTATTTCAACGTCAACCCGTACACGCCCGACGGCAAAAAAATGGTCTTTACCTCGCCCACGGGGATTTCCGTGATCGACCTGGCAACGCGCAAAATTGAAAAGGTCGTGGAAGGCCAGCGCCTGCGGGTCATCATGGTCGGCCGCAAAACCGGACAGGTTTATTACAGCCAGCGGACAAATGTTTTTGCGGCCGATCTCGAAACGAAGGCGACGCGTAAAATTGCCGAGCTTCCCTTCGGGACCCGCGCCAGCGCGGTGAACTGCAATGAAACGTTGCTGGCCGGAACGAGCGTCATCATGGACGAAAACCAGGCCAGGGAGGAGCAGGATCGCCAAGAAGCGATCGAATCCAATTCCGACTCGGCGCGTAAAAACAAGGCCCGGAGAATCGAGGAACGGTTCGAAAAACACCTGCCGATGGAACTGTTTTTCTACAACCTTAAGACCGGCGAAACAGAAAAATTCAACCGCGGCAACGACTGGCTCAACCATCTCCTGTTTTCACCCACCGATCCGAACTTGCTCATGTTCTGCCACGAAGGCCCGTGGCACAAAGTGGATCGCATCTGGCTGATTCGCTCGGATGGCAGCGGGTTGACGAATATCCACAAACGCACCATGAACATGGAAATCGCCGGGCACGAATTCTGGAGCGCCGACGGCCAGACCGCCTGGTATGACCTGCAAACGCCGCGCGGCGAGGATTTCTGGGTTGCCGGCTACAACGTTACCTCGGGCGAAAGAACCTGGTATCATCTCGAGCGCGACCAGTGGTCGGTGCATTTCAACGTGTCGGTAGATGGAAAACTTTTCTGCGGTGACGGCGGCTCTGAGGGCATGGTGGCCCATGCCGAAAATGGCAAGTGGATATACCTGTTCCACCCCGAACTCCTGCCCGACGCCGCCGGAACCAACATCAACCGAAAAGGCCTCATCAAACCCGGCATGTTCCGTTTCGAAAGGCTCGTAAACATGGCCAAACACGATTACTTGCTTGAACCCAACGCGACGTTCACACCCGACATGAAATGGATCGTCTTCCGCTCCAACATGTTCGGGCCGTCCTATGTTTTCGCCGTGGAAGTGGCCAAGGCACAGAAATAAGCGGCGCCTTGCCGAAGCCGCGCCGCCTCGTGGTTATCCCGGAAAAGGGATCAGTCTTATTGAAAGACGCCCGCCGCCCACTTATCACTTTTAGGTTTCCCTTTTTGCCGGCGGTTTGCCGTTTCCGCGGACAGATTGAACGCGGCGGATTTCGGCATGGAGCTTGGCCTGTTCGATAAGGCATTTTTGCCTTAATTGTCCGAAATGATATTGGGTTGCCCAGATGTCGGCGCCTGCCAATAATGCCACCCAAATGACCAGTAAAAGCGCCGCTGCCCAATAAATGATGAAAAAAACTTGGGAATTTATCCACTTTGTAAGCAACTCGCCGGCAAAGATCAGCACCGCCAGGATGCCCAGCATCGCGCTGGTTTGTATGCGGCGGCGGAATTGGCGGCGATAGAAGTCGAGTTCGCCCGCGGCCAGATCGGCCAATTGCGCCCTGCGCCAACTCAGCACATGCCAATACATTAACCCCAAGGCGGCCGATAAGAGCAATACCGATGTGAGTAATGAAGACCAAATGTCCATTTAAAATTTTATGGGGTTAGTGCCATTGTCCACTGCCCACGGTCCGCTATTTCATCCGTTTTCTCCATGGCGGATGATTTTACCCTGGGCCAGGTAAATCACGTCTTCGGCGATGTTCGTGGCCAGATCGGCGATGCGTTCCAGGTTGCGGGAGATTGCCATCAGCCGCAGATATTGTTTGACGTTCTCCGGATTGTGTTGGATGCGATCCTCTATTTCCACGCGGAAGGCGTGCTTCATGGAGTCGATTTCATCGTCTCGGGCGCAAACATTGTGGGCAAGCGCGCTATCCATGTTCACCAGCGAATCAAGACTGTCGCGGAGCATGGCGTGCGTTTTCGACCACATTTCAGTAAGATCGAAGGTAAGCTCGACGGGCGGCTCGGCGGCCAGGCCCACGGCCTTCCGCGCGATATTCACCGCCATGTCGCCTATCCGCTCCAGATCGTTATTGATTTTCAAGGCCGAGATGATCAGCCTCAGATCGGTAGCCACCGGCTGGTGCAAGGCCAGGGTTTTTAGACATTCTTCCTCGACTTCGACCTCGAGGTGGTCTATCTTCAAATCGCGCTGGACGATTTCGCGCGCCATGGCCTCGTCGCGGTTAAGAACGGCCTGCACCGCCGACTGGACCTGATCCTCGACCAAGGCGCACAACGACAAAAGGGATTTTTTCAGCTTGTCGATTTCCCGCTGCAAATGCACCGACATGATTCACCTCAGGTAAATTCCCCGCCGAATTGTTTTCCTATTGTATTATATATATCCTTGATATTCTCGGCTTTGTCAGCCGGACAGATCAAGGTGGCATTCTTGGTATGGATCACGATCAGGTCCAGGCATCCCATCATGGCGATCAGATGGTCCGGCTCGCTGGAAGCCACCAGGCAATTCGAGGTTTCCGACAATATATGTTTTTTGGCGGCAAGGGCGTTGCCGTTTTCGTCGTGGGGGCAGGTTTGGGCGAATGAGGGCCACGAACCGATGTCCAGCCAATCCAGCGGCATGGGAATGGCGGCCACGCGGACTTCAGCCAGGCGCGAGGCCGGTTCCATGACGGCGTAGTCTATGCTGATTTTCTTCAGCATGGGGTAAATTTTGGCAATCGTCTCGTCTCTTTGCGAAGTGTCCCAGGCCCGGGCGATGGCCGTAATGCCCGCATAAACCTCCGGTTCCAAACGACTGATGCAATCCAGCATCGTGGCGGCGGACCAAACGAACATGCCGCTGTTCCACAAATAAGCCTGCGGTCCTTTGCGGAAGTATTTTTCAGCCGTGGCCGGAGGAGGTTTTTCCTTTATTTGCCTTACTACGTACGCCCCGCCCGGAATCGAATCGCCCAGCTCCAGATACCCGTAACCGGTGGCCGGTCCGGTGGGAGCGATGCCGAAAGTGACCAGGGTTTGCGGATGCCCCTCGACCAGGGCAAATCCGCGGTCGATGATCTTCTGAAATTCATCGACCGGCTCGATCAGGTGATCGGCCGTAAGCACGGCAAACACTGCTTGCGGATCTTTGGCGGCCAAAACGGCGGCGCCTAGTCCGATGGCGTTGAGCGTGTCGCGGCCCATCGGTTCGCCCAGGAAATTCCCTTTTTCCAGGGCCGGTAAAGCCGCAAGGATGGCATCGCGGTGCTTCACTCCGGCGCAGACGTAACGCCGCGAGGCCGGAATCAGCCCTTCCAGCCGCTGGAAAGAGATTTCCAACAGGCTCTTGCCGCCAATGAAGGGGATGAGTTGCTTGGGCAAGCCGGCGCGGCTCATCGGCCAAAGCCGGGTTCCCGATCCGCCGGCGATTATCAAGGCATATCGCATAAACCTACTTTTTGTGCAATTTCATATATTCGTCGTAGATCCAGGCGTAGGTTTTTTCCAAGCCGTCGTACAGTTTGGTGTTCGGTTCCCAACCGAGCAATTTTTTAATCAGCGTGTTGTCGCTGTTGCGCCCGCGCACGCCCTTCGGAGCGCTTAAGTCGTAGGTTCGCTTGAGTTTCACGCCGGCGATTTTCTCGACCATATCGACCATCTGATTGATGCTTACCAGTTCGCTCGATCCAATGTTCAACGGTTCAAGGACGTTGCTTGCCAACAGCATTTGGATGCCTTTTAGGCAGTCGTCGATGTACATGAAGCTGCGGGTTTGCTTGCCGTCGCCCCAGATGTTGATCTCATTTTTGCCGTTGACCTTGGCATCAATGACCTTTCGGCAGATGGCGGCCGGGGCCTTTTCGCGCCCGCCGTCCCAGGTGCCGAACGGGCCGTAGACGTTGTGGAATCGGGAAATGCGGACCCAAAGTCCGTAATCTTCGCGGAAGTGGCGGCACATCCGCTCGGAAAACAGCTTTTCCCAGCCGTAGCCGTCCTCGGGCATGGCCGGGTAGGCGTCTTCTTCCTTCAAGGCCGTGACGTTTACGTCCTTCTGTTTGTCGGCGTTGTAAACGCAGGCCGAAGATGAGTAGAAGTATCGCTCGACCCCGACCTTCACCGCGGCCTGCAGCATTTGCGTGTTTATCAGCACGGAAAGCATGCACAGGGCCTTGTTGTTTTCGATAAATCCCATGCCGCCCATGTTCGCGGCCAGATTGTAAACCGTGTGCGCTCCCTGTGCGGCCCGCTCGCACGATTCCTTTAAATTCAGATCCAAGACGAGATTTTCCACATCGTCGAATTTTTGATACCACTCGTGATAGGGCTTGATATCGATGGCGCGGATTTTTTTGTAACCCTGCCTGCGCAGGTCGGCGACAAGATTACCCCCGATAAACCCGCCGCCGCCGTTTACCACAATTAACTGGTCTTTCATGATTATCTCCGATTATAAGGAACTTGTCTTGGAATCGCATCATACCCCGCCGTGTATTCACGGCGGGCTAAATACTTAAACCACTTCCGCCCCGTTGGTGGCCTGGCATACGTACACGGCCGGTTTGTGGCCGGTTTGTTTCTCATACCCGCCGGCGGTGTGCCGGACAAAATCCTCGGCGTCTTGGGCCTTGATAAGCGCCATTGCGCAACCGCCGAAACCGGCCCCTGTCATGCGGGCGCCGTAACAAGCCTTGTGCGTCCGGGCGTTATCGACCATCGCATTCAGCGCGTCGCTGGAAACCTCGAAATTATCGCGCAAGTCCTCGTGGCTTTGGTTCATCAATTTGCCGAGGGCGGCGGCGTCGCCGCGGCGCATGACCTCGGCGGCTTTCACGGTCCGCTGGTTCTCGCCGATGACGTGCAACGCCCGGCGGCGGGTGACTGGCTCCAAGCCGTCGGCCTCCTTGAGGAATCTTTCCATGCTCACGTCGCGCAGGGCCTTTACTTTGAAAAATTTGGCAGCGGCTTCGCACTGCGAGCGGCGCTCGTTGTATTTTGAATCAACCAGGCCGCGCCGAGTGGATGTATCGAGCACCACCACTGCCACGCCGGGCGGCAGAGGAACAAGTTCGGTATGCAAGTCGCGGCAATCGATAAGCAAGGCGTGACCGGCCTTACCGGCGGCCGAAATCATCTGGTCCATGATGCCGCAGTTCACGCCCACCCATTTGTTTTCCGCGCGCTGTCCCAAGAGCGCCATTGGGGCGGGTTCCCAAGGAAGATCGGATGCGACGGCGAAGGCCCGGGCAGTAGCCATTTCCAAGGCGGCCGAGGACGAAAGGCCGGCCCCCAAAGGCACGTCGCCGGCAAGCACGCCTTCCCAACCGCATAGGCGATGACCGGCGTCCTGTAGACTCCATGCCGTGCCCTTCAGGTATTCGATCCAACCGCTTTTGGTGTTTTTTAACGCGTCTAAGGAGAATTCGCCGCTTTCTTTATAGTCGATGGAATGAACGACCACCTTGCGGTCGTCCCGCGGCTCCAGTGCGATCCACACCGCCCGATCGATGGCCAGTGGGAAGACAAAGCCGTCGTTGTAATCGGTGTGCTCGCCGATCAGATTCACCCTGCCCGGTGCACGGACGATCCACTTGGGTTTTCGGCCGAGTTTTTGCTCAAAATGCCGCTGAATGTCTTTTTTTTCGATTGCCATGGTAATAATTGGGGTATAAGGGGTTAAGGTTGGTCGGCATCTAGATTGGAATCAAATATAAGATGTTTGTAAAACTCTAACAAGTAGAGGGGGCTAATTGTGAAATCAAGGGATTTTTTGGTGGTGCGGGAAATGTTTTTCGGCAGGCTATCGCCCGAGGGGTAGCCGTAAAATGCAATAGCAGTATGGAAAGAATACCGGTAAATGGGAAAGAGGAGCAAAAGATACTTGGACTTCCCCCTTATCTCAAAATCCTTAACTCCGCGTCAGGGGGATATTATCGGTTGCAACGCCAATATATGCCCATTCCCATGGCGGCCAGCATGAGCATTGCCCATGTGGACGGTTCGGGAACCTCAGACATCGAACCGCTGCCCGGTAGCGAACCGCCTTCTAATGGAGTGATGTTCAAAGTGGATCCGGCGCCGATGCTCAAGATGTTTTGAAATAGTGAGTCGACGGTCAGTTGCGTATTGCCAGCCAGCGATGTGTTGCCTGTGCCGGACAGAGCGCCGATCTTTTTCGAGCCTGCGGTAATGTTGAGGTTGCCGTTGTTGACTACGTCCATACTGACCGCGCCGCTGGTGAACGGATCAGCCGTTCCACCGACGTTCAATGTGGTGGGCGTGACACCTCCGGCAATAGTCAAAGTCTGCGGGGCAGTGATAGTTGGGGCGCTTACTAAATTGAGGGTTAGCGTGCCGCCGCCCTGAACCGTGAGTGGACCGTTAAAAGTAACAGCAGTAGTGGACAGCGGTGCCACGGTTAGGGTATTGGTTGACCCGAGCACCTCGATCGCGCCGCCGCCGGCGCCGACCTCAATAGGCCGATTATTGGCCAAGGCAAAGGTGCTAGTGATTTTGAGCACCGCTGAGGCCGATCCGGTCTTGTTAATGGTTACAGTGCCGGCAGCGGCGCCAAGCGCGGCATCGGAATTGATGGAGAGAGTGCCGCCGTTGAGTATTGTGCCGCCGGTGTAACCGTTGGCGGTTGAGATAGTCACCGTGCCGGAGCCGGTTTTAACCAGGCTTGTGCCGCCGGAGATGCCGCCTGTGCCGCTGAGGGTGTAATTCAGGGTGTTAGCATCGAAGACAACCGTGGACGGCGAGACGGTTGTATTCAGTGTGACAGTCGTGGTGGTTGGTGCGAAGGCGTTGCCATATACGTTGTCATAAGAGTCGCTAAAGGAAACGGAATCCGCCGTGGGAGAGACGTGATACTTGTCGGCTATCAAGGCGACGTTGTTAAACCAGTTTGCCGTAGTGTTCACGTCCCAGACGCCGCTGGCAGAGCCTGTCCATGTTATGGCGTTCGGGCGAGCGGCATAGACTTCAACGTCCGATAGACTCAAATCGCGGTGGTCATCCAACTGGGCGACGGTAGTATCGCCGGAGTCCGGCGTATTTCCCGTGCGGGTGACGCGGACATATCGTCCCAAGACGGGAACGCCGTTATTGGCAAATACGCAGAGGCGAGTCGGGCCGTTTGCGTAATCGCTGGCCCCGCCGCCCATGGAGTTGTTTGGATTGAGCAAACCGGAAGACCACACAACTGTTGTCCCGTCGGCCGCCAAGACATCGACCGTGATATCGCGCAACCGTCCCCCGCATTCAGTGACGCGATTGAAGATTTCGATTTCTTCGATGGACGTGTTCGAGGATGTGCCCGTCAAGTCTATCTTCCACCAAGGATTAAAATCTGTAACTGAATTGGTATGTGTGAAGTCGGTTCTGTCAGTATTTGTAGCCAGGCTGGCTGCGTGGCCGCCCCAGGCGGTGTCGGTGCTGCTTTGCGTGGCCGTTTTTCCATAAACCATGTTTCCCGTGCGTAGTTTCGGGGTAACGGCCAAATAAGCCTTTATGTCCGTCAAGCGGGTTACCGCGGCGGTTGGAATTGTGCCTGTTGTGTCCGGCGGGACATCGAGCAAATAACTCGCATTGCGGGAATTCATCATAAGGACTACAGCGCCTACATACGAAGCGGATTTATATCCCACGCTGGATGGCGGACTACCCGTATAGAACCAACCATTATCGCTTCGCAAGGTGGCGTTGCCTTCGCTCGGTATGGTGTTTCCAACCGGCGGCATCTGACCGGAAAACTGGGTCTCATAGTCGATGACGTCGGTATGATTCGTGTTCCCCTCATTAATGTTATTTACGAGCAATGTGTTTGGCCAATTCGTATGAATGTAACTATAGACATCCGCATAATTTACATCTGAATATGGACAGCCTTGACTTGTATTCGCCCATCCCCAGCCGTCGACCCAAAGCACGTCGATCTGCCCGTAGTTGGTTAGCAGTTGACTGATTTCCGACTTGACATAGGCAGTGGCGTCGGCGGAACTCTTTCGTCCAAGGGTTGCGTCATCCGAATAGTATGGCGTTATACCTATGCCGTTGTATTTGTCCCAGAACGAGTAGTATAAACCGACTCCCAATCCCGCGTTGCGAAAGGAATTGACAAATGAGCCCACGATGTCCTGGTGATAGGTGGCGTACCAACTGGTGCTGGCAATGTCGTACGTGCTGTTGGTGGTGTCCCACAGGGCGAAGCCGTCGTGATGTTTGGTCGTAAGTACGCCGTATTTCATTCCAGCCGCCACGGCCGTGGCGGCCCATTGATCGGTGTTTACCAGTCCGGCCGTAGGACTGAAAGTATTTATGCTCGACATCGGGACGGAATGAGTCCATTCCTGATTGACATAGGTTCCCATGTTGTAGTGCAGGAACAGGCCGTACTGTTGATCTACATAGTCCTGCTTTAAAACCGACAGGTCGGTGGCGTAGACCGATGAGGCAATTACCGCCAAGATAACAATCGATAAAATAGACTGGAAAAACTTTGCCTTCATGAGCAATTTACTCCCATTATTGTTTTTTCAACAGGAAACAAACTCTGTTGAAATTTTCCCGTGATTGATGCCAATGCCGAAAGAACTCTATCTTTCATAAATGTGTTACGGCAATTTTATTGCTGCAATTGCACGGGCATTTCTTGAGTCTGCTGAAATAAAGCTGGCCGGCATGGCAGCAATTCGACAAACCTACACAGTGCCAAATAACCATCCATTTGCCAACAAGCTGCTTATGCCCGAAACCCTATTGCTAATAAAATCAATATAATCTATTTTTTGCCGTATAACCAAGTAAAAAAGCGATTGTTTCTGGAATTTTAGGGAGAATTCTCGACCCCCAAAATAATTGTCTTGGCGTTATAAAAAGGGCACTAACATTGGTCGATCCAAGAGCATTCAGTGTAAGATGCGACACTATCGATGAATGTCTCTTTTTGCCAAGAAACCTGCACTTTCCTAAAAAATGCCCAACTAGCCCAGTTTCCAATTTAGGATGATTTCGATAACTACTGAAAAACGCTGGAAAGAGTAAAAAACACTATGTGATAAAGGGATTTCAGTGAATCGTTTGTC
>JBEKFZ010000057.1:0-28186 GCA_050013075.1 Thermoguttaceae bacterium | reverse complement strand
ACCCTAAATGAATGAAAAATCACCTATGGCATGACGGTAGCGGTGTTTTGCGTATGGAAAAATAGGTAACCTCGGCATGTTTTAGGAAAGTGCAGTATAATGTATTATGCTGACTTAACTCCCCCAAAAAAAGGGAATTCGCCCATGCCATCGCCCGAAAGGCCGGAAAGGGAATTATCGCGGCGGAAATTCATCAAGCAAATCGGCGTGACTGCCGCATTGGGCGGCGCCGTGGGCAATTTAAGCCTGCCATGTTTGGCGTGGGCGGCGGATGACAATTCCGGACCGATCGATTGCGGCCCGCCGCCGCCGGCAAAGCCGCAACATCAAACCGGGGGCGAGTCGTTTCCTCCCTTGCCTTTGCCGGTCACGCCCTTACGGCGGAGCGAAAAGAAACGTCCGCCAAGTCCGCCGGCATTGATCGGCAAAATGGCCATGGGCTCCACACGATGGATCACCAGGGACGGCAAGCAGGTGCAATATCGCGACTGGATGACCGATCCGGCCGACGTGCAAAGCCTGCTGACATGGACAAACCAAAGACTAGGCATCAATTATCGGGCGATCGAGGCCGATTTTGAACATTTCTCCTACGATCCCCGCGAATTGCCTGCCCTGCTGTTTGCCGGACACAACAAGTTCGAGCTCAGCGACGACATCCGCCAGAAAATAGCCCGCTATGTAATGGACGGCGGCACGATCCTGGCCGACGCCTGCTGCGGGTGGAACGATTTTGTCGAGGCCTTTCGCCGCGAAATCGAGTTGATATTCCCCACCCGGCCGCTTAGAAAATTGACGCCCGACGATCCGGTCTATGCCTCGTATTACAAACTGGGCAATCTGACCTATAAAAAAGGCGACGGATCGACCTTTGCCGAGGCCCCGTGCCTGGAAGGAATAAATTTCGGCTGCCGCGCGGGCGTGATATTTTCGCCCCGCGATCTGACCTGCGGATGGGACGGGCACGAGCATCCACGGGGCACGCGGGTAATCATCGACCAGGCCCGGGAGGTTGGGGCGAACCTTGTAACATACATTCTCGGTTCATTCCAGTTAGGGCGCTTTTTGAGTTCCACCAAGGTTTATCATGAAGCCGCCGCGCCCACGCGAGACGATTTCGTCTTTGCCCAGATTATCCACGACGGCGACTGGGATCCCGATCCATCGGGCGTGCACAACCTGTTGAAATTCGCCAAGGAAAACTCCACGCTGGAAGTGAAGTTCAAACGCGAGAACGTCCGCCTGAAAGACCCAAAAACGGCGACTTATCCGCTTTTGTACATCACCGGGCATTATGAGTTCGCCTGGAGCGCGGAGGAAGCGGCGGCATTACAGCGATATTTGAAGGCCGGCGGACTGCTGCTGGCCGATTCGTGCTGCGGGCGCATGGCTTTCGACATGGCCTTCCGCCGCGAAATGGCCAAGGTGCTGCCGGAGAAACGTTTGGAAAACCTGCCGCCGGATCATCCGCTTTATCATTGCCATTACGACATCAAGCAAGTGGATTACACTCCGCGGATGCGCGAGGATTTCGGGGCCATGAACGCTCCTCCGCTGGAGGGCATCAGCATCGATGGCCGATTGGCCGTGATTTACAGCCGATTCGATCTGGGCAACGGCTGGGAACAGTTCGCACATCCATACAGTTACGGTTTGAAAGACGAATCGGCCCTGCAAATCGGCACAAACGCCATTGTTTTCGCAGTGACACATTAGAAAGGATGAAGTTTGAAGGATGAAGGATGAATAAATCACTAAAACCCCAACGATTTTAAAATAAAAATTATTTAAGTGGGCAGTAAACTGCCCACCCCTAACTAACTCATTGTCCCTAATCCCCAATCCTTAGCCCCTAACATGTCGCCCGCGGCCGAAAAAGTGATTCACCGGCTCGAATCAAGTCGGCACAGATGGTGGTTTTTTTCGCTGTTAAGCACCTGCGTGTTGGCCGTATGCACGTCGTTCGGCCTATGGCTGGCGTTCATGTTGGGCGACGCCTTTTTGCGATTTTCTCAAGGCATTTTAACGGCATTGTTTGCCATTTGGGTCATGGTAACGGGTTTTTTGCTTTGGGTCGTGGGACGCCGGCTATTGCTGAACCAGCGCGGTCTGGAAGCGACCGCCCGGCGCGTGGAAGCCGAATTTATAGACCTGGGCAGCAGTCTCATCAATCTCGTGCAGTTGTCCGAAGCCCGCAACAACGGCGATCCGGCGTTTTGCGAAGCGGCGATACGCCACTCCGCCGCGCAGGCTGAATACCTCAACTTCAATGCGGCGGCCGCACGGCAATCGCGCTGGGTGCGATTGCGGCATTGTATGCAAACCCCGCGCGATCTAGCCGAATCGCTGGTATTGTTATGCGTTTTCATCGCCGCGGCCATTGTTTGCCAGCGAAACATTCCCAATTGGGGATCGGCCGCCGGCAGGCTGCTCGCGCCGTGGGAGTTCGTTCCCTCGGTGGGCAAAGTGGGTGCAATCGAGGTAACGCCCAAAAATACCGAAATCCTCGTCGGCGCCAGCCAGGAAATAATCGCCGAAATCAAGAACCCACAAGCCACGGCATACGACACTTTTATTTACATCAAACCGGAGGGCGAAGAAGAATCGTCCCAGCCGCTTGTGGGCGAGGAAAAACATCGTCGCTACAAATACACCTTGCCCGCGGTGCTGAAAAACGTGACGTATCGCCTCGAAATCGGCGATTCGCAAACGCCGGTTTATACGATCAAAGTCCGCGAAAAGCCAACCGTCGCCGAGGTGAGCGTCACTTACCATTATCCAGCTTATCTTAAACGCAAGGAGGAGACTTTTAAGCAAAAAACCGCGGACCTCGAGGCCCCGCAGTATTCGGTGGCTGAACTGCGAATCCGGCCTACAACAACGATTGCCCAGGGCCATATCCTGCTCGATGGAAAGCAGCTTTTAGGCCGGGTGGAGGAAAACGGCAAGCTGCTGGCGATGGAAATGCCGCTTCTGAAAAACGCCAGTTTCACCGTTCATCTTATAAACGACGCCGGGCATAACGATCCGGACCCGCGAATCAACCGCATCGTGGTGATCCCGGACAAGCCGCCCCTCGTGGAACTCCTTAAACCGCCCCCGCAAGGCACTTCGGCCCCGGGCGCAACCGTGCCGGTAGTGATCCGCGCCGGCGATGATTATGGCGTAGATCGGATTCGCCTGGAAATGAAAATCCAAGATCAAGAAGGCTTGAACGCCTCGGCCGAAGCGGCCCAGTCCCAGGAAAAGCAAGGCACAAGCGGCGTCGATCAGCCGGACGCGGCAGGCGGTCCGGCGATTACAGTCAAACAATGGACCGACTTTGAAAACAGCACCACCGTCAGTCGGCAACACGTTTTGGAACTCAAGCCCGATCAATTCCGTCCCGGACAAACTGTACTGATCCGTGCTTTGGCTTGGGACAAGCGGGTTGTCGATAACTGGGGATTGGAACTGAAACCGCAAGAGGCCGCCACGCCGTGGCACGCGGTGAAGATCATCGCCGAAGACGCCAAAAACTCCGCCGCGCTGGAACAACTCGAAAGCCTGCGCGGCGCGATATTAAAGATTCTTGAAAAGCAGATTCATGCCCGCATTACGGGCGCCGGGATTCTCAAAACGCGACAATTGGCCGATCGAACCGGCAATGCCGGCGACGTGCGCGGGCAACAAATCGAGATCCAAAAATCCTCGGTGGAAATCGTCAATTCCATCGGCCGGTCCGATTCGGAAGAGCGGCAGGCCATAAAACGTGTCCTTAACGGCCTGGCATACGGAGAGATGCTCGCCGCCGCCGCGCAGTGCGACGAATTGCTGAAGCTGAAATCGTCGGACGATTTCAACCAGCCGGCGGTCAGGCTACTGGCCGCGCAGGACCGCATTATCGACGTGCTGCGCAAATTGCTGGATGTTTCCAGGCGCGCGGAGGAACAAGCGCTATCGGAGATGAAAAAACGCCCCGGCGGCGATCTGCTTGACGACGCAAAGGCAAAACTCGAAGAACTGCGTAATAAACTGGATCAATTCCTCAAGCAGCAGAAAAAGGTGATCGAAGCCAGTGAAAACCTCGCCAAAATCCCGGTCGAGGATTTCACAAAAGAGCAGGAGGAAGCGCTTAAGGCCCTGGCCGCCGCCGAGGACGATTGGGCCAAGTTCATGAAGGATCTTCATTCCGATTTGAGCAAACTGCCCGAGCAGGATTTCGCCAATTCGTCGATGCTCAAGGAATCGGTCGAGATCCAAACCGAGTTGAAAATGGCGGAAGACGCGCTTTTGAAAAAAACGGCCTACATCGCCGTTCCCTTGGAACAACTAGGCTACGAGATGGCCGAGGAACTTGTGACCAACATGGAAAAATGGCTCCCCGACACCCCGGACCGCGAAAAATGGAGCCAGGAGGAATCGCTCACCGACAAGGATAAAGAAGCCCCCATGGCCGAATTGCCCGGCGAATTGGAAGACTTGATCGGAGAGCTGATGGAGCAGGAAAACGACATCTTCGATGAAATGGAGGACGTTTCCAGCAGCGCGGCCGATTCGCAGGACAAAGGCGCGGGCTGGGATGCCATGGACGGCCCCATCTCGAACATGAGCGCAAAAGGCGTTTCCGGCAACCGCCTGCCCAACTCCAGCGAAATCGGCGGCCGGTCGGGCGAAGGCCGGCAAGGAAAAGCCAGCGGAGAATTCGTCGGCGATCAATCCGTGGGCAAAGGCGGACGCAACACGCCCAGCCGGCTTACGCCTGATCCCTATGTGAAAGGCCAAATCAAGGATCACGGCAAAGATTCGGCCGGCGGCGCCACCGGCGGAGGAAAGGAAAGCGGCCAAGGCGGCGAAGGACTGGAAGGGCCCGCGCCACGTTCGCCGGGTAAGCGCGATTTGCAGCGACTGGTGGGCAAACAGGCCGCCCTGCGTAACAAGGCCGAAGGCGTGGATCTGCAATTCCAGGCGGCCAATTTTCAGCATACCGATCTGGATAAAATGATCAAAGTCATGGCCCAGGTCGAACTGGATCTTAAATCCGGCCGATATCAAAACGCCTTGCGACAGCGGAGCGTGCTCATCGACGGACTGGGCAACGTAAAGCAATATCTCCAAGGCGAGTTCGAGGTCCGCAAGGATTCCACCGCCAACCTGCCCGCGGACATCCAAAAAGAAATCCTCGGCGGAATGCAAGATCCCTCGCCCCGCGGCTGGGAAGAACTGAACCGCCAATACTTCGAACGCCTATCGAAATAAAAAAGGGGTCAGAACTATTTTTTTTTAAATCTCATTAACAGTAACCTCACAACATATTTCAAAAAATAGTTCTGACCCCTTTTTTATTTTCCCACGCAAAACCGGGAGAAAATACGATCCAGCACATCGTCGGTGTAAACCGCGCCAACCACCTTGCCCAATTCGTCCAAGGCCGTGCGGATTTCGGCGGCGATGAATTCCTCGCCGCTTTTCGATCGGGCTAGATTCCGGGCATTTTGCAGACTTTCGTCGGCGTGATGTATCGACTCGCGGCAGCGGGCGGCGGTGCCGGCCACAACGTCACCGCCGGCCGTTTCCACGGCAAGCGCCATTCGCCGCAATTCCGAGAGCAGAAGATCAAGCCCCTGGCCCGTAACGCTGCTGGTCAGTATGGTCGGTTGATTGGAAAATTCGCACGATGGAAAGGCGCTGCCCGGCGGAATTGCGTCTAGCTTTGTCCAAACGACAATCCGATGCAAATCATCGACCCGGGCAAGTTCGGCTTGTTCCCAGGAGTGCAGCGGTCGCGTGGCATCCAGGCAGAGCAATCGCAAATCAGCCCGGTCGATTTGTTCAGCCGCGGCCGCTTGGGCCGCCCGATCGGGAGTATTAAAATCGCCGGCTGCCTGGACGGATTCCGCAAGAAATCCGGCGGTGTCGATGAGTTGGCACTTTCGGCCGTCAAAATCCAACTCGGCCAGAAGGTAATCGCGGGTCGTGCCCGGCGTATCCGAGACCAATGCCTGTCCATTACTTGTCAGGGCATTGAACAAGCTGCTTTTGCCGGTGTTCGGCCGGCCCAGGAGCACTGCCCGGACCGCCGTTTGCACCGTGCCGCGCGACTCCATTTGTGCGGCCAATCGGGCGACATTTTCCACTGCCTCGTCGAGACCGCGCTGCAACTGTTCGGCCGTAATGAAAGGCAGATCCTCATCGGCGAAATCAAACCCGGCTTCCAAATGGGCGAGCAGTTCCAAGAGCAGGTCGCGCAGATGGTGCAACGGGCCTGCCAGTCCGCCGGCAAGTTGTGCAACCGCGACTTGCAACTTCCGGGGATCGGCGGCGTCGATCACACCCAGAACGGCCTCGGCTTGGGTCAGATCGATCCGTCCGCTTAAAAAAGCCCTGAGCGTGAACTCGCCGCGATCGGCCATTCTCGCCCCGGCCGTGAATAGCGATTTCAACAAGGCATCCAAAATAGGCGGGGAGCCCAATGTATGGAACTCCGCCGCCAATTGACCGGTATAACTGCGTCCCTGGGGCCAAATAAACAAATCGCAGGGCACAGGTGCGTTTATGCCGATCAAGTTTAGCGAACCGTCCACGGCCCGGGCATGCGTCGGCGCCTGTAGTTGCCGCTTGTCGTTTGACTGAAATACCGCCCCTAGACACCGTAAAACACTCGGGCCGCTCAGGCGCACAATACCCCGTGCCGCGCCGCCGGGCGCCGAAGCGATGGCGACAATGGTGTCGTCAAGGGGGAACATGGGAGATAAGGGTTCAGGGTTCAGGAGGCAGGGTTCAAGATTCAGGCTTCAGGGATCGGTTTTTTGGTGTGGACGGTGGATAGCGCGCGGTGGAGTGAAAAGTTAAGAAATAGGGGTGGGCAGTTTACTGCCCCCTCTTTTGAATAAACATCGCGAAACCGCAAGCGGTTTCATTCATAATTCTGAATTCCCTTGCCATTCATCTCCGCTTCTACTTTTTCCCTTTGTTTTTTTTGCCGCGAAAAGCGGCGGCGCCGCCGTTTGAGCCGGTCCGAGACACACTTTTATCCGATGTTTTGGCGGCGGCCGGAACAGAGCCGGCGGGCTTGGCCTTGGGCAAAAACTTCCGTTCGCACACGCCCCACAGGGTTGTGGCAATAATGTAAATGCACAATCCGCTGGCCACTTTGAAGAACATTATGCCGATGAAAATCATCATGTATTTCATGACTTTCTGTTGCATGGCGGCCTGCTGGTCGGCGGCCGGCGGCATCATTACTTTTTGTTGCCAGATGAATAAAATAAGCGTCACTATCGGCAGCAGATTGAAATACGGACCAAAGAAGAATATGCCCGAACCGGTAGAGGTGACGTACTCCGGCAAGAGTGGGGTCCAGTTGAAGAGCATGTCGGGCGCGGCCAAATTCGAGCACCATCGCAGGGCCGAGCAAATAAGCGGCTCGTCGCGCAACTCCACGTCGTACATCAGCGATTTGTAAAGGCCGATAAATATGGGCAACTGAATCAACAGCACCAGGCATCCGCCCAGGGGATTGTAATTATGCTTGCGGAACAATTCCTGCTGGGCCTTGCCGCGGGCTTCCATGTCGTTTTTGTACTTTTCGGCGAGGCGCTTGATTTCCGGCTGCAATTCCTGCATCTTCTGCTGGCTGCGGGCCTGTTTTATGCTTAGCGGGAACATGCACCCGCGGACCAGCACGGTCAACAAGATAATTGCCAGCCCGTAGTTTCGCACCACGAAATAAAACCCGTGCAACAGCCACGACATCACCATGGCCGGACCGGCAAAGACCGGCCAGCCGTAATAAATCAACTCGCCGAGTCCATATTGCTCCAAAAGTGGCGGACGTTTCGGCCCGGCGAAAACCTCGAATTTATGCGTGAATTCCTCACCCGGTTTTAATTCCTTCACCAGACTGGTTACGCGGAAGGAAGTGTTTGTCAGGTTGACGTGCTTATCATCTACTTTGCCCACGCGGAGTGGCTGTGAAGCGGCGAACCAAATATCGTTGGGATGTTCCATAATCGGAATCATCACCACGGAGAAGTATTGGGCGTCAATTCCGATAAAGGTAAGCGACTTGTCTTGCCAGGGCGGACCCAATTTGTCGCTGGCGATCGTCGGGCAACCGACCATTGTGGGCACTTTTTGTTCAACCGACACCACTACGTCGCGCAGGCCCGCTCCGCCCCAATTGCGGCTGACTTTGCTGGCGTACCACCAGCCTTCGGTGGGCAAACCGTTCACTCCGTCCAGGCGATAGGCCACTTTTCTCACGGTTTCGCCGAGGTTGTGGATTTTTACCGAGAATTCCAGGTTATATGCCTTGTAATCCGGGTCTGACATCGAGTCGGCCGGAACTTTGACCAGGCTGTAGGTCTTGAAAATTTCTAAATTGTATTTGGGGAGTTTCTTGGAAAAAACAACATGCGTTTGATCGGCCTCGACCTTTTCCCAGTTCGTCGATCGCAGTTTTATGCCTTTCAGCTCGCGTCCCAACTCGACGGCCTTGTCTTTTTCGTCGTCTGGAATCTTCTTGTCGTCGATCTGCTGCATGGTCAGCAGGAAAGACAACGGATCCTCGTTCTCGGGCGATACGATCGCCAGCGGGCGGCGCGTAAGCTTGGCCGAAAGGGTGAGTTCCTTGCCGTCGCGAAGGACCTTTATCTTGACCGTTTGCCCGGGCTTGGTGCGTGCCAGAATGTTCTTTTTATCTTCCTCGGATTGCCCAAGTGCGAGCTTTTCGGCCAGGCTGTTTTCGTTTTCCAATGAAGAAAAAGAAGTAACCGGCTTGCCGTCGATTTCCTGAATCACGTCGCCGACTTTGATTCCGGCTTTGGCGGCCGGCGTGCCTGCGCCAACCACTTGCACTTTCACGCCTGGCCCCTGAGCGGTTTTATCCATTACCAGGCGGCCGAGATACCCGCTGCGGTCGTCGATGTTGCAGTAGCGCGGACGATTCAGTTCGACGAGCGCCAAAGCCGCGCCGCGGTTGGTAAGGGTAACCAACATTCGATAATGATCGTTTGGATCGGCTGAGCCTAAAGAAGTCCACTCTTCCACTGGCGCCGGTTCTTCGGGGGCGGCGACTTCGGGGGCCTTGTCCTCCTCCGCGGTCTTTCCACCAGGCTCTTTTTCTTCGGTGGCCGGAGTTTTTTCCGACTCGCCTTGGGCGGCCTTGGCTTGATCCTCTTTCTGGGCCGGTTCCTTTTCTTTCTCGGGTTGTTTCGCTTTTTCGCCCTTTTCTGCTTCATTCCGAGCCGCTACCTCGCCCTTGGGCTGGAGTTTTTTGGGCGGATATAACTGCTGCATGAGCGAGAAATAGCCCGTGAATATAACAAACGCAAGCAACAAAAAAAGGACAAAACGTCGTTCCATGTCGAGGGTTCAGGGTTCAGGATTTAGGATTCAGGTTTTATTTAGCCCCCGGTGAATACACCGGGGGTAACTGTTTCATTTTCTCTCCGGTGAACACATCGGGGGTTTCGGTTGCTGCCAAAGGCGGCTCTGTGGAAAGTGATTCGGGGATGGAAATTATTAAATAATGAATTGAATACTGAAATCTGATAACTGAAAACTTATCTGAACCCCGAACCCTGCCCCCTTTTAACGCCCATCTCGCAGTCGATCCCCGAGAAAGTTGTCCAGTTCCGGTATCTCGTAGATTTTCGCAATGGTTTTATCGAAGGGGTATTCCACCCTGCGGAAACACACCAGTTCATCCTCCAAAACGGCGTAACACGCCCGGGGATTGCCGTCCCGGGGCTGTCCCACCGATCCAACGTTAATCATCACTTTTTCTTTTGTCAGCCGGTATTCGTTATTGATTTCCTCGGGGCTAAAAAAGTTGAAATTTTCGGTAAACACGCCGGGCACATGTGTATGGCCTTGAAACACATACTGCGGGACAAGGGCGAAAATCTTTTCCAGCTTGCGTTTATTATATATATCTTCGGGGAAAACGTATTCGTTAAGCGGATTGCGCGCGGACCCGTGCACGTACAGGAATTTGCCCCCTTGTTCCTGATAAGTTCTAGGCAGTTCGCCTAAAAAATCCCAGCGGCGTTGGCGCTGTGCCGGTAGGCCACCGGCGTTTTCCAATTGATTGCGTGTCCAAAAAATGGCCCTTTCTGCCCCGGAGTTGAATCCCTCGGGATCGAACAACGCGCCTTGGTCGTGGTTTCCCAAAAGGCAAACCTTACACTTCATGACTTCATCGATCACTTCACGTGGATTAGGGCCGTATCCGACAAGATCGCCAAGACAAAATATTTCCGAAATGCCTTGATCGCGAATATCGGCCAAAACCGCTTCGAGGCTCTCGATGTTGCTGTGGATATCGCTTATGAGGGCTCGTTTCACGCTTTAATCACCGGCGGTGGCCGGACTAGTTAGAGGGGGGGTCGCTTGCAAGCAGTTCAAAGTGTATTGTTGCAGGATTACATGGTCAAGTCGAGAGGTGGCATTAAAATTGATATTTAGCCCGTTTGAAGGCACGGCGGGCCGGGCGGGAAAACATTTTACCCTCCCACCCAGGTGTATCTTGCACGCACCTCGGGTGTATTCACCCGGGCTAAATAATCCCCAGGTGTATTCACCTGGGGCTAAATAGTCATTGGAAAAACTGTAGTGAATATCCTTGCCTTGGAAACTACCGATTCCGTTGGAACCGTGGCGGCGATGACCGATGGTAAGTTGTTGCTGGAATTAGGTTTAAATCCACGGCAACGCACTGCTCAATCGCTTCCGCCGGGAATCGAAACCCTGCTGGAAGGCGTGGGCTGGAAACCCGCCGACGTGCAACTTGTCGCACTTACAATCGGCCCCGGTTCGTTCACCGGATTGCGAGTTGAAGTAACCCTGGCCAAGACTTTTGCCTATTCGGTGGGGGCCGAAGTGCTGGGCGTAAATACATTGGAAACAATTGCCCAGTCCGCTCCGGCAAGCGTTCACGCCGTAACGGCAGTCATCGATGCCCAACGCGGAGAGGTGGTTGTTCGCTCGTTTTATCGCGGATCAGAAGGATTTTTGCTACCCGCCGGCGATCAACAGCTTATCTCCATCGACCGTTGGTTGCAGGAACTGCCCGCCGGCATGGCCGTTACCGGACCGATACTCGACAAACTTGCCCCGCGCCTGCCTGCTCATGTTACCGTGCTCGATCAACAATACTGGACTCCCCGGGCGGCCATGGTCGCACAGTTGGCTCATCGTCAATATGCCGCCGGGCGCCGCGACGACCTCTGGACCCTAGTGCCCCAATACAGCCGCCAAAGTGCCGCCGAGGAAAAATGGCAAGCCAGGAGATAGGGAAGGATGAGGGATGAAAGAAACCGCTTGCGGTTTCGCAATATTAACTGCTGGGCAGGAATTAGGGTGACACACAAGGAAGCACAGTGGCAACCAGGCAAGGCCCTCAGCCAATCCGACAAAGATACACTTCCTTATTTCCGCACCCGAGATGGTTCGGATCCAATAAGAAAAAGCGGCATTTACCTGAGACTCAACAACCGCTTACCAGCGATTGCGACGTATCCTATCCGGTCGGTACCGGTCTACGGCCTGAACTTGCTCCGCGGGATACCCGAGCACGACCAGGCTATGGGCAAAAACCTTTTCCGGCAGGCCGAGCAACTGTCGCAGCCCATCCATGCGTTTCTCTCTGGGGTAAACTCCGGTCCACACCGCGCCCAAGCCCAAGGCATGGGCCGCCAGGAGGATATTTTGCGCGGCCGCCGCACAGTCGACGACCCAGTAGCCCGACGATTTTTCCAGGGCCAGATCGCCGCAGACGAGGATAGCCAGCGGCGCGTCCGCAACCATCGCGGCGTTGGGCATGAAAGCCGGGATTTTGGCAAGTATCGACCGGTCGTCGATCACCACAAACTGCCAAGGCTGCTGATTTCTGGCGCTAGGCGCTTGCATGGCCGCAGCCAAAAGTTTTTCCACGATTTCTTCCGGCACCGGCTTATCCAGATACTTGCGAATGCTCCGGCGTGTGAAAATGGCTTCAATGGCGTCCATGGTAAGGGCTCTGTGTTAACGGTTCGGGGTTCAGGACTCTCCACTCTCCACTCTCCACTCTTCACTCTCCACTCTCCACTCTCCACTCTTCACTCTTCACTCTCCACTCTCCACTCTTCACTCTCCACTCTTACGCGGCCAATACCGTGAACCTTTGATTCAGTACAGTGGCAGTTTGTAAAACATCTTCGGCCCCGACTGCTGAGCGGTGGCCCGTTTTGACGCCTTCGGCAACGCCGGAGAAATCGTCTTGGAACAGGACCAAATCGCCGGGGCCAAAGGACTGTTTTATTTCATGACCGTTGCCGTCATCGACATAAACGTCCAACCGTCCCGCCAGGACGGTAACCAGGGCCGATTTTCCAACAGGCGCCCCGTGATAAGGACTTGCCGTTCCAGCCTCGCGCAAAACCATCTTTAAAGACTCAGCCTTGAGATCAGTGCCCAGCGGAAACTCCATCATGCCAAAGCAAGCATTGCCTCGCTTGCCCGTGTAAACTACCGTTACTTTCATGCATACTTCCTTTCACACTGCTTATTGATGTCTGTAGTTTTGTAAATTGTGGATTCAATGTCCCCTCTCCCTTTGGGAGAGGGGCCGGGGGTGAGGGCCGATTCGCCCATCCTTTATCCTTCATCCTTATGGGCCAATTCCTCTTTTTGAAACAGCATCGCAATGTCTTTATTGAGTTGCTTTTCAAACGACTTCGCCCAAAGAACACGATCCTTGTCGCGAAGGATTGCAACCTCCGGCACCGTATTCTTTACAGCCTCGATATACCTATTGTATCCATTCCAGAGATCTTCAAAATGTGCCTTGTCCGGGATGGACTTATAATCTCCGCCAAGTTGTTCACAGGCCCTGACGTCAAAGACAGTGAATTTATCCGGCCAAAGAACGGAAAGTATGGCTGAAGCCATGGGCAAACGGAATTCCCACTTCTCGATGAGGATTCTCATTTTCTCCTTCTCCGTATCGGCATCGGCCAACGATTTCGTCATATCGCCGACAATGGCGTCGAGATCTTTTCGCCTATTCCCGTCTCTCTCCAGCAGTTTCTTGGCGATTATCGACTTCGCCCGATTCGCCTTCCAGATAATGATGCAGAAAAAGTCGAAGGCATTTAGTTTGCGGTCGCGCTCAAAATTCGACCGAACCACGTCAAACAGATACTTTTCAAGATCGTAAAGTTTCAAATAGTCCATCCGATTACCTTTCAAATATCATAAAAAAAACAATCCGCCCCAGTACTGCTGGACAAGCATGGCACCGATGGGCATAATACGCAGCATGTCTGGAATAAAGGGGGAATAAAGGTGATATTCTGGTTTTCTGGAAAATCAAAATGTCCCATTTAACTTCCGTCCTTTACAAGTCGCATCAAATACGCCCGTTCGATTTTATCACGATTCTCACGCGCCATTTCATCTCGTGCAAACTTTTTTGTGGCTAATTGTGCGATCTTGCGTAGTGATTCCCATTCCTGATTGGATACAAGAGCTCCAGCATGTACATACCACCGCATGATGTATTCTGTGTATCCATTGTATGAGTATGAGTCGATGTCACCGCGTTCCTGAATAAGGCTTTCCAGCAGAATTATACCCTGTTTGGCACGTTCGGCTCCAAGAATTGCGGGATTGCTACCTATCGCCTGCAATATATAGAGAATACCTTGTTGGTGCTTGATTTGAAATGGATTTGCCCCGACGCTTTCACAGATAGTAAGTGCTTGATGAAGGTAGTTCTCGGCAGTATCAAAAGTGTTTTTAGCAATATGGGCCATGGCATATTGGAGCCAAAATAGGAATTCATCCCCATAGTAGTCACGCAGTTCTTCGTAAATGCTGATGATTGTGTCATGATCGCCTCCAAAGAGACGTGTTAGACCCTCACAATTGATTAGGCCACGATATGCACGAAACGGAGGTGTCCTTCTTTTGATAGCATTTGGAACTATGTCAGAGGAAATTTGTTTAAGCAAACCAACCACAGCTTCGTATTTCATGTGAGATGGTGCAATCTTTTCTACAATCTGCTGTGCGATGCTTCTATGTCGAGGCCGCAAAAGTGTACCGCTGTCATTATCTGGTACAAGAACTCCCCTCAATAGTTTCTCTATGACCACACCCTGCGTAAAAGATGTTCTACCCAAACATGGCAATAAGTGCCTTCGGTATACCCCTTGTGCTCCCTGTGCTACAGCAAGGCAACAGATCGTGTAAGCCAATTTAGCTTCGGGGACTAATTCGTTGTACTCGCCCGTGAGAATAGCTTCGAAACCAATTCCTCTGGTCGCTTCCTGCATCGCCACTAACAATTGGCGCGAAGCACGAATCATAAACTCATGCACACGCTCTTCATAAGTCTTTTCACGGAGGACTCCAAGGACACGGAATTGCTCCAGCTTTTGGAGTATCGAATGAACTTCGGCCTCCGTGAGGTCTTTGACTTCCAATTCTAGTGGGGCAAGATCGAGCAAGGCACTAGAGCGTCTTGCATAAGCATTTGTGCGGTCTGCGAGGATAAGCGTTACTCTATGACTGTCAGTAAGTTGCGGCAGAGCTTTGGAAATTGCTGGAATATGACGTGTAAAATTGTCAACGAACACATAGAGCCTTTCAGAGCCAAGTTGGTCGTCTTGTGAAGCTCGAATTATACCGTCAAAGTCAACAATCTGCTCACTCTTTGCGTAATAAACGACTTTCCCTGCTTTAGAAAGGTCAATCGCAGCACGTTTCATTACGGTAGTCTTGCCACTCCCAGCGGGACCAAACAATACAATACATTGGAACTGATTATTATGAAGAGCCAAGTCCTCACGAAGGATTTCAGTTGCTTCTCGCTGTCCGTCTCGCCCATCTGCAATATCACGCCAACTTGGCTCCGCTCCCATAAAAAAACTGTCAGGTAGTCCTCGATAAGTGCTCGGTAGTGAGGAATGGTAAATCGGGTCGAAGAAGCGAATGATGGATTCGTCTTTCGGCCCGCGCTCTGTGAACACGTGCGGAAAGGCACGGACACAAATACTATGGATGCTGAGGTCCGAATCGGCTAAACGTAATGCAAGAGTCTTTAAAAATTCTTCACCAGTGCATTCGATAGGAGTAATGTTCTGCTCTTGTAAAGCATCTGAGCGTATTTTACCGATGTTTGGATTCACAAGGAACGAGTTTGGTCGATACTCATTCACTTCCTTCTGTTTTTCACCGCGAAGCGATAAGTAATAGTGAAATGAGGACTCTTCCAATAAAGAGCCAATAAATACAACCGGCCTCTTATATACATCATCCACAAGGATTTGATACCAAGGATTGGGCTTTGTCTGCTGCTGTGCAAACTCTTGTAGCGTGAAAGTCAAGCCTTTTTCCAATTGATGGACGTAACCATGTAGGTGAATGCACTGAAGAGATTTGAAGTGCGGGTCACGATCATCAGGTTGCGCAGGGCAGACAATTGTATCCAGCGTTTGTGTGGTTCGTCCACGAAAAATACAGTTGATCAAGTCATCAATATTAGTTGTATAGATACGGTGCCATACTAGCGTGCCGATGATCTTGTACCAATCCGCAAAATCTACAACTTTGTAGGTCTGTTTCAGCCATGAGTTGAGACTTGATGAGCCAAGATGTTTCCGAACAGCCTGGTAAACGAGAGGTAGTGGCTCATTTGTATAAGGTAGATGGGCAAGATTCGCTAGGCGCTCAGATAAGTTCTTACCGAGAGGTAGTTTTTGACCATCTTCATTGGTTGCGTCAAAGGAAAATCCCGCTCCACAGAAGAGCACTACATCACCCTTCTCCATTCTTGAGCATAGGGTCTGAAACTCTATTGAATTAAAATCAAATGCCATGATTAATAACTTACAGTTTTCAAAGAAATTTTAAAGATTCTTCTGCAGGCTGCCTCTGCAGTACATTTATTCTGTTCACGGTCTATTAAACACTGATTACCAATCTATCCTGCAAAACCCATAATGCAATACACTATTCATCAAGATAATCGGGGCTTGCGACTATTCATTGGGGTTCGTCTCATCTGCTTCCAGCGGTTTCACCTGCTTCGGCAGTTTTTTTTGTTCCGATTCCACACGGCGCTCGATTTTCTTTATGTCTTCGGCCGCCGGTAGTTGTTCGGGCACGATGCCGCGGTTGCCTAATTGTAACCGTATAGTAATTTGAGTTTAGTACAGTCATCCTGACGGGTACCGACGCGCAGCGTTGGTCGGCGAAGGATCTCAATTAGCGGCTAGATTCTTCGCTACGCTCAGAATGACACGGCTCCTCGTTTCAGAATGACACGACTCCTCGTTGCTGTTGACGTGTTGATCATGCCCACGACAAGCGTGCGCATGGCACCCGACACCCGGTCGGTTCCGCCGTTTGCAGCAAACTACAGGGAACAACTACTGTTTATCACGAAAACACGAAAGAACGAAAACGCGAAAAAGAATCGATGGTTTACATTTCGTGTTTTCGTTATTTCCCGCTTTCGTGATGAAAATGGATTTTGTTTCAATTGAGTAAATCGTTTCAATGGACATTAGTATAAGTAGTCCGCGCGGACTATCAAGTGCCCACCGGAGAGAATTTTTGAAAAAAGGCGTAATCGTTCACGGAGAGCCTTCGTCAATGTAGTAGGCACACGCCGTGTGCCGTCCGTCTGAAGTGCATCGGTTACGAAAAACATCACAAACGGCACACGGCGTGTGCCTACTACGTTGCAATTCGTGAACGGTTACAAAAACGCTCTAGGCGGGATCAGAAGCAGAATCCGGTTTTCAGGCCGAAGGTGAACATTTGCGAATTTGGCTGGAGGTATCCCTCCACGACGTCCGACTGGCTCCAAGTCATTAGTTCGGTGAAGGCCGATATAAAGGCGGTTTGGTTGCGGAGTCCGAGTTCCAATTGGCCGGTCAAGCCAGCCTTGGGATACATTGGCACGTAGCCAATCGAAGCGAACTGATAAGTCATCGCGGTGCAGCCGATCCGTCCGGCATAATAGAATTCCCAGCCGCAGTTTTGCAACCGCTTTTTTTCCAGGCCCAGGTAAGGATAAATCGTCCACCAGGTCTCCTGGTACCCGGGAACCGGACTGCCGTAGTCGGTCGTTCCGTCCTTAAGGTCCCTGATCCAAAAGCGCGTGCCTATGCCCACGAAGAAACTGATGTCCGGACAGCAATCGGGTTCGATGTGCAGATCGTATTCGCCCAGTGCGCCCAGGTAGCCCGTGGCCGAAGTTAAAGGTTCGGTGTAGTAAGTGTCGTCGCCATCTGGAAACTGGCCAAAACCCTTGTAGCGCATGGTCGCGCCGAAGACCGCGACGTGGAAGCGCTCTATTCCGATGCGACGCATGTATCCCAGAGTAAGCAGCGTGCCATACTCGTTGACAGGGTCCATACCGTCCATCTGTTCGTTCCAATGAAAATAATCGACCCGCGTGTACCAAGTCGATTCGATCAGACGGTTGCCCATGGCCGGCATGACAATGTCGCCCTGGACGGGCACGGCATTGGGCTGTGGCGCTAAATTCTGGTACTGCTGAGAGGTCGATGCGGAAGGATACGACGTGGGCGGATACGTTCCGGGCGGATATACCGCGGGCTGATACAATGCCGGCTGGGATGACGTAGGCGGATATAACGATGGCGGATACACAGTCGAGTTGGCCGCCGGCCGGGAACGGACGTCGGAAGACGATGGACCGTGGATCAACTGTTGCGAGTCCGCGCTGCTTGTGCCATATAAAGCCGATTGACCGGACATTGGTCCGCTGGAATAGACATCTTCGGCCCAGGCAGGACAACTGCTCATGGCAACGACGGTCATCAAAGCAACGTGCGAGATTTTCATAATTGTTCGCCTTTTGGAGATGGTGCTAGCACTGCCCGCAGCCAGCCCCGTTTTTGGTCGAGTAGAGTAACGTTATCTGACAAGGTTCGCAACGTTATTGCGGGGGGTGAATTACCGCGACATCGGCCGTCAATAGTGCGTATCGCGCACCATTGCCCAGATTATTCATGGCTTGGGATTTCTGACACAGGGTGCAAAACATTAGCCCGAAGCGCAAGCGAGTGTAAACCATTTGCAGCCGCTAGATTGCGTATTTGCCATTCCTCGCTTGCGCTTCGGGCTAGTGTGAATTTATCCGGGCTACTCGATTCTCCAGGCTTCCAGGCCGTTTGGCGAGGCAACGATCAGAGCGGGGCGGCCGTCGATTGTGACAGTGACCAGGCCTTGCAGCATGGCGCCGTAGTTGAAAGCGTCGATGAGCTTGCCATCGGCGCCGATGATGTTGATCGAGCCGTCCGGGCCGGGGAGAATCCACTGGAGAGGTCCTTGGGGGGTGATTTTGCCGGGTATGATTTGCTCGATGGGTTGCGGCTGCAAGCCCACGGGCAGGGCATAGTTCCAGAGTTCTTCGCCGTTGAGGTTCAATCCCAAGGCGATAGTTTCGCCCATTTTTGCGGCGGAAAGCCCGCACCAGAGCAGTCGGCCGTTGCCCTGCAGGTCTGCGCAGGCAATCCAGCCGATGGGACGATTGGGCACGGATATTTCCCCTTTGCGTTGGCCTTTGGCGTCCAGTTCCACGAGCGTGCCGTTGCTGTTGACGCAGAGCAAATCGCGCCGGCCGTCGGCGTCTACTTCAGTGACGGCCATGCGGACGACGTTGGAAATGGACCGGTTGGGCCAGAGGCGTTTGCCCTCGAGCGTTACGGCCTGCACGCCGACCACGCCCCAATAACCGACGTAGATCTTCGGCACGCCGTCGCCGTCTAAGTCGCCGAGTTCCACGTCGGCAATGCCGCTGTGCGGATTCTCGAGGGCATTTTCCGGGTAACTCAGCACTATATTCCATTGCTCATCGAGAATGTGGCAACGCTGCTGGGCGCCGGCGAAAACGGCGATGTAGATTTTCCCATCGGCCGCGGCGAAAGCGCGAATGTTGGTGACGAACTCCCCATCGCCGATATTCAGCTTATGCACGGCGGTCACTTTGCCGTCCAGACCGACTTCGGCTATGGATTTGGGGCCTTCGATAATTAGCAAGCGCGGCTGGGCATTAGTGGAATTTAAAACCAAGATGTTGCCCGGGGATTTCAAATCCGCGCATTTCCAAAGCGGCGAAAGCTTGAAAGTCCGCGGTTCGCTGCGCTGGGAAATCTTGGCCACGGGAACGGCCTGCTCTTCCACATTTTCATACTGCTTGAGAAATTCTTGATAGCTTTTAAGCGGGGCGTCAAAGATGTTTTCGCCGGCCAACAGTTTGTCGATTTTGTCAGACAGAACAGTGACCAGGTCCTGATTTACCCCGGCTTCGTAATCTTGCACAATGCCGTTGGCATCGATAATGAACGAACTGGGAATGCCTATGTCATAGAATTTGAATTTGACAGCGGCGCCTTCCGGATCACGGTAAATTGGAATAGTCAGTTTTAATTCCTTGAACAGATCCTCTATCGCCTTGTCGCCGACTTGCGGACTGTCGAGGTTAACGGCCAGGAAGGCGACTTTGTCGTTATCCTTGTATTTTTCATAAACTTTTTGCAGGTTCGGCAGACTCGCCTTGCACGGTTCGCACCAGGATGCCCAAAAATCCACAACCGCGATCTTTCCGGCCAGCGACTGGGGAGCAATAGGCTTGCCGTCAAGTCCCACAAACTTGAAATCGGGAACTTTTTTGGCCAGCAATTGCCCGGGATGAGGAGGAATGAAAAATTTCACTATCTCGGCGTTGGCGGGCACTTCAAATTGGAACGCCTGTTGGTCAATTTGACCATTTAATCGTGCGTCGGAAAAATCGGCCACAACCGACAACGTTTCGATCTGTACGCCGCCAAGACTCTCGGACATCTGGCGACGAAGATCATTTGTAGGCAAGATCATTCGCCGCAGTACAAACGTTTCTTTATCGATCCACAAAACGGACAGACCGGCGGGCCGGCGGATTTGCAGGCGATAGTACCGGCGGCCATCTATTTCGCCCGGTTCGATCAGTTTCGGCTCTTCCGCGTCTCGCAATAAGATATCGATCGCTTTATCATCCAACAGCAGCGGTATTTGAGGCACGGCTTCGGCAAATCCATTGAATGAAGCATCGATGAGGATTCGATCGCAATAAACCGATTTCATGGTCAACTCGGCGGGGGCGTCTTTTTCCAACACCTGACCAGGCAAATCGTCGATGGAGGCGTAGAATTTTTTCCCGTCGATGACAATCTTGGCTGCGTACGCCTCCATGCGTAACTTATTAGGCCGCTGGTAAGCCACGGCAAAATCGACCGTTTTATCTATGTTTTTATCTCCGGCTTGGGCCGTAATCCGGACCGTGCCCTTATCGCTGTAAGTTTTTGCGCTTCGATAGGCCGCGGCCAGGGCCTCCAATACGGCGCGGCCGTTATCCAGTTTCCTGCCCGAGGCAGTCGCTGATTCCGGGGACGGCTTTGCCGTCTTGCCCGGCGCAGCGGACGTATCGGATGATTTTTCCGATTCCGCTCGCTTGCATCCGACCAAGCAAAACACCATCAAAAACGCGGCTGCAAAAAACGACAATAGGAGTCTGAAACCGGAACTTTTTCGACAAAATACCTGTGACATGGTTTGATCCTTGGAGAAAAAAATTAATCTAATTTTGAGCCTGATGCATTATTGGCAAAGCAGGCATTCAGGTAAAGCTCGACTTATTGCCAAATTCGAGAGCTTATCCTAAAACCGGTCGTCATTCTGAGCGAAGCGAAGAATCTAGCCTCTATTATCAAGATCCTTCGCTATGCTCAGGATGACAAAAATATGCTTAGGATGACAAAAATGGTTATTTGGATAGGCTCTAAGTGTCAAGCAGACAATACCTCCCTGGTCCATCGCTTTCCCAAATCGCCTGAATTCGCTTGTTTGTTCATTGTGACAGGGCTTTATAAACATATATGAATTCATGATAATAATAAACTATTACATTTATTGCACTACATTTCATGCGGCACAAGTGTTGGGAATCCAAACCATGCCCGATCTTTCCGCTCGAATTGGCGAAAATCTGTCCCGCGTACGGCAGCGCATTGCCGCGGCCGCGTCACGCGGCGGGCGCCATGCGGAAGAAATCAAACTCCTGGCAGTGACCAAATACGTGGGCAATGCGGAAATCAGGGTTTTGGTCCAGGCCGGTTGCACGGACTTGGGCGAAAGCCGTCCTCAGCAGCTCTGGCAAAAGGCGCGTGAACTGGCCGACTTACCCATCCGCTGGCATTTGATCGGGCATTTGCAGCGGAACAAAGTCCGGCGCACGCTGCCCTTGGCGTCGATGATCCACTCGGGCGATAGTCTGCGAATAATAAAAACCATAAACGAATCGGCGGCCGAACTTGGCCGGCGCGTGCCGCTTCTGCTGGAAGTCAACACATCCGGCGATCCGGCCAAAGGGGGTTTTCAAGCCCATGAGGTTGAAGCCTTACTGCCTGAATTGGCAATGTTTCGGCACGTAGAGATACAAGGATTGATGTGCATGGCAAGCCTGGAAGGCGGACAAGATACCGCCCGGCGCGATTTCGCCGCCTTGCGAAAGCTACGCGACCGGATGCGTTCGCACTGTCCGCCGGAAATCGTTTTGGATGAACTTTCCATGGGCATGAGCGGCGATTACGAAACGGCCGTCGAAGAAGGAGCGACCATCGTCCGCATCGGCTCGGCCTTATTCGAAGGAGTGGTTCAGTGATTGCGTTGGAATCGCATCCCGAAGGGACGATCTTGCCGGTGCGCGCCCGGCCCGGCAGCCGGCGCAACGAAATTCGCGGCGAGCAAGACGGAATGTTAAAAGTCTGCGTGACCCAATTGCCCGAAAAAGGCAAGGCCAACAAGGCGGTCGTCGAACTAATGGCCAAATCGCTTGGGTTGCGAAAATCGCAGATCGAAATGATTTCCGGGGAGACTTCGCATCAGAAACGTTTTTTGATTCGCGGCATAACGCCCCAAGAATTAGCCCAAAAACTCGCCGAGGAAGTGAATTAGAAAAAATTTAAGATTCCCTTTTTCCTTTTACCTTTCTAGGTGTATTATGCCAGACTACACTGCCAAAGAAGAGCAAGTCATTCGATATCTGCACAAGCACTTCACGAACCGCAAATTGTCAATTTATTCCGACAACGTGAAAATTCCGGGGAGACAATACATAATTATCATCGGGTAGAACCGGTTCTTGAACCGGTGCGGCTTTTGCCGCAAGAGGTTGCAAGAATTATTCTCCCAAAAATGTCTGTCTGCTGTCATCTTACCAACAGATATTCGGCTTCCCAATCAATATTTTCTATTAATTCCCCACTGTTCTCAAATCTCTAGATCCTAGCCCCTTCATCTTCAGGGTGGCCAATTCTTTCTCTTGAAATCCACTATCCAATTTGCTACGCTCTTCGCTTCGTGCCATTAGTGTTCTTTGGAAATCAAATAAATGAAAAAAACAAGGCAAAGCCTTCCCTAAATGTGGAAAAAATGCGATTTGTTCCCCAACTCAATGGCGACCGCTGGGAAACTGTCGAGTGATTCATCCTTGCCAATCGGCCGCTATTTCACACCCTACAATGTCTTTCCCAAAAAATTAAATCGTATTTAGGAATCCTTTTTACTTGATCCCCAGCAGTTCCACCTCGAAGATGAGTGTAGCGTTGGGCCCGATATCCGCCCCGGCGCCGCGCTCTTTATATGCGAGCTGAGAGGGTACGAACAACTGCCACTTGGAACCCACGGGCATGAGTTTCAATGCCTCCGTCCATCCCGCAATAACTCCCGCGACGGGAAATGTCGCTGGTTGCCCGCGGCGATATGAACTGTCGAACTCCGTTCCGTCGATCAGCGTGCCGCGATAGTGGCATTCCACCTTGTCGGCATCGGTGGGCTTCTTGCCTTTGCCGGCTTTGAGGATTTTATACTGCAACCCGCTGGGTAGTGTCACCACGCCTTCCTTTTTCTTGTTCTCAACCAGAAAAGCCTCGCCCGCTTTTTTGTTTTCCTCCGCGGCAGTCTGTTTGCCTTGTGACTGCTTCTTCATCAGATCGTTTTGAAATGCGATCATCGTCGCGTGCATCTCGTCGTCGGTCATGAGAGTTTTTTTGCCCGAGAAGCCGTCCTTCAGGCCTTTAATGAAGACGTCGAGATCAAGGTCCATCCCCATCTTTGCCAAGCTTTTTGCCACGTCAACGCCGATACTGTAGCTCAACTTCTCCTTCTGTGTCTTCAGTGCCGGCGCCTCATCGGCGCACACATTAGTGGCCAAAAATCCAACTGCCAAAAACGCAAGCCATTTTCCACTCATTGTCGTTTTCCTTTCTGAGGGAGGAATAGGGGTTGGGACTCTTTTTTTCTCCTAATTACATCACATTTATTCTGGCACCCAGAGTTTTCCGCTGGCGCCGGAGGATTCGCCGCCGGGGGTCCAGAGTTTGCCCGGCTCGGCGCCGGGCGCGCCGGATGCGGCCATTTCCGCCTCCGCATGACCGGTCGGTATTGCCGGGGTGCCGTCGGGACGCAGCAGGCCGGCATCGACCAGGATCTGCGTCAGAACCAAGGAAACGTTCGGCTCGTTGATATGCGTGGATTCGATGTGGCGGATAAGCTGTAGGGCCTCGGGAATTTCCTGCCGGGCGAAGCGCAACGACAACTCTTCAAGATCCCACATGGCGTGCGATTTGCCCGTGCTTTCGGTGGCCTTGCGTCCGGCTTCGATGTACGTTATCGCCCGATCCAGATCGTCTTCCATGCGTGCAAGAGTCATGTAGGCCAGCCCTTTTTCCCTGCGTTCGGCGAAACCGGGACGGTCGATAATTTCTTTTCCGAATTTCAACACCGCCGCCCGATGGTTGTAACCCACGGCGCGCTGGAAGGCTTGGACCAGTTCTTCGTCGGAAAGTTTTTCCACGTTCACCCGCGCCAATCTTATCAGCGGCAATTGATTTATTTTGCCGGGTAAAGCGTCGATCGGTTCCAGAACCGGCAGGCCCAATTGCCCGCGCAATTCGTTCAGATCGAACGTCCAACGGAGGTTGTCGGCGTAGAATTGCAGCACCATGATCGCGGAGAGGAGTTTGATTCGATATTTATCGTCGGCGGCGGCCTGGCGAGGCGACAATCCGTCGAGCGATCCCAGTTTCATGTCCGGCCAACGGTTCAACACGGCGTCGCGCCGATACTCCTCGAGTATCGCACGAAACTGTTGTGGTTTTAATTGCACGGGCGGGCGCCATTTCGGCTGCAACAAATCCTCGGTGGCGGAAGCGGTTGTCAATTCCTTGATTTTTTCCTGGTTCTGGAGCCATTGGCCGGCCGACTCGTGCAATACGGTCTTGATTTGAGGAAGCTCGGCGGCGGTTGCGCCGACTAATTGCAGACGCGCTTCGCGATCGGTCTGGCGGCCGAAGATAAATAATTGCCCAAGGTAAACGGGCATGGACTGGGCCGATACGCCATCGGCCGATTCTACGGCCGGACGGTCGAAAATCATATACGCCGCTTTAGGCGGCGGCGAGTCTTCGTCGACAAAGGTTGACGGATCAAAGGGGAGCGGCGCGATGCGGGGATCGGACAAAAACGCCTCTTGCAGACGCTCGACGTCATCGATCGTCCAGACGACGTTCAAAACCGGCACTGCGTCGCCCAGGGGGTTTTCGGACAAGAGCATCGCTTCGGCTTCGGCCTCGACTGCGTCTTCCAAGGGGATATCAAAGGAAGCGTACTTGCGCAAAGCCTCGATCGAGCCGGGATAGTCGTTCAGCCAAGCGCGCACCGTGGCCAAACTCCGCCAAATCGCGGGAAAATCGGGTACTTCGGACGCCATTGCGGCTAGATTCGCCTCGGTAGTGCGCCAATCGCCGTACATCATCGGGCTTATGGCCCGGGAAAATCGATCCGCCCACGAGGCGTTCTCGGGCGCTTGGGGAAATCGCGGATCTTCTTTAAGCAAAAGCGGCACGTCGGCGGAACGGAGCAAGTCGGTCAGCATCTGCGAAACGTTGCGGTTTTCCCTTTGAACGATAAGAAGGAATTGGAGCAACGCCCGGGCGGACACCCATCGGCCTTGATTGAAAAATGCCTCTACCAAGATTTCAGCCGCCTGATATGTCCGCCAAGACCAGGAACCTTTGGCTTGGGCGAACGAGATTTGCAAAAAGTTCATGGCCGAGGCGAAATCGGTTTTTATCGTGGCCAGGATGGCCGACTCGGCCAAGGCGGCCTGGTTGGCCGGATATTTTCGCAAAAAATCGGCCGCCAGGGTTTGCGCGGCTTCGAGTTGGCCGGTGGCGCGGAGCAACATCGCCTGATAGGCCAGCAGGCATTGCCGATCGGCGTTGGCCCCCTGCCGGCGGAGCAACTCGACGTGTTGCAGGCAAGCGGCATATTGCCCGCCTTCCACCATGCGATCTATTTTCTCCAATTCAGTGAGAAAATCGGGGCAACAAAATTTGATCTTTTTCCCGGTAGCGCCCGGACATTGAGAATATGCATCGATGGCCATGGATAAAAATGGGCTTGGTGTTTGTGGTTTTGTTAATGTCTTAATAATAATGCCGAACGAGTCATGGTACCACAAACCATGGAGTTTATAACAGCCCCACACCGGACGACGGAAAATTCATGAAATGCCCTATCCCGGATTATTCAGAGCCTAGGATTTTTAACGCAGAGTGCGAAACACCAGCCCGAAGCGCAAGCGAGGGTAAACTATTTGCCATCCCTCGCTTGCGCTTCGGGCTAGTGTAAATTCATGAATAATCTGGGCTATAATAAAAGAACGCCCGCCAAACCACCCAAGCGGACTACCCGGCCAGTTTTCTTGCCGCTCGCAGTCCTTGAAGCAATACCGCGAGAATACCTATTATGGCCAGATAATTTCGTATCTGATCGAACCAGGACGTTGCCGCCGCCATTGATGATCCATTCCGGATCGATGCGACCGGCAATTTGGCTGATATTGCCGTTAAGGCCGGCGAGGGTTTTCTGATGTTTGCACTAGAAGTTGAAAAATTTTGTTTCAAGGCGAAACCTGGCGTATTGACGGCGGCGGGTATCGGTGAAGAAGGTTGTGCGTCGATGGCGGCGGGAACGAAAGACGACGATTGCTGTTGAGCAATCGCGGCCGGCTGTGCGGGAAGCCGTTGGAAATCGTCGGCCACGGAGGTTAAAAACCATCGCAATCGCCCGCAGTAACTGCCGGTGGTCCGACCATAAGCCGAGCCGAACAGCACGCCCGCGATTTCGCCGCGGTCGTTGAGAATCGGTCCGCCTGAATCGCCGTTTCGAGCAGGGACCGATAATTCGATCATCTCAAACGGATTATTCCCGCCCGGGGAAACATATTGGGTGCATTGGCCCGAGACCGCGTGAAACCATCCGCTGCCGTATCCGGCAATGGTCAGCCGCTCGCCCGGACGCGGGGGCTGCGCGGCCAGGGGAAGCGGCGATACGTTCGGACGCCAGACCGCCAGAGCGGCAAGGTCCCAATCGCGATCGGTCTTCAAAACGGTCGCCGCGGAACGGAATCCATCGGGAAAGGCCACCCAAATCGGCGCGGCGGCGTCGCGCACCACGTGCCAGTTGGTAACCACCAGTCCGTACGTGTCGTTGACGGCCACCAATGCCCCCGAGCCGTAAGACGCTCCGTCGCTTTCGGGTGCAATTATCCGCACAATGGCCGGATTGGGCAATTGCCCTGACGGCGTACTCTGAGCCGGCGCCGCTGATGCCGCGCAAAGCGCAATCGTCATCGCCACAAGGCGCATCACGTTTTTAAAGTCCACTGCTTTGATGGCGTTTTATATGAAAGTCTCTCCGTTTTCTTCGGGCGTATTGCCGTCAAGAACACAGCCGAGATTGTCAAGGTGTTAAGACCGAAAGCGTCCGCACCGTCGCAATTATCCTTAAAACAAGATTTGCCAGCGGCGTCTTCGTAATTGGAGTATTCGGAGAAAACAAAAAACCCACGGATTTCAGGCCGTGGGTTTTATCGACGCGGAGTTTGAAAACTAGCAATCGATCAACGGGCGCCTTGAAAATAGTCGCCGTAATTCATGAAGTACTGGGTGGCATTGACACCCTGCAAAGTTTGCGTATCGCGATTGAGCTGCCGGATGTTCAGGCCTTGAACATGGGTGCTGTTCTCCAATCCGTGGATGTCGGCGCCGAATTTCTGGTTTGCACGTTGCTGTTCCAAGTCCGGCCTGACGAGAGTTGTATAATTATCGATCGTGCCGTTATTGCTACCCCCGCGGAAAATGTTCATGTACGGACTGCTTCCCGATGACGACGGGGTAACACCCGAAAACGCCTTGGGCGTCAACTGCGCCGGGGCCGAGGCGGCATTTCGAGTGGCAGCCGAGCGTTGATTTTGCACTTCTGCGTTATGCAACGACGTATAAGACTGGGCCTCGCCCGGCCGGGCACGAGTCGGCGAAGTAGGAACACTCATGGGACCAGATAAACCGGAAGCACTACCACCGCCGCCGGCCGATTCAGCCGTTGCGGCATTCGCCGTCGGCGGCAAAAACTGATAAGCATGTCCCACTTGCGATCCCGCGGAAGAATCGGTGGGCGCAATGGGCATTAAAAGAGGCGCGTTCTGGGCATTCTGCTGTTGAGAACGCCCTGAATAACCCGAAGAGCGAGTAGCTCTTGTTTGATGTTGTTGCGTTCCTTTTGGCGCACTTCGAGTTTGGGTTTGCGACGCTGCGGAATTATTTTGTATGGGCGGTAAAGGCAAATCTGAAGTCGGAGGTGCAATTAGTGAACTATCACCCGTCGGATTCACCGAGGCGCCAATTATCAAAGTCGACAATATCAGGGCAATATTCATTAATATGATCTCCTTATTTCAGCCAAAAACAAAGCGAACTGTCTACCGATCAACTCCCGGATGATTATGCAATTTGCGAGATTGTTTTTCCCCGTCTTCCATCTATACGAATTTTACCCCTTTTACGTTCGATAAGCAATGTAAATTGTGCGAAGGGAAATATTTCATATCATCCCATATAGGGGGTATATGGATGGTTTCTCGGTAGTATTCGCAATTAAAACACAATTTCCAATACAAACTACGTTTTTACGCGTTTAGTAGCCTTGACGAGAGCGGTTGTAGTTTCGGCCCATGGTTTGCAGGCTGCGGGTGGTGGAGCTGCCCAGCGAGGTGATGCCAAAGAGGCGTTCCACCGGGGCGGTC
>JBEKFZ010000056.1:0-28307 GCA_050013075.1 Thermoguttaceae bacterium | reverse complement strand
TCAGGTCCGTCGGGTAGTTGGCTTCCATGCCTATGCCTCCGTTGTGAAAAAACTGCCTAGCTTCCATCAGCGCGTATATTTACCCGCTTTTTTCTAGCTCCGCAAGACCTTTCCAAACACGTTCTTAGGAATTGTGGCGGGGGAATCGCTGGCGGATGATTTGGCGGACTTCGATTAGCCAATCTTCGCGTTGCTCCTGCGTGCTCATGATGATCGATTCGAAGTTGCGGCGGTAAAAATCATCTACGCCGCAGAAGTTGAAGATGCAGGTTTTCCAGAGATTTTCCAGGGGATCGCCGAAAAGTTTTAGTTCGTCTTCGCGCGGGGTGTTCGAGGTGGTAAAGACCACGGCTTTGCGGCCTTTTAAAAGCCCGTTGACGCCCTGGGCGGTAAATTCATAGGCCACGCCCTGGCGGAGCACGCGATCGAGCCAGCCTTTGAGGATTGCCGGCGGCATTGCCCACCAGTTCGGATGCACTATCACGTATCCGTCTGCCGCGGCGATTTCCTCGCAATGACGCTTAACCACTGAATCGGGTTTGGAGCCGCAAAGGATTTCTTCATTAGACAGGATGGGATCGAATTTTTCGGCGTACAGGTCGTGATAAATAACAGTGTGGCCGGCCGCTTTGAGCTCCTCCATTGCGGCGGCGGCAATGGCGTGGCAAAAACTTCCTTGCTTCTGATGGCCGATGAGAACGAAGATTTTCATAGGTGCTAGGGATTGGTGAAAAAGGGGTCAGAACTATTTTTTATTCAAACCATCTTAACTCCTTTTTCATGATATAAAAAATAGTTCTGACCCCTTTTTCACTTCACGTTCATATCGCAGCTTAGGCCGCCGGCGGCGTGCAGGTAGGTAAAGCGGACGTAGTCGGCCACCATGCGGTCGGCGCTGAATCGCCAGGCCAGGGAGCTGATGGAGTTCATCATGCGTTTGATCCAGGCCCTGGGCAGGCCGTCCACGTCGTGGTCGTAATACAAGGGGATGACTTCATTGGCCAGCACGCGTCGCAGATCGGCGTAATCGCGGGAGTCGGTAATCTGCTCGTCGATATGCGCTGTTCCCTTGCCGATGGCGAAACCGTTCGAGCCGTCGTAGGCTTCGGCCCACCAGCCGTCGAGGATGGATAGATTCAGTGCGCCGTTGAGCACGGCTTTTTGGCCGCTGGTGCCGGAGGCTTCCAAAGGCCGGCGCGGATTATTCAGCCACACGTCCACTCCCTGGATCAAATGCCGGCAGACGTTGATGTCGTAATCCTCGACAAAGGCGATGCGTCCGGCAAAGCGCGGATCGTGGCGCAGGTTGGCAATCCGTTGGATCAGTTGTTTGCCGGGTTCGTCGGCCGGATGGGCCTTGCCGGAAAAGATGATTTGGATCGGCCGGTCCGGGTCGTTTACGATTTTGGCCAGCCAATCCATGTCGGTCATAATCAAGGCCGCCCGCTTGTAGGTGGCGAAGCGCCGGGCGAAACCGATGGTAAGGATGTTGGGATCGAGGATATTCCGGGCGGCCTCGACGGCTTCGTCGCTTTCGCCGCGGCGGCGGCACTGCCGGCTGACGCGCCGCCGGACAAAGGCCAGGAGCATATTTTTCATGGCGTAGTGCGTTTCCCACAATTCGCCGGGGTCCACGTCTCGGATTGTTTGCCATACTTCCGGCTCGCCCATGTGTTCCATCCAGTTGGCGGGGAAATAACGATCGTACAGTTGTTGCATCTGCCAGGCCAGCCAACTTTGAATGTGTACTCCGTTGGTGATGTGCCCGATGGGTATCTCTTCCTCGACGTGCCAAGGCCAGAGATGGGCCCACATGCGGCGGGTGATGTGCCCGTGCAAATTGCTCACGGCGTTTGCGCGGCGGGAGAGTTTCAAGCCCAGCACGGTCATGCAGAAGGATTCGTGGTCGTTCTGCGGTTCCACGCGACCCAGTCCCATGAGTTGATCCAGCGAGACGCCCAAATCGTCGCGCAGGGGTCCAAGGTGTTCTTCGATGAGATTTTTGTCGAATCGGTCGTGTCCGGCGGGGACCGGGGTGTGGGTGGTGAAGACGGTGTGTTGTGCCACGTCGCGCAGGGCGGTGTCGAAACTCATGCCGTCGTCTTTCATCCGCTCGCGGATGGCTTCGATGGTGGCGAAAGCGCTGTGGCCTTCGTTAAGGTGATATACGCCGGGGCTGATTCCCAAGGCCCGCAATGCCCGGACGCCTCCCACCCCGGCCACCATCTCCTGGCGGATTCGCGTGCGATTGTCGCCGCCGTAAAGCCGGGCGGTCAGTTCGCGGTCTTCCGGAGAATTGCTGGGCACGTCGCAGTCTAAAAGATACAAATTCACCCGGCCCACGCGCATCAGCCATACTTTGGCAAGCAGCCGTCCGGTGCGGGTGTCGATGCGGATGGTGATCGGCTTGCCATCGGTGCCCATGGCCGGCTCCATGGGCAAATTCTCGACCTTAGTATCGATGTACTCTTCGTGCTGCCAGCCGTTAATGTCGAGCTGTTGCTTGAAATAACCCTGATCGTAAAACAATCCGATGGCCACAAGCGGCACGCCCAAGCCGCTGGCGCTTTTGATATGGTCGCCGGAAAGGACCCCCAAACCGCCGGAATAGACCGGCACCGACTCGTGCACGCCGAACTCCAGCGAAAAATAGGCCACCGGCTTGGAACCCAGCACGCCGCCGTGAGTTCTACCCCAACGCGGAGTCACGGAAATATATTCTTTCAACCGGCGGTAAGCCTGATTTATGCGACTATAAAGCACCAATTCGGCCGCCCGCATTTCCAGGCGTTCGGGCGTAAATTCCGCTAGTAATGCAATCGGATTATGATCGAGTTGCCGCCAACGGATGGGGTCGAGGTCGCGAAACAGGTTGATCACTTCAGCATGCCAACTCCACCACAAATTTCGCGCCAAAGCAGTGCATTTTTCATACAGGTTTTCAGCCGAATGTCCAATCGGCCTTGGTGATACCGGCGGATGTGCGACAACCGTTTCGATCTGGCTCATACTAACCCACTCGTCTTAAAAGCGTCTTTTTTTTACGGAACCTCATATTATATCGACATAATTATTTTATGCGACCCCACTCAGACAGGAATAATCATTGCTTTAATGATGAATTTATCAAAGACCGACGACTCTTGCAGAAAGGTCAGTGTCAACGTATCATGCGCGGTTTTACATATTAGGGACTAGGGATTTAGGGATTAGAGATTAGGGATTAGACATGGATTTTGGGACTTTTTTCGGGGTTAATGCTTGAAGTTAATTCGTGATACCCGTCGATGGAACGATGACATAACCACATTGGGGCATCTCATGCCCAGCGGACATACAAACAATCACAATAACTCGATAACTTAAACAAGGTGAAGAAACTATTATGGCAGCCGACCATCAAGTTCAGGTGCAATGGCACGATCATGCCGTAACGCGCGAAGAGCGGGAAAAACTTAACTCTCACCGGGGATGCGTGATTTGGTTCACGGGACTTAGTGCCTGCGGTAAGAGCACCGTGGCTAATCTGATCGATCATAAACTCCACAGTTTAGGGTTGCATAGTTTTGTGCTCGACGGCGATAACATCCGACACGGCCTGAACGCCGGGCCCGGGATGCTCAAACCACGGCATGGGGAAGAGTTTGCCAAGCGGTTTGGATTGGGGTTTTCGGCCCAGGACCGGGAGGAAAATATCCGCCGTATCGGCGCAGTGGCCAAGCTGTTCAGCGATGCCGGCATAATTGCCATCACGGCTTTTATCAGTCCATATCGAGTGGATCGGGATCGGGTCCGCTCTCTGCTTGCGGATGGCGATTTTATTGAAATTTTTGTAGATGCCCCCCTGGAAGTCTGCGAAGCCCGGGATCCTAAGGGCCTTTACAAGAAGGCCCGGCTGGGCGAAGTCAAGGGCTTTACGGGCATAGATGATCCTTATGAACCGCCGCTCAAACCGGAGATGGTCCTAGATGCCGGCAGTAAATCGGCCGAGACACTGGCCGAGGAAGTGCTAGCATACCTGAAATCCCGGAAGATACTCGACCGCTCATCGGCGGCTTGCCGCTAAACAAAGATAGTTTTCCCAAATTTGGGGCAGCGTTTGTATTGCGGATCCTATCTTGTCGGCCGGGCCGGCAATACAACTCCAGTCCCAATGAATTCATTGCTAGCAAGCCGGTAACAACTCTCTAATTTATCCCAACTGCCAACCCCCGTCAGGGTTTTCCCTTTGCCGATATTAAAGTTCCCTGATCCATTTGTGTTGCCGTCACACGGAAGGGAAACCCAGGTTCTAACGAATAAAAGTGGGGCGTGTTAAGGATGTGCAGTCGACCAAACGGTCCCCCCCGGGTTTATACGAATAAAAAGGAATCCGCTCTTTGTGGGGTTGACTTAAATTGATTTTTAGAGCTAAATTACGAGTTGTGGGAAATACGCGACTTTGGCCCCGAATTAGGTTGATAAGCTCCGTGTGAAGGAGCTTAAGTTGGATGGCTACAGTATTGATTAACGATTTACATGCCCGAGCCCAGGCGGCGTTGACTAACAGTCCGTTCTTCGAGTTACACGAATTACAAGTCGAGCAACGTGATGGCGCGCTATTTATATCCGGCAACGTTTCCAGCTTCTACCACAAGCAATTAGCACAGGAGGTCGTCCGTTCGGTCTGCAAAGGGATTGAGGTGAGTAATTCGATTCAAGTGGAATTGGATGAATAACGTGGACTTACGGAACGAACCTGGATGGCGTACATACGTTGGAACACGGATGTTCCTGGGCATTTCCGCTGATGCCGCTGGATGAAGGGATTCCTAGCGGCGATCGAGGAGAAATCCATGGAAGATCAGCCCGCCTCGGCCGGATTGGCCTCACGGACGTTCCGCGACTATTTGCCGGAAACCTTGGAAGAAGCAGAGGAGTTGGCCGCTTCGATTGAACGGGCCGTACAACAAGAGACCGGCCACGGAGTGCGCAATCTGAGCGTCCTCGTCGATAACGAGTCGGTGGTGCTCAAAGGACGCTGCGACAGCTACTACTGCAAGCAATTGGCCCAACACGTAGCCATGTGTCTTACGCACGGCGAACGTCTGGTCAACGGAATCGAAGTGTTGTAATCGGCAAAATGTGATCGGCTATTGCACTGGGTGCATCAGCTTCTCGATGGGCTTTGCCGGCAAGAGCGGCACTATTCCAGCGCCGGAAGTAATCAGAACAATAAGCATAAATCGGCCGGGCATTAGGGCGGTGGACAGGGGGCAGTGAACATCGCGAAACCGCAAGCGGTTTCATTCATCATTCATCATACTACATTCTGCATTTTTAGATCTTATTTTTCTCCGCGCGGTTCCACGCCCAGCAAATTGCGGACGAAAAAGTCCGCGCGGCGGCGCTCGCCGTAAGGCGATTGGCCGGCGCCGTGTCCTTTGCCGGGAAAGACAATCAAATCGAAGTCCTTATCGGCCTTAATCAAGGCGTTTACCACTTGCATGGTGGACGCGGGATCCACGTTTTCGTCCATTTCGCCCACGCAGAGCATGAGTTTGCCTTGCAGCTTGTGGGCTTGGGTGACATTCGATTGTTCTTCATAATGCGGGCCGAGCGGCCAGCCCATCCACTGTTCGTTCCACCAGATTTTGTCCATGCGGTTGTCGTGGCAGCCGCAATCGGCAACGGCGGCTTTATAAAAATCGCCGAAGGCCAGCACTGCCCGGGCGGCGCTTTGTCCGCCGGCCGAAACCCCGTAAATCCCCACGCGGCTTATGTCCATGTACGGATATTTTTCGGCGGCGGCCTTGATCCAGAGAATGCGGTCGGGAAAGCCCGCGTCGCCCAGGTTTTTCCAACAAACGTCGTGGAACTTTTTCGACCGGTTCGACGTGCCCATGCCGTCGATCTGCACCAGTATGAAGCCCAGTTCGGCCAATGTCTGGGGCGAATGGAAGGAGCTGAATGACTTGGGCACGAAAGAATCCTGCGGCCCGGCGTAGATGAGTTCGATGACCGGATATTTTTTGGCCGGATCGAGATTCGTGGGTCGGTAAATCACCCCGTAAATGTCGGTTGTTCCATCGCGGCCCTTGGCTACAAAGCGTTCGGGAATCTTCCAGAGGGTTTTAAGCAATTCGGACCAGTCGGCCTGTTCCAATTTGCAGACCAAGGCCCCGTCTTCCATGCGGCGGAGTTCGTTTACCGGCGGCAGGTCCACGCGCGAGAAGGTGTCGACGAAAAACCGCCGGTCGGGAGAAAACTTGATGGAATGCGTTCCGTCGCCCTCGGTGAGCACCGCGAGGCCCGAGCCGTCGAAATTCACGCGGCAATAATGGAGGTAATACGGATCCTGCTCCGGACGGACTCCGCCGGCATAGAAGTAGATTTGCCGTTTTTGTTCGTCCACTTTTTCCACTCTGCGAACGACCCAGGGGCCTTTGGTGATCTGGTTTTTCAGGCTGCCGGTCTTGGCGTCGAATAGATAAAGATGGTTCCAGCCGTCGCGTTCGGACATCCAGACTATTTCGCCGCTCTCGTCGAGATATTGCAGGAATTGTTTGCCGGAGTAGTCGATAAAGGTGGGGCTTTGTTCTTCGACGACGGTTTGCACTTTGCCCGTGGCGGCCTCGGCGGCCAAAATCCGCATGATCTGGTGGCCGCGCTGATTGTAAAGGAAAAAGAAACGCCCGGAATCGGGGTCCCAATGCATGTCGATCACGCTCCAGGGATTGGGAAACAACTCGTCGGCGACGGGAATGTGTTTTCGGCCGGCCACCTCGAACAGTTGCGGTTTGGAAAGCGGAATTTTATCGCCCGGCTTGGGATAATCGTACGAATGCAGCTTGGGCTGCAACTGGTCTTTGGGCGATGATTCTACGTAATAGACTTTTCGCTCGTCGCCCTTTTTTGTACGCAGGACGGCCAGTTTTTTTGAATCGGGCGACCAGAAAACTTCGCCCGAGTATTCGTCGTCGGCCGAGCCGTCGTCGCTCAGGGCGAACTCCTCGCGCGATTCGGTGTCGCGCAGATAAAGGTTGTGATCCTTGAAAAAGGCGAACCATTGGCCGTCGGGCGAGGCCGCGCCCTCCGGAGCGGGACCGCGCAGCGGCCGCCGCGGCCTGTCCTGGGGAGGTTGCGTCCCGTCGACGATCACGGAAGCGGGCTGCTCCTCGGCCTCGTAAACGGCCAAAGTCTTGCCGTCGGCGTCGGCGACCAGCCAGACGTGCCCGGCGTAAGTATGCTGTTGGTGTTTATCGCCCGGCTTTATTTTGCCGTACGACTGGCGTTTGCCGTCCTCGTCGAGCCAGAAGATTTCCACCTCCACCTTGGTGCGGTTGATAAAGGTCAGCGAGGTTTCTTCGCCGGTCGATTTGCTCTCGCGCAAAGCCGGCCGCGGGCGGAGCGGGCGGAGCGGTTTTTCCTCGCTTTTCGCCTCGCGCAGCTCATAGTTTTTCAGATCGCAATGCCATATCTTACCCTCGACGTGCAGCAGAACTATATTTGGATCTTCTTCGATAAAATCAATCTCGTCGACGGGCAGACGCCGGGCGTCGAGTTCCTTTTCCAGGACTTTGCCTAGTGATTTCGCCAGTATTTCGTGGTCGAAGGCCGGTTCGCGCGTGCCCTTCAGCGCATCGACCATGATGAATTCCCACACCTCGTTGCCCAGGTCGTTGCGGTACCAGAACCGCGTGTTGTCGGCCGACCAGTTGGGCTTTACCCGGTTCTTGAAGACCTTGTTCGCGGTAAGTTTTCGCAAACCGTTGGCTCGCTCATAATCGGCCTTGGTGCCCTGGGCCGGCAACGATGCACAAAGGTGGAAGAATATGAGTATTGCAAGAAACTTTGTCAGGGAGTGTTTTGCTAATCCGAACAACAGTCCCCTCTCCCTTTGGGAGAAGTTTGGTTCGGGTCCCCTCTCCCTTTGGGAGAGGGTTAGGGTGAGAGCGGGTTCAGTGAATAAATCCCATCGTTTCATAGCGGTTTTAATCATGGTTGTTTTCACTCTTTTTAAGGAAGGTATAAACTCTATTAAAAACTTACGGCCCTCACCCTGGCCCTCACCCAAAGGGAGAGGGAACAATTCATTTTTAACGGGGTTTGCTCAGCCGATCTCGCACCAACTCGGGCAGATATTTCACCGGAACCGAGGCGGGATCGAGCACCGCTTCGTGGTACCGGCCCAGGTCGAAATTCTTTCCCTGTTCGCGCTCGATTTGCTGGCGCAGGCGGTACATTGCCGTCCGTCCCACGAAATAAGTGGAAAGCTGGCAGGAAGTTTGTTTCGCGCGGATGATTTTCAGCCGCGCCTCGCCTTCGGATTGGTAGGCGTCGTTCATTAGAAATTTCAGGGCCTCGTCGTCGGTCATCGAGGTGCAGTGCAGTTTATGGTCGAGGATGGCGTTGGCCACCGCGCGGAGGTAGAACTTCTGTTGGGTCAATCGCAAGGCCAGATTGCCGTCGCCGTAGCCCTGATCGAGCATCATTTGTTCGGTATAGACCGCCCAGCCTTCGACATACACCCCCGATTCAAACACGCGGCGAATAAGCGACGGATTCCGGTGGGCGTATTCCAACTGCACGAAGTGGCCGGGATAGGCCTCGTGGATGGTCAGTATTTGCAGCATGTGCGAATTGTATTCTTCCAGCAGGCTTTCCACCTTTTTTGCGTCCCAATCCTTGGGCGGAGGGCTGACTGCGTAGAAACTTGCGGCCTTGGGATCCAAGGGCGGGGCGGGTTCGCAATAGGCCGTGGAATTGCCGCGCTTGAATTCAGGCATCTCGACCACCTGGCAGTGATCGGGCTGGGGCAGTCGCAGAATATCGCGCTGGGTGATGAACTTTTTAATCCGCTCCACATTTTTCCGGGCCTCGGGTACAAGGTCGGCGACCGTGCCGTGCTCCAGACCCACCTTGCCCAAGACCTGCTCCACGCAGAACCGCCGGCCTTCGGCGTCGTCCGGCGGCATGGGCTCTTTGGGAAAATAACGGGGCCAAAGCTGCCGGGCAATAAGATACATGTCGCGCTGCACTCGGACGAATTCCGACTCGGCTTCGGCCAAAACCTGCTCGGGCGTCACGTCCGCCTCCAGTTCCATTTCCAATTTTTTCGCGAACTTTTCCTTGCCCAACCGCCATTGGCCCTTGGCATTGGGCAATAGTTCTTTTTCCAGGAATTGTTGGTATTGCTTCAGCGAATCGGCAACGGGCTTGGCTGCCGCTTTTAAGGCGTCCGATTGCGGCGTGTCGCCGGCCACTTCAAAAATATCCCGCTCGTAAAAACCGATTGCGCCCAGGTTTTGCTTGATGGCGGTTTCGGTCGCCACCGCCGGAGGATTTTGCAGACTGCGCCGGGCTTCGGCGACCACCTCGGGGATGTGCTTCATCCGGGCGACGGCGTTGGCAATGTTGGTCTCCTTGGGCAGCGTGGACTGAGTCAACAGCGTGTATACGCTCTCGTTGATGTAAGAGTTGTAGACCCGCGGATCCAGTTCAAAGGGCCGCAGGTTCTCTGCCAGCCAGATGGATGCGGTCAGTTGATGCCGGAAGATATCGTAATCGATCTTTCCGTCGCGCGACAGTTTTTCATAATCCACCTGCTTGGGCAGTTCTTCCAAGGTTTTGCGCGAATGTTCGATCCAATTCTTTCGGGCTTGGGGTGAAAGATCGTCAAGTAGATTGTCGAAACGATGATCGCCCAGCCGGGTCGCTTCCGTCGGCCGAAGTCGAAACGTTTCATCCAGGTATTGTTTGAAAAATGCGTTGAGTTTCGCATCGGCGTCTTCGGCGTAAGCGGTTGAAAGGCCGGCTGATAGCAAAAATAGCGCCGCTACAATGTTTCCAATAATTATGGTTTTCATCTTGCTTTAGTTCCTTAGTGCTTATTTCATCGCTTTTGGCGGCAATGCGGGGCGACGATCCCCTTTTTTGTTGGATGTATTTAGAGCCTATCCGAATACCCATTTTTGTCATCCTGAGCATAGCGAAGGATCTTGATAATAGAGGCTAGATTCTTCGCTTCGCTCAGAATGACGACCGGTTTTAGGATAAACTCTTAGTGTAACTTCTTGGGAGTGGGAAAATCAATGGGTGGAATGTGTCTTTTATAAGCGGAACGGGTTGTATATAATACTCCGACTTCGCGATTTGTTTTCGCATAATTTCAAAGCAAAGGACAATGGATACATGAAAGCGGGTTATCGAGCGTTGATTTTGAGTTTGGCAATGGCGGGCATTTTTAGTTCGGCGCCGACGGTTTGGGCGCAATCGAGTTTGTTCGATGGCAATCAAGGCGGAGGATTGCCGGGGATGGGAGTTGACGGTAAAGACATTGTCAGACTGAATACCCGATTCACCCCGCCCGCCGGAAAACAGCCCGCCGTGTTGTTCATCACGGCCGAAATAAAACAGGGTTGGCACATTTATTCCATAACCCAGGCGCCCGGCGGACCGATCCGAACAAAAATCCAGTTGGCCCAGTCGCCGCAATATCGGCTTGCCGACGAGTTCCAATCGCAGCCGCGGCCGAAAAAGGAAAAAGAACCCGATGCCTTCGGCGATTTAGCGATTGAAAGTCATTCCGGAACCGTGACCTGGTATGCCCCCTTGGAATTGGCCGCGGGCGCGGACCCGGCCAGACTGAGGATCGATGGTAAGGTCAGCTTTCAAGCATGTGATGCCAACTCTTGCATCCCGCCCAGGGATATCGCTTTTTCGGCATTACTAGGCGTGGGCATAAAACTACCCGTCGAAAACCAGGCGGCAATCGCGCCCGGCGCGGAGATTGCTAAAAACACCACTTCGGTTCGTCCGAGCGAAACTGGCAATACGCTTTGGATGCAACTGGGTTTTGCCTTTTTGGGCGGTTTGATTTTAAACATCATGCCCTGCGTTTTGCCGGTTATCAGCTTGAAGATATTCTCGTTTTTGCAGCAGGCGGGCGAGCATCGCGCCCGAGTGTTCGTTTTAAATGTATGGTATTCGCTGGGATTGCTGGCGGTGTTCATGGTGCTGGCCACGTTGGTCGCCATAGCCGGATTGTCATGGGGGCAACATTTTACATTGCCCTGGTTCAAGGTGGCCATGACGGCCTTGGTGTTTGTAATGGCGCTGAGTTTCCTTGGCGTGTGGGAAATACCCATTCCGGGTTTTGTGGGCGCGGGCAAGGCCGGCGATCTTCAAGTCCGGGAAGGACCGGCCGGGGCATTTTTCAAAGGGGCCTTCGCCACGATTCTGGCAACTCCGTGCAGCGGACCGTTCCTGGGGCCGGTATTTGGATATTTATTGCGGCAACCGCCGCACGTGGCTTATTTGATATTCGGCGCCATGGGGCTGGGCATGGCTTCGCCCTATCTGGTGATCGGGGCTTTTCCCGAACTGATTCGCTTTTTGCCCAAGCCCGGCCGTTGGATGGAAACCGTCAAGGAACTAATGGCATTCTTGCTCTTGGCCACGGTGGTATTTTTATTCAGCACGCTTAGTGCGGCATATTTTATTCCCACCTTGACTTTGTTGATCGGGCTGTGGTTTGCTTGTTGGTGGGTCGGGCGGACGCCTTTGACCGCATCGATAAACACCCGGCTTACGGCATGGTTAGGCGGAGCGCTGGCGGCCGCGCTTGTGGGCTGGTTCGCGTTCACAATTTTGTTTTTGCAGTCGAAAATCCCCTGGCAGCCGTTTTCGCCCCAGGCCCTGGCCCAGGCAAGGGCCGAGGGAAAAACGGTGATGGTCGATTTCTCGGCCGGCTGGTGCTTAACCTGTAAGACCAACTTGAAATTGGCCATCGACACCGATGCGGTGTATGAACTCGTAAAGGCTAACGGCGTGGTTCCCATGCTGGCCGACTGGACCGATCAATCGCCCATGATAAAAAAGGCGTTGAACGATCTTGGATATAATTCCATTCCCGTTTTGGCTATATGGCCCGCCAATTCGCAGGGACAAGAACCAATTATCCTTTCGGATTTATTGAGCGAAAGCCAAGTGCTTGAAGCCCTGAAAACCGCGGGACCGTCGAAATAGGGATTGAGGATTGGGGATTAAGGTCGGTTCTCATTGGAGAGCAAGGGGTGGGCAGTTTACTGCCCACTTTATGACTGCCCACTTTATGAGACGCTCAGGGCGAAACCTCAAGCGGTTTTTATCAAGTTTTCAGTAATCAGTTTTCATTCCTCCGGCCTACAGCCTTTTGTTTTCATCCTTCATCCCTCATCCTTCATCCTTTTTCCCAAACCACGCCTTGCGGCCCTTTTTCCGCGCGGCCGATGGGCCAGGATTGGAGTTTCGATCGTTTTAATTGCTGGCGGATGCTTTCGGCATAGAAGGGCGCGACGACCAAGACCAGACCGATGCCCATGTTGAACACCTGGTCCATTTCGGCTTGATCGACTTCGCCCAGACGTTTTAGCCAGGTAAATATGGGCGGGACCGGCCAACTGCCGCGATCAATCACTATTTGCACTTCCTCGGGCACGATGCGGGCGAGATTTTCGCACAGGCCGCCGCCGGTGATGTGGGCGATGCCGTGCACCACGTTCTTGACACGATAATAATTTAATATCTGACGCACCGGCCGGGCGTAGATTATCGTGGGTTCCAACAGGGCTTGGCCCACGGTCCGGTCTAGTTCCTCGACGTGGTCTTTGACCGATAGGCCGGCGATGTCGAAGACGATCTTCCGCGCCAGGCTGAAGCCGTTGGAATGTAGGCCCGAGGATGCCACGCCGATAGCCACGTCGCCGGGTTCGATCGCGCGGCCGTCGATAATATTTTTCTTTTCGACTACGCCCACGCAAAAACCCGCCAGGTCGTAATCGCCGGGTGCGTACATATCGGGCAGGATCGCCGTCTCGCCGCCCAAAAGCGCGCAATCGCTTTGGATGCAGCCTGCCGTGATGCCTTGGACAAGTTGTTCCAACAGGTCCGGGTCGTCCTTGGGCATGGCCACGTAATCGAGGAAGAAAAGCGGCTCGGCCCCGCAGCACAGGGCGTCGTTTACGCTCATGGCCACCAGATCGATGCCCACGGTATTGTGCACGCCCATAGCCGCGGCGACTTTGAGCTTGGTTCCTACCCCGTCGGTGCAAGAGACCAACACCGGCTGTTTGTAATTTCGGGAAAAGAGTTTATTTTCGAAATCGAGTTGGAAAAGCCCGGCAAAACCACCCTCCAGCGGTATAACCCTGGGCGTGTAAGTCCGCGACAAAAGCCCCGGCAGCCGGGCCATCGCCTGACGGTAAACATCCAGATCAACACCGGCGTCCTTGTATGTTGCTTTGGCCATTAAATCCGCCGGGAAAGGATTAGGGTGAGGGCTTTCCTCACTCAGGGTTAATAAAATTCATGACGATTCATAATAGGGAAGAACACCGTATTTTAATGCAGAATGTAATAATTGGAAAGTCTATAGGAATGATGCCTGGGACTATCCCAATTTTTGCGTAATAAAAGGATCTTCCCCTTCACATATGCAAGCAAGAATGCTTACAAATGATTGACAATCCCCAGAGCAAAGTACATACTAAAAACCATGGGAAATATGTTATAGGGAAAGTTAAGCAATCATCTGCATGTTGCCATGGATACGGAAAATACTCTTGTCGGAATCATCTTTGATCCCGACCAGATGTATTCGGCTAAAAGCATGTCTTTTAAGACAATACAATTGTAGAAAATACCGATATTGATTCAGCGCGCTGCCCAATCATTTGAAAGCGGTCTTCGGAGAACCCCACAATACTGCCTAACGCAGGAATAGAAAAGGGGACTGAAAAGGGAGAGTGAATATGGAGAAACATCCAATTTCATCAATAAATTCTGGACCAAATTCTTCTCATGTTGATAGATTATCCTGGTTTCGTCATGAGTTTCGACCGCATTTTAACGAATGGGTCTTTGGCCCGATTGAACGATTAGTTCCATCCCAAGACGCGCTGATTGGGTTTATTGTAATGGCATGTGCTATAGACTATTTGGCTGGATTTTGGTGGGGTAAGGACACAAAAGGAAAGGTTCAACTTGCATATACCGGCTTTATTGACAAGTATTTCCCAAAGGAACGTTATGATGCAAAGGGATTATATGACAGCCTTCGCAACGGGCTTGTTCATATGTTCACAATCAAAAATAAAAAGTATGCACTTATTCACAATAGATCAGATATGCACTTAATGAATGACACTGCTGGGCATATCATTCTTAATGCCGCAAATTTCCGTGAAGATTTAATCGCGGCAAGTAAAATGTATTTCGATGAAGTAGAAACTAACAATAATCTATTAAACAAATTATGGGATAGATTTAATCGTGACGGGTTTCTTGCTTTAGTCCCTATACAGGTTCTACCCTGAATGTCATCTTTCGAGGGCATAGATTTTACCTTTTCGGAGTAAAAAAGTGGAAAAGAGAGAAAAAACGAGACGCAGATATTTTTACTGGCCCAGGTAAAATTAGTGGATTAAAAGAATAATTGGCTTAAAAGAGCAGGAGAAAACATTTGAAAAAAGTGGCTCTATCAGAAGTCAAAGATGATCTCTCCAGATATCTACATCTCGCCGAAAACGAGGAAGTTATTATTACACGTCACGGCAAGCCCGCCGGGGTGTTGATTGGATTTGAAACGGAAGATGACTGGTTCGATTATCGTCTGGAAAATGACCCAAGGTTCCTCCGTCGAATCGAGAAGGCTAGAAACAGCATCAAGTCGGGCAAAGGCGTAAAATTGGAAGAAGTGTAGCACTTTCAAGAGAAATTAATATTCATTATTTGTCATGCTAGCCGCAAAGCCCTCACCCTAACCCTCTCCCGGCGGGAGAGGGGACTATTTTAAACGCTCTCCAAGATGGAGAGGCGAATTCTTTTACCTTTTCTCATAATTCCCGTAGGGGAAATATCGATTTTTCCGGCATTTCCAGGGGCAAAGTGGAGTTTTTGCATCTTCCGGCCCGCTTGATGTTGAAAAAAAGCTATATCTTCCAGGGGAACTCCGGTTAAGTGGAGGATTCCCTAATTTGCATTTCTCGTAACGCTGTAGGCTGTAGACTTTAGGCTTTAGGCTGTAGGCAAGAAGAACAAGGCGGAAGGCGAAAAAAACTGATGACTGAAAACTGTTAACTGACAACTGATGAAAAAGGGGCAACAAAGGATGGGCGATGGATGTAACCACCATAGGCGGGCTGATACTTGGATTTCTGATGATGGGCTGCGCGCTGGTCTTCATGGGGATGAGCGGCGAAGGGGGCGTGAATCTGGCCGGGTTCATCGACCCGCCGGCGATCATGATGGTCCTTGGCGGGGGCGCGGCGGTGATGCTGGTGGGTTTTCCCCTGCCCCGCGTGCTTTCCATGTTTCCAATCGCTAAAAAACTCTTTTTCCGAAAAAAGGAAAATCCGTCCGAGTTGATTCAATCCGTGGTCAAATTGGCCGAAGTCGCCCGCCGCGAGGGACTATTGGCCCTGGAAAATCTGACCAAGGACATCAAGGATCCGTTCGTGGCCTTGGGCATTCGGATGGCTGTCGACGGAATCAAGCCGGAGATCGTCGAGGAAATCATGCGCAGGGAAATCGAATCCATGGAAACCCGGCACCATGAAGGGCGAAAGGTGTTGGAGACGGTCGGGCGCTGCGGTCCGGCGTTCGGGATGATCGCCACGCTTTTGGGATTGGTGATGATGCTGGGCAACTTGTCGAATGCGGCGTCGATCGGCCCTTCGATGGCCGTGGCGTTGATCGGGACTCTTTACGGCGCGGTTACCGCCAATTTGATATGTATTCCGATGGCCGAGAAACTATCCTGCCTCAATCATGAGGAGGTGTTGATAAAAGAGATTGTTCTGCACGGGGTATTGTCGATCCAGTCGGGCGATAGTCCCCGGGTGGTCGAGCAGAAGTTGATTACGTTCCTGCCGCCGAAAATGCGGCCTTCCAGGGAGGCGGCGGCGTAAGGCCATGTCTAAAAAACTTCCACCGCCGTCGTCGGAAGGCGGAGCGCCGGAATGGATGGTGTCCTACGCGGACATGATAACCATAGTGATGGCGTTTTTCGTCGTGCTCTACGCCACCACCAGCGGCGCCGGCAAACACGACAAGGGACATTCGGCCGCGGACAGTAAAACCGAGGCTAAAAAAGACAATCCCGGCGGTGAAAAAGGAAAAGGGGGCAATCTCGAGGATCAAAATGAAAAACTAAGAGCGGTGTTTGGCTCGTTGTGCGATCGGTTCGGGCCGAATTGGACGCTTGCCAATTGCTGGATCGGAGGGCCGACCGCGCTAAAGGGCCGAGTGCCGGCTGAACTGAGAGCCCAGCCGGGCGACAAACGGGCAAAAAGTCTCAGCCGCGGCCTGCCCAACGGCGCAAGCAGCGTCACCGTGTGCGTAAGCAAGCCGGGCGAATCCACGGTGCCCGGCGGACGCATCTTTTTTGACGAGTTTTCGGCCAAATTGGACGACTCGCAAAAATCCGATCTCGTTTTCGTGGCCCAGGAACTGGCGGGCAAATTACAGAAAATCGAGATCCGCGGACACACTTCCCGGCAATCGCTGCCCGCGGGTGCGCCCTTTCACGACCATTTCGATCTGGCCTACGCCAGATGCCGCGCGGTATGTAAATTCCTTGAGTCGCAGGGCATCGATCCGCGGCGCATGCGCTTGGGCGTGTCCGCCGAAAACGAGCCTGCCGATACGCTGAGTGCGCCGTTGTACGGCGAAATGAATTCGCGCGTGGAGATTCGCCTTTTGAACGAATGGCTCAAAGGCGCGGATATGGCTCAAGGCGCGATTTCCGCTTTAGTCCCGGCCGCGGCGGCAAAATAAACCTCTTGACAGAAAGTCGAAAAGTTGCAAAGCTCGGCTTTTTGCTAGTCGGGTAATTCCCCCCAAATTGACAATCTCGTTGGTGCGGCAGTTGTACTGCCGCATCCGTGCCGGATCATACCGGGGCGACAGTATAACTGTCGTCCCAACAAGGCTTTTGACGATGAATTTCAGGACACGCTCAAACTGTTCGGAGCATAAGCGTCATGCACAGAGCTGCATTTGATCGATCATTGGCGGCGTTGCCGGGGCTGGGAATTACGATCGCTTGGATGTTCGCCGCCGGGTGCGGGCTTGTATCCGCGGCAGGGTCTGAAAAAAATTGGACTGCCGATAGGCCGGCGCCGCCCGATGCGCCGAAACTTTCTTGTTTTGCTCCGGCCGGGGATTTGGTCAATCAAGTACGCGATTATATCAAGGAAATCGAAACGACGCTGGCAAGCGAAGAAGAGTATAAAGATTCGGAAGGGAAGATCGGCAGATGCACGGGCACCCTGGCGGTGATCGCTCTTTGCCTGGGGCTGCACGATGAACCCAACGAATACAAGGCCCGTGCCGCCGCCTTGATAAAGGCCGCACAGGAACTAGCCGCCACGACCGATTATCAATCGGCCAAAAAAGCCTTCGACGGCCTGAAGGCGGTCGCCGAGGGCAAGGTTCGCCTCCAGGGCGAATTGAAGTGGGAAAAGGTGGCATCTCTGAGCGATCTGATGAAGCAAGTTCCCAACATCAACACCAAGCTGAAACGAAACATCAAGGGCGCGAAATTCAAAACCAAGGCCAAGGATACGGCGGGCTATACGGCCGCGATCGCCGCCATTGCCCAAGGTTCGATGTTCGACGTCAGCGCGGCGAAAAATCCGCAAGAGATAAACGAGTGGTACGGGTTTTCCATCCAGATGCGCGATTCCGCGGGGGCGGCGAACGCCGCCATTCACGCCGGCAACGAGCCTGCCGCGGCGGAAGCCATGCAAAAGCTCGCTAAAAGTTGCACCGACTGCCACACAGTATTCCATCCCGAGGCGATACTTACCGAAGAATCGGATAACGAGAAATAATAAGAACATATTCCAAAGTCATCCTGAGTGTAACGAAGGATCTCACCGGATTTGATGTTTTGCACCCAGATTCTTCGCTTCGCTCAGAATGACGCACATCTGTTTTGTGACAGCCACTAAATAAATTCGGAGGCTTTTGAACATGGCTAAACTAGTACATAATCCCAAGCTGCAAAAATTGGTCGGCGGCGGGTTTTTGGAGCGCTTTTATATAAATGCGCTTTCGCGGGTGCAAATTTTTTTATTGGGACTCCATAAGGAACCCGAGGACGTGCGGTTGATCAAAAAAGTCCGCCGCGAACGCCAATCCCTGCAATTCGCCTACGAGGCCTACACGGTGTTCTCTTTCGCAAAAGCATATAGCCGCCTGAGCGGCGCCATGGCCGAGGTGGGCGTGTTTCAGGGCGCTTCGGCCAAGCTGCTTTGCGAGGCCAAGGGCGATGTTGAATTGCACCTGTTCGACACTTTCGGCGGGCTGCCGCAAAGCACTTCGGCGGACAAGGGCGTGCATCGCGAAAAGCAGTATCCCTGCTCGCTCGAATCGGTACAGGAGTATTTGAAAAATTATAAGAATGTCTATTTCTACCCCGGGCTGTTCCCGGAATCGGCCAAGACGTTGCCCGAGCGGCGGTTTTCCTTCGTGCACCTCGACGTAGATTTGTACGAGAGCACGTTGGCCGGCCTGGAGTATTTTTATCCGCGGCTTATTACAGGCGGGGTCATATTATCACACGATTACTCGATCCTGGCCGGAGTGCGCAAGGCATTCGACGACTTTTTGCGCGACAAACCGGAACGGCCCGTGCAACTTCCTTCCACGCAGTGCATGTTGATCAAATTGGCTTAGCGTCTTGTCCGGCCTACGATGTGTTCACCGGTGGCTATTGAATGTCAGGTTAATAATGTCGCGGAAAAAAATCAGAGCCGGGGCGTGTCGCCCCGGCATTTCCGGGCCGACACGGCCCGGCTCTGATGGGAAAATGCGACATTCATTACCTGAGACTCAATAAATACAAAAGGCCGCACTTTTCATGCTAAGGCCTATTCATCGGGGGTAGATGCAAAAAACCACGCTTTTTTAGGCAGAGCCAAAAAAATCGTTAATTTCAGGGCATCTGCGGACCATGCCGATAACAAGGTGCATGTAAGGCATTTTTCAAGCTCTCCCGGCCAACGGCCGAAAAATAGGTGAACGCATAGACGGGGTAGGCTATTTTCGCACGGTTTAACATTGCCCAAACGACGTAACCTATAGTTTCAACAGGTTTAGCATGTCGATCGACGTAAACCAATGGTATGCTTGCCAAGTAGGGATAGTTCCAGGATATAGCACCGGGTATAAAACAATGTTTGAACGTCCCGCGGTATTAAAATTTGCCCACCCCCTTCCTTATGGTGCGATTGTACACGACGGTGGGGTGCAGTTCGTGGTTTTCAGCCGCCGCGCAACGGCCATGCGCGTGCTTTTGTACGATAATGTTTTAGACCGCGAGCCTAAGCAAAGCATCGATTTCGATCCGGACTTGAATCGCTGGGGCGATATCTGGAGCATCTTTGTTCCGGGCGTGGGCCCGGGTCAGCTTTATCATTATCAGGCCGACGGTCCAAATGAACCGGACAAAGGAAATCGCTTTGATCCGAAAGCCCGGCTGATCGATCCTTATGCCAAGGCCCTGGCCGGAGAATTTCTGCCGTCCGACGACGGCCTGATCCGCCCGCCCAAATGCGTTGTGGTCAACGACGAGTTCGATTGGCAGGGCGACAGGCACTTGCGCCGCTCCTTGCCGGAGACAATTATTTATGAAATGCACGTGCGCGGTTTCACCCATTCGCGATCCAGCGGCGTGGACCATCCGGGAACGTATCTGGGCATAATCGAAAAAATTCCTTACCTGCAATCGCTGGGCGTGACGGCCGTGGAACTGATGCCGGTGCACGAGTTTTCCTCGGACATCGATTGCTTCGGTCACAAGCAGGAGAGGCCGAATTACTGGGGATACGATCCGCTGGCGTTTTTTGCCCCGCACCGGGGTTACGCCGCGGGCACGGAACCGGGCTGCCAGGTGCGGGAATTCAAGGAGATGGTCCGGGCCTTGCACCAGGCGGGCATCGAGGTGATTCTGGACGTGGTGTTCAACCACACCGCCGAAGGCAACCAGTACGGGCCGACGCTGAGTTTCAAGGGCTTGGAAAATCGCGTTTATTACATGCTGGAAAATGGCGGCAACACTTATCGCAATTATTCCGGATGCGGCAACACGCTTAACGGCAACCACCCCATAGTCCGCGAATTGATCTTCCTTTGCCTGCGGTATTGGGTTCACAACTGCCACGTGGACGGGTTCCGTTTCGATTTGGCCTCGATTTTAAGCCGCGACCGCAGCGGCGAATTGATTCCCAATCCACCCGTAGTGGAATCGATCACCGAGGATCCGCTTTTGGCCGACACGAAAATTATCGCCGAGGCCTGGGACGCCTCGGGAGCGTACCAGGTGGGCACCTTCGGCAGCATGCGCTGGGCTGAATGGAACGGCCGGTATCGCGACGACCTGCGGCGGTTTTGGCGCGGCGAAGCAAACATGGTCGGTCCCCTGGCCACGCGCCTGGCCGGATCCAGCGACCTTTACCAGTCGAGCGGGCGAAAGCCCTATCATAGCATCAATTTCATTACCTCCCACGACGGCTTTACCCTGAACGACCTGGTCGCCTACAACGAAAAACACAACGAAGCCAATGGCGAAGGCAACCGCGACGGAGAAGTCAACAACTTAAGTTGCAACTGCGGCGTCGAAGGGCCTACGCGGCGCACGACGGTCGAGAATCTCCGCAATCGGCAGATTAAAAACATGCTGGCCACGCTCATGCTCAGCCAAGGCGTGCCGATGATCCTTTCCGGCGACGAGTGCCGGCGGACCCAGGGCGGAAATAACAACGCATATTGTCAGGATAACGCAATTTCCTGGTTCAATTGGTCGCTGCTGGAAAAAAATCAGGCGCTATGGCGGTTCTGTCAAGCCCTGATCGGTTTCCGCCGCGCGGAACCGAGCGTGCGACGAACGGATTTCCTCTACGGCGAGCCTCCTCTTCCCAGCGGTTTTCCCGACGTCACCTGGTTTAGCGCCGCCGGGGAAACAGTCGACTGGACGAGCGAGGAGAGCACTTTGGTTTGCCTGCTTGCCGCCGTGCCGCGACAAGACCCGCTTGCGCCGGAGAATCATCACCTGCTGATGATGTTCAACGCCGGCGTTGATCCGCGAGAGTTTATTATTCCCGCCGCCGTGCGTCCCATTGCCTGGCGGAAGTTCGTGGACACCGCGGCCGAAAGTCCCGAGGATATTTATCCGTCGTTGGACGGCCCGCCGGCGCCGGCCGACGGCCGATTGCTACTGGAAAACCATTCGCTAGTTGTTCTTATCGCCCCGGATGAGAAACTCTTGGCATAGATCGGGCATAAGGTGAAAAACCGGAAAAATTGTTAAAGGGGCAGGGGTTCAAGCCGATTGTTGCGTCCACGGTCTTGTCTTAGTTGAAATGCGATCGCATGGACTCATGGAGAATAACGGCTATGCCGGCAAAGTTATCTCGAAAAATCGGCGCCGGCAGTGTGCATGTCTTTTTGTAAAATTGTCCCGATAAATACGGCCCAATCGGGGGGATTCGCCATTCGTTCGCCAAAATCCCTTTCCATCAATGAGATTTTTAAAGCGTCCGGGGATAGGCTATTAATATGGCAAAAGTATAATATAATCTCAATTTTTTTAGCGCCCGTAGCTCAATGGATAGAGTAGCGGATTTCTAATCCGCTGGTTGCAGGTTCGAGTCCTGCCGGGCGTGCTTTCGCGACAATTCGAGTTGCATGGTGTAACACGAGGACGAGTAATAAACTGAAAATGGATAACTATAAACTTACATAATCATGCCCATCCTGCCCACAACCATACTGCCGAAAAACATTCTGGCGGTCATCAAGCGCCAGTCGAACCATGTTCAGGTTTCGCCGCTATTGGTCGAGGTTGCGCAAAACACTGCGGATGTCGTACTGGGCAAACTTCAAACCAAAGAAACCGGCTTAAGCGAAGAAGAAGCCCAAGAGCGGTTGGAAAAATACGGTCCTAACGTGGTCGCCCAGGAGCAGCGACTCGGACGGCTCAGGCTCTTGGGTCATGCGTGCATGAATCCCTTGGTCATTTTGCTGTTAATCCTGGCCTCCGTGTCTTTTTTGATCAACAACGACCCGCGAGCGGGAACCGTGATGCTAATCATGGTTTTTTTGGGTGTTTCTCTGCGGTTCGTGCAAGAATCCCGGGCGGACGACGCCGCGGCAAAACTAAAGGCCATGATCAGCGTTACGGCCACGGTCGTTCGCGGCGGCGCGGCAAGCGAAGTGCCCCTGGGCCAACTTGTGCCCGGCGATATTATCCGCCTGGCGGCCGGCGACATGATTCCCGCCGATATCCGCATTCTATCATGCAAGGACTTGTTCATCATTCAATCCAGCTTGACCGGCGAATCGTTGCCGGTGGAAAAATTCGACACGCCCGAAGACAACGCAGCCAAATCCTTGCTGGAATTGAAAAATGTGTGTTTCCTTGGCACCAGCGTGGAGAGCGGCGCGGCCACGGGCGTGGTCGTCGAAACCGGCTTGAAAACTTACCTGGGCGGCATGGCCAGTTCGATCATCGGTCAACAGGTGCAGACCAGTTTCGACAAGGGCGTGGGCAAATTCACCTGGCTTATGATCTACTTCATGATAGTAATGGTGCCATTGGTGTTCATCATCAATGGACTTACAAAACATGGCAGTAACGGAGAACACGACTGGACCCAGGCCTTTTTCTTTGCCATGGCCGTGGCCGTGGGTATGACGCCCGAAATGCTGCCCATGATTGTCACCGTCTGCCTTTCCAAGGGCGCAATCGCCATGTCGCGGAAAAAAGTGATCGTAAAACGCCTGAATGCAATCCAAAATCTCGGCGCCATGGACGTACTCTGCGCGGACAAGACCGGCACGCTCACCTTGGATCACGTGATTCTGGAACGGCATTGCGACGTGGTCCGCAAGGAAGACGATGAAGTGCTCGAAATGGCCTTCCTGAACAGCCATTTCCAGACCGGGCTGCGAAACGTGCTGGACCGGGCAATTCTCGACCATACCGAAATTATCGAAGCCTCCGCCTTGCAAACCTATCGCAAGGCCGATGAAATTCCCTTCGATTTCTCGCGCAAGTTGATGTCCGTCGTGGTGGAAACGCCGGATGGCGTCCATCGCTTGATCTGCAAGGGCGCGCCGGAATCGGTTTTTCAGCGCTGCACCAAATTCGAGTTGGAAGGAAAACTCTATCCCATCGATCCGCTTTTAATTCAAGACCTGAAAGAGGAATACGACGATCTGAGCGCCGACGGTTTCCGCGTGCTGGCCATCGCATACAAGGACTTGGAGCATAAACCGGCCTATTCCAAGGAGGACGAAAGCGATCTGGTGCTGAAGGGCTATGTGGCCTTTCTCGATCCGCCCAAGGAAACGGCGGCCCCGGCCGTGCTGGCCTTGCGCGACCACGGCATCGCGGTAAAAATCCTTACCGGCGACAACGAACTGGTCAGCAGGAAAATCTGCCAGGAGGTCGGCTTGTCGACCGAGCACGTGATTTTAGGCTCCCAGGTCGAGGCCATGACCGAGGCCGAACTGGCCGAGGCCGCCGAAAACACGATACTCTTTGCCCGGCTTTCGCCCATGGACAAACAGCGCGTTATCAAAGCCCTGCAAAGCAAAAAACACGTGGTGGGGTTCATGGGCGATGGGATCAACGATTCGCCCGCCCTGAGGGCCGCCGACGTGGGCGTATCGGTGGACACAGCGGTGGATATCGCAAAAGAGGCCGCCGACATCATCCTTCTGGAAAAAAGTCTGATGGTCCTGGAAGAAGGCGTGCTGGAAGGCCGCAAGGTCTATGCCAATATACTCAAATACATCCGCATGGGCGCCAGTTCCAATTTCGGCAACATGTTCAGCTATGTAGGCGTCAGCGCCTTTTTGAAGTTTTTGCCCATGACCCCCATGCAAATTCTGACCAACAGCCTGCTCTACGACTTTTCGCAGGTTCCCATTCCCGCCGACGATGTGGATCCCGAACAAATCGCCAAACCCCGGCCGTGGCAGATGGGCGAGATCGCCAAGTTCATCCTTTTCATCGGGCCGTGCAGTTCGATATTCGATTACACCACGTTTTTTATGATGCTCTATATTTTTGGGTGCTGGAACGTCAGCACGGCTGAAGCCCTGATGCATAGCACCTCGCTGTTTCAGACGGGCTGGTTTGTCGAATCGTTGCTTACCCAAACGCTGATCATCCACATTATCCGCACCAATCGCATTCCTTTCCTCCAAAGCCGGGCGAGTTGGCCCGTGATAACCACCACCCTGATCGTCATGATCGTGGGCATGTGGCTGCCCTTCTCGCCCATCGGCGATTGGCTGAAATTCACCCCCTTGCCCTCGCTTTACTGGCCGCTTTTGGGCCTTACGCTGGGCTGCTACGTGCTCTTAACCCAAGCCGTGAAAATGTGGCTGATACGCAAGACCTGGATCTGACGGCGAAACCAGAGGCCGCTGCCGCCGAAGATTCCCAACTTGGAGATAGCGGGAGATAGAAGGCCAAATTCTTCGATAAAGCAAACCGCCGGCGAGTTTGAACATCGGCCGGCATCAAGAGCGGGAGACGGGGCTCGAACCCGCGACGTCCAGCTTGGGAAAAAACCAAAGCTTTCCACCGAAATCACCTATGATACCAATTCTGTTTCAAACCTGCGCGTTGCTAGCATTCGTAAGTCCTTGCCAATTAAGCATATTCAAAATTTGCTAGCTGCAAGTTTGAATTAGAAAGCGTATTACTTGTTGTTCGTTACTTTTTCCACCACACGGCGACAAGGGTCGCCAATGCGGCCGTCGCCAAGAGCACTAACGTGCCCGGTTCGGGAACCGGGGATAGGGATGACGATGAAATGGAATCGCCGGACAAGGACTCGACGACGCCTGTCCCGCCCGATCCGATATTTAGCGTATCGGCCACGATCGAGTTGGCCGTCAACGCTGAGTTATTTACAACCGAAACAGTGGCGGCCGGGGTATTGATGTTCAGCATATCCAGAATACCGCCGGACACGGTGGTGTTGCCGGTATAGGTGGCATTTTGGGTGATAGTCAGCGTGCCGGCGCCGGATTTGATCAGGCCGCCGTCGAGTGTGACAGCGCCGCCGTGTTGCAGTACCTGGGCAATCGTGATGTCGTATCCTTGAGTGTCGATTTTTGCGCCGCCTTCTTTTACATAGGCTTTGTCCAGCCCTTGCAAATAGGCCGATTGGTCGCCGACGGCCTGAAGGGTGCCGCCGTTAAAATTGAACGTGCTGGTTCCGGCCCCGCCGCCAACGGCCGCGGCTTGCACCAAACCGCCTTTGAGATTAAACGTGCCGGAACCGCCGGTTTGGCCAAGGATCAGCCGAGTGGGATTGTAAACCGTACCGCCATTCTGATTCCAGGTTCCGGTTCCCGCCGAAGAACTGGTGTTAAAAGGATTCGTGGATCCGATGATAATATCGCCTTCCGTATCGTATTTATTGAGCGTGCCTCCGTTGATCGTAACCGTGCCTGTGGACAGTTCGCGACCGACGCAAATCCAACCACCGGCATTCAACGTTCCGGAGTTCAGGGTGAAGGATCCCGTGCTGGTGCTACTACCAACGCCAATCATGAATTGAGGATACCAGGCCCATCCCCCGGGGGTAGCCGTAGTTAGATTAATTGTCCCGCCATTCATTATGATTGTGGCGGTGCCGCCTGAACCATCACCGCCGCCGGCGAGCACGACGTTCCCAACGTTGACATTGAGCACGGCAGTGCCCGACATGTTGAGGGTGCCTTGGTTGCCCGCTCCCCGCTCGCAGATATTAAAATCACCGCCGCCGCTTTTGTTGATGATCCCGCCGGAGAAATTCACGATTCCCACAGTGCCCGTGGGATCCGAAAGCGGGTAATGTCGGGCGATGGAGAACCAGCTTTGGGCATTGAGCGTTCCGCCGGACATATTATAGGTGGCAGTGCCGCCTCCATTGCCGATCCAGATCTCGCCCGTTACAGTCAGGGTTTGGTTAGATTGAGTCAAGGTGCCGCTATAGCCCGAAGCACTGCCTATTGTCAGCGAGCTAATGCTGTTTGGAGGAGAAGTAGCTCCGAGCAATGCCGTTCCGCCGTTATTGATCAGTGCAGTATCGCCCGAATAAGGAAAATGCGTGGGAGACCAATTCGCTGCCGCGGAAAAATTTCCCGAAGAAACATTCCAGGAAACATTGGATGCCTGCGCATGCGCAGACAGCAAGACAAACATCAAGAATAGAAACGCAAATTCAATTCGCATTTTGGTAAAATTAGTCATGTTGAGAAACCTCGTCGCACGCGAAAAGCCAGCAGAGCCAATGCACCCGAAACGAGAAGCACAAGCGTGGCAGGCTCGGGATTTGGCGTAATCTCTAATAATTCAGCTCCGTGCGAGGCTACGGTCATCGAGTACTGGTTATTGTAATGTCCCTCGTCGACTTGCCGCCACAGATCGCGAACCAACTGGGAGCCGGTGATACCCAGGTCCGACCAATTGGCCGTGACGGATGCCGCTGAGTCGCCTATGTTGAATAGCCCCACGGCCTTGGAGCCATTCTCCAGGTCTTTCACGTAAACCAGCAAATTGCCAACTTTGCTCACACAGGTTGCCTGTTTGCACAAGGCGTCCTGATCCACCGCCAAGACCTCGTCATTCGTCAGCAGGTTGAGAGTAAAAGCATCAAGCTTTGTCAGGTCGCAACCGAGCATCAAGGGGGCGGACAACAGGCTCCAGAGGGTGATGTGGGTGTACTGCTCGTTGTAAGTCAAGTTGGTAGAATGCTGTGAAGAGCCCCAGCCGACATAGCCCACGACTAGCATGTCCAGGTCGTTATGATGGCCCGGGCTAGAGTATTGCGCCCAGGCGTCTTGGCCGAATCCTATATTGCGTACAGAAGTCCAGTTGTCAGTGATATCACATGTGATCCGCCAGGAGTTGGACAACTGCGACAGTTGGCCGACCTTAGCGAACGGCGCGGTGTTTGACAGGCTGTAGACGATATCCCGCGAGCTTGCATTCAACGCATTAGTCATCCGCTGGGTCTCCGCTACTTGATTTTGGTACCAATCGTATTTTAGGTAATCGAAGCCCCATGCGGTCCACTGATTGACATCGTTTGTCTCATAATGGGTCGTGCCGATGGTATACCCGCCGGATCCACCTGTACTTTCCCCAATATTTCCACCGTATGTAGTCACCCAAGGACTGGAGTAGATCCCCGCCTTCAAATTTAGACTATGAATTGTGTTGACTAAGCCCGGCATGTCGGAGAACTTCGAGTTGCCCTGAATGGCATTGTACGTACCGCCGCGCGTGCCCTGCCAGCCGTCATCGATGTTAACATAACTCCAGCCGTAATTGATCAGTCCCGAGGAAACCATCGCATTGGCGGCGGTTTGTATCAGGTCGGCGCTTACCGTGGTGCCATAGGCATTCCAGCTATTCCAACCCATTGCCGGCGTCAAGTTAATCGTATTGCCGACCTCAAGCCGGAACTGCTTGGTGTTGGTGCCCAAGGAGTTTGTGGCGCGAAGCGTCATCGCGTAATCGCCGGCGGTAGTCAATGTGCCGGTGATCTCCCCGGTCGAAGAGTTCACCGAAAGCCCGGCGGGCAGATTGTCCACGGAATACGTCAAAGTTCCGTTACCAGTAGCAGGGATTTTGTAGAGCACCGGCGACCCGGGCCGTACGCCAAAGACTGTTGGACCGTTGACCCGCGGCGTGGCCGGGGCAGCGGGCGTACGAATCTCCTGCGCGTCGCTAGACGCTGTCCCGGGAGCGCTGGCGTGAAGAGCGACCATACTCGCCGCCATGCAAATTAAGCAGATGACGCGACTGGTGATATAGTGTTTCATATTCAGCTCACCTTCTTAAAAACGCGTGCTTGATTGCAGGCACGTCTTGAGCCGATTGTGCAATAACTGGTGTAGATAAGAAGACATAAACAAGTGCTTAATATCAGTTGGCGTTTCTAAAGTGCCATGTGGTTTGTTGCTCACATACGACAGATCTTTGGCTCTTTCCAAAGAGTTAAACAATAATAATATAACAATTTCAAGACGCGTCGTCAAAAAACAGCACAGAACGGGACACTGCTTTCCTCTTCGAATTGGCATTTCGTCGGTAGTGATATTGGGTGCCATTTACAGTCAAAAGAGATACATATAGGCATCGGCAACGACGGCGTTGATTTCCTTCCTGCCAAACATGCTCGGCATACATAAGTTGGGGCGGCCTTTTAATCGCCGCCCCAACGTGGCGTTTTTACTGTTTCAGCACTTTACCGGCGGCGGCGCCAGTAGAT